>CAZULG010000025.1:0-1763 GCA_964621065.1 uncultured Methanosarcinales archaeon | reverse complement strand
AAAGATGGAGAAGTGTGGAGCAGAGGAAAATATATTATAAAAGAAGTATGTTAATCTATAATAATTGTTCCAAAATTATTTTTGTTGATTCAATTATTCTTTCTTCTCTAGGTCTCAAATCAGGTCTAAACTCTTCTCCAGTTAAATGTTGAAGTCCTTGTATATATCGCACTCCAATTTCAATTTGTTGTTCTGACGAATACATATCACTATTAGGATCATTTACTAACCCTCTTGCAAACTCTTTAGAAAATGAAACAGGATTTCCTTCATTGTCTGTTAATAATTTTCCATTGTTAGGATTGAGTCTCCAATATCTTGATGAATCCATAGTATATAATTCATCAGCAGATACAACTCTTCCGTCCTGTGTTCTACCATGCTCGGTTTTTGTATCAACTAAAATTAAACCTCTGGAATTTAAGTATTTTTGAACAGCATTAAATCCATGAATTGATTCTTCACGTAACCTATTCCATTGGCCTTTAGGTATTAATCCTCTTTGAATTAATTTTTCAGGACTAATAGTTTCATCTTTCTTTCCTTTTGTTGAAGGTGAGAATAGTAATTTTTCTAACCTACCATTTGGAGTTAATGAGTTTACCTGAAATTTTTGACCAGAATAAACAAACTCACCTTTACCTTCTTCTTTAGCTCTAAACCATGCTTGATATAAAGATGTATCAGTTGACGTAACTGCCATATATTGTCTCATAACATTTTCAAATGGAAATAAACTAAGATTCTCTGCTGCAATTACTGTAGATGTGGATTCAAGTCCTTCAATTTCAAACTGAGAATTCCCTATATAGGGTTGAACAATTCTTTTCATTAGGTCGTGATTAACAGCCAAAACTTGATCTTTAAATGGTATTTCTCCTCTATTTTTATCGTGTGTTGAAATTCTAGGATTTCTAAACATTAAACGAATCGGGATTCCATCAGGAGTTACTAATTTTTCTCCTCTCACTGAAGTTGTAACTTTACCTTCATGAATATCACATCCATTTAATTCAGGAATATATTCTTGCTCAATTAATTCACGAACACTTCTTCCTTCGTTGACTTGAAGATTTTCTTTAACTAATTCTCTGATTTCATTTTCTTCTAACATAAACTATAATTTGTTGTCACATTTAAATAGTTAACCATTTTATTTTATGTATTATCAGCTCTAATATACAAATATTTAATAATCACACGAAATGAGAATCTTTAGATGATAAAAAGAGATGTGTTAATAATTTTAGGAGGAGGAATTAATCCTGCTACACAAGAAATCAACAAAATTACTCAGCCAAGATTTAATAGAGCAATTGAAATTGAGCAGAATTTTAAATACATTTTATGCATTGGAGATAAAACGTATAAAAGAGAAATTTCAAAAGGAATTACTACCACAGAAGCGCAAGCAGGAAAAAACTATTTACTCAATAATTCAACAATTAATCAAAATAAAATCCACTTAGAAGAACAATCAAAAGATACATTTTCTAATGCATTTTATGCACGAGAGTATATTGAACAACAACAATTAGGAACAACAATTACAATTATTACATCTGAGTTTCATCTGAAAAAAGCACGATTTCTCTTTGAATTTGTATTTAATTATCATTATGAGTTAGAATTTATTGAAGTTGAAAATATGTTTGAGAGCGAAGAAGAACTCAAAAGAAGACAAATCAGTGAGGAGAATGTGTTAGCATTTTATCAAACACATTTAGAAAATGTATATCATATCAAGCGAGGAGACTTGAAAT
>CAZULG010000024.1:0-2602 GCA_964621065.1 uncultured Methanosarcinales archaeon | reverse complement strand
ACGTTAAGATTAGATTTATAAGTTCAGGGGCGTTATTTTTAGTATGAGTGATAGAGAGAGAAGAACTTCAACTTTTAGTGGATTTATAAAGTATGTGCGTGGGATTAGAAGTACTCCTCAAGATACTAGTCGTAGGGGTTTTTTAAGATTTGGATCTAAAGTTGGGGCTGGTACTGGTTTGTTGGGATTTATCTCTGGCTGTTTTAGTGGGGGTTCTGGGAGTTCTTCTTCTACGTCTAGGGATGTGTTTGAAACTTATCATACGTATGACGAGCTTCATACTATTTTTAGAAATACTTATATTAATGCAAATTTAGGTTTTAGACAAGATTATGATAGAGGAAATAATAATATTCATATTAATGGAAAAGGAGGGACGGAGATTACCGATGTTTCGTCTTATATTTTTGCTAATCCTAGCAATCCTAGTACATTTTTGGGTTTTAATTATGAGTCTGATTCTGATTTTGAAGCTCAAATGAGAGGAGAGGTCGGGAGTTTACCTTTGTATGAGTCATCATTAACTATGACAAGAGAGGGTGGAAATTTTGAATTTCCTTGTATGTATGTTGGTCCTGAATTACGTAGGAGAGGTCTTTTAGAGTCTTTGGTTTTAGGAGAGGGTCCTTTGCATCCAGAAAATGTTTTGTTTTTAGAGCCTTTAATTACAAATATTGGGGGTCAAACTTATTTGGATTTGTATACAAAACCTGAGGTTTTGAAAACTGCTCCGGAGGCGATTAGTTTGCAAAATCGAAGGAGAAATATACCTTTAGATAGATGGAAAACTTCTGATGGAGGAGTTTTAGTTTATGATGATGGTGTAAAAAGAAAAGGAGATAGAGATAATGATGATGATGGTCCTATGTTTTGTTGAAAATGGAGTTAAAATGATTTGATTAGTTTTCTTTTGGGATAAATTTTCTTATTTTTTATCCAAAATGTTTTATTTGTAACCTTGGGTAACAACAACATTTATAAATATGAAAAGATATATAGTTAGTATTATGGTTATGAAAAAAGGTTTAGATACTGTTTTATTAAATGCAGGTTTGGTTTATGGGAGTGCAAAACTTGGGATTAGAAATGGAAGAGTTCCACAGAGAGTTTTATCTGGTGCTTTGGCTGGAGCTATGTTATTAAGTTCTGCTGGTTGTTTTGGTGGAGGAGGAGGTTCTAAGACTACCGAGCCAGTTGCAGTTGATCCTGCACCTGTTATTGAGAATTATGGAAGTTTTAATGGGGGAGTTGAAGCAAATGCTAAAGTTTTTATTATGGAATCTCCTACTAATTCCACTACTGTTACAGCTCCTACTGTTAGTGATAAGGATGCAAATGGTAATGATACTACTGCAAGTTTGAGTTTTGAATTACATTATTCTCCTGATGGAAATACTTTTAATCTTGTTGAAGGTGCTAATGTTCAAAATGGTGAAACTGTAGAAATTACTGATGTTTTTGGTAATAATGAGGGTCTTTATAAAATTACTGCAATTGATATTTCAAATCAAAAAGCAGAATCAGGAACTTATACTTATGAAGCTCCAAATGTAGCTCCTAGTATTGTTGTAAATGAAACTCTTCCTATTAGGGGTCTTGAGGGGGCAATTAGAACTGTTACTGGTACTGTTTCAGATTTAGATGGTAGTGTTGCAAGTTTGATGCTAGGTACAAATCCAATTACAATAGATGCTGACGGAAATTTTTCCTATGATATTACTTTATCTACTTATGCTGGTGGTCTTGGAGATGATGGTGCAAGTGGATATACTCTAAGAGCAACTGATAATGATGGTGCAACAACAGATTATACTATTGAAACTATTTCCTTAATGACAAGAGAGACTGCACATACTAAAGGAGAGGCAATTCTTTCTGCAAGAACTGATTTGGGAGGTTATGGTGTTGATATAACATTTAATGATAAACCTGTAGACTTTGTATTATTTAACTCTGAGAATACTGAAGCATTTATGGCTGTATATGGAGTTCAGCCTAATCCAGATTATGAATTTGAGTATTCGTTAATAGATTATTCTACTCCGAGTGAATTGGAGGATAGTTTTGAAATGATTCTTCCTAAAAACGGATAATTTTTAAGTTTTAACCTCTTTTGAGTAATTGCAAATCATTTTTATCTTTGATTTTAGAATTTCATTATGAAAAATTATATTAATCTATTTATTGCATTTTTTATGTTAACTGGATTTGTTTTTGCGGCTCAGGTTTTTAATTTGGATAATGATCCATCTTATGAGGGTTTAAGAACGACTAATGTTATTGATTCTACTGATGGAGATTATTCACATATCTGGCCTGAAGTAAATCAAGATTACAAAATTACTGGGATTTCTTCTACTATTACTAATCTTGCTATGACTAATTTTGAGAAATACTCCTCTACAGACTTTAATTCTGGTATTTGTCAACCAGTTGGATTAACTTTTTCTTTAGATGATTTTAAAGGAAATGTTCAGGCAGATATTTCTCCCCTTTCAACAATAATTAGTACTTTCAATGCTGTGACTGGTGGAAGTGAAGTTTTAGAAACTCATTACTACATGAAAACTTTAGTATTTCTAAAAGTAACAAAAGGAACTGA
>CAZULG010000023.1:0-3013 GCA_964621065.1 uncultured Methanosarcinales archaeon | reverse complement strand
GATATTGAAGAATTTGAAGAGTATGTAAAAGAGAGTGTTGAAAAAGTAAATGAGTATTACTCCTCTTCATTCCCATATAATCCTGCTCAAGGAAAAGATACATGTGATGAATGTGACTTTAAGAAAATGTGTTTAAAACACTTTGAGGTGAGCAAATAAAATGGGAGCTAATGAAGAACAACTTAAAGTAATCAATGGAATTGAAGGAGTGTATATTGTAGATGCAGGAGCAGGAACTGGTAAAACATCAACAATTACTCAACGATATTTGAATATGCTAAGTAAAGGAATCCATCCTGATTCTATGTTACTCATCACATTTACACGAAATGCTGCAACTCATATGAAAGAAAAAGTTATGTCAAAAATAGAATCTACTAAAGCCACTGAGATTGTAGATGCTCCTATTTTAAATTTTGATTCGTTTTGTTTTAAAATTGTATCAAAGCACGGATTAAATGCTCCACAGATTTTAGGTATGAGTGGGAATTTATCTGGGTTTAAACTTGTGAGCCAAAAAATTGTTCACAAACGATTATTTAGAAAATTTTTCAATCAATTTTTAGAAGAATTTGAACAACACTATAGAGAATTATTGACAACTATGCCTGAGAGTAATGAAATCCACTCATTAATTGAACAATTACTCTCTAAAGGAATTTATCCAACACAAACTGGTTGGTTCTTGAATGGTGAGAGTAAACTCAGAGGAGATTTAGACTCTTATCTGGAAAGATTTACAATACTTAATGAAGAGAAATTCAATAAGAAAGGTGATAAGAAAGTAAACAATTTTTTACTCAAAAAATTTGACAAAAAGAAAAAATATTTAGACCTACCTGAAGACTTTGAGATTGATAATCAAGTAAATCCACAATACGCACACGTTGCATTCAATGATGAGAGAGAAGAATTACTCAAATTTATTCATCATGTGTATTACAACTATATTGAATTTATGGTTCATGAAAATACAATGTCTTTTTCATTAATCTCAATGTTTGCGTTTTTGGTATTACATGATAATGATGAAGTGAGAAGAATAAATTCATTTGATTATGTAATGGTTGATGAATTTCAAGATACCAATGAGATGCAATTTATGCTGATTTTATTGTTAATGAGAAAGTCTAATTTGTGTGTTGTTGGTGATTGGAAACAAGGAATCTATGGTTTTAGAAATGCAACTATTAGTAATATTCGTGAATTTGAATATAAAATAGCACAATATAGAGATGAATTAAATTTAGACTATACAAGAGTTCCTTTTGAGATTGAATCAATTACTCCACTTGAATTTACAAAAAATTATAGAAGTGCTCAGAAGATCTTAACATTTTCAGAAGAAACTCTGATTATTAATGGTAGAAAAGATGAGTTTAAAGAAGAGGAAGAAAGAGTTACTGAAATCAAACAAAGTATTGTATCACTTCAAGCTCAATTTGATTATGAACAATGCTCTGAAATTAAATGTTATCAAGCTCAGAATAGAGAAGTTGAAATTGATTTTGTTCTGCAAAAAATTCAAAAGTTAGTTGGCACACAAACAATTCAATATTTTGATGAGCATTCTCAAGAATATAAACAAAGAGTTCTTGACTTTAATGATATTGCAATACTCTCGCGAAACAGAACATTTGGATTAGATATACAAAAGCGAGCATTTGAATTTAATATTCCTGCAGTTTATGAGGGAGGTGTTCAATTGTTTGAAGAAGAACCTGCAATTTTACTGCTTGCGTGGTTGAAATTATTATTATATCAAGACAGTAGAGAAGCGTGGATTCCAATTCTTGAAAAAGATAATTATTCATTTTCACAAATTCAACATATTCTTGATACAAAAGAGTATCCTGATGAGATTATTCACATGCGAACACAATTACTTAAGCATAAGAAAATTATTAGCTATGTTATTGATGAAATTTTTAAGAAGTATCATTTCAATGATGTAATTTCAAATACAATTATAACAGTATTAGATGATATATTCCACTCAACGTTAATCTCACTAAGTGATTTAATCATATTTATTGAGGAAAATATAGAGAATAAAGAAACATACAACATAGAAGTTGAGGGGGCTGAAGATTCAATTACCATTCAAACAATTCATGGATCAAAAGGATTAGAATATCCAGTAGTATTTGTTGTAAATTGTAATAATTCTAATTTTCCTAAGACGAGTGGTAATTCAAATTCAATTACATTTAATGAGATTGTTGGTGTGAGAAATAAAAAAGTATTTTCTAAGGAAAAGAAATTTGTCTTTGATAATTGGAAGAGTGAGCTTGTTAATATTGGATTTGGTGGAGATTTGGATGAGGAGAGAAGATTGTTGTATGTGGCAGTGACTCGGGCAAAATATGGTGTCTACATTACCTCTCATAGACCTTCTGAGTTTTTCAAAGGACTCGCTGGAGAACATATTGAGCATATAGAAGAAGCTCAAATTGAGCTATTAGAGCCAATTCAAAGAGGTGAGTCTAGTGAGCTTGAGATTACAAGTGAGATTAAAGATAGGCATAGAAGCATCTCAGCACATGATTTGATGAATTTCAAAGAAACGCATCATTCTCATATCCAGAGCAGAGGGATGGAATTTGGAACTGCCATTCATAAAATGTTATTTAGATATATACTTGATCTTCCAAGTAATAAAATCAAAGAAGAATATAGAAGAGATTTTGAACATGCTACACACTACATCAAAAATGAGTTGAAAGATGCGAAATTGACTCCTGAGATTGATTGTGCATATCCATTAGGTGAGGTTATGGTGAGAGGTATTATTGATCTCATTGCAGAATTTGCTGATAGAGTTGAAATTATTGATTGGAAGACAGACACTCGAAAAGATAATTTGGAGGAGTATTCAAAGCAACTCTCTGTATATTATCATGTTTTAAGAGATATCTACCCTTCTAAAGAAATTAGAGCTAAAATTTTTTGGACATATTTGAATGAAACTGAGGAGGTTGATGTTTTGAGTGTGGAGGAGTTGAGGAGGAGC
>CAZULG010000022.1:2132-4698 GCA_964621065.1 uncultured Methanosarcinales archaeon | reverse complement strand
TTGCAGGAGATTTAGTTGTTCTTTCTTTTGTTTTTGCAGTAATTTTTGGAATTCCATTACTTTTTTACAAAAAGGTTGAAGATATTGAAAAAGAGAAAGATGGTTCTTTTTCTGAATTAAGAGATATTTTAATGTTACTTAAAACAAGAATTAAATCTTTGGATACGAAATTTGAAAGACTAAATAAAATCCTTTCTGGTTTGGATCCGAATAAAAAATATGACTTGGAAACGAAAGAAGTTACGGGAGGAGGTAGTAACTAAAATGGCCGATGATTTTAATTTAAGTGAATATAGGGCTGAAATTTCCGGAATTCGTTCTGATTTAAATCTAATCTTTACTGCAGTTAATAAAATTAAGGAGAATAGAAGCATAAACCCTAATGAGTTATATTCGCTCTCACATTGGCTTTTAGCATATGATTCTTCTGCTCCTTTAATGATGAATCCTAAAGAATTGTATAAGCTTGTTAGATTAAGTTCTGATGATATAATTAATTTGATTAAAGGTACAACTGAGGATAAAGGATTATTGGACTTGCTGATTGAACAGGAACAAAAACTCTCTTCAATTTTTGGAACTGAAAGGCCTCTTGATCCTAGGGAATCTTATAGATTAAGATATGAGATTATAAATGATTTTAATTCTAAAATATTAGATAAGTGGAGAAGTCTTAGGGCTTTATTAGGTAAAGTGAATGATTCTGCTGTTCGTGAGGTAGATATATTAGAACAGGGTCTTGATAAGATTGCTAATTTAGTATCTGAACAAATGTCTACTATAGAGAATTTAATTAAATCTCATGAAGAAGATTTGGATATCTTGATTGTAATTAGAAAGATTAGAGATTTGATTTTGCCATTTAAGGAGTTTCAACGTTCGGCCTTTTCTTCTCATTTAACTAATTTAAAATTTGGTAATGATATAAAAACTATACTTAATAATTATTTTAGGAAAAATTATGAGAGGATTAGTTTTAATTTTGCGGAGATAGACAAAATTTTTAGTAAAGTTGAAAATAATTTTGAGAAGTTGGAATTAACTGAATGGGATGAGTTATCAAAGTATTATTATGATTTGGGGTTCAGGTTATTTGCTGATACTATGTTTTATGATTATTTTAAAAAGAAACGTGAAATTATTACTGAGGATGAATTAGTTAAATTATTTTATTTATATTTGGATAAGTTAGTTTTAAAAATTGAAAAAATTTATAATCTAGATGGGGATCATGTTAATGCTAATGTTGGCTCTATTGTATTAGAGGGATCTGATAAAACAACGATTTTGGGAAGAAATCTTGAAGAGGATATTAAAGTTTCAAATGTGATTGAGAGAATAAAAGGAGATTCTAAAAATCCTAATTTAAAATCTGATTTATATCGGTATGTTGGAATTTTACATGCTGTAGTTGATAAGGGAGGAGAGGATACTCTAGATGAGAAGTTTATTTTTATTCAGCCTAGTATTGGGGGTAATCCTATTGCAGATAGGGAACCTTTAAAAACTCAGAGACTTGAGGCTGAACTAAAGAAATCTAAGACTGATTTTGTTAAAATTCGTGAGTTATTAATTAATATTAATCGTTATTGGAAAACTGGGGAATTTAGTGAGAATGATTCTCTTCGAAAAAAGATAATTTCTACATTTAGTGCTATTTTTAATGGGGGTCCGCGTTCAGGGTTTACAGATTTTTTGAACATACTATTACATTTAGGTGTTTTGTTTGACAGGGAAAAAAATAGATCAAATGATAAGGTACAAAATATTTTAAGAACATTTAGGGGAATGTTGGAGGGTGACTTTCAAGAAAATCTTAATAATACACAAAAAGAATTTATTAAACTTAATATTCAATTATTGGAAAAATATTTTATTGGAGGGAAAACTGGTAATAGGGATAAAATAATTAATAAACTTGAAGCAATAAGAAGATTTTATTATCCTAGTTTAACTATTACAGACATTTGGATAAAAATTAATGATAATTTTAAATATTTGAAATAATTTTCACTATTTAGTAAGTACACTCCGAAAGGTTTATAAATGTGGAGTTCTTGTTACTACTATACGTTTTTATGAAAAATGGCAAATCAAATTAATGATGGCGATAAAGGATCTATGCCTGAGCAGGGTAGATATATTGAAAGAAAAAATCACTCTTGGGTGTGGCCAGTTGCTACTGTCGCTAGTGCGGCAATTATAGGTGCAGCAACTTTTGGGACCGCATATGTCTCAAATCAAACTTCTCCTAGAGAAAACTCAGACTTAATTACAGCGGTTGATGGTACAAGACAACTTTCGGCATTAAACCATGAAAATATAAAAAGTCTTGAAGGTAGAATGCATTATGATAGAAAGGAGATGGCTGAGATTGCAGGAGATGCTGCAAGTAATGCAGTTAATGATGTTATTGAACCTATAGTTAGTACACTTAACGATCATGGAAATGCTTTGGCTAGTATGAGAGAGGACCGGGTTGAGTATAATGTGGCTTTGCAAAGATTATCTGATCAAATAGAAGAGAATCGTGAGGCTATTGCTGATGGAGGTAGTGTTCAATATA
>CAZULG010000022.1:0-2032 GCA_964621065.1 uncultured Methanosarcinales archaeon | reverse complement strand
TTTTGAGGGTAGATATGGGCCATTGATTCAACAAGTTTTCACAACAATTGGTAGAGATGATACCCCTACTGATTTGGCAATTTCTCCTAATTATACACAAGGGAATCATAATTTGATAATTAGATATTCCGATAGTAACGCTTTTATTGTAGGTATGAAAATGGATCCTTCAAGGGATCAAGTTTTACTTGAGAATATTGATGATTTCGGTGTTGAAGTAAAATTAGAAATGTTGTTAGATATGGATAGAAGATTTGGTCGAGGAGAGAGCAGATTCACTACGCCACAACAAATGTCTTATGAATTCTTAAGTGAGGTTAAAAGACAATTTGAAGGGCAAAGGAGTACAAATGTTAATGGCCCTTTAGAGAGACTTCAAACTATTGTTAGGACTGAGAATCCTCAAGATGATAGTGCTTTTATTGACGATTTTGAAGCAGACGAGATTTTTTGGACAGTAGGAAACATTTATACTATGGATGTACTTGAAGAACTAAAACATAGATATCATATGGAAGGTGGAGAAAGTCTTGATAGGATGGGGGAAAATAAATATACTTTAGGTTCAGTTTTCTCAGACGTTTTTGGTTGGGTTGTTCCAGGTCTTGCTGAGGCTAATCTTGCCGCAACAGGATATAATAAAAGAGCAGCAGAAAATTTCACACAACTGCAACGTAGAGCGTGGTATGGTAATGGTACAACAACAGAAGGTAAAGAGGAAACTCCTATTCAATATACTGATGGGTTGAACTTTCATAGGGTTAAAGGTTCAGAACCAGTTTCTGCTCTAGTTAGGACAAGTAGAAATTTTGAAATTATCTATGATGCATTAACAAGAGAAGAGGCTCCACTGGATTTAAGAAATCCGATACAGAGAGTTAAAACTGGGGGTGAAGAGTAAAATGAAACAAAAAAATTTAATTCAACGATTAGGATTGGCAGCAACAGGTACAGGATTAGCATTACTTGCTACAGGATGTAATCCTAGGCCTAGTGATTATGTTTCTCAAGCAATTTTTGAGAGAGATAATATGCCAAATGCATATGATAGAGTAGATGAGGAAGGAAAACTAGTAGATGTTAATATTGATCCTGAAAAAGTAACTGCTGATGTTAGTTTAATTAGATATCTTGAACAAAGAGGAGAATTTGAAGATAGAAGTATTGAAGACCCAGAATTAAAACAAGCATTTGCAGATATTTATGCAAAAAATTTAATTGAGAAAGGAAATGTTAGAGAATTTAGAACAAGTGCTGGTAGAGTTCTTGCTATTGAGAAAGAAGGAAATTATATGACTCTTGCTCACGTTCAAACTGGTGTTGCAATTATTGGTTTGTCAATTGTTGTTAATACACAAATTTATAATGCGGGTAAAAGTAGTTCTGGCGGAGGAACTTCTGGAGGAACAAGAGGTCCTGCGGGTTCAGGTTCTACAGCAATAGGTCCAGTAACACAGTAATTTGAGGTTTAAAATGAAAAAAACAATATTTTTAATAATTGCATTTTTGGCCAGTTTGTTTACAGCAGCAGCTGGTGATTTGTACATCATGTATGATTTTTCATATAGTGATGCTCAGGCAAGCAATGTTTATGTTGCTGGAAATGAATGTCTTGATACTGGATGTACTCAGGCAGGAAACCCCGTAGAAGTATTTACTGAAGAAGTTTATACTAATTGTTGGGTAAACAATGTTGCAGATTGGAATTCATGTATTGATCAATATAGAGTGAGTAATGGTATCGTTTCTGGAGATTCCAGAGTTGTAGTAAAATCAGATGCTGATCCTTTCGGAAGACTTGTTTACTTCTTTACAGAGGGGGACAATTATTTGGTTAATGCTGCTAAAGATAATTATGAATGTGAATATGACATTTGTTTTGTTGAAAATTTAGTTCCAACAGTGGAATTTGAGAAAAAAGATACAGCTATTGCAGAAATCCAACAGTTAAACATTATTAATTTAGATGATGTAAATAAACCTGTTCAAGTTGAAGTTCCTGTAAGAATTGATGAAACTGTATGTTCAGCAT
>CAZULG010000021.1:0-5941 GCA_964621065.1 uncultured Methanosarcinales archaeon | reverse complement strand
ATAACTCTTTAAGATGACTAGAGTCTCCTTTAAACAATAATATCTCCATACATAAGTGATTTTCTAGTTCATGGTGAATATGTGTTTTTACTGAGTCATGAGGAGCTGTGTGTTTTATTTTTGAAAATTCATCGTTGTGTTCTTCTTTGTGTGTTACAATTAATGTTCCTTCTACAACTCCAATTAAAGAATTTAACGTATTGTATTCTTCAATTAGATTTCTCAATCCTGCTCGCACAATTTCAGATCTTCCTGAAAAGTTGAGATCTTTTTGTACTTTATCCATTTGTTCAATCATCTCTTTACTGAGGGAAATTGAAATTATTTCTGCCATAATATTAGTAATAATTATTAATATTTTATATATCTTCTCATAAATATTATTAACTTTTAACTTAATTATTAATAATGTTTATAAAACAGATGAAATTATTTAAGATATGTCAGAACAAACAAATATGAAAATTGATAGAAAATTACCAGTAACAGTTCTCTCTGGCTTTTTAGGTTCAGGAAAAACAACTCTTCTTAATAATATATTAAAAAATAGAGAAGGTATGAAAGTAGCAGTTATTGTAAATGATATGTCTGAGATTAATATTGACTCCGAGCAAATTAAAAATTCAGATGTTGAATTATCTAGAACTGATGAGAAAATGGTTGAGATGGCTAATGGGTGTATTTGTTGCACACTTAGAGAAGACTTGCTTGTTGAGATTAAAAAACTCGCTCTAGAGAATAGATTTGATTATTTAGTGATTGAGAGTTCAGGTATTTCTGAGCCACTTCCTGTTGCTGAAACATTTACATTTGAAGATGAAGAAGGAGATTCTCTAAGCGATTTTGCCGTGCTTGATACTATGGTGACTGTTGTTGATGGGTATAATTTTTTTAATGATTTTAACTCAAAAGAATTCTTAAAAGATAGAGGAGAAAAACTCGGAGAAGATGATGAGCGAACAATTTCGAATTTATTAGTTGATCAAATAGAATTTGCAAATGTCATTATTTTAAATAAAACTGACAAATTACAACGAAGTGAGATTGAAAAAATTAAAGCAATTATTTCAAGGTTAAATGCAGATGCAAAAATAATTGAAACTTCATATTCTCAAATTGATTTTAAAGAAATTATTAATACTAAAATGTTTGATATGGAAAAAGCAGCTGAGTCTCCTAGGTGGTTAAAAGAATTGAGAGGGGAACATACTCCTGAGACTGAAGAGTATGGTATTTCATCATTTGTATATCGTGCACGAAAACCGTTTCATCCAAAGCGGTTTAAAGATATTTTACAATCACCAGCAATTAATGGAGTAATTCGTTCAAAAGGTTTTTTTTGGCTTGCTACACGAAATGAATTTGCAATGATGTTTAATATTGCTGGTAAAATTTTAGAATATAGTGTTGCTGGATATTGGTATGGAATGTTAAATAGAGAAGAACTTCAAGAAAATGAAATGTGGGAACAATTACAAGATATTTGGGTTGAACCATTTGGAGATAGAAGACAAGAACTCGTATTTATTGGAAATAATTATGACAAAGATTTGCTTATTCAAGCTCTTGATGATGCTTTATTGACAGATGAAGAGATGAAACTAGGAGTTGAAGAGTGGAAAAACTTTGAGGTCCCATTTCCGAAATTTGAAGTAGCTCAAGAAGAAGAAGAAAAAAAAGATTCAGATGAAGAAAATCAAAAAGATATTAATAAAGGAGGAAATAGAGAATGAGAATCGCATTTGTTGGAAAAGGTGGTAGTGGAAAAAGTACTGTCTCTGCTTGTTTCACACAATATTTAATGAAAGAGTCAATTCCTCAAATTATAATTGATGCAGATATCAATATGCATTTAAACTTACTTCTACAAGTACATCATGATAAAACTAAATCAATATCACTTGAGGAGAATACTTCAAATATTAGAGAATTTCTAAAAGGTAAGAATGAGCATATCAACTCTTCAAATGAATTCGTAAAAACAACTCCTCCGGGAATTGGCTCAAATTTTTTATATAATGATTCTCAAAATTATATCTTGAAAAACTTTTCAACTCTAATTAATGAAAATACATACTTCTTAGAAGTTGGGACATACGAGAGTGAAGGAATTGGTACAAGTTGTTATCATGGAAATTTATCAGTATTAGAAAATGTACTAACTCACTCATTAGATGATGAGAATTCATGGGTTGTAGTTGATATGGTTGCAGGAACAGATGCGTTTTCAAACTCTTTACATATATTATTTGATAGTATAATTTTCGTACTTGAGCCAACTCCTGAGAGTATTAGTGTATATAAAAAATACATAGAGCTTTCTAAAGAAGCAGGAGTTGAAGAGCATATTTATTGTTTACTTAACAAAGTAGAAGATGATGAAGACATTGAATTTGTTAAAAATCAAGGAGTTCCAATAAATTGGATTCTTTCATACTCTAAACAACTTAGAAAATATTCTCAGAATGTTTTACAAACTTCTGAAAATAGTAATGAGAAATTAGTATATTTACCTGAAGAAGTTTTTGAAGTAGCTAATACTATTTACTCAGAGGTAAAAGGTAAGATTAAGAATAGAGATGAAATGCTACTTCAACTTCATCAACTTCATTTAAAATATGTTGAACAAGATTATATTCTTAAAACACTCGGAGATTTAAAATCACAAATTGACACAAAAATTTCATTTTCAAATAAACTCAAAAAGATGAAAAATGGGAAGTAAAGTACATACAATACAAGCAAAAACTCATTCTTTAATATCAAGATTTGTTGATATGTTGAAAAAAGAAAAATTTAATATGATTCCTAAATTAGATCAACCATATCATATTGTGTTTCCTCAAATAGTAAAAGAAAATATTGAAAAAATTTATTGTAGTGCACAAAGTCAGGTATTAAAACAGTATTTCGCTCTAAAATCTACTTACTCCCAATCTTTAATTTTAGCAGCTAGAGATAGTGGTATTGGAGCAGAAGTGTCTACACTTAATGAATTAAATTTAATCACAACATTAGAATTTAAAGATATAATTGCAGGAGGTCCAAAATCTACTCAGTATTTAGAAGAAGCCATTAATAAAGGTGTTACTATAAGTATTGATAGTATTGATGAACTTCAAAGAATTATTTCAATTACTAGAGGTCAAAAACACCCGAGTGAAGATATTTTAAGTAATAAGATTAAAATTATTGTTAGAGTAAGTGATCCAATATGTGAGAATAGAGTTATCACGATGAAAGTTTCAAGATTTGGAATCTGTAGAAAAGAATTAGATAAGTGTTATAGATTAATAGAAGAAAATGTAGATTATATTGATTTAAAAGGATTCCATTTTCATGCAGATGGATATGATTGTGAGATGAAGAAAGGTTTTTGTAAGTATTTTCTAGATGAGGCAGTTAAGTTACAAGATAAGGGAATTAAAACTATTGATACAATAAATATTGGAGGTGGATTTAGAGAATCAACTCTTAAAAATCCACAAGAATGGTTATATTTGATTCAAGATATTGAAAAAACTCTTCTTGGGAAAGAAGACTTGAAGATTTGGGGAGACTATACATTTGGAATTTCACTAAATCCTCAAGATAGACTTCAAGGAAGAAATTATGCCGAGAGTTTTGGTGTTAAACCTTCAATTGAGACAGATTTACAAACTCTTCTCCATACTCCAATTGTTGAAAATACATACTCTTTGGAACAAATAGCACAAGAACTTGGAATTTCAATTATAATTGAACCTGGATTTATGATATCAAATAATGCTGGAATTTCTTTATTTGAAGTTATTGGCACCAAAAAGACTTCTTGTGATTCTAACTTGGTCATTGTTAATGGACATATGTTTAATTTATCAACTAATATGATTGAGCATTTAACTGATCCAATACTTATTAATAATAGAAATGAAAAGTTACAGGAAAAATCCTTTGAAGGTTATATTGTAGGAACATTGTGTAGAGAAGATGACTTTTTGATGAAGAGAAAAATTCAATTCTCAAAAATGCCTGAGGAAAGAGATTTACTTATTTTTATCAATACAGGATCTTACGCAATGTCATATGAAAATTGTTCTCCTCAGAGGTTTAATTCAGCCAAATATTTTAATGCTGTTTTTAATACTACTTCTCAAAGATGGGAGTTGGAAGAGGAAAATTAACTCAAATAATACTTAAAAAAATAAAAATGATAATCAAAAACATAGCAGATTTAATTGGAGATACTCCTCTTTTTGAAATAAACAAAGAAATTCATGGATTAAAAAATATAAAATTATATGCTAAATTAGAATTATTTAATCCTTATGGTTCATTAAAAGACAGAGTTGCTAAAAATATTTTAGAACTTGATAAAGCACAAGGAAAGGTTGTTTTAGAATCATCTAGTGGAAATACTGCAAAAGCTTTGGCTGCTCTTTGTGGAGTTAATAATTTAACATTTGAAACTGTAACTAATAGAGTTAAACAAAAAGAAGTCAGACAAATTCTTCAAGCAATGGGAACTAATATAGTAGAATTACCGGGATTTTCTGAGTGTCCTGATCCAAATGATCCTAATGATCCTCTTCAAGTAATTGAGAAGAAAATCAAAGCTGATCCAGATAAATATTTTCATACGAATCAATATTTTAATGAGTTAAACATTGAAGCTCATAAACAATCTGGACAAGAGATAATGCAAGACTTAAAAAAAGTAGATTACTTTTATGGATTTTTAGGAACTTGTGGTTCAACAAGGGGAATAGGAGAAGTTCTCAAAGAGAAGAGAGACACTAAAGTCATAGGTGTTGTAACACAAGAAGGTGAATATGTGCCAGGTGGAAGAACTGAAAATGAACTTTATGAGACAGGATTTTATGAACCCTCATTTTATAATTCAATTGTGAAAGGATCTATTCAAGAAGCAATTGATGGTATGCTTGTATTGAATAGGAAGTGTGGTATTCCCTCAGGACCAACAGGAGGTCTTTCTTATCAAGCTATCATAAACCATTTATCTCAATTTGATTTTGAAGAAGAAATTTCAGTTGTATTTATTGTATGTGATAGAATTGAACCATATATGTCTTATTTGGAAAAACACAGACCTTCTCTATTTTCAAACTCTCAAGAAGATTCAACATCTAATTCAATAGAGTCTCAAATATCTCACGAAGATGTAATGCAGGCTAGTGAAATAGAATTTGAAGAGATTGATAATAAAAACTCAATGATTATTGATATTAGATCAAATTTTTCATATAATATGGGGAGTTTACCTAATGCTATAAATATACCACCACATCTTTTTGATGAGTTTATACTTCAAAAAAATGCTCTTCCAAAAAACAAGCAAATTATCTTAGTTTGTCCTATTGGAAGTGTTTCAAAGAAATATGTTGCTTACTTAGAATCGCAAGGGTATGATGCATATTCACTCAGAGGAGGATTTATCAAGTATAAAAATGAACTATAAATTAATTGATATAAATCAACTACTCCCTCACGAGGAAATTAATGATGATAATTTTATCAAAATTAGAGAAGATATTTTATTGAAACATAAAATTGAGAGAGCAGTAATTATAGATAAACACTCTAATACTATTTTAGATGGTCATCATAGATATAATGCTATTAAAGATTTAAACCTTAAATTAATTCCAGTAATTGAAGTAGATTATTTATCAGATGAGAGTATTACTCTTAAATATTTTAGAGATGAATACTCACATTTAGACAAGAAATCAGTTATCTCAATAGCACAGAGTAAATTAATATTGCCACATAAAACCACAAAACATATTCACAATATAGATAATACTTGTAATGTTAGTTTAGAAGAATTAAAGTGATAAATTAATAACTATTATATAGTTTTTTAATAACTTTTATAAATCAAAACAAATTTATCTAAGTATGAAACAAACAAGAAATGTTTTAATAGTAATGTTTTTAG
>CAZULG010000020.1:0-6787 GCA_964621065.1 uncultured Methanosarcinales archaeon | reverse complement strand
TTTGAATGAAACTGAGGAGGTTGATGTTTTGAGTGTGGAGGAGTTGAGGAGGAGCATTAAGTAAATAATAATAATAATAATATTCCATATTTTTCATTAGTATCATTTCCAATTTTTTTGAGGTAAAGCTCTTCTGTTGTCATAATTATGATAGGATAAAGAAACTTCTAATTTTTCTTATTAGAAAATTGTTCTTTAAACAAACGCTTATAAATTAAATAAATTATCTATAAATATGACTAATAAATATGTTGACTTTATTTCAGATGAAGACTTTCTAGAATGTGTTAGATCTGTATGTGAATCATATCCTGAACCTTCAGAAGAAATAGATATGGAGGATTTACAAAAAAATGTAATAGATCCTTTCAAAATGACTTTTGACATATATTCAAATAACATAAAAATTGAGGATTGGAAAAAATTAGAAAAGACAAGGCAAAAAGATAAAAATATTAATAATAAAATTGGAGAATTTCACCAAAAAATATTAGGAAGAGTGGATGGTTGGACAGATTTAGGAACGGGAGATAATTCTAGAGTTGACCTGAGAAAAAATGATTATTCAATTTTTATTGAATTAAAAAATAAACATAACACAATGAATAGTGATGCGACAAATGAGTGTAGGTCAAAGTTAAAAAATGCATTACAGGAGCATCCAGATTCTATAGCATATTGGGGTTTAATTGTACCTTCTAATGGGAAAGCTGAGGAAATAATCTGGGTAAAAAATGGGGAAAGAATAGATAATCTTAAAAAAGCTACTGGTGAAAAGGTTTATGAGATAGTAACTGGAAACTCTGAAAATCTTAAAAAAGTTTGGCTAGCTTTACCAAAAGCAATAGCCTATATAAAAAATCAAGACTTAAGTTTAACTGAAGAACAACAGAAAGAATTACTAGAATTTTACAAATATGCTTTTAAAAGATAAATTTAATTAGTTTGAATATAACTAGTTAAATCTTTTTTAACTTTCACATCTTCTACAAAGGAAGGTGTTTCTTTATTTAAACAAATTATTATCTGTTCTCCTAAAATCTTACCAACTTCTACAGCTACTGCGTTACCTATTTGTTTATATTGAGAACTAACTGAGCCTTTAAACTCCCACTCATCTGGAAAAGATTGAATTCTTGCATATTCTCTAATTGTGAATGGCCTAGTTTCTTCTGGGTGACACCTTTCTGTTTGTTTTTGAGAGGGTGATGTTGTTAATGTTAGACAAGGCTCATTCCAGCTTATTCTTCTAGCCATTCCTCTCTTTCCACCCCCACTATAGAAACTCTTACCCATAAATTCTTTTTGAATTTCAATAGGCAAATCTATCCAACAACCTCCTGGTGGTACAAGTTCTAGAACTTGTTTTCTTTTTTCTGAGTATCTAGTTCCTTCTGATTTGGGAACATTTTCTAATGCTTTTTTCAATGTTACAATATGTGATTTATTTTGAGGAAATTCAAATTCATAATCATCTTTAGTTCCAACAATAATTAATCTTTTTCTTTTTTGGGCTACACCATGATTAACTGAATTAATAACTTTATATTTAACTTTATAACCTAGCTCTTCTAATACATTAACTATTGTTTTCAAAGTATTTCCATTATTGTGTCTTAGTACGCCTTCAACATTTTCAGCTAAAACTAATTTTGGTTGAACTTCTTTAACACATCTTGCGAATTCAAAAAACATAGTTCCTCTAGTATCTTCAAATCCTAATTTTTTTCCTGCATAACTAAAGGGTTGACATGGAAATCCTCCTGAAACAATATCAGCATTCATACCTTTAAAATCTACTTTAGAAATATTCTCGTGAATGACATTCCAATTAGGTCTATTATGTTTTAAAGTGTTCACACAGTCCTTATCGATTTCAACTAGTGCCTCTTTATAGAGACCAGCTTTTTCAAATCCTAGAGCCATTCCCCCAGCACCTGCAAATAATTCAATAACTTTATATGACATTTTAACTTCTACTCAAGTTAGTATTTCTTTATTTAAATATATTTAGTACTACTTCCCAAAAACTTTCTATTAATCTTTTTAAGCATAAAATTCCACTCCTCTCAGTAGACACATTTATAAATCTAAAAATTACAATAGTAGTATGATGAAATACGAGATTAAATCACAATATATTAAAGATAAGATTCAAGGAGTTGATTATTCAGATAAAGAATTAGTGCTAACTATTAAAGACATATGCACATTAGAAGAGTTTATTATAACTCCTCCTGTCACACATTCACAAATTCAAACATATTTATATCTTAAATCTGAATATCATCAAGATTATCTACATATTTTACAAGAATTACAACCAGAAGCATATGAAGAAGAACTTGAACAAACTCAAAAAGAGAGTGAACTAACTCCTCAACAAAGTGTTGAAGAGATGAATTGGTGGAAGAAGTATGGTGGAGTAGGAGTAGATAAAATATTGAGTCTCAAACTTAGAATTTTAAGAACACACTCAAAAGAGGAACTGCTTCAACTTGAAAAGGAACTGCAAGGATTGGAAGGAGAATAATTTTAAAAATTATAGATAAAAAAGTATGTAAAAATAACTTTGTTATTTTTCTAAAATACTAAATTTTTATAAATTCTCAACTATTAGAATGATTATATGGTTTTAGGAAATTTATCTTCTTCGTTGAAACAGACTCTTTCAAAAGTGAGAAATTCAATTACAGTTGATAGAACATTAGTTGAAGAAATTGTCAAAGAAATTCAAAAAGCACTTTTGAGTGCTGATGTTCATGTGAAATTAGTTTTAGAACTCACTCAATCAATTCGAAAGCGAGCAATTGAAGAGAGCTCTGAGGTGTTAAATAAAAAAGAACAACTTATTACAATTATTTATGAAGAAGTTTCAAACTTTTTAGGTGGAGATGAAGAATTTACACTTAAAGATGGGCAAAACAGAATTTTACTTGTCGGGTTGTATGGTCAAGGTAAAACGACAACAGCTGGAAAACTTGCAAATTATTTTAAGGCGCGAAGTAAAAAAGTAGCACTCATTTCAACTGATACTTGGAGGCCTGCTGCGTATGAACAATTAAAGCAACTTGGAAAAAAAGTTGAAATTGATGTATATGGAGATCCTCAAATTAAAAATCCAAACGAGATTTATTCAAAATATGAATATGAACTCTCAAAATATGATGTTGTGATTGTAGATAGTGCTGGGCGTGATAGTTTAAATGATGAGTTAGTTGAAGAGATTGCATCATTAAAAGAGCTTGTTAATCCAACTGATGTATTTTTTGTCTTAGGTGCTGATGTTGGTCAAACTGCTCAAAGGCAAGCTGAGATGTTTAAAGAGTATATGGATATTTCAGGAGTTGTGATAACAAAAATGGATGGTACTGGTAAGGGAGGAGGTGCTCTGAGTGCATGTCATAAAGTTAAAGCTCCTGTTCGTTTTATTGGTGTTGGTGAGCGAGTTGAAGATTTAGAGAGATTTAACGCTCAAAATTTTGTCTCAGAACTTCTTGGGATGGGTGATATTGAAGGATTACTTGAAAAAGCTAGACTTGCGATGAATGAGAAGGATCAGAAAAATCTTGAGCAAAAACTTATGCAAGGAGAGTTTGATTTAGATGATTTAGCGCAGCAAATGCGGGCGATGGGAAAGATGGGTTCAATGTCTAAAATTATGGGAATGATTCCAGGAATGGGAAATTTAAACATTTCTAAAGAACAACTTGGTGCTCAAGAAGAGAAAATTCAGAAATGGGAAGTTGCGATGTCTTCAATGACAAAGCATGAGCGAAAAGATCCTAGTGTTATGAATAATTCAAGAATTGCTCGAATTGCAAATGGATCAGGCGTTGAGAGCGCTGACATTCGAGAGTTATTGAAGCAGTATAAGATGATGAAGAAGATGATTACGATGTTTAAAAATCCTGAGAATATGAAAGGAATGGATGAGGAGAGTATGCAATCACCTGATGCTATGATGAAGATGATGCAAAAAGCCGGTGGTGGGAAGTTTATGAAGCAGATGATGAAAGGTCGCAAATAAGTTGCTACGCAACTTGAACTTGTAAACTCAATTAATTTAATTCATTTTCAAAGAGATTGAGCAAGGCGAAGTCTCTTCTCACAGGTCAGCAGGAGTGAAACTCCTGCGATAGGAAGGGAGAAAGTAAGTTTTGCAAGCAAAACTTGAATTTATTACAAAATCACGTTTAATACCCCAGCTTTAGCTCTTGATTTTAGCAAAGGAATACAAGCGAAAGTGCTTTTAGCAGTTTAAAAATACTATTTTTATAAGAAAAAATAGAGGTCAAACATTTTGCACCTTTGGTCCATAACGAATGAAAAATGACTCCTTCAAATAATACTAGAGGAAATAGTTTAGATAAATTTTGCCATTATAGGGCAAAATTGGTATCATATAGTTCTTTTAACATATTCAATACAAAGAATATTTCAATGGGCGTTACTAATTCTATTGTTCATTTAGCAATAGAAGAAACATACAAAAAACACTCCATTTATATATTTACAAAAGAAGTTATGGATAATTATGTTCATCTTTTCGTGAATTGTCCTCTTCAATATTCAATTCTATAATTAATTCGAATCATTAAAGGAGGTAGTTCATACATAATTCGAAGAAGGTATTCTTCATTGAAAAAGTATGAGCGAACATAGACCAGAAGATATATGTATCGTAGTTTAGGAAGTGTTAGTTCAGAGATAGATCGAAAGTATATCGATAATTCAAATACTCTCAAAACAACGAAGTAATTATCATTAAAGTTGACTGGCAAATACCCCAGATTTTAGTCAGGGGATAAGCCAACTTTAAGAATTGTAATTTATTTAGCACATGACTTATTAAAACTTACAATTATTTTTATATCTTAATTTTTTCTTCTCAGTTTTTTCTTCAAGAACTCAAATATAGAATTTCAATCTACTTCTTCTTATCAAGAAATAGATGTTCATTTTGAGTGTAGAAACGCTGCTCATACTGGTGTTAATTCTTATTACTCCAATTAAAAGTATCTATGAATAGTTACAATTTAAATTAAATTTTCCAAAGGAAATTAGTATAGATAACTGCTACACAGACTCAGGAACTTGGCAACTAGTTGAACTTTATAGTAAATATACTTGTGGAGATCCGAATTTCCCCTATGTAGAAGATCCAGCACTGTTGAAAGATTCCATACCCGGCTGATGAAAACCGATTTACTGGTCAACCATACCTAAATATTTACGGATTTTGTGCATAAGAGATAGTGTGTAGATAGTTGTAAATAATAAAATGAAATAAGTATTTTAAACTAAGTAGTTACATATTTTTTTAAAGTTATTAAATAAAATAACTATATGTTTCAAAAAATATTTTTACTTGGAGTTTTATTTTTAGTTTCCATAATCTCAATTCATGCAGACACCAATGGTGTTTGGACATACTCAGAAGATATTCGAGCAGGTATCTTTGGCGCAGATGAAGGAAATCCTACGGGAAGTAATTATACATTTAATGATATAGTATATTTCAATCAAGATTTAATCTATAAAAGTGAACTTATTGAAGATTTATTCGTAAATACAAGTGGAGACACAATGAGTGGAAATTTAGATATGGATAATAATAGAATTACAAATTTACCTTCTCCTTCAGGGCCTAATCAACCAACAACTTTAGAGTATAGTGATAATAATTATGTAAATGAAGCAGGAGACAGTATGAGCGGAAATTTAGATATGGGTGGAAATACTATAAGTAACATTAATAGATTGATAACAAATCCTTCCACCTCAGATTATTTAGGAGGAGTATTTGCAGAATCATATTTCACACGAGGAGCTGGAACGAGTTATTATTTACGTCCTGCAGGAAATTCTATTATTAATAATTTAGATGTTATAGGAACATTAGAATTAAACGGAGTTGACATTAATGATATTTTTGTCAATGAAGGTCAGAGTGACTCTATTAGTAACACTATGCTTCAAGATAACTCAGTGACAGGTGATAAAATAGCAATTGGAAGTGTAGGGGGAGATGAACTAGTTTCAAACTATGAGAGTGGAAGTGTTTATGATTCACGGTTTGTGAATGAAGGTCAAGCAAATTCAATTAGTAGTGGAATGATTCAAAACAATGCAGTTGGTGAGAGTGAAATTGCTGATAATAGTGTAGGAATTCAAGAATTAAACACAGGCAGTACTGATAATAGATACGTAAATAGAAATGGAGATAGTATGAATGGAAATTTGAATATGGGTGGTAATAGAATTACAAATCTTCCAAACCCAGTTTCAAGTTCTGATGTAGCAAATAAGGCATATGTCGATAGTTCTAGTTCAGACCTTGGTAATTGTCAATTTTGTTTTGATTATCAACATACAGGACCTTATGGAGAAAGTGATTCTGTTTGTGTAGGTTTTAATGAAGGATGGTCACAATTTATGAGTTATAGACATCATAGCGCTAACTCTTATACTTCACAATGGAGATTTAAAATTGACTGTTCCAGTTAAACAACAAATAATCCTAGTCAAACTTATGCTGATTGCGGTTCAAGAGAACATGGAGATACTTGGATTACAAGTTCGGGATGCGGTTGGAATGAAGAAGGAACAGGTGCGAGATATTCTAATCAATGTCTGGATGGTACGGTGCAGAGAAGTGTATTAGAGTCTGGTTCTTGTAGACAAGTTGCACGTAGATGTTTCACAGAAGAAACTCAAGTGCTAATGGGGGATAACTCAACAAAAGATATAAAAGATGTGATGATTGGAGATATAGTACTCAATG
>CAZULG010000019.1:3857-7563 GCA_964621065.1 uncultured Methanosarcinales archaeon | reverse complement strand
ATTAACATACTTCTTTTATAATATATTTTCCTCTGCTCCACACTTCTCCATCTTTGAGAAAATGTATGACTTCTATAATTTGAATCTTAGCAATTGGTTTTGAAATCTGTTGATTTCCTGTAGTTGTAACAAGAGGCACGAATTCATCTTCTTCTAAATAATAATTTCTTTGACCTTTTTTTAAAAATGAGTATTCTTTGTCAATTTGCAATTCTTTTGGAATACATTCCTCCTCTTCTCTATTTCCACTCTCAAACTCTTCAAATACTCTAAGCGCTACATCTGTATTAAACTCAACTTTAATTCCCATATTTATTATTAAAATTGAAATTATATAAAGATTTGTAAAAATTATAAATTAAGATTTTTGAACCAAATCTTAGTATGACTAAAAAATACTATTTCCGAAAACTTATAAATTACTAACAAGTATAAAAAATATGATTAAAAAAAATATAATCTGATTGATTATTTATATTTAGGAAGCATTAGCCTAATGATAGTTTCTTTGTTTTTACCTTGGGTTCAGTTTCAATTTATTATGACAATAAATGCGCTAAATCACTGGATAGGAGTTGTTACACTCTTAATTTTAATTTTTATACTTAGTACATTTTTTTTGAAAAAATCTTTGTCTCTTTCAACATATATTTTATCACTTATTGGGATGTTTTCTTATTTATTCTATGCAATATATTTTGGAGAAAATATTGATGTATATTTTGAAATGTTCAACGAAATAACTTCAATATTTGCTATTTTAGATTATGGAGCGTATTTATTTATAGCCGGGTTTGTTAGTTCATTTATTTTTTTAGTCGGTTTAATATATAAAAAAGAAGAATAATATTTTTGCTTTCAATAAATGTAATAGTATTTACTCAACTTTAGATTAAATTTTATAATTTATATTTTCAATCAGTTTGTATTTGTTTAAATAGAAAATAAAACTAGTTAAAAAAATCTAAAGTATATTCAAGTGGCTTCGCCACTTAACCTATATTATATATTCTTCTCTCAAGAAGTTATAAATCTTCTCTGCTCGCTTCTTTCCAATTCCTTCAACTTTTTCAAGCTCTTTTGTATCTGCGTGTACCAACTGCTCAATTGAGTGAAATGACTTTAGAATTTCTTTTGTCAAATGAATATTAATTGTTGGAATCATACTCACTACTTTCTCAAGCTCCTCATTTGTTGAAATTGAGGTTTTATTCGTGTGCAGAGAGTGTTCTTTTTTATCTCGATTTGCTCTCTTCACCAGTGTTGTAATCATCTTTGAAGTATCAACTAAATTTTGTGTATAAATAATTGGAATTCTCAAATCAATTGAAATTGCACAAATTACTCCTCGAATCATCTCATCACTCACATTTCTCTGAGCATATATACTCTCCTCTCCTTCAAGAATTAAAATAGGTCTTCTGTAGTTTTTTGCAAGACTAATGAGTTGAGGAAATAGTCGTTTATTAAGAATTGAGTTCACAAAATCTCGCTTCGATTTTCGCTCAATAGCACACTCCTCTGAGATTACAATATCTGCAACGTCTAATTGTTTTGCAACTGCTTGCACATCATTTGAGTAATACAATTGCTTTAACAAATCATTATTCTCACGCACATCTACATAAATTGTTGGAGTGAATTGAGTTGACGCATCAATTGATGTGTTTTCATTATCATCAGAAGAATTGGAATTATTTTCTTTATTAGTTGAGTTCATGAACTGTTGAAGTCCATTTGATTGTTTATGTTGATTGATATTTTGAGCATTTAAAGTTGAATTCTTCTCAAATTCTTGCTTAATCTCTTTTAATACCTTATGCATTCGCTTCTCTTTAGCTGTAGCAATGTGTCTTGTTGCAATATCTCGCGTTCCTTTTGTCAATAATACATACGCTGAACCCTTGTCAAATCGACCTGTTCTTCCAACTCGCTGAATTGCACGAATTGCGCTTGGAATTGGTTCGTAAAAAATGACAGTGTCAACTTTTGGGATATCAAGTCCCTCCTCTCCAACTGATGTTGAGACTAAAATATTAAATTGACCCTCACGAAATTCTTCTAAAATTCTCTTTTGATCTTTTTGAGACATTTTAACTTCTCCTTTTTTTGCTTGTCCAACAAATAATGTAGGTGAGAACTCTTTAATTGTCTCAAGTTCTTCAACGATTGCTTGCGCAGTTTCTCGGTATTGATTAAACACTATAATTTTTGAATCTGGCTGTTTTTGAATAATTGATGAAATTAGTTCTAATAATTTTGTTCTCTTTGGATGTACAACTCCTTGTTTAATATAGTGAGAGAGTAATTCAAATCCTTCTTTAATATGTAAATCCAGAGTTAAATCTTGCGCAGCTTTTGTTGAATTCATTTCTTTAAAAATTGAGTGTAAATACGTGTGAGTTGCCCCAAAGTCTTGACTCTCTATAAGCTCAATTGCGTATGCGAGTTTCATAATACTCGCACACATTGAAATAGCCTTCCACATAGTATCATCAGTCTCACCCGTTGCAATTGTTGTTCTAAGCTCTCCAGTGAGTTGCAGTAAATCTCGTTTATAAATCATTGAAATTGATTTTCCTTGAAAATATCCAAGTTCTTTTAAAAATTCTAAACGCTTATTATACGAAGTTTTAAACAGAGTAATAATTGCGTGAATTTCACTTGATAATTCAACTTCAAGAGGTTGCAGTTTTGTTTTTGAAACAAATTCTTTAATATCTCTATCTTCATACGTTTTCACTTCAATGTGTTCAATAAATAACACTTGCAAAATTGTTGTAATCTCATCTTTGCTCGTTCCAGGTGAGGCTGAGAGTGCTAAAATTTTAGAGTGTTCGTGCAGCGCTTGAGCAACAAATGTATATGCATAATTCCCACTTGCTCGATGTGCTTCATCAAAGATGCACAAACAAATATCTTTTGGATTTAAAATATGGTTAATAATATCATTTTCAATTAGTTGAGGAGTTGAGAAAATAAATCGTTTTTCTTGATAAATTTGTTCTCGCTTCTTTGGAGAAATTTGACCTGTAAGTACAACACAATCTTCTTCATTCATATGTTGAGTTGTTTCTTGTATCGCTCGTTTTTGTTGTTCAACAAGTGGTTTAGTCGGTGCTAGAAATAGTATTTTTTTATCAGGATGATTATTTGCATATTCAATTAAAAGCGCTTGGGCAATGATTGTTTTTCCAAGTCCTGTTGGAAGCACAACAAATGTATTTTTGTGCAGAGAGTTTTGAATAATTGATTTCTGATAATTTCGCAGAATTATTTCAGGAGTAAAACTTAGATTATTCATTTTCTACCCCTCTTTTGAATTCAACGAAATCAAAAAAATTTCTATAAAGGATTTTTGCTTGATTTCGTAGTTTGATTTCCTCAATAAATTGTAATTGTGACATTATTATATACTTTATTTTTATTTAAGCATATTTATAAATATAGGTGTTTGCAAGAGTAGAAAATTAAGGAATTAAATTCCTAACCCAAATCGAATTAATACCACATATTAATAAGATTATATTCAAATTGGTATAGGTATTCAAACTCGAAATGTATATATTTTTTATGGTGAAATGTCACATGGTATTATTATATTTTAAGCTTCAACAATTTAAGGAAATTCTAGAAAATTTAGAAGGAGACATGTATGCTCAAGAAGTAATAATTCTGGTAATATCTAAAGAAAATTTGATTGAAT
>CAZULG010000019.1:0-3757 GCA_964621065.1 uncultured Methanosarcinales archaeon | reverse complement strand
TATCTATGATGCCCATCAATTATTACATTTGACTTTTTATCAACTAAAATTGCTTTTTCAATTACTTGAGTGTCTGCAATACCTTCATTTACAATTTCATAATTCTCAAAATCAATTTCCTGATGCGGAAATAATGAGTCTGCTTCAATTAATTCATATGTCATTTTTTTATACGTACTCTATATTGTTTATAAGTTAATTTAAATCTTTCTATATAAAAAATTATTTTTAGGCTTTATTAATACTAATTTGTAAATTTAAATATTTTATTTGTGTAGATATAATATTTACAAATATTTTGTTACATCATTTTATAGACTTAAGTATCATAAAAGTCGTATGATTGAAGCAATAGTTTACGGATTTTCACAATACTATGGACTGGATTATTTAAGTTTCATTTTTGGAATTATTGGAACAATATTATTAACTAAAAAAAATGAACTAGGATTTATTATGAGTGCAATTTCAGTTACATTTGCATCAGTTGTCTCTGTAATTGCAGGCCAGTATGGATTTATTCTTGCAAATACTGTAACATTTGCTCTATTAATAAGTGGTTTTTTTGCATGGAGAAGAGAGAGTGTTGAGTCGATTTTTCAATCAAATCTAAATTCTACATCAAATATGAATACAACTCCAATTTCTCAAGATGAGTGATTTTATATATAGAAATTATATTATTAATTCTAATTAACTTCGTTAATTTTTTTTAATAAGTTCTCCTACTACTTTTCAAATATTCAACTCCAAAAGAGAGTGTGAATAATACTATCAAACTCATCACAATTACTCCTCCAATTGGTAAATCAAACAAATATGCAATAACTATTCCTCCATAAATTCCAATAATTGAACTCACTGTTGCAATTATGAGTGTCATTTTCATTGATTGAGCAAGTTTGAGACCAATTAAACTAGGAATTACAAGTAGAGCTGAGATGAGTAATACACCGACTGCTTTAATTGAAATTACAACGACAAGGGCACTTAATACTAAAAATACTTTTTCAACAAAATAGGTTCGTTTGTCTTTTACAATTGCAACTTCACGATTAAATGTAGAATAGAGAAGAAGAGAATAATATTTATAGTAAAACAATAAGACACATATCAAAACTCCAATCATTATATATACATCATTCCACGAAATTGTAAGAAGGGACCCAAATAAGTATGAGAAAATTGTTGAATTTAATCTATCAACAATACTAATGAGAAGCAGTGCTGTTGCCATTCCAAATGAGAGTACAATTGCAATTGCACTCTCTCCATAGAGTTTGATTTTATTAATCAATCTATCAAGTCCAAGGGAGAGTGCTCCGACTAAGACAAGAGCTGAGATAAATGGATTCACCCCTGCTACAATTCCAATAGCTATTCCTCCAAATGATGCGTGAGCGAGTGAATCTCCCAAAAGAGAGAGTCGTCGAAGTACTAAAAAAACTCCTATAAGAGATGAAGAAATTGCAATTAAGAGTCCTCCTAGTAATGCTCGTTGCATAAATTCATATTGTAGTAGTTCTAGCATTTTTAATTATGTATAAATTTTGATTTTAGTTTTAATTGAATCAATTTAGTGATGATGGTGATGAGAGTGATTATGATGAAGTTTCTCAAATGATTTTGCATATACTGAAGAGTGCTTTGATGAAGTATTCAAATTTTCTTCAATAAGCGTATGATTTCCAATACAAAATACTCGAGTAATATAACTTGAAACCATGCTTGTATCGTGAGTGATGAGTATAATTGTGAGTTGTTGTTTTGTGTTTAAACCATTTAATAATTTATAGAATTCTTCTTGTGTATTTGAATCAACTCCAATTGTGGGTTCGTCTAAAATTAAAATATCAGGCTCACTTAAAAGTGAAAGGGCCACAAATACACGTTGTTGTTGACCTCCGGAGAGGTTTTTAAATTGTTGATTGATTAAGTTTTCAATATTTAATGAATTGATAATTTGCGCTCTGTTTTTACATGCACAACATTCTAAATCTAAAAGTTCTCTCACTGTTGTAGGAAAGTTAGGATCTTGATTGAATTTTTGAGGAATATATGCAATTTTTCCATTTACAGTAATATGTTTTTTACTCTCTTTTGTTTCAATAAGTTTGACAATAAGTTTAATCAATGTTGATTTTCCAGCTCCATTAGGTCCAAGTATTGCGACAAAATCACCTTTAAAAATTTCAAATGAAACATCTCTAAGAAGAGGTTGAGAAGAATAATTGAAATTGAGGTTTTTAACTGATATTAGAGGAGAATTAAGAGGTTTTTTATTTGTGTGTTTTGACTTCATTTTCAAAATTTTTTTAATCAGTATAATTATTATTTATCTTATCTGAATAAGTAAAAAGTATTATTTTTTATATACTTTAGTGTAAAGTGAATATATACATATCTAATTACACTCAAGTCCAATTGCGAGTTGTTCTAAATTTTCTCTCATCATATCAAAGTAATTAGCGTGTCTTTCTTGCGGTAGGGGATTTAATTCTAATACTTCTCCTCCAATATCTCCTGCAATTGTTTGAGCAATACTATCATCAAATTGTCCTTCTGAGAACACATAGGATAAATTATACTCTCTTGCAGTGTCAACAACTCGCTGAATAGATTGAGGACTTGGTTCACTCTCAGCACTAAATCCTGCAACTGAAACTTGCTCAAATCCATACTCTTGCGCTAAATATCCAAACGCTTTGTGATTGACAATAATAACATCTTTTTCACATGAATTGAGAGTTGAGTCAAATTCATTTTGTAACTCTTCAAGTTCATTTCTATAACTTTGAGCATTTTGTGAGTATAATTGAGAGTGTTGAGGATATAATTCATTGAGTTTTTCTTCAATTTCTTCACTCATTGTAATCATATTTTGAATTGAGAGCCATGTATGTGGATCAAATTCTCCATGATCATGGTTGTGCTCATCTTCATGAGAGTGTTCATGCTCATCATGGTGATCTTGTTCTTCATCGTTATGTTCAATATCCTCTAAATGCTGTTCAAATATAATCTCTTCATCAACAGCAATAATGAATTCATGGATATCTTGTGAGGAATTAATTTCAATTTCTCCTTCATGGTGCACTTCTTCAATAACTTGAGCACATATTGCATCAGGATCAGATTCGAGTTCAATTTCTAAAATCAGTTGTTCCCCTTCATATCGTGTATTTTCAATAATTGAATAACACGGGCTTGGAAGTGTAACATCAATATGATATATTAATTCATTATGCTCTTCATCAAACTTTACTTCTACATGATTTTCCTCATGATTGTCATGTTCATCATCGTGGTGTTCATTGTGCTCTTCATCGTGATTATGCTCCTCTTCATGAGAATCACGTTCTTTATCATGATCATGTTCTTCTCCTGTAATTAACTCAACATTGTGAGACGCATCAATTTGAGTGATTTGCGAATTTGTTGTCATAATATCCTCCTCAATTGATTCTAAAATCCCTCCCATTGTAATAAATACATCTGCTTGAGAAAATTCTTGAATTTGTCTAGGAGTTGGTTCAAATGAGTGAGGGTCTGCTCCTTGAGGAACCATAACAGATACTTGTGAAGTATTTCCTACAATTGATTTTGCAATTTCTCCAGTTGGATAAAACGATGCAACAATTGCTTCTTCTTCATTATTTACTCCATCTGAATTTTGAGGAGTACATCCAGCTATAAATAATGCTAAAAACATTACTATTAAAACATTTCTTGTTTGTTTCATACTTAGATAAATTTG
>CAZULG010000018.1:0-8088 GCA_964621065.1 uncultured Methanosarcinales archaeon | reverse complement strand
TATGAGCAGTTGCGCACAAGCAAGTGGACAATCCAGTGGAACTTTGACAATTGAATCTAATGAAGGAGTAATTCAACAAAACATTCAAATCGACTCTTTTAGTGGTAGCACTTCTGGAAGTGAGACAGAAGGAGGAAGTTCATTTTCAGCAGCATTTGATGCATGTGCATTTGAAGATGATAAGACAGGGTGTGAGTCTTATTATCTTACAGACACTGTAGATGGCATAAATGTAGTTCACGATACTAGTTTAGGTCTCTATTGGGAACAAAGCCCAAGTACTACAACAAGAAATTGGTCTAGTTCACAAACTCACTGTTCAAATTTAGGTTCAGGTTGGCGATTACCTACAGTTGTTGAAATGGAAGCATCACTTGTAGATGTTGGAAGAGCATCAAGTCCATATATTGTCGGAGGAAGTGGCGGAGGAAATTTATTTGATAATATACAATCAAGTAGTTACTGGGCTGACACACGATATGGTAGTTCCCTTGCGTACGGTGTCCGTTTCGACTCTGGCATTTCCATTGCTGATGGTGTGACTAATATTTATTACGCGTTGTGTGTAAAGGAGGACTCAAATTACGATGTAATTTGGAATACAACCCAAAAATATCCTTATGAGGGAGGTTTAAGTCAAGAGCGAGTTGGAGGAGAATTTATAGAAGATGCAACTGAGTGTGGTGGAAGTGGAACAATGTATGATACGATAACTAATTTATGTTGGGAGAAGAATCCATCAGGAAGTACTTATGAGCACAGTCAAGCCCAAAGTCATTGTAGTGGTGTAGCTACTGCAGGAGGAGGGTGGCGATTACCTGAAAAAGCAGAGTTGATGACTTTGTTGTACCACGATGGATTTGGTTCAACTAATACTCGTTTAAATTCCATAGGATTTAGTGGCATTCAAAACAGTGTTTACTGGTCTAATACATTATCTGCTCTAAATCCTAGTTCCGGTGCGTACCATGTCCGTTTCGATGTTGGTTATTCCCTTTCTCGTGATGTGGCTAATAGTTATTACGCGTTGTGTGTGAAGACTGCTCCTTGATGCTTTGGGAATTTGGTAATTTGAATATTTGATTCTCAAAACTATTGGAGCGTTTATGCAATTAGTACTCTCATATAATTCTAAAAACATATATAAATTCTAAATTTTTTATAGAATTATGACAACAATATTTTCGTGGAATGTGAATGGAATTAGAGCAGTGATTCAGAAGAACTTTTATGAATTCATACAAACATTCACACCTGATATTTTATGTGTGCAAGAAACAAAGGCCTATTCTGAGCAGGTAAAGATGAATATGAAAGAATACGGATATAATTATGAATATTGGAATAGTGCTGAGAAGAGGGGATATTCAGGAGTTGCGATTTTTTCAAAAATTGAGCCAATTGATGTAATCTATGGAGTTGAGGGTCTTGAGCTCTCTAATAGTGAAGGGAGAGTTATTACATGTGAGTTTGAGAATTATTATGTTGTAAGTGTATATACTCCTAATGCAAAAGATGATTTGTCACGAATTCCTCTCAGATATGAGGAGTGGGATCCTAAATTTTTGAGATTTTGTAAGCAACTTGAGATGAAAAAACCTGTTATTTTTTGTGGTGATTTGAATGTTGCACATGAGCCAATTGATATTAAAAATGATAAGGCAAATGTTGGAAAAAAAGGGTTTACATATGAAGAGCGAGAAGGTTTTTCTAATATTGTTGATGCGGGATTTGTGGATACATTTAGACATTTCTATCCTCATGAGGAGAAATATTCATGGTGGACATATATGGGAGGAGCTCGCTCAAGAAATGTGGGGTGGCGTATTGATTATATGTGTGTTTCAAAGAGTTTAATTGAAGATGTTGAAGATGCTCAAATTCACAATGATGTATATGGTTCTGATCATTGTCCGGTGAGTGTGGTGTTGAAGAGATAATTTTTGAGTGAATACGAATATTTTTATGAGGTGTTTGTTGTTTTTATATTATGTCAAAGAAAACTAAAATAATTGCAACAATAGGTCCCGCGAGTGATTCTGTTGCAATGATTAAAAAATTACGAAATAGAGGTATGGATGTTGCAAGATTGAATTTTTCTCATGGAACATATGAATATTTTGAAGAAGTAATTCGCAGAATTCGAGAAGTTGATGAGACTATTACAATTTTACTTGATACAAAGGGTCCTGAGATTAGAACGTCTAAAGTTGAAAAGGAGATAGTTTTAAAATATAACCAAAAGATTTCAATTTCAAATAATACAGAAGAATTTTCAACGCAGGAGTTGATTCAAGTTGACTATAAACACTTATTTGAAATTGCTGCTAAAAATATGATTTTAATTGATGATGGGAGTATTGCAATTGAAGTAACATCAGTTGATACAAAAAATAAAGTTGTTAGGGGAGTTGTTAAAAGTCCGGGTAAGTTGAACTCTAATAAAACTGTTTCAATTCATGGTCATAGTGTAAAAATTCCATTTTTATCTCAAAAAGATAAATCAGATATTGAATTTGGAATTAAACAAGGTGTTGATGTAGTCGCTGCGAGTTTTGTGAGAAGTAGGGATGAAGTGGTGTCGTTAAAAGAGTTTATTTCTTCTCATGGAGGAGATGGAATTAAAGTTATTTCTAAAATTGAGCATGGAAAAGCGCTTGATGAGATAGAAGAGATTATTCAAGAGAGTTTTGGAATTATGGTTGCTCGTGGTGATTTGGGAGTTGAGATTCCAATAGAGAAAGTTCCATTTGTGCAAGAACAAATTATTGCTCTGTGTAATGAGTATGGAAAGCCTGTAATTGTTGCAACGCAGATGCTTGAGAGTATGAAAGAGAGTAAAGTGCCAACGCGAGCAGAAGTAAATGATGTTGCACAAGCCATTTTACAAGGGGCTGATTGTGTGATGCTCTCAGGAGAGACTGCAGGGGGAAAATATCCAGAGTATGCACTTGAGATGATGAATACGATTTGTTTGGAGTATGACTCTCGAGTTGAGAGCTATATTGTTGGTTCAATGCACTCAAGTGATGATATGATTCAAAAACATAGAAAAAAATCTTCTCTATTTATTACAAAATCTGCGTATTATGCGGCTAAAGAATTAGAAGCAGATGCTATTATTATTCCAACAGAGAGTGGATATAGCGCAAGAAAAATTTCTCGTTTTAAACCTCAATGTTCAATTATAGCAGTGTGTCGAGATATGAGAGTACTCAGACAAATTGTTATGTCTTGGGGGGTGAGTGTGTATCATCACAAAGATCTATACAAAGATCATGATTCAATGGTTAATGTTGTCGTTGATCAACTTTATTCTCAAAAGTTATTGAAAAAACAAAGTCAAATTGTTATTGCATCAGGGAAGAAGGTAAATACACAAGGCCATACCAACACGCTTGAGATTTATAAAGTAGATGAAATATTGAAGCGAATTGAATTGAAAAAGTAATATGTAATTCTTCACTTCTTTAAAGAGAAAACACATAATTAAGAGTATTTAACTTTAAAGATTTATTACAATGCTTCATTGCATTGAATAGATTAAAAATGATGTATTCAAATAATAATAAAAAGGCCGCTCAAGGAGTGGGAACATTAATTATCTTTATTGCATTGATTTTAGTTGCAGCTGTGGCAGCTGCTGTATTAATTACAACAGCGTCCAGTTTGCAATCATCCTCCTTAAATGTAGGAAATCAAGCAGAAGAAAAATTACTGACATCTTTTGACGTTGTGCAGATTCAAGCTGCAGACACATCAGATGGAGTAATTGAAGGTGGAACAGATTCTTATGCAGTTCGTGTAAGACTAGGTTCAGGATCAGTACCTATTAAATTAGAAGATTTTACAGCGACTGTAGATACTAATGATAATTCACAAGTTTTATCATACACTAATGAAAATGCAACTGTATCTGCATTTAATGTGACATACTTAACAAATGGAGGAACTGCATTACAAGAAGGTTACTTACAATCAGGAGAGTTAATTGAACTAAACGTTCCAGCAGAATCAAATGTTTCTGAGAGAGAAGAATTAACACTAACTCTATTAACAACAGGAGGTTCACCACTTCCAGTTGATGTAACAACACCTAGTGTTATGATTACACAATCAACTACATTATATCCATAAAGGATATAATTTTAGTTTTCAACTATACAACTTACTTATTCTAATTATTCAATTTTGATTTTAACAGAGATATTTTTGTCACTTTTAAGATTATGTTTATTTTATTCACTTGAAAATGGTTAATTCTTCGAAACATTTATAAATCTTTAAAAACTAATATATGTACCACTATAAAATAGTTGAAAATGGTAAGATCCGTAAAATTTTTAATATTCATGATAGCTATGATTCTATCATTAGGAGCTGTACAAGCAGATCCATTCACTCTTGAAGATGTAAATATTCAAGAAGTAAATGGTGAATATGTTTCAACAGTGACTATAAACAACGAAAACGTATCATCTGGAGAATATGCAGAGGTATTTTTCGAACTAGAAGGAGTAGTCTCCAGAGAGAGTGTAACTGTTGAAGTTGCAAGTTCTACACAGACATTTGATTTATCAGATGTGTTATCAAATTATGATGATTTGGTTGTTGGTAATTCATATGTGCTCAATGTTGAAGTTGATAATTCGTCAGTGAGTGAATCATTCGTATTTGGTTCACTCGCTGAAGAGTCAGGTCTTCCAATCTCAGTTGAACAAATTGAAGCAAATGGAGCACGATTAAATGATTTTTCTTCTCTAAGTGTTGAGAATGGAGGTCAAGTAACTATTGATGTCTCATTTATTGGACAACGATTTGCTGATAATGCAAGAATGAGAGCAGATATTCAAGGTTATGAGCAATCAGTTTTAGAAGATTCAACAGATTTGTTTACTGTTCGAGAAGGAGTAGCATCATCAAAGACACTTACAATTGATCTTCCAGCTGATATGGATAATCAAAAAGAGTATATTTTAAGAGTATATGGAAGTAATGATTTATCAGGACTGACATATAAAGAATACTCATTATATGTAGATACTCAAAGACACAGAGTTGATATTGTAGATTTAGTTCAATCACCTTCAACAGGAGTTGAGCCAGGACAAGCAGTTATTGCAAATGTTCGAATGCAAAATCGAGGACAAAAAGTTCAAGATAGTGTGAAAACTATTATTGAAGTTCCTGAATTGAACCTTCGAGCAGAGAGTTTTGTGTCTAATTTAGATGTTGGAGAATCTCAAACAAGTGAAGATATGTATTTGGGAGTTCCACGAGACGCTCAATCAGGTGTATATGAAGCAAATGTATATACACAATATAATGATGGATACACACAGTCACAATCAACATTTGATTTTGCTGTACTATCATCAACTCAAGATGAAAGTGATGAAGAACTAATTATAGGACAAGATACAATTACTCAAGAGTTTGAAGTAGGTAAAACAACTTCATTTGATATTACAATTGGAAATCCTTCTTCAAGTTCAAAAGCAATTTCAGTTGTACCAGGTAATATGGATTGGGCAGCTGTGAGTGTAACTCCAACTTTTGGAATGATTCAATCAGGAAGTGATAGAGTATTTACAGTTGAAGTAACTCCTAACTCAGAGGCAAGTGGTACACAAAATGTAAATTTACTTGTAAAAGATGTAGATGAAACTGTTGAAGAATTATCAATTCCTGTAGGAATTAGTGAAGCTGAAAAATCAGAAGGATATAATTGGCTCAATATTGCGCTTATTGCATTCATTGTAGTACTTGTATTAATCTTGCTCATTCTATTAATCTCAGTATTAAAAGGAAAAGGAGATGATAGAGGAGATAAGGATTCATTTGACACAGAGCATGAATCAGCAGATGAATATTATTAAATTCATCATTTATTAATTAAATAATACTATTATAATCATTTTGAATACATCATTATAATTTATTTAATTTATAATTATTTTTTAATATTGAAATATTTATTATAAGAGTTATTAAATTCTATATTGAAGAGTTATTTTGATTTTTTTTCGAAACATTTATATGTAGCTAATTCTAATCATTTATATGCAAGAGAGTGTATTTTTAAAAGTTAAAAAACTAGATCCACGTGCAAAAATTCCTTCCAAACGCAGTGAAGACGCGGGGTATGATTTGTATGCATTGTATGATAAAGAGTATGTAATTTTAAGACCACAAGAGATTTGGCTTGCTCCAACTGGTTTAAGTACAGAATTTCCTAAAAACTGGGTGTTTTTGCTCTTTGAGCGAAGCTCAGTAGGCTCAAAAGGAATTGCTCGAAGGTGTGGAGTGATTGATTCAGGATATAGAGGAGAAATTAAAGTTGCTTTACAAAATACGTCTTCAAGAAATGTTATATTTATTTCAAATTCTACATCTCAAGAAAAAGTATTAGAAAAAGAGAACCTTAAAGAAGCTGATGTATTATTTTATCCACAGGAGAAAGCAATTGCTCAAGCAATATTGTTGTATGCTCCTCATGTAGATATTGAAGAAGTAGATGAGCTTAGTGGTGATTCGCAGCGTCAGGAAGGTGGATTTGGGAGTACAAATCTGTAAATTAAGAAATCGAAATATTTATAAAGAGAATAGAGTTTATACTATATTAGAAGGTTCATACAGCTTTGGGCTACACCTGTTCCCATCTCGAACACAGAAGTTAAGCCAAGTTGGCCAATATAAGTACTGAACTGAGTTTTCGGAAACATTTCGGTGACCTTCACTTTTTGATTGTTATATTCTTAAACTGAAATTATTTTGATGCAATACTTGTATATTTACTATTTTGGTCCAATTAAAGACTCTTCTATTAAAACACTCATTTATGAGATTTCTAAGCGTTTGAAACGAGTGAAGTGTGTGGACTTACAATCTCCAAAAGCGATAGGAAGAGAAGCTACTCAGCTAAAAGAAAAAGAATTACTTGAAAAACATGTGTTTGAAAAACATAAATTTGTGATAGTGTGTTCAGAGCAGGGACGAGAATTTTCAACACAATCATTGCACTCATATGTAAAAAAGCTTGATAGTCCAATTGCAATTATTATTTCAGGAGCATATGGACCTCATAAAGATGTTTTCAAAAAGGCTAACTTGAGTTTGAGTCTTTCTCGATTTACGTTTACACATGAAATGGCATATTATTTGTTACTCGAACAATGTTATCGATTAGAGTGTTTTGAGAATAATAAAGAATATACAAAATAGTTTGTTGTATCTATTTCAAAAAATATGTATGAACAATTAGTATATATTACTAGTTAAAAATTCAATTTTTTAATGAATCTATGAAAATTCATAAATTAAGAAAAGAATTTTTAAAATTGAAAATTAAGAATACTCTAAATCTTGATATCCACCAAGATTTACTGTTAATTAAGTTCTCAAACGAAATAATTTAACGAGAACTGAGCATAATCGCCCATCTCGCACAAAATATGTCCGTTTTGAGCGTAAGCATGCAAATTCTTTGTGGTATATTGATGATAGTGAATTTAGTGAAGAAGGTAAAATTATAGCAGTTGTTGATGATACAACTCGATATTGTTTAGAAATTTTACATGTGAAATCAGTTACAACATCTGTTATAACTCAATTTTTAGATGAGTTAATCCAAAAATTTGAACTCCTAACTCGAATTAGTAGCGATAATGAAAGCCCGTATGGATTAAAGAGTAAATACTCTAGGTTTGATGTATAGTGAAGAAGAAAGAGAATTGAGCATATTATAACACGAGTTAAGAGAGCGCAGACGAATGGGAGAGTTGAGAGATTATTTGGAACAATCGCCAAAAGAAATTGAATTTTGTAATAATGATTTAGAAGTATTTAAAATGAGATATAATCATCTTAGACCTCATAATAGTTTAAACAATAAAACTCCAGCAGAGGAGTTTTGCAATTTTGAAAGAAAATTGAGGCTGTAGCGTATTTTTAATTTCAAATTAAATCTAGTTTTAAAAACAAATCTTATTGTTTTAAGAAACTTTTAACCTTTATTTTAGTTAAAATAAAGAACTTGGGAATTTGCTAAATATTGTAAAACAAGAGTATTTTCTCTCAATTTGTAAA
>CAZULG010000017.1:0-8904 GCA_964621065.1 uncultured Methanosarcinales archaeon | reverse complement strand
TGAAATTAATAATAACATTATCATTGTTTGAAACACTAAATGAACCTGCTTCTCCTATATTATTCTCTGTTAGTAAGCGTAACTCTGGTGAACCATCTCCGCTTACACTTACATTTAATGGACCATCATATCCTGTTGGAGTCTCTGTATTACTCGTAATTACTGTACTTGTGGAAACATCGCTTTGATCTGTGAAACTAAAGGCATCTGGAAGAGTGTCTTGAGAACTTACACTCTCATTATTACAATTTCGATATTGATATTGAGAATTTCCCTCTAAATTACCATCATCACACGTTCGAACTTCACTGGTACAAACTCCACTGCCATCAGGCTCACTGAAAAATTCACGACTATTCCCATTATACACAATCACACCATCTTGCACACATGCTTCTTGCAAAGCTGAACTTAGACGCAGTGTCCCCTCATAAAATCCCTCCTCGCTCTCAATTCGAATCTGAGGAGTAGATGAGAGTGAAGAATCAATGCATGAGCTAATATCTAAATTAAAAAATTCTTCAGTAAAATTACCTTCTATATTACAATCAACTCCACCAACACTTACCCGATTAATACTTAGATTTCTCCCTATATTTTGCATAAATACACTCGTATCATTATTTTCAACAATTCTAAATAACTCCCCTTCTCCAGAATTACTATTCTCAACTATGCCCTCACTATCTCTTACAAAGTCATTTGTGAAATTAAAAACAATCGTAAATAAAGTTACACTAATTAATAATAAAAGTAAAATCGAAATCACAGGAGAGAGGGCGTTTTTAGTTAAAATGCTATTCATATTAATTACATTTTATACACACTATTTATAAATATTTGTTTTAATGTAAAGAAATAAAAAATAATGTTTTAATCATACTTACTGCTGCTCTGCAGACTTCTTCAAATACTTCAAAAATGCTCCAATTACTTCTTCTCGTGCATATTCTACAAATTTAACACTTCCTGCGTGCTCATGTCCTCCCCCCTCAGCTCCTGTGTGTTTTAGTTCTTCCTCTAAAATATCTGTACAAAATTGAGGAATACTAAATTCTTTCACATCATCTCCTACTCGAATTGTTAAAAATGTTGAACCACTTGTCATTGTCACAACTGGTTTGTCTAACTCCTCTTCAAACATTGCATGAATTAAATTTGTACTCTTTCCAACTGCAGGATATTGACCTCTAGCAGTTCCTTTTTCTCCATCAAATTGCACCACATAAAATGGACCAAAATCTTCAACAGTTGAATATGTTTTTCCAATTCTTCGTGTTTTTTCATACAATTTTTCAATTTCAGGATACACAAAATTGACAATTTCTTGTTGTACTTGTGTATTATTTCCAAAAATATCATCAAAGAATTCTCTTGCTTCTCCAAAACGCATATAGTGAGATTGCAGATAAATCAAATCCCCAAGTTTTTGCATAAATTCAACCGAGTACCCTGATTTTTGAGCAAGCTCAACATAGGTGTTGAGCTCATGTCCTTCAACATGGTCTAACAATCCCGCCATTGCAGGAATCATTACAGAATTTGTATTCTCCTCATAAATAAATCGTGCAAGTTCATACCCCAACATCCCAGAGCACACGTTTGAATCAAACCCTTCTAAATAGGGATTAATGTGTCCATCAATATAATAATCAACTGCTACTTTACCCTTTTCATCTTTCTCACCAGGATAGTGATGATCAATAACAACAAGTGGACAATTATATAGTTTCATTTGCTTATATGCAAAAATATCTTCACTTGTTGAACCATTATCAGTAATAATCACAAGTGGCTCTTTTGCTCCATTTTTCACCATATCTTTGAGCATAAATGAAATATCCTTCACAGCATCTTCATACTCATAAAATGGAGCTCGAGAAGGTGCTCGTTTAAAATTCATATATCTCAAATTTACATCTCCACCAGAACACTCATCCATAAATTTCAAAATTGCCCGCTCTAAACAAATTGCAGAAGAATACCCATCACAATCAGCATCATGTCTTAAAATAATTGGTCTTCTTTGAGCGATTGCTTTTTTAATAATTGTAGCAACTTGAAGCATTCGTGGCTTAAGCGCTTCAAGCACTTCACTTTGAATTGAAAACCCAACATCTACGGCTTTAAAACGCTCTTCTTCTTTTCTCTCAATGAGCTCTTCAAATTCTTTAATCTTCTCAGGAGCTACTTTTTTCATCTCCTTCACTTCCCCTTCAATTGCCCCTTGTCTGTGTTGAACTTGATATTTCACTTCTACAACATCACCTATATCACACTCAGGATATGCTCTCTCTCCTGGTTTGATAAACGCTTTAAACGTAAATGATTGAGATGCATCCATTAAGACCATAAGTGTAGGTCCACTTGTCTGCTTCACAGTTTCAATTCTTCCAATACTTGTATATGTGTTTGACACATCATCTTGTGTTAATTCATCAAATGACTTATAATTCATAGTAATATCAAGGCGTATGTATTTATAAAATTACTCAACTCAAATATTATCCTTGAAAGGTCATATTCTACTCTTCACAACATTAAATCTTATAAATCAAAACTTCTCTACTTAGTAATATGACTCAAAACCACTCATCAACTCAAGAAACACTTCTTCTCAACACCCACGCTCAAAAAGTTATTCAAAAACTCCACTCTCTACTTTTCAAACACACTCATCACTCTCAATCAAAGCACTATTTCACCTCACACCTTTCACCAACGTTAAATAATGATGAAATCCTTAGACGACAACATCTCCTCAAAGACATTTTCTCAACACCTCTGCCTCAGCTCCAATCACTTAAAACAATCACTCAGCCCTCTAACTCTGTTCAAATCCCTTACACATTCTACACATGTGATAATTCAATTTATTCGCAATTTTATGAACACATAGCAATACATCATCTCTCACAAAAAGAACTTCAAGAAATTGAACACACAGGAGATTATGACTCAACTCACTTTCTCATTACAGATGAATTCTACACTGGAGAAATTCAACAACTCTCCTCAAAAGAACTTCTACAATTTATTCAAGGATACAAAAATACTCTCAACATTGATACCATCTCAACACTCAATACAAACCTGCAACTCATCTCTAAAAACACTCAACAATTAATTAGTGAGCTTTTTAATTTTGACTCATCATTTGATTGGGACACTCAGCTCATTGAGCAACATACAACTACAACACTCAAAGAACAATTTAATGATAAAATTGAATTCATCAAATCACTTCACCAAAAAGTTCAACAAAAAAATGTTGAGCTTAGAGAAATTGTCAAAAATCAACAAGTCAATTTACAAGGAGATGAGCTCATTGAATTATTACAATCAAATAATTATGAACATTTGCAAAAAAAATTACAGCAAGTCACACAAGAAATGATCAACTCATTTGAAAATCAACTTCAAGAAGAACTCAAAGCGCATAACTTTTCAAAACAAATATTATTTTCTCAAAAACACTACCCACTTGAGCTGGATGAAGATGTAGAATCACAATTATATAGAGAAGTTGAACAAATGGAGTCAAAAGCGTTCATTGACTTTTACATCTCCTTTTCAACACCCACAACACAAGACATTAAGCAAGCAATAGATATTGTACTCTGCACAGATATGCTCGCATCAATTCAAACATTTTATGAACATAACTCTGCTCAAGATGAGCTTATATTCCCCACAATTTCTCAATCGTTGCAGCATGAGCGTGTAAGTAATCCTTTGCTTGAGAGAGCAACTCCAATCTCTTACGCACTCAAGTCAAAATCAATTATAGGTGCACCTTTGAATAATGAGAGTGTTTCAATTCTCACAGGTGCAAATTCAGGTGGAAAGACAACACTTTTAGAATTATTGCTCACATCACAATACCTCTTCTCATGTGGACTACCTCTCAAAGGAGATGTTATCAAACTTCCAATTATTGAAGAAATTGTCTATTTGAAGAAATTTAGCGGAACACAAGGAGCAGGAGCATTTGAACAAACTATAAAAGAGCTTTTGAAAATCATTTCAACAGAATCAACAAAGTTATTATTAATTGATGAGTTTGAAGCAATTACTGAGCCTGGAGCTGCTGCAACTATTTTAACCCATTTTTTACAAGAAGTCTCAAAACACTCCATTTATTGTGTTGCAGTATCACACTTAGGAGAAGATATTCAAACATACATTCAAAACAATAATATTACTTCAATTCGAATTGATGGAATTAGTGCAAAAGGACTTGATGAAAAAGGTAAATTACTTACAAACCACCAACCTGAGTTTAATTCATTTGGAAAATCAACTCCTGAGTTGATACTCCAAAGAGTTCAAAATGATACTAAATTTTTCAGTTCTTTAAACGATAATGCAAAAGAATTATTACAAACAATTATTCAATCAACAAAAAAATAAACATATATTAAGTGCTAACTATGAAAATATTAATCAAATATATATACATTAATTATCATTAATTCACAACTCCTCCTGTACATGTTATGCTTCCATAATCTGCATCTGCTACATTTTGAGTATCAATTGAGCCAACAGAAATTGCAGTATTTACACCATTTATTGTTCCTTCAAGTTGAAATGCCTCTTGAGTATCTGAATTGAACTCGCATTGTTGACACGTTGAATACACACTTGTTGCATTATAATTAAGAATTGAAATAGAACTTGGAGACGATATTGACACACTATTAGTTCCCACTGTTGAAATTTGGTTCTCTTCAAGCAGAGGAGATGTTCCTTGACAATATACTTGCATTGAAGTTGTAATTTCTCTTGCTTTAAAGTTTGACGAGTTTAATTGCCAATCACTATCAGATGTTGGATTAAGAGCTGAGTTTTGAGGACACACTCTCATATAATCACTCTCATACGCAAGAGTGCCTGATGGGAGAATTGTGTCTGAATTACTTATAATATTTGAAAAATTTTTATTATTCCAATCATTTTTGAACCCAGAAATATCACAACATGTTCCTGTTCCATTTAATGTTCCAATATCTCGTGGACCTAAGCATGTTACTGAGCCAATTGTAAAATTGAACGCATCTCCAAGAATGTTACCTGAAGAATCTTGTGGTTGAATACTCACTTGTTGAGTTGGTGTAGAACTAGTTAATATGAATGAGCTTGAACCTTGAAGGTAATTAAACGTATCAGTTGGGTCAAAACAATTTGAATTTGGAGTTATATCTACTTGAACTGGACTGCTTCCTCGAGTAACAAATCCATACCACTCATAATTCCCAGATCTGTCAACTTTATTATTGAGTTTTACTCTTCGAGTTGAATTATTTACAACCGTGTTATGAACATCATATCTTCTATCAAGTCCACTATCTAAATCATATGTTATCTCAAAACAACTTGAAACTCCAGCATTATTATTATTTAAGGCTCCTCCTAAGTTAAAATTAATTGTAAACTGAGTATCAAGCTCTCCATCTGTTACATAAAATTCTCTTGAAAAAAATCCTTTATCTGTTAACAACTCCAAACTTCCATTAGAATGTAAATTAATAAAAGAATCACTTTGAGGAACAAACTGATATTGTCTAATAAGCTCATCTTCATATTCACTATGATTAATTTTATCAAATAGAAAACTTGGATTTGTTGCAAGATTTACATCTACTGCATTAGAGATTACAAATGACTCTTTTCCTAATTCCGGAGCTGTATTATGATAAGAAAACACAAACATATCGTTATTATATTGAACATTTGAAGTGTCAGTTAATGTGATGACTTGTAAAATTTCATCTTCTGACACACTAACATTTCTCACTCTTACATATATTTGTGAGTTTAAATCAATGTTTGAGAGATGTTGGGAATTCGTAAAATCAATGCTCCTATTGATTTTTTTCTCTCGTGCAAGTTTTTGAGCCTCTGAGAATAAAGGAGATAGTGATGATTTAATTTGCGTTGTAAGTGAACTTCTATCAATATCTGTAGAGTCCACATCAAATGAGTCAGTTGTTTGAATTCTTGATTGAATTTCATTATTTAATATACTTACATCAATATCAAATTGACCTTTAACAACTGCAACAACTCTATCTTCAGGTTGGAAATACTCTTGTGTTACAATTTTTTCAAGTGATGAGTTATATATTGAGTCAATAATTTCTCCTTGAGAAGTATATAATAACACATCTACTGAATCTGAATCTGGTTGTGTTTTGAGCGCTTGTGTATCATAAGTAAATCTCCCTGCTCCCTGTGTCTCAACTGATTGAGTGTCAACAATTGAATATGTGAAGTTATTAAAATCTTCTTCATTAAAAGATTTAAATTGACAGTGAATAAAATCTCTTACAATATAGTGTTGCATTTGATTTGTTAAATTTTCAAAACTAAGTTTATTTATATAATCTTCTTGAGTCAATGATGGAAATATATAACGCTGCAATTCAGCTCTATTTAAATCTAAATTCACTATCCTATCATCATTAAGTTTAAATGAGTTTAGATCACTTGAAAATTGAACTGAATTGGGATGTGGATAAATCATTCCTCCACGAATAGATAACAATAATAATGCTTTTTGGGTGCTTAATTGAAGACATTGATTACTCGCCTCCATAATATTATAAATATTGAAATCCTTCAAACTTGAATCTTGAAAATTTCTATTTAAAGAATCACTTGACTTCTGACTTGAACTTGACATAAGTATTACAATACCCACAAGGAGAATTGAAACAATCACAATAAAAATACTAATTTGAGAATGAATGTGATATTGTGTAAATTGAAGATTTTTCATTTTAAATAACTTAATATTCACTTTGATAATACAACTTTATGAATGTTTGCTTTTCATAAAAAATGGTACAAATATAAATAAAAGCAGCAAAAGTATAATTGCAACAACCCCTTGAGTAAGTATTATATCTTTTTCATATTCATAAGTGTTAAACTCAGTTTTAGTTTGTTCATCAACTGTTGTATTTAATAGCGTATATTCTATCATTTCATCTTCAGGTCCCACTTCCCATGAAATGATAGGATTTGAGTTAATAATTTCAAACTCTCGTTGAGAGCTAATAAGTTGATCTTTATTCTCAGGCGTTATTTCAGTAATTACTTGCGTTGGGATGTCATGATGAATTATTTGAGTCTGAGTTCTATTCTCACTATTAATAGAGATAATTACTTTAGTTCCTTGTGGTGTGTTTTGAAATCGAAGAGGATATTGCACAGTATTAGGACTATAAAAAAACTCAATTTCATCTAGTAAAAACGGGTTTTTTTGAGTCTCTTCTGTACTTTGAATTAAAAGTCTTAATGTGTATACTCCTTTTTCACTTTGCTTAGGAATTGGGCAATACACCTTTTTTTGATAAGAATTCTCATTTTCAAAAATTGATTCAAATTCACATCTACTCTCTAACATATTTTCATTAAACATAAACTCAACTATAATTTCTTCGTTTCCACGCAGAATTTCATCATTTACAATATCAATACTAATTCGCTCAGCCAAATAATTTTCATTGTCAATAATACTTGAAAATAATACAAATTCTTGGTATTCTTCTGCACTATATTGTAGCTCTGCAAATCCCAAACTCAACATAATATTAGTACAAATAAAAAATAATGTAATTACAAATCCAAATTGTTTAGTAAAATATGCTCTCATAATAATTTTTTGATGTATTCAAATATAAATATATGTTATCGTTTGTGCATAATTACAAAATATCTTTCTCAAAAAATCTAAAGATTTAAAAACAGATTATTAGTAATATTAATTACGGTATCAAGTATATCCTTGGCCTCTTAGCTTAATCTGGATAGAGTAGTGGGTTTCGGCCCCACTGGTACGGGTTCAAATCCCGTAGAGGTCTTATAAATGATAATTCTGGATTTGAACGTAGTTATTTACGCACTAAATTAAAGAACGAACGTAGAAAGTGTGCTTACAAATCTCGTAGAAGTCTTTTTACCAGTAGGCAAGAACACGATAATAAATCTTCATTCGTTAAACTCAGTAATGCAGAGAGTTTGAAATAGTATAATGTTCTAAAATAAATCTCCATTCAGAGTTTAAAAGTTTTAATCAAAATAAAATATATAAATATTAGAATTTGGTAAAAATTAATGATGTTAATATCACAATTCTATAATAATTTGCATAAGCAAATTCTTAAAGTTTGCAATTCAATAGCACTACCATAACACTTCATTAAAACAGGTTATAAACTCCTTAATAATTATTAAAGAGTTACTGTAATCGTAGTTTATTTTCATTCTAAAAAAATTTCTAAGTGAATTTTCAAATGATTTTAAAGGGTAGTGAGCCTTTACATAAACTCATTAGAGCAAAAGGAGTCTTGTTGAAAATCTCAACTCTGTTCTTAAAAAGATACAATTTACTTCTTTGAGAAGTAAATTAGAAGAAATGAACAATAAAGGAGTAGCTTGGAATATAATTTTATATGACCCAAGAAAATAATTTCTTTTTGGCTCAATATTTATCAAGAAAATTTATTGAGTTATTATATGAAAAATATTTAGATTAAGAAATATTTGTAAATTTTGCCTAATTTTAAACGGAACTATAATATATATGAAAATTACAAACATTTTTAGTTGAGAAATGATTGTTCATTTAATGGTTGGAGAAAAATTAAGTGAAATTTCAATTGGATCAAGTGTTAGAATTGTCTTAAAAAAATATGAGACACTCATTTCATTCGTTCTTATACCTAATTAAAATAAAGTATCAAAGAAGTGGCAATATTACTAATGGAGTTGTAAAAAGAATTTTAACAAAATCATCAAATCTCTCTCGTGGAATTAAAGTGATGCTTGAGAGTGGTGAAGTTGGAAGAGTGAAGGAGATTTACTAGGATATCTTTTAATTAATATTTTCTAGAA
>CAZULG010000016.1:0-15287 GCA_964621065.1 uncultured Methanosarcinales archaeon | reverse complement strand
TCTCTATTAATGTCTTCAAAAAAATTTTTTGTAAACTTATTTTTTCTTGAAAAAATAATTTCTTTGAGTTTTAATTTTTTAAAATAATTTAATATTTACATAGAACGTGCAAATACGCCAGTTTATCACAAACTTGTTGTAAGCAAATGTTTTAATTAACTTGGACTACCTACAACCAAAATATCTTATTAAATACTATCTTCTTTATCTTATTTGTTGGAGTTGGAAATAGTTTCATGATTTTTGTGCAAGGATCCATGAAAAAATTTTATGGGTGTTTATAAAATTTCCAAAGAGTAATTTTATTCTAAAAATGCTAGTTACTAAAAGAAGTTTTTCAAGTTCGATTTAATGTTTAACTACTGAAATGTACAAATATATTTAAATATCTATCATAAATACATTCAATAGATGTCAAAATTCAAAAAATATCTCCATGCTCTAACACTAGGACTAGCATTTACTTCCCCCAGCTACTCTCAAGAAGAACACATTCCTCCAACACTTAAAGAATATTCACAACAACAAGCATTAGAAGAATCTCTTCGACCACAAGCAAGACCAAGTGTAACATCAAATGGCTCATTTGAAGAATACCTTTCTTATTTGAAATGGATAGATACAACTAGAACAATAAGTAAACCTCCTACAATAGAACAAATACAAGAACTCAGAACAACATTTGGACAAATTCAAAAAATATCTGAAAATCAACTCACACAAGACCAAAAAGATTTTAGAATGTATTATAATAGGCATAAATATGAATTAGAAAAACCATTTGTTTTAAATCAAATTTCAAAGATACTCAAAACAGAATCTCCAAATATAAATATAATTGGAAATTTAAACATCCTTCAAGGAAGGATTAGAAACCAAGCTTATAACACTAATAGAACTCCTAATTCTTTTGAACCAGTTATATTCTACCCAAATGAAGTAGACCCTGAACTTAATCAGTTTATTCTTCAAAATATCAATGATCCTCAAAAAATCTCAAATGGAGCAATTACAAAGATTCATCCTAGCTACTATAAATTTCTAGTAGCTCTTCTACTTCAAGAAAACAATTTTGGGAATACAACAACAAGTAGTGCAAAAGCAGAAGGCAAATTTCAAATAAAGCCCGATACTCAACAATTTGTCAAAGATAATTTTAATTTGACACTTACGCAACAAAAAGATAAAGAAGTGCTTGGTTTTTTACATCTTTTTCAACTCGCAAAACTTTTTAATATTGATGTTTCAAAAGAGCCTACTGATGAAGAAATAATACTTCTCTCATTCACCTATTTTCAAGGGCAAGACGCATATACAAATCTATTAGAATTAGATAATTTCACACTCCAAAAAATAAGAGAATACTCCTACAATATTCTTTTGGTCATGCAAAGAGAAGACTTGTTTGAAATACATCAAGATAGAAGTAGTAGTGAGTCTTAAATAAATACTAATTAATCAAATCATCTATAAAAAATAACAATATTTTCCAATCAAAATCAATTTATAATTGAAATTTTAACAATATTTTTTTCAAAAAACTATATTAAAGATTATTTCTCCTACTTATCCAGAAGATGGATCTCTAACCATCACATTCTTTCGAGTATCTTCTTCGTATAAACTGCTTGCTTCTAAATAGAGTTGTGAAGGGTATGAATCTTCTCCTGTTCTTGAAAACTCACAATAAAAGTTCGCTCGACCATTTGTAAATAAATACGAATCAGTTCCAATTGGTTCACAACTCCCATCAATTGTTCCTAGTCGTGCATCAACTCCCTCATATTCACTAGAGAATCCTTCTCTATCAAAGCACTGATCAACTACTCGACCATCAAGACGATTCTCCAATAATATATCAATACGTACTCTATCACCAATTGCATTTACTCGTTGAATTTGAAAATCAAACGGACCATTTGTCTCAACGCTATCACTCACACTCACATCATCACTACATTGATTACTTCCTTGAGAAGGCACACAAATTTCTTGTTGTCTAAACGAAGTTTGAGTGTAGCATGAGCGAATTCTCATATTAAGAGGGAACTCTCGAGTAAACCCATCAACTCTCACATCTTCATAGAAATAATCTGTTTTCACACCTGCTCCTGCAGTTTCTGAAGCAGCAGTAATTGCTCCCACTGCGTCTTCTTCAGGAATTCCTTCCACATTACCTCTATCAAAACCTGTAATTTTCAAGCGCATATCATCAACGCTGTGCATTTGATAATTATAAAACTCAAACGCAATATCAAATGGTTCTCCAATAAATGCCTCTGAAGGAGGATTATTTTCCACAAATTCAATATCAACTGCTCCATTTTCTTGTGCTCTGTCTTCACCAATTCCTCCTGCTCGCACATTATCGTCTCCACTATTATTTGTCTGTGCACATCCTGCTATAATTAATGCGAATAATACAAACATAATGATATTGATTATTTTTTTTGTCTTACTTGTTACGCTCATCATTTTCAAACCTAGTTATGTTTTATGTTCTCCATTTAAATGTTTTTTGTTTTCAAATTGTAAATAGTACTCAAAATACTCCTTGTTTCTCTCAACAATTGAGTTTAAAATAATTGGCTTAATTCGAGTCTCATAAATTTCTTTTAGGCTTTGAAATTCTGTAATTCTATAATTGTTTCTCACTTTCTCAACTAAATACATATCTCTGAGTCTCTTTAATTGTCTTCTAATATTTGAATCAGCAGTTCCTAATGTTGAGAGTCCACTTTTTTCACGTGAGATGACAACTTCTTGTTTAATATCATATGCGTTTAATTCCTTTTTAATGGATTTCACATTTTCAAGAACAAGTAAAATATCCACAATTACATCTCGACTATCTCCAGGTTGCAAAAGTCCAAGTGATAAACAAATTTTTCGAAGTGTCTCTCGTCTATTTAATTCATACGCAGATTCATATCTTCTCAGTGTAATTTCCATTAATGGAGTGTCACTAAATTCAGCCATACTCAATAAATCAATTGTTCTATTTATATAATTTTGTTCTCACTATTAATTCAGATAAATCACAATATTATATCAAAAAAAGATATTTTCTAGCAATAATCAAATATTTTCTACTTTTTAAGCAAATATATTTGATTCATTGTAAAATTAAAACTATTTGGAACTAAAAATTTCAAAATTCTCATTATTCCAATTCCACTAATTAAAAAATTTAGTTCAAATTGACTCTATCAACAAGAGTTGAAGAAAATGTAGAAGCATCACTTACTCCATCTGTTGCTTGCGCTCCACTATTTTCAACATCTTTTTTTCGTTGATTTTTATCATTACTTGAACCTCGAATACTCATAATTGGATAATCAATTGCATAGTCTAAATTACTTGCATCAAACACGCCTCCGCCACCATCTACTTTTTTATGAACTGATAAAATTACATTCCCATACACTTCAGAGTAATCTTTTGAGTCAAATGGAGAAATTTCATCTAACATAATTGTCATTGATTCTCTCTGACCTGGTTGAAGTGTTATTGATTTATTATCAACTTGAGTTGTATTTTCAAACACATTAAAATTCACTCGCTCATTATTATCATTTGTAAGCTCTGCATTAATAATAAACTCTTGCTCATGTTCTTTAGCATTATAAACATAAAAGTGAACAATGATATTGAATCGATTTTCAAATAATAATTGTGATTTTTCAGCTCTCAAATCTGCACAAATTTCAAAATTTTGATTATCACATGCTTTTTGCCGAGTTGTAAATCCTGTACTTTGCTCAGGCGCATCATACGTTTTCCCATCAACATCAACTCCTTTCACACTCATGAATGAGTCAACTTTTGCAAGACATACTTGCTCAGGCGTTCCATAACTTAAGATTTCATCAACTCCAGAACCTTCTTCAATGAGCGATAATTCAAATCCTACTAAATCTTGAATTTGATCTGCAAGAGCGTATGAACTATCATCTACATTTAAAAATTCAGCAGCTTTTAATAGACCAGTTCTCTCAACTCTATAATTTTTTAATCCTTCATTGAATGTATCTAATGCTCCTTGTTTTGCAATTTCACAATTCGTGTCTCCAGATGGACACTCATAATTTTCAATTTGAGATTTACAATCTGAACTAGGTGCATTACAAGTTTCAAGCCCTGATAAATACGTTTGAATTTCTGAATTCACAACTTGCATCAAATTTGAGTTATACTCTTCTAAGTCTTGTGAGCTACTTGTCGCTCTTGCAATCTGCTCTCTTGCTCTTCTCACTTGTAAATCTTTTGCATCACTATCTTGAACTAAATTACACACAAACGACCACCAATTATCACCACAGCTTTTTCTTCCTGAGAGTTCTCTTGTAATTTCTATTTTTTCTGGACCCGATAATTCTTCTAATTCTGTAAATGCTCGTTGTAATTCATCTGTTGAACCTTCTGAATATACTGTTTGTACCTCTTCTTTTGCTTCTTCAACTCTTCGTTGTGCTTTTTGCCTTTGTTCTTGCGTTGCTTGATTATCATTTTCAACTTGCTCTTGTTGTTCCATTCTCTCTCTCAAATTTTCAAGTGCTGAAGTTTCAACTGCGTAAATTATTGAAGGTGAGAAAGCAAACACCAGAAAAAATACACTCAAAAAGAAGATACTAAATTTATTCATAATCAATTATTATGACGTGAGTTTAAAAATATTCCACACTCAATAAAAGTAGTAAAGAAATAGAGAAAGAATTACTTTGTTTTCTTCTTACTGTTCAACACTTCTTCTTTTAATTGTTGAGAATGATCTAAAATGACAGTGTAGAGTGAGTGGATGAATGTGTCTGAGATTTCCATCTCTCTTGCCCGCTTTGAGACTAAATCCATTGTATCAATATCATTTTCTTGAGTTGTGAGTTCCATATCGTTTTTATACTGCGCGTCATATATTCTCTTTTGAGTTTGAAGTCTTCGTTTTAAAAGTAATAAAATTTCATCATCAATGTTATTAGTTTGCTCTTTTAAGAATTCTAGTTGTTTGTTTACATCCATTTGTAATACAATTGTGTGTAGAAAGATATATAAACATTTTTCACTCAACTTAGATATGAAATCAAATACAAGTCAAATATGGGTTGATAAATATAGACCTGAGAGTTTTAAAGATATTATTGGACAAAAGGAGTTTGTCTCACGAATTGAAGCATTTGTAAAGAGTAAAAATATGCCCCATTTACTCTTTGCAGGAACTCCTGGGACTGGAAAAACAACAACTGCTCTTGTGATTGCTAAAGAATTGTATGGAAAAGAGTATTTGCAAGGAAATTATTTGGAGTTGAATGCAAGTGATGAGAGAGGAATTGATGTGATTCGAAATCAAATTAAAGAATTTGCAAAAATGCAATCCCTTGCTCAAGTTCCTTATAAAATTATTTGTCTTGATGAAGCAGATTCACTCACAAAAGAAGCACAACAGGCTCTGAGGCGAACAATGGAGCGCTACTCTGCAACGTGTCGATTTATTTTAGCGTGTAATGAACTCTCTAAAATTATTGATCCAATTCAATCACGATGTGTTATTTTCAAATTTAAAGGACTCAAGGAAGAAGATTTGAAAACACTCATTGAGACAATATCATCACATGAGAGTTTAAAAGTTGATGAAGATGCAAAAACACGACTTATTGAAATTTCTCGAGGTGATGTGAGAAAATTAGAAAATACAATGCAAGCAGCAAGTGTATTAGATAAACATGTAAGTGTAGAACTCATTAATGAAGTAACTAATGCAGTTGAAATTAAAGAATTAGATGAGATGATTAATTATACATTGAAAGGAGACTTTAAAAAAGCGCGAGATTTAATGATAAAACTCAAATCAGTATATGGATTAAGTGCACTTGAGATTATTAAAGAAATTTATTCAGCAGTTGTAAATTTAGATATTGAAGAGTCTAAGATTATTAAAATGGTTGATAGAATTGGAACAACAGAGTTTAGAATTGTTGAGGGTTCAGATGAAGAATTACAACTTGAAGTGCTCCTTGCAATGTTTTCATCAATTAATATAACAGCAAAAAAATAAAAAGTAAAACACACCTTTATCATTAATACTTGATTGTAAACATATAAACAATATGTGATTATCGTTATAATTATAACACTTAAAAAAATCCAAAAATGTCATTTTTATTTAAAGTTTCCAGATTTGAACTCCTCGTTGGCTCAATTACTCAAGCACTTGATGATTTGAAGAAAAAATTAGAAGATGATCCTGACAAAAATGAAGAATCAATTAAGCAAGTTCTCTCTTATAAAAAAATTACAAGAAAGTGGCACAAAACGATTCAACGATATCAATACATAACAATTGCCATGTATGTTGGATTGTATTTCTCATTCACCTCATTGTTTTTCAAAGATGTATTTTTAGTTAATGAGATTATATCTTTTCTTGCAACAATTGTCTCAGTGACTGGAACTACTATATTTATTATTGTACTTGGAATTGCTCAATATATTAAAGAGTTGCATCTTCAACGACTCAATATTCTCTACGCCCAAATTATGTTACTTTGTTCTTATAATGGTATTAAACCTGCGTTTGTATTAGAAGATGATAATAATGATTATAAAAACATTCTTGATTTGCTCACAAAACTCGATGATGAGGAGAAGGCTAGTAGAAAATCAAAAAGGATGAGTAAAAAGAAGGAGAAAGTAAAAGAAAACAAATAAAATATATTGTTATTGTGCAAATATTTAAAAACAAAATCAAGTTTATTTGATATAGTACAATTTTAATTGCCAAGATCGCATAACCTGGTATTGCGCCAGACTTGAAATCTGGTTTAACTGAAGCTATTTCTTTTGTTTTTAAGGAACTCAATATAAGTCCACAGCCTTCAAATTCTAATAGAACAAGCCAAAATAACGCTTCTGGGCACTCTCAAAGTCCTATTCAACAAGACACGAAACATGATGCTCTTATTCTCAAAAGTATATATGAAAAAAATGTGCACATCTACGAGAAATATCTTAATGAAAAATTGAATAATCACTATGCCCGATTACTCTTTTTGACAACTCAAAAATTCTTTGTGAAATATAATGTGAAATCAATTGATGAGATGAAAAAAATAATGAGAGATGGTAAAATTGGTAATAAGTCTGGTGCTGCAGCGTATAGAAATCTACTCAATTTCATAGAAGATAACACACTTCTTGATATAGATGTGATAGATAAGTATAGAAGGAAAATAAAAATTCCAAATACAAATGGATTTGATAGGCATGTTCCAACAAAAGAACAAATTAAATATTCATTGAAACAACTAAAAGAACATGATAATTTTCTTCTTCACTTAATTTATAGATTTTTACTTGAAACAGGATGTAGATTTACTGAAGCGTCACACTTTTTCAAAACATTTGATGAGACTCAATTAGAAATTATTGGAAATGTGTGTATTTATTCTAATTTTTATATTAGAAGAAACAAGAGCTCTTATTATTTATTATTTACAAAATCACTCTACGATTCAATAAAAGAGCATATGAGAGATATTGATGATATGACTATGAAATATTTAACAAAGAAATGTCAAAGAACTCAAGGGATTGAGTGTGTTAAGTATTTGAGAAAAGTACATTTCTCCTTACTAATTATGAATGAAATTCCATTTGAGATAGCTGATTTAATGGCTGGGAGAAGTCAAAGTAAGATTGGAATTAATCATTATTTATCTCAAAAAGAAGTATTAGTGAAATATTATAAGCAAGTTGTTGACAAATTTTTAGAGTTTAACGAGTGAGTTTAAGTCTTCTTTTAATCTTCCAACCCGTCCTCTTGATAGATTTTCCCCTCTTGCAAATGTCAGACTACCTCCAAAACACAATATTGCGTGCTTATATAAAGATATAAACTTTTTTATGAATTATTTAAAGAAGAAATGATATAAATTATTGTTTAGAATAAATAATATGATAGATACAAAAGATATTATGAATAAGGTTTATGAAAAAAATAAAGAATTATTTATCAATGAAAATGTTTCAACTGATTATTTAAAAAGTGCGGTTTCGGATAATATCAGATATGATTTAATAGGAAAGCTAGTGTTAAATACAAATTTAACAAGAAAAACTCTGATAAAAATTTTAAATTCTATTGAAGAAGATAAATTTACTTATATAAATCAAACCCAGAAGATTTTATGATGAAAACTTCAGAGATTATTAATCAAGTTAAGTCAGCCATAGTTTATGAAAATATAGAATATATTAAACTTGGAGAAACAATACCTATATCAATATTTGAAGAAGAATTATTGAATTCAAAAACAAATAAGGAACAAATGAATAAATTTATTTATGATTATTTAGAATCAGATTCAAAAATTGAAATGAAATTTGGTAAAGACGTTGACACTTATGAAAATGTTGTTGTATTTTCAAAAATTCCTGCTAAGAAATTTAATATTAAAACACCAGTTGAAGAATTTAGTCCTGATTGGATGATTGTTTTTGATAAAAATAAAATAAAATATGCATACTTTGTTGTTGAAACTAAGGGATCAGTAAAATCTGGAAATTTAAGAGGAAACGAATCTGTAAAGATAGAATGTGCTAAAAAACACTTCAAAGCTATTTCAACAGAAGAAGTCAAATTTGAATTAGTCAGTGATTTTACAGAATTAGTAAATAATTTTAAGTTATAATTTTCCTATTATAAATATGAATAAGATTATAAATAAATATTTTCTAAAACTATTATGGTAGTTAATTTTAATGAAAGGATCAAGCCTGATGGGATAAGTATAATTGGTTATTTAGAAGATTTAAAGAATGGTAATTTTCAGATTCCAACTTTTCAAAGAGAAGTCGTTTGGGAAAGAGAAAATGTAAAAAAATTATGGGATAGTATATATAAATTTTACCCATTAGGTAGCATATTGATATGGAAGACAGATTTAAAATTAAAAAATCATAGAAAAATAGGTGGCACTGTTATCAACAATGGTGATAATAGGACAGAATATAAATATATTTTAGATGGACAACAAAGAACAACTTCTTTATTAACTTCAATTTATGGTGGCTCAATTGAAAATCAGCCTAAATTTAATCCTGAACTTTATGTAGATTTAAGTATTGATTTGATTAATGAAGTTGATGATGAAACTTATAAAGAGAGGTTTTTATTCTTTGATGAAATTGATGATGACAAAGGAAATATAAAAAGAAATTCAAAAAAGATGAAAAAATACCAAGAAGGATTAATTATAAAATTATATGATATCTTACACAATTATTACATCATTGAGGATAGATTAGAACATAGAGAAGATTATAAAGAAAAAATTAGGCCTCATCTTAGAGTATTAAAAAGAATTCTAGATAATTATAAAATCTCTTATATTGAATTAAAAGGGATTGAGATTGGAGAAGTGTGTCAAATTTTTGAAAGAATTAATCAAGCAGGAAAGCCATTAAGTATTTTTGATATTGTTGTTGCTAAAACTTTTGAACCTATAACAGAAGATAATGAGGGTTTTTATTTAAGAGAATTAATTGATAAGTTCAGAGAAGATTTGATTGATCGAGGTATTAATAGCACTTTTTTAGATTTAGACGATGAGACTATATTATTAACAATTGCTACAATTATAAATCAAAATGTAAACGATTCTAATATTCACAATATCACACCTACAAATTTAAACAAACTAACCTCAATACAGATTAATCAAGTTTGGGATGCAACCAAAGATGCTTTAATTAAAACATTTGATTTTTTTGAAAATACTCTGAAAATAAAAGGTAGACAATTTATACCTTTTAGATATATGTATTTGACATATTCTTCTTATTTTTATATGAATAAAAATCCTGATTATCAATTTTTAAAGAAATATTTTTGGTTTTATAGTTTTCAAGATGAGGACACTTTGAAGAATACAGGTTCTTTATTTGAACATATTAATTTTTTAAATTCAGTAAAAAAATCTAGACACTATGAGTTTGGGAAATTTACAATTAATAAATATAAATTAAGAACAGCTACTTACAGTTCAAAAGGAAGATTATCGAGAGCAGTGTTATCATTATTTGCTAGTAAAGAACCTAAAGACTGGGAGTTCAAGGATAGGATTGTATTGTCAAATAATATTTTTACTAATACTGACAAACCCAACTTACACCATATATTTCCAATTAATTATATTAACAAATTAAATTTAAGATATGAAATAAACCACAACAGTCTAATGAACATAGCATATTTAACTGCTAAGACGAATAGGGATATTAGTGATTCTTCACCACTTGAATACATAAAAAAGTATGATGATTTGAATTTTGAAGAAATTTTAAAAAATCATTTCATTAGCTCTAAATTACTAAATTGGGTGAGAGAAAATTCAATGCCTGATGATGCTTTGAATATTTTTATAGAAGATAGAATTGATTTAATAATCAATGAATTAAAAAAAATTTTAGAATTACCAGAGGATAAATTTCAAGTGATAAATATAGAAAATTAATAAAATAATGTTTAATTTTTATATTTGATTTAGATTATAGAAATTTTTCTCCAGTATTGTGGATCATTTTCCTGATGTCAATAAAAGGGTTAAGTTATATCCAGGTTTTATAAGAGAAATTGATGATATAATGCTTACAGATATCCTTAATATTTAATCGCACAGAAGAGAGATTTTATAAAAGAAGTTTTTATTGGAGAAGTTAAAAATTCAAAAAATAGACATTATGCTATCCAAGGTCTTAAAGAATTACTAGAATACATGGCTTTACTGAAATTGAAGGATGAGAATAAATATTACAACAAAGATTTATGTAATTTATTTGAGAATATTACTGTAAGAGGAGCTTTATTTACTGATGCAGTATCTGACTTTAAATTAGATAAACAATCAAATATAAAAATCTACAAATTCGGTGAAAAATTTAAATTTAATGTTGGAAATCATTTCATAAACTGATACATATAATATAATATACAGAAGCGTGAATTTCTTCTTAACGAACGCTCTATGAAACACAGATAACTCTATATATTGTCTCTTGAATGTCATTATTTAAGTATACACCTGATAAAAATTTCTGAGCAATATCATTATTATTAGCCACTAAACCCTCACACTCAACAAGCTCTTCAATTTCAAATTCTTCAGTTGATTCAATTAAGAGAATTATACCTAAATATTTTTTTGATAAGTTAGAAAGTTCTTTTGGTGAATTAAATTCAAAAAAATCAATACTAGAACCTAAATCTAGCAAATTTCTAATGTCTTGTCTTTGTAAACTAACTAAGCAAGGGCCTTGAATATGTTTTTCTAATAAATTTTCAATTTCTTTATTCACAATAAAAATTGAAATTAGAGATTTAAAAATATTCTTACTAATATGAGTAGAATTTAAAATTAATTCTCTCACCATTTAGCTAAGATATCTTTTAACAATAGTCTAAATATAATTCTCCAAAGTCTGTGAGTCGATTATTATCTGATACGATTCCCATCTTCTTACACTTATTTATTACTTTATATACATACTTCTTATCTTTTGGATATGTCAACACATAGGGATTCATATTAATCTTCCCATTCCAATCAGGATGTATAGCTTCTCGATATCCTTCTAGAATTTCTCTCTCTTTACTGTGCAGATCTATTTTAATGATAGGCAATTGTTCTTGAATCCCATTAAAATTGAGAAATGTAAGTTTTTCAATATCTGAACTTCTAATATATGTAATCAGTGTCAAAATACTTCCAATTCTTTTATATCCTGCTGAAATTTCAAAGTGAAATGTTACTTTTGGATGTTCTTTTTTAATTAAATCCATTTCAGTTACAATTTTTGATCCTATTTGATATACTGTGTCTAAGCAATTTACTTCTAAAAGTTTAAGATAAGTATAATTTGTTCCTTGATATTTTGAATGAAATATTTTATCTTGCTCAACTCCATTTTGAGTTTTATAATGTAGTCCAAACTCCTTAGCTCTCTCTGCAAGTGCGAGAACTCCCCCATATTCTTTTTGATGTGGAAAGTTTAAACTATATCCACTTCCAACTGCTGTAACATAACATCTCATTATTCTACTTATGAAACACTACATTATATATTTTTCGCTTTTTTAATATAGACTCATTTATAAATCTAAATCTCACATATATAGTATGGTTAAATCAGATTGTAGGTTGATTACACTAATATAAAAAATGGGATTAATTACAGTATTATTAATAATTATAGCTATTACTTACGTGATTTTAACAGTGATCATAAAAGTGCTTGAGCATATTGATGAAAACATTAGAAGAGGGAATAATAGACAAGAAGAAGAAAAGAAAAATGGAAGAGAGTAAGATTAGAGAAACAGAACAAAGATTTGAATCAATTGTGCAAACGAATTGGTTTAGTGCTATCTTCAAATGGCCACTAATTAAATCAGAGGTATTGCAAATTAAACTAAATTACTCTCAAATTTCTAGAGAATTGATGTATTATGAGGGAAGAATAAACACGTTAGACAATTTATACAATGAGATGAAGCAAGAATTATCAACAATTAAAGAAGAACTAAAACATACACAAAGTAACTTAGATGAAATACAATCAAAACATGATAGTGATGATTTGCAACATAAAAAAAGTGAAGTTGAGGGGAAAGTCAAATTCTACTCCTAGAGCACACCACATTTATAAACTAAAATGACAAGAATAATATAGAAGAAAATTTTACAAAATGATACGAAAAGCAAAATCAATTGAAGAACTCTATGAAGAGGTGAAAGACTTTGATTTAGTAATCACTAATGATGCTCCTCTCAACACTGCTCTCAATAGACTTATTAATAAAACTCACTTAGGCGAATTTGCTCTCACTTCTAAAATGATTGGTTCAAAATACTCTAATTATATATTTGAAGAAGAACAACTCAAATTACCACAAATTGTGATGTTAGTTCAACAACAATTTAATTTAAATTTAAAAGAAGCTCTATTTCATACAAAGAATATCTTTGCTATTTGGCAATATGTAGGAACACTGGATAAATGTATTGATTATGCCTCTCAAAGAGAAGTTTCAATTATTGAGTTTCTTAAAAAATTACCATCATACCAATTATCAATGCAGAATATGGATCTCTCGTTTCTTCAAAAAAACAATATTGCAGTAATTGGAGAAGAATTATTTAATGAATTAGACACAAAAGTTCTCACTCATAATTATACTCCTATCTCAATGTTTAAAGACAATGAAGAACACACACTTGATACAGTATATATGTTTGAGTCGCAAAAAGATATTGTTGATAGAGTAGTTTCAATGATCACAACAAAAAATCAAAACTCAGTTGCAATTGCTCTTGATATTGAGAGTGATTATTTACCTCTTCTCAAAGCCAAACTCATTAACAATAATATTGAATTAAACGAAAAACTATTACTTGCTCAAGAATTTAGAACACGAGAATTTTTATCAATCGTTGAGAGTTTATTTACTTTGCACAATAATATTACAAAAGATTTTATTCCAATTGGAAGTATTTTTGGAATTGAAATTGACACAGTATATGAAAATTCATATTTTGTTCAAGCATGTTCAGTCAGCTCATCAGCTAGAGCATTATACAAATTATTGATTGAATTAAAACATAAAACATTTCAAGAATTAATTCAAACGCTACATGATTATACTATTACGCTTCCAAAAAAACTCATACAAGTACTTCAAGATCTTAAACTATATGAGAGTGTAATTACATATTCGAGGTTTTTAGACTTAAAATATTTTATTGAAAATTTTGATGAAGAAATTGAAACAAATAAACGAGGAGTATTATTAATTGATGCCAAGAATTCAATCTATATTAATAGAGATATTATTTTCTATGTAGGAGTTGATCATTCGTGGGTTAAAACTATCGATAAACAAGATTATATTGATACTCAACAAGAACTTGATAAAAATGTTACATCATTTGAAATATTACTTCAACAAGGACAAGAGAGATTCATTTGCGTTCCTAAGTCATACAAAGGAGAAGATGTAACACCTCCATATTATTTTAATTTCTTATATAATACAAATGTTGAGAAGTATTCACAAGACTTATTTGAAATCAAATATATTACAAATAACTTTGAATCAAACAATTATGTTGCAAATTCAAACTCAATTAAAAACAGTGCTCAAAATATAGAGCTTGATGCAATATCAAATTCAGCTCTTAACAAATTTTCACAGTGTCCTAAAAAGTACTCATATTCAAAATTAATTCAAAGTGCAGACAAAGAACATTTTTTAAAAGGAAATTTAATTCACGCATTTGCAGAGTTTTATTTCAATCATAAAGAATTTGTTCTCAAAAAAAATCTTGATGAATTTGTTCAATTTATATTAAAACAATTGGAGCTATTTTCAAATCCTCTTCAAAATGAAATGTTACAAACACAAATTACACTTGCTTGTAAATCTGTGATTGAATTTATTGATTCTTTAACTATTGATGAGAATATGAACATTGAACATTCTAAACAAGTTTCTAAAAAGAATCAAGAAAATATATTTGCAAATCATTACAATCTTGAAATTTACAAACACAATGCAGAACTAGAATTTAAAGACACAGTGTTACAATTACTCGGAATAATTGATTTAGCGGTAAATGATTCATTAATTATAGATTATAAAACAGGGAAGAAAAAGAAGCCATCTGATATTGTAGAAAGATCTAATTTTAAAGAAATTGTTACACAATGTGATTTTCAACCCCTAGTCTATTTATCAACTCTACGGAAAATCACTCCTAATCAAAATCTTGATTTTTGGTATAATTTTCCAATGATTGATATGTATGAGAAAATCATGAATAAAAAAAAAGAAGACAACACTGTAAAAGTTCATTATATATCTTCTTCATTTGAAGATTATTTTTTCAGTAATGAATGTTTTAGTTTTTTTTATAAAAACTCACCGAAATATGCAATACCTATTTTAGATATTTTAAAGGACTTTTCCTTCTTTCAAAAATTAGAAATTTCAGATGAGTCGATTAAAGATACAGATAGTTTATCTAAAAATTATTTAGAAGAATTTTATTCTAATTTAGTAGGTTTAGGACTAAAAGATATGAAAACAAATAAAGATAGTTCATTAAAAGTATTAAAGAATATTTTCAACTTCAAATACACTAAAAATAAGTTCAAAAAAGAGGTATTCTACTTTAAAGAAGATATTGAAGAATTTGAAGAGTATGTAAAAGAGAGTGTTGAAAAAGTAAATGAGT
>CAZULG010000015.1:0-23201 GCA_964621065.1 uncultured Methanosarcinales archaeon | reverse complement strand
TAGACCCCGTGGGAGAGGGTAAATTTGTAATTCTATTATTATCCATATCTAAATTACCGCTCATTGTGTCTCCACTTGTATTTACAAACATATCTTCAATGAGTTGAGTTTTATACACCAAATCTTGATTGAAATACACAATCTCATTAAATGTGTAATTACTTCCTGAAGGATTTCCCTCATCGGCACCAAAGACGCCTGCTTTTATATCTTCTGAGTATGTCCAAACTCCATTGGTGTCTGCATGAATTGATATCATGGAAACTAAAAATAAAACTCCAAGTAAAAATATTTTTTGAAACATATAATTATTTTATTTAATAACTTTAAAAAAATATGTAACTACTTAGTTTAAAATACTCAATTCATTTTTTACTCATATTTTCATAGTTTTGCGAGTTAATATCATACAATAAATCTTCTCCTCTTTTAGGAGGTTTTCCTCCATAGTTTTTCTCAATATCCTTCATCACATCTTTGGATTTATTCAACTTCTCCTTTAATATTTGATTCTCATCTTTTTCATCTTTAAATAACCAACTCATAATTCCAATAAATACAAACAAAATAAATAAATATGGATCAAACAATAAACTTGAGAGACCAACTTCCCCCATATTGTAAATAAATGAACCCGACACATATAACAAGAGAAGTCCTATTGCAAACCATCCAATTAACAAAAATACAATCCCTACTATTAGAAAAGCAACTGTTATAATCACTGATATCCACGAAGCAGAATCATAGGGATCAAAACTCCACAGGCCTATTACAATTCCAACATAATATACTACAGAGCCTAGAGCAATAACTCCAAAAAACATAATTGTATATGCACTTATATCTTTTCTAAACGCATCTTTGAAAAAATCTCTTCCCATCACAGATCCTACAACGTAGAGTGAGAGGATTGCAATTGAAATTGATGAAATATTTGGAAATAACATCATCATCAAATCTCCTATTGTATATCCTGAAGGAAATGTATAAATAACTGAATAAAAAGAAACGATAGTTGCAATAACTGTAGCAGCTGATTTTGAAAATAATTTTGAACTTTTTCTGCCCAATATTTTTTGTATAACATGAAATAATAATGCAAATAATAATAAAAATGGAAATAAAAAATCAAAATAATTTGCATCAATTAAAACTCTCAATAATTCAACAATTGAACCTTGAGATAATTGTTCTAATACATCACTCATTTTTTAACACTCCTGTTTTTTTATTATCATAATAATACACCCTTCTATTTATCCATTATAACTTGCAAGAATTTGATTTAACTCTTCCTCTACATCTTTGAGTTCCTCACACGCGTTTGTATCCTCATTTTGTGTTCCTTGAAATTGTTCCATTAACTCAGTTAAACTATTATACGCATTCACAATCTCAAGACCAGCAAGACCAATTGCAGCAATTTTTGAGGGAGGAGTTGAACATGAACCAGTACATATTACTGCTTGCTCAGCTCGTTTTTTTGCAATATTAACCGCAAGTCCAAGAGGATTTTCTAAAATATTTCGAATATTATCCCTCAAAGAACCAATTAATAATCCTTCTACTACATCATACCCTTCCCCAGTAATCATACATGTATTATACGCACTTTGTTTTGCACAATTAATTGGTGAGAGTCCATTTTTAGCAGCTTCATATTCACATAAAATTTTCTCGCACTCTTCAACTTCTAAACGATTCAAATTTTTTATAATTCCAGGGACACATAAACTCACAACTGAACTCATCAAATTCTCAGTGGGATCAGAATTATCAGCAAATAATCCTTGACACGCAGAAGTTGTCAAAGAATCTTGAAGTGGTGTAGTTGGTGTTGAAGACTCATATGGACTCGGCGGAACTACTTCTGGATCTTCCAAACCTTGTTCAACTAAATTATTCTCATCATTTTCATTAAGTCCATCTGAGAAAATGACTGAAATATTAAATGAAAGTACTAATAAGAGAAATATCCAAAATTTCGACTGATTATATATTATATAGCTATAATTTCCCCCATTTGTCTTATCATTATTTTGTAGCATCATTTTTCTCATCTCCATTTTAATCTACCTTGCAAATCATGTTCCCCAAGAAACTCTTTCTCCCAGTTAAATATGAACCTGCATCTGAATTAGTTGCACTATCTAACGCACCACCCAAAATCTCTTGAGAGAATTGACAAGTTGCAAGCATACACACTTTTCCAATAATATCTTCAATATTTCCCATCATTGAATTTAATTTAGAAGTTCTTCCAACTTGCTCATCAATTGGCTCACTTGTTGGAATAATATTTCCCATTGCAACACTAATTAAAAACCATGCTTTTGAAACTGAATGAATTCCTCCCTTAATTGAATTATATGAATTACATAAATCATAATACATCATATAAATATCTAACAAACTCTCCTTATTTTTCCTCTCATCAGAAATCCCATTTATATCATCAAGTAATTTTTCAACTGTTGCAATGTTTGAGTTAATATCTCTTGGCATATCATAAAATTCAATTGGTAAATCAACTGTGAGTGTCTCTCCTCTATACACTGTGTCCTCATCTATTTTGACAATTGAAATGTTAATTTTTGCAGTTGTATCATCTTCAGTTTCTTTTAGAGATAATAATTGAGGCATTAACGATTTCAAAAAGTATTCTCTATTATCCCCTCGAACAACCCCTAAAGACGTTTGATTTTGCAACTCAAAACTTGTAAGTCTCACTTCTTCTCCCCCATTATCCCCACTTGAACTCATTCCTAATAATTCAATTTGTAAAATTTTATACTCTTCATTATTATTTTTTGGTCTTAAATTAAATTTATGATATACATCAACTCCTTGGACATTCACTAATCTTCTATTCAAAGGGGATAAAATCTCAGAATCCTCAAACTCAAAATAATCTATACTCTCATTTTCAGCAACTTTAAATATTTTAACATCAATACTTGAACTCACATTATTTCCAGATCTATCTGATACTGCAACTTCTAAAGGCTCACTTCTATTTCCCTCAAACCCTTTGTTTAAATTAAAATCATCTGTGAAACAAACTTGAGTTTCTTCTTCAGGTTCAAAGTAACAGTCAAATTGAATACTCTGCATTGAATCTTGAAATAATACTGCGCTACTTAAAATCTCAGCTTGTATCTCTTCTCGCTCATTAACATCGTCTAAGATAAGTTCCATTCTCGCTTTCTCTGAAGACTCAAACACTCCATTTCGCTCATTTCCTCGCTCTTTAAGTTCTAATGACTCAATTTGAGGGATTGTATTATCAACTTCTATCTCAATTTCTCTTTGGGCCCCATTACCTGCAATATCAATAACATTTAATGAGAGATTGAAAAAATCAACATCAGGAATTGCATCTTGAGTAATCTCCCATCTACACTCAACCACATCTGATTCAAGTAATTCACACTCTCTCTCTAATTCATTATTTAACTGATCAAATTCTTCTATAATTCGAATTTTTGAATCTGCAGAATTTGAAGAAGAATACGCCACATTTCTATACAACTCTAATTCTGGATTATTAACTCTCAATACAACATATGATGATTCTTCAACATGTGGTGAAATTATATTTGAATTATTTAAAGGATTTACTACTTCAAACTGTAAAACTTCTGGAGCATCTGTATCAATTGAAATTTCTTCTGAAAAAACTTCATCAGCAACATTACTAACTTCATCTGTTACGATAAATCTAAAATCAGAAGTGTATGTTGATTCCACATCAATTTCTTCAGATCTAAATTGACAACTCATTTTTAAAATAGACGAATCATCTTCATTAACTTGCTCACAAGAATTAGATATAATACTCAACCCAACAGTGTCGCCACTTGGTGTTGTCATTCTCCCTTCAACATTATTTTGATTAATTGGGAAATCGTCTTCAATAATAACCTCTCCAATCACAATATAATCTAGAGAATTTGTAAGTTCATATGATGTTATATCAACAGAATTCACACTAGGTTCTCTTGAGTCAAAATATACACCAACGTCTTCTTCATAGACTTTATTGAATTGGTCTAAGATTCTAATTGTTAAATTTAGAGGGGATTGAGTCAAATTAATACTAGCAGTTAATTGTTTATCTCCTTGTGAAATCGCATTTATAGAAGATGAAATTACCTCTCCTCCTTGAATTGAAGAAATTGAAATATCTTTAATTGATATATCATCAACACCATTTATTTGAAGTTGAACTTCATCTGATGATTGAAGACCTTGAGAGTTGTCTGAATTTGTGTTTACTTGAAAAGATTGAGAATCTTTAAACAACTCAATTGAATCAATTGAAGGCTCATATCTATCTACTTTAATGTATAAAAACTCATTAACTACATCTGATGAGTCAAAAGAAGGAGTATAAATAAAATTTCTATCTACATATTGTTGAGTTATAATTGAATTCAAAGATAGCTCAAACGTCCAAATATACTCAATATCCCCATCATCATATTCACTCTCATCAAATCCTGTTGCAGAAGTTAGAGTGTTTGATTCTTCAAGAATTGCAAAATCCTCCGCTTGAAAACATCCAGACTCATTAGCAGTTTTTTGCATATAAATGGTTAATGGGTGAGAAGATAAATTATAATTAATCACATTAATTGAGTCTTCATCTTCAAGCTGATACACCGTAGATCCTGATTGTGTATGAAATTGTGTATTTGAGAAGTCATTTGTACAAGAGAGAGAAAAACTAATTGAGAATTGCAAAAATAAGAATAAAAATAAAATACCAGAAAAGAGTTTGATACGTTTAAACATATACTAATATTAGAAAAGACCTTTATAAAATTAAGCTACTACTATTAATACACTAATAAAATCAACTCAATTGTATTTCGTAACTATTAAATTAAAATCTAAAATTAAAATGTCTAAAATATCTATGTTTATTGATGAGTGATGGATATTTTTCTATAGAATTAGAACGAGATGAGCTAAATAGATACTTTGGAGGAGGAATTCCTAAAAATAGTCTTATTCTTCTTGAAGGAGTTGATGGAGCTGGAAAAAGTCTTGTATGCCAACGTTTAACATACTCATTATTGCAAAACAAAAATGAGTTGACATATATTAGTACTGAGTTAAATACACTTGATTTTATCAAGCAAATGGATTCATTAAATTATTCAATCAGAAATGACTTGCTCTATAGACGATTAATGTTTATAACCCTTGTTCCATTTCTAGGGACTGTTAAATTTGAAGAAGATTTTATTGAAAAAATCATCAAATCACCCAAATTATTTGAAAAAGAAGTCATTATATTTGACACACTCTCATTTCTTCTTGTAAAAAAAGATGCTGGAGAAGAAGCATATTACAAAATTATGAATTTTTTTAGAAAACTCAACAACTTGAATAAAACAGTTATCTTCACAGTTGATCCATCCCAAATAGATGAGAAGTTTTTAATGTTACTTAGGAATATGAGCGATTTATTCATTCAAATTAATCTTGGGAGTTTTGGTGGAGAAACAACGCGTGTAATGTCTGTGAAACGGTTTAAACGACCAAAGGATATATTTTTAGACAAAATTTCATTTAGAGTTGAGCCAAAAGAAGGATTGATTATTGAAATTGGTGGATTTAGTTAAAGTAGTATTGTACTTAACATTTTTTTAATATATTCTCATTACTTAATCAACTACATAATTCCCAACAAATCTTAGTTTTTTGTATAGAGGAGTAACACATTTTTTTAAAAATGATAACTAAATATTATGTATGGTTGAGTTTTTAGGTATGGAATTTTCAATTCTTCAAATTGTGCTAATAATTGCACTTATTCTAACTCCTCCTCTAGGATATTGGAATCAAAGAAGAATGATTAAAAGAAAACAAGAGGTTGAATTACTTGGAGATGATATAGATTCAATATCTAGTGCTAATAATAACTTCAATGCTCATAAGAATACAAATTTAAATGTCTCACAAGAGATAGAGTTGAAAGCAAAAGAATATATTGAACAATATCAATCTTCATATCCAAAAGAATCCATTCAACAAGGTCTTTTGAATTTTAATATTACAAATGGGCAAGCATCTGCATTAGTTAATAAGTATTATAAACAATAGAAATATTGTCAATAATTCATAATCAGATTTAAGTTTTATTGTAATAAATGATATTGTATCATTTTTCTAGACAAATTTATAAATTATCAACAATATGAATGTATATATGACAAAGAAAGTACTTCTCAAAGCAATTGTAGATATTGCAGGAAAACCTGCACAGGTCGTTAGTGATGCAATTGATCGTGTAGAACAAGAACTTCAAGAACACCCTAAATTAGAAGTGAGAGATATCACAAAAGCAGATCCTGATTTAGAAAACGAAAAAACAGGAATGTATACAGCATTCATAGAAGTTGAATTAGAGTGTAGAACTGTTCGTGATGCTATGGTATTCATTGTTGATTATTTACCAGCATCTGTTGAAATTTTAGAACCTCATAAATTAAATGTAACCAATGAAGAATTAACCGATGTATTAAATGATATGGTTCGATTTCAAATTAAAAACGTAAACGAAATTCATCAATTAAAAGTTCGAAATCATGCATTAGTTAAAAAATTGAAATCAATAGAGAATAAAAAATGAGCGAACAAAATATAATGAGTGAAGGGTCTACACGTACTAAAGGGAGTGATGCAATTATTAATAATATTAATTCAATATCTGCTCTAGCTGAAATCATAAAAACAACTCTTGGACCCTATGGAATGGATAAAATGCTCATCGATAGTGTTGGAGAGACACTTATTACAAATGATGGAGTTCAAATTTTAAAATCAATGGACATAGAACATCCTGCTGCCCAATTAATTGTTGAAGTTGCTAAAAATCAAGACCAAGTAGTTGGTGATGGAACTACAAGTTGTATTCTACTCATTTCTCAAATGCTCCAAGAAGCAAAACAATTATATCTTAAAGGCATTCATCCAAATATTATTGTTCAAGGATTTACTCAAGGACTCAGATTTGCTTTAGAAAAATTACCTAAACACAGCATAGATATTTCAAGTGATAAAAAAAAATATTTAAATAATATCATTCAAACTGCAATGAGAGGAAAATCTAGTGAGAAAGAGAGTCCGTATTTATCACAACTCTTAATTGATACAATTGAAAAACAAAACTACAGTACAACTATTTCTAAAAAAACACTCAAGCGCGTTAAACTCGTTGGTCCATCTATTACTTCATCTCAAGTCGTCTCAGGAGTTGTGTTTGATAAAAAACGAATTCTTCCAACAATGCCTAAAAATCTTATAAATCCAAATATTTTAATTATAAGTTGTCCAATTGAAGTTCAAGAAATAGAAAATTCTCACCAAATTCAAATCTCGAATTATCAAGAATATGAAAAGTTCATAACAAGCGAGAAACAATTTCTTCACAGTGTTGCTCAAAAAATCATTGATCTAAACGTTAAAGCAGTATTTTGTCAAAAAGGGGTTGATGACTCAGTTGTATCATATCTTGCAAGCAAAGGAGTTTTAGTTCTAAGACGATGTAGAAAAAGTGATATTGAAGCTCTTGCTAATGCATCAAACGCACCAATTATCTCAACACTTGATGAAATTACAATAAATAATATCTCCTCTATTGAGCAAATAAATACAATTGAATTTGACAAAGAAGAACTCATTAGTTGTCATATCACATCTACTGAGTATATGAGCGTTATCGTTTGTGGATCAACTCAACACATTGTTGATGAGATTGAAAGAGCTATTGAAGATGCAACTGGAGATATTTCAAATGTTCTACAATCATCTAAAATAGTAGGAGGAGGAGGAAGTGTAATGATGGCAATATATCTCGATTTACTCGAATATTCAAAAACCAAGACAGGAAGAGAACAACTCATCATTGAACATTTAGCTGAGAGTTTTTTAATTATTCCAAAAACATTGCTCATAAATAGTGGAAGAGATGAAATTGAACACCTTGCTCAATTAAAATCAAAATTTAATAATCATAATAAAGTCAACCCCTTTTCAGGAATTGATTGCTATGAAGGAGTTATCGAAAATGTGATTGAGAGAGGAATTATTGAGCCAATTGGTGTAAGTGAGCAGATTTTAAAAAATGCTCAAGAAGCAATCACAATGTTACTTCGAATAGATGATATTATTGCTGCAAAAAAAATTTCTAAAGAAGAATTGAATACAAATTTATAATATTTCAATGTATTATTTTAAAAACACGATTTTTAATTAATTATATGAAATATTTTCTAAATCTACTTTTTTCATTCCTCTTCTTCTTCAATTATCTACTAATCTTTTTGAAGAAACACTTAGTTTTAATCGCTATTATGAAAATTATTAATAACAATAATAATATAATAGTAAATAAAAGAAAAAAATAATAGTTTAATTAATATACTGTTTTAATTCCCAAATCTTCTGAAGTTTTCATTCCACCTTGAATCTGTTCTTCTTTAGTTTCATGACCTAAAATTTGAGGAGACGTAACACCAGTTGTAATACTCATAATCGTAATTCGCTTATTGTGATCCTCATTCACTCTTGCACCCCAAATAACATTTGCGTCTTGATGAAGATGATGAGTAATCAACTCTCCTGCTCGATTAATTTCTTCTAAAATCATATCTTCTCCACCTGTAATGTGAATAAGTGCACCAGTAGCTCCTTTATAATCAATATCTAATAATGGGTTCTCCATAGCTTCACTCACAGCCTCTTCTACTCTTCTATTCGTATCACTTGTTCCAACACCTACTGTTGCAACTCCCCCTGATGACATAATAGCCTTTACATCTGCAAAGTCCAAATTTACAAGTGATGGCGTTGAGATAATTTCTACAATTCCCTTAATCATAACTGAGATTAATTCATTAGCAACTGCAAATGCTTGTTTAACTGGAAGTTGACCCGCAATTTTAACAAGTCTATTATTATCAATTACAACGACAGTATCACACACTGATCGCAGTTTTTTCAAACCAAATTCTGCTTTATCAATACGAGCTCTCTCAATTGAAAAAGGCATTGTTACAACCCCAATTACAATTGCTCCCATATCTTTTGCAATTTTTGCAACTGCAGGAGTCACTCCTGTTCCAGTCCCACCACCCATTCCAGCACATACAAACACCATATCTGCTCCATGAATCGCTTCTTTAATTTCTTGTGAACTCTCCTGAGCCGCCTCCGCCCCTCGCTGTGGAACCCCACCTGCTCCAAGACCTCTTGTAATTTCTTTTCCTACAAGAATTTTTTTATCGGCTTGCTTAAGTTTCAAATCTTGCAAATCTGTGTTAATTGCGACAATCTCTGCTCCTTGTACTCCTTTTGTATAGAGCCAATTAATCATATTTTGTCCTGCACCTCCACAGCCTACTACTACCATTCGAGCTTGACCTACTTCGTATTGGTCAATTTCACTGCTCTCATCATTCATATTTTCTAATGCGTTTTTAACTAGGAAATCCATTTTTTAACTGGTATTACGCTAAAATATGCCCATAATATCTATCTATACTAATATTATTTTATATTTTACTTGTAATACTAAAAATTAGAAATTGAATTATAAAAAAATATGTATTATCTCGTGAGTACTAACACTAACTAATTATAAATGCAAATAAAAAGTATAAATAAAAATTGTGTATAAAAAAATAAAAATAATGGAATAGTTAATTAGTTTTTTTCTCTCTTAATTTTCACATTTTTAGGAACTGCCATTACCCAATTTTCGTGAAATCCAATTAATTCTCCACTCACTGCTTCAATTGTTTTCTTCAATTTATCAATTGCCTTTCTCAACTCATCAGGATCTTTATTTCTAAGCAAATGAATATCAATTAGACACATTGTAGTCTCGTTTCGAATTGTATCTAAAACACTTTTAATATTTTCATAATCATCTAAAACAAATACTTGTACTTCAACATCATACTCTTTTTTTGGATTATTAACAATAATTTCATTTTCCCCCAACGAAAGATATTCATCTCCTGCATCTTCTACAAACGTTTCTCTTTGAGAAGATCCTCCTAACTTTTTAAAAAAACTCACCATTTTCTATTATTATATACATAAAGACTATTATTTATAAATTTATCTTTTAATTTACAAATTATAGTTGCCTCCCTATTTTTTTGATTTTTTTCTCATTGGACGTAAATATTTACTCATACCTTTACGTACTGAGAACTTTCCTGTTAAAAATTTATTAATTGGAAGTCTTATCTTTTTACCTGTTCGTTGACAAACGTAAATGTCTTTTTGAATTCTTGCTTCAGCTTCTTTAAATGTTCCCATTTTCTAATTTATAATTTTTCTAGTTTATAATCCCAATATTTTACTCAATTATTTGTTTAATTAAAATTTTTCCAGTCACACTCCAAAACAATACTGTCTGGCCTGCTTGGACTAAATCTCGAATACTCTCATCAACATACTTTCTATCTGCAAGAATATTTTCGTATGTTTCCATATCCATAAGCTCAATATCATCTCCATTTACTGTAAGTACTTGTCCATTCTTCTTTGCAATAATTGGAACTTCTACACTATCATGACCTGGTTTTACAACTTCTTTATTAGAACCTGTTAAAATTGAAGTTGCCTTGATTCTTACTTTTGCATGACCGTGTTTACCTGGACGAGAAGTTTGAGTATCTTTAACAATACAAGGCTCCCCATCAACAAGCATATAACTTCCACTTCTTAATGCACTTGCGTGTTGTAGTTTTATTTCTGACATTTTTATGTATTATAATCTAACTAAAATATTAGCTATATATACAAAATAAATGATAAGTTGTTTATATAAGTTTTGATTAAAAATAAATATAGTCCCGCCCAGATTCGAACTGGGGTCTTAAGATCCAAAGTCTTAAATGATAGTCCACTACACTACGGGACTGTGTGTAATATGAATAAAAATTTTATTGAGTTTATAAATTTGTTGGAAATTGGACTTTGTCCCAAGTTTTAAATACTATTATTCTCCATTATTAATATGGCAAGACAAATGGTTTTATACGAGTTTCTTACAGAAGAAACGCACATTTAAAGATAAGTTATTCAAAACTCTCCTTGGCTTAAATTAACCAAAATATACTAATACTACTGATAACAAAAAATTTAGCACCTCTCAAAAATTAGCACTCATTATTCTCTATTTTAAATCTAACACCTCTTTAAGAGAATTTTATTCAGAATTGAACACTAATTCTTTGTAGTATCGAGATCTTGAATTAAAATATCTAATTACAAAATCCTCACTTAAAAATGGATTACTCAATTCGATCACTCTCTTCTACAATTTCATATGTAATTTGATTTGTTTGAAAATAAGTTTTCAAATTCTCAATTATAGATGTTTTACCACTTGTCGCAACTCCTTCCAAAATTAGTATTTTAATTTTTATAAATAATTTAAACATTAAATGTTATAACTTCACAATTGCGTGGCATCTCAATATTAAATACATTTTTATCTCCTCTGAAATATTGAATCATTGCAACAAGTGGATCTCCATGAGATATAATTACAATGTTTGAATATTGAGAGTTTAGGATTTCATCTAAAAACTCATGAACTCTTTGAATTAGTTCATTCCAACTCTCGCCATCATTTATTTTAAAGTTCATTTTATCATTTGCTTCTTTTTCAAGTGTCAAAAATTCTTCTAAAGGTCCTCCTTCAATCCCTGCTTTTTTCTCATTAATTCTGTTATCTTCAATAATTTCAAGATTATGATGTTTATTAATTATTTTTGCAGTTTCCTTTGCCCTGTGAATTTGTGAAGAGTACATACAATCAAACGATTTATCTTTTAGTTGCTCAGCAATATTTTCAACTTGCTTATATCCTCTTGGAGTCAACTTATAAATATGAGAAGGATTTGAATTATGAATTTGTTTAACATTTGTCTCAGACTCTGCGTGACGAATAAGAGTAATTGTTTTCATAGATATAAAATAAATTTTTAATTTATAAAACTTAACATTTAAATATTCCTTCTCCTTACTATAAACTATATGAAAATTAACTCTCCTCTTGATCTGCAATCTCTGCCACAAGACCCAGGTGTTTATCAGTACTTCAACTCAAAAGGAGATATTATTTATGTTGGAAAGGCGAAAAATTTGAAAAAACGAATTTCTTCTTACTTTACAACTCAAGCACAAGAACACCCAAAAACAAGAATTCTTCTCCAACACATTTCAAAAGTTGAGACAATTATTGTCTATAATGAATTGGAAGCTTTGCTCTTAGAAAATCGATTAATAAAAAAACATAGGCCTAAATATAATATTCACCTCAAAGATGATAAAACGTATGCATATATTTATTTTTCAAACTCAACAATTCCAACTATTTCAACAACAAGAAAAACACATTTGAGAGGTAAATATTTTGGACCCTATGTTAATGGGTACTTGAGAGTGAAATTATTAGAATTTTGTGTTAAATATTTTAAACTCATTACTCCAAAAACATACTCTTCTAAATCTCAGATTAATTATGAAATTGAACAAGCTCCTGCAAAAACATTAGAAGAAATTGATGAAGTGCAATACAACGAGCAAGTCAAAAAGGCACAGAATTTTTTAAAATATCGAAATCTTCCAAAACTTCGAAAAGAAATTACTCATACAATGCAACAATACGCTCAAGAAAAACAATTTGAGCGTGCTCAAGAGCAAAAAAAATTACTTGAAATCATTAACTCAATTGAAGAAGAAGAGCAACGAGTTGACACACTTAAAGAATATAATCAAGATGTTGTTGTATATGAGGAATTACCTAATAAAACAACTCAAATTGTTATGCTTCACATTACAAAAGGATCAATTTTGAAAAAAGAGGAGTTTTTACTTCAAGAATATCACACACTCATTGAGTGGCTTGAGCGGTATTATACTTCAAGACTTCCTCCACATGAGCTAATTATTGAGAAAAACTTTGCACAACATGATGAAATTGAAGAATTGCAACATAGGCTTCATGCAATTCATAAAAGAATACTACACTTTATACATCCAAAGCAAGGTGAGAAGAAAAAATTATTAGAATTAGCGTATAAAAATTTGGAGTATAGAGTGCAGAATAAAAGTATCCTTGAACAAATTCAAATAACACTGAATTTGCCGACTCTTCCTCGAGTGATTGAATGTTTTGATATGTCAAATTTTTCATATGATTATACAGTTGGAGGGATGGTTCAATTTATTGATGGAGTTGAGAATAAACAAGGATATCGTAAATTTGAAATTAAATCTTTAAATAAACAACAAGATGATTTCAAAGCTATGAGAGAGTGTGTTTATAGAAGATATTATGCATTAAAACAACGAGGTGAAGATTATCCTGATTTGATTATTGTTGATGGAGGACTTGGTCAATTAGGAGTGTCATATGAAGCACTTGAGAGTTTAGGACTTGAGCATATTCCTCTAATATCACTTGCAAAACAAGAAGAAGAAATATTTACACCCCACTTGAATACATCAATTCAAAAGGATAAAAATTCAGAGATAATGAAATTTATTAGACATATTCGAAATAGTGTACACAATTATGTTGTAAGTTATAATAAGAAAAAAAGAGAGATGAGAGCTCGAGAAGAAAACTAATTAAAATTTAACATTAACGTAGACGTAACTATAATTAAATAAATAAATTTATATACTTTTATAATAAATTGATATTATGAATTTTAAAAACTCACAAATAAGTATTTTTGTAATTATTAGTGTAATCGTATTAATTTTAGGAATTTTTTCTTATGCAATGCTCAATAATAGTGGTAATTTATCATTATTTGAAACAACTACAACACAACCTAAGTTAATAGATAATAGACAAATTAATATACAAAATAATATAGAAACATGTTTAAGTTTGGTGGTGGATGAACAATTTGATTTTAACTTGTTGTCAGGAGGATATTATGAACTTCCTCCTTTATTTGCTTATGATGTTTATCTCACAGTCCCATTTTATGTATATAATGGTGAAGAGAGAATCCCATCTTTGTCAGTGCTAGAAGAACAACTTGCATTAGCTATAGAAGATAATATTGAGTACTGTATTGATAATTTGAATATTTATAACGAGAGTTATGATACTATTAATGTGAGCAACGATTATGATGTGGGTGTAGAGGTATTTGAAGAGGTCTTAGTTGCAACGATGAGTACAGACATAAGTTTTTCAAATACGAATTTAAATGGTGATTTAGTTGAGAGTTTTAACTTGAATGAGTTTAGAATTGAAGAGAGAAGTGATTTATTAGAGAAATACTATCTTATTACTGAATTTATTGAATTACATAATGGAGACTTTTCAAAAATACCAATTAGCGGTTTAAATATGCTTGGATATGAGAATGATTTCACATATGAGATGAAACCGCAAAATGCAGATATCATTATTTATAATTTCATATTTGAAGAAGATTTAAGTATTAGTGAGTATCAATTTGCAATTAATTATAATTGGGGGTTTGAATAAAAATGAAATTTTACAAAATACCCTACATTTTACTTATTATAATTTTAAATCTCTCTATAGTAATAGGAGTAGATGATGGAACTAGAGGAGGTAATGATGAAGAAGATGAATGGTCAGAGGACAACTTTGAAGATTCGTTTGAAAAGAATCCAGAAGAGGGATTTGCACAAAATGCTCAAAAAGCGTGGGAAACATTAATGGAAACACCAAGTAAATTAATTGAATCTGCAAGGAATACGATACAAGCAGCATTTAATAATGACAAAGATAAATATGTTAATTTAATTGAAGAAGATACGAATTTACTTGAGGATGAAACTGTACGAGAGTATTATGAGCGAGCAATTGGAGAGGATTCTTCATTCATACAATCGAATCCTGAAGCATTTAGACAATTTGCATCAGTTGAGGGGATATCAGTTCCAGAAGATTTATCCCAAATTGAAATTACAAATTATAATCGATTTGATAACACAATTACACTTAGAAATAGTGAAACGAGTAATCTGATTAGAATTTCAAAACAAGATTTGGGTGGAGGACAAATAAATATTGATGGAACTGTGACGCTTTCTAATGGAGTTCGAGTAACTAATAACGCTCAAGTTGCATCAGACTTGTCAAATGAGTTTAGCGTGAGTGCTTTGAATTCAGATGCTCCTGCAAGAGTTAAAATTGAAAATGAAGAGTTTACAGCTTCTCAAATGATTGTTGGAAGAGATTCTACTTTAAATGCAAATTATGTGAGAACTGTTGGTTCACCAGTTGAGTATATGGATGAGCAACGCTCATTAAAAAATGGGCGCCTAGCTGTGAGTTCAGATGGTTCTACAGTTTTAAGAGGAAATTTGGTATATAGAACTATAGATGGGAGTGTGAGCAATGGATTCATAAGGCCTGAGCGGAGTTATGATGTTGAAGAAAATACGGTGTTAACATCAAATCCTAATAGTTGTGGTTCAATGAGTTGTATTGTTGAGCAAGGAGATGATTCACAAGAGCTTATTAAAATTACAGCTCAGGGAAATAATAATATTAGAACTGAGTATTATTCTCAAAAGGATATTTATGTAGAAGTTGATTCTATTACGAGTTCTAATGTGCAAGTTGATGTTGTTTCAATGAGTGAAGCTCAGAGGATAGAATATCAAGTCTCAGAAAAAGGAGTTGAACAAATAGGAGTTCATGGAGAAGATAATGGTTTGACTCTTAAGGCTTATGCTCTAGGACCAAATGGAAAATATAATGAAGAAGTTTATGGAGCTGAAGATTTTGGTGTTGAAGTAGAGGTGAGAAATCTTGAAGATTTTAGTGGGCCTGAATTACCTGAGTTATTGCAAGGAGTTGATTTAAATCAATTACCTAACTCAAATTCTGTAATTGATGTAATGAATAGTTTGAATTTGCCAAGTGATTTAAATTCGAGATATGAGTTGTATCAAGAGCTAGTTGATAGTGGAATAATTGAAGAGGGTGGAGCAAGTAAAGGATCTGCTCAAATGAATTTGGATTTAATAAAAGGTCTAAAGAGTATTAAAGATGGTGATTATTCAACAAGTTCAACACAAATAGGGGTTCAAGAACCAGATTTTTATGAAGTAGGAGGAGTGAGTGCAAGTAATGTTGAGATAATGAATCAATATGGATGTTCTGTCTCAAACTCGCGTAATTGTCAAATTGGTTCGTTTAATTATAGAGTTACTGAAGATGGGTTTTTAGTTGCAGGAGATGGAGAAAAATTTGATCCAAGTAATGGTATGGCTCTTATTAATGAAAATGAGGATTTTATTAATAGAGAAACAGGAGAAGTGTGTGATGAGCCTTGTTCATATAGTTCACAAGCAGATGCATTTACACAAAATATTCCAGAAAATTTTAATAATCTACAATCTTATTCACCTACACAAGTTATTGAAGCCCAAGAATTGCCAATTAATGGATGTAGCGAAGATGGAGGTTTTAATTGTCGATTGGGTAAATATGATTATGATAAGCAAACTATTAACGGTCAAACATTCTTTGAAGCAAGAGATGGATTTTTTTATGATGAGAATGGTAATGAATATGAGAAAAATGCCAATGGAGAACTTGTTCCAACTGGAGGTAAAAGCTCTCAAGCAGCATATTTTAAAGGAGGAGAATTAGAAGATGAGGCAAGAGGAAATTTAAATCAGCAACCAAGAGTTTCTACAAAAGGTGATACAGATATAAGTTCTCTATCCTCTGAGATTGTAGTAAATCCTCCTATGTCTAATTCATTAAGAGAACCTACTGTATCAGATGTCTCATTTGATAGAATTAAATATGTAAATCAAGGAGCAATTAGAAATAAAGGTTTGAATCCAGTTCTTGAAAATATTCTTCAGGCAAGTGCTGAAGAAGTTGGAGTAGAAGTACAAATATTTAGTGGAGGGCAGTGTAGCAATTGTAGAAGAAGGACTGGCTCAACAAGACATAATAATGGTAATGCAGCAGATATAAATATATTAGATAGTAATGGTAGGTTAATTCCTCTATCAGATTCTAAATTTACTGATTTTATGACTGTAGCAGTTGCTAATGGTATAAAAGGTGCTGGTGCAGATGGACCTGGAAGATACATGGGCCAGTATGCTATGCATTTAGATGTCCAATCTGAGGCAGTATGGGGACATAATGGGAAAAGTGCTAATGCGCCTCCTAAAGTTAGAAGAGCAGTCCAAAAAGGGAAAGAACTAAGATGTGAAAGATATAGAGTTTGTTAACGACAAATTTATAAATATAAGATTCCTAAGTAGTAACATGATACAAAAATCAAGGAAAGGACTATTGGGAATTTTGAGTGCAGTAGTATTATCAACTCCTACTCAAGCAGAATCTAAACTTGAAAATTTAAATGTTCTAAAGGGATGTTCGTCAGATTTAGTACAAGAATTTGAATCTGCGTTAGGTATATATGGAACAGACCCATATCAAAGAGTAAGAGATGGAGAAACATTGACAACTGGATATTCTCCATTCTCAGAGAGGGAGTTTAATAAATGTATGAGAGAAAATGGAGAAGATTGGAGCATGATGGAAGGTAGAGGTCATAATCAATCTCTTGATTTTTGCAGTAAAGTAGAAAAAGGAAGTTTTGTTTCAAATATAATAAAAAAAGATCAAGACTTATTTTGTCTATATGACTCAATTTCAAAAAATTAAACCTATATTTATCAAATATTGTAATGTATAAAATAACCTATATGTTGTTTTATTAAGCAATAATTTGCCTACAGAGATTGAATTTTTTACTTCTGCTTATTTTTCTCAATATAATCCCACAATATCTCAATTACTCGCTCCTTATCATATCCTTGATTGATTAATGATTCTAGGACTTCAGGAGGTTCCATTTTGTTTTTATTTTGTTCAATAAATGTAATTACTTTGTTCTCAAGTAGAGTTTTTGGAGCATCTTCTTTTTTTCCTTTGTAATATAACCCAGTTCTTGATACATTTTTATCTTTAGTCTGCATTGCAAAAATTGTATATAATATTAAACTAAAAATAACTACACCAACTAGGATGATAATAATATAATTAAATATCATACCTGAAAAAAAAGAACTTTCTTCAACACCTTCATCAGAAGGAGAGTTTGATTCAGTATTGGTTTGTGATTCTTCAACTATCTCACTTTGAGTGGAATTTTCTTCATTTACTTGCAGATTTTCATCACTTATACTTTCATTAGTAGCCCCAACACTAGACTCTTCTTGTTGAATTTCACCTTGCAAAGCAAATATATTTCGCTCGTTTGAAGATGCAGAATGTACTTCACTTAATTCAACTTCCTCCCAAGATTCATCTCTTTGAAACCAAATTCTCCCATACTCAGAATTTTGAAACTCAAATGTAGTATTAGAATTATTATTTTCTACTACTTCTACAAATTCAAGTGTTTCAACATTAATCTCCAACTCTTCAAAATATAGTTGAGATTCTTCATCAGCAGAGTATTCCTCAACACTCAAATCAGATTGAGAAGATGTTGTTACTTGAAATAAATCATTACCATTAAACTCTAACATATAACTTTCAAGCGATTCTTCAGTAGGTCCATTAGAACTTCTTTGACATTCATAAATTTCAATAAATCCATCCCTTTTATCATATAATGAATTGTTGTTTGCTTCAATTTCGTATTTGTAATCAAGCGGTTCTTCAAACACAATATTGTATGGTTCATCAGTTGGTTCAAACTCAGCAAGGATCCCCATTGATTCCAATGGTCCATTGAATATCCTCACTTCATAATCTGATGAGTTAATTAATGTATCATTACTATAGTACGCTTGAACAAACCCATTTTCATAACCATAACATCCTCCTTCTTCTAATTCTAAAATCAAATCAACTGAAAATGCCAAGTGTGTTGAGAACAGTAAACTCACAAAAAAAATGATTAATTTATAATTCATACTATTTATCTAAAATATTCATATTTATATTTCTTTGAGTATTGAGAAGAGATAAAAAATAAATATGTAAAAAATAATACAATAAACATAATATTTTAATAATTCAATTCATTTAACACACAATTTTTATAAACTCAATTTTTTTAATGTTTTTTTATGCACATATCAACACTTGTTCTCAACAATATTCGCTCGTATGTTAATCAATCAATTACGTTTGATTCTGGAATTAACGTGTTGTATGGAAATATTGGCTCAGGGAAATCAACACTTCTGCAAGCAATTGAAGTTGCACTATTTGGATTTAAAAAAGGAGATGGGAATTATATTTTAAGAAAAGGAGAAGCTGAGGGTTCAATTCAAGTTACGTTTCAAGATGATTCTCAATCAATTACAATTGCACGATATTTTAAAAGAACAAAGCAAGGAATTACACAATCAAAAGGAACAATTCAAATAAACTCATCACCTGTTGAAGAATTCTCAACACAAGAGCAAAATATGTTTATATTTAATTATTTTCAATTTCCGCTCTCATTTATTAATAAAGATAAAACACTCATGTATCGTTTTACATATTATACTCCTCAAGAGCAACTTAAAGAAATTTTAACTATTCAAAGTGATAAACGTTTAGATATTTTAAGAAAAGTGTTTAATATTGACAATTACAAACAACTTCAACACGTATATTCAATTTCATCAAAGCAACTATCAAAAGAGTTACTTATACATCAAACTAAATACAATGAACTTCCACAATCTCTTGAAGAGGATATTTCTCATCATCAAAAGCAGATTGAGTCGTATAAAGTCTCAATTGAGCATCTTGAAAAAAAGGAGATTGAATTATCTCAAAAACTCAAAAAGATACATTCAAATAAACAAAAATTAGAAGAGAAGCGAGCAACAATCAAAGAGCAAGTGAGAACAAGTAAAAAGCTGCAAGAAGAGCGTGATACTGTTGATAAAAAAGTTGAAGAGTATACAAAACAAATACACACATTAAAACACCAACTATCACATCATACTAAGCAGTGCAGTAGAAAAAAAGAATTACTCTTGCAAAAGTTAGAGCAATTAGAAAAAATAAATGAGAATAAAGAGTCAATTGAGAATAAATATCGACAACTTCAAACTAGTGAGCATAATATTGCACTCATTGAAAAACAAATAGCAGAGTTTAATTTTATAACTTCTTTAGAATCTCAACTACACTCAATTCATCATACAATTGTTAAATATAAATGTAGAGCTCAAGATATTATTGTTGCACAAAAAAAAGAGGAGAAATTAATTAAACGTAAAGAAAAACTCTCAACTGAATTAGACAATTTAAAATTAGGACAAGAGAATATTTCTAAACAACTCATTGAACTTAAAACACAATATACTTCGTTTAAAGAGCAAATGAGTCAAGTATTGAATATATCATCTCAACAAAATCTTTCTGAACAAGATAGAACTCAAACAAACAATTATTGTCCTCTATGTCATCAACCAATTGATACTTCACATATAATACATCTTCAAGAAAAACTTCAAACATTAGAGGATAATTATTCTCAATCAATATTGCATAAAGAAAAAGAGCGTGTTGAGAGCAGTATTGAACAGAGTCAAAAAAAATTAGAGGGTATTGTTGAAGAATTAAAGCAATTTGAAAAAGACCAGTATGAGCTAGAATCAATTAATAAGACAATTTCACAATATGAAGAAGAATATAAAAAAATACAATTAGACGTGAATACACGAAAAGAACAAATTAAGAGTAATAGTAGTAATGATACTAATAATGCAACACAAATAAATTCTACTCAAAAATTAAATAAATTAAATGAAAAATTACATACTTTACAAACTCAAAAAAAACAATTAGAAACAACAATATCGCAAATTGAGAAAAGTAGACAAAATATTGAATTATTAGAAAAAGAAAAAAAGGAGTTAGAAATTTCAATTCAAGCAATTGAGAAAGAAGTATATAAACTAAATACGCAAATTCAAACATTAACTGAGAAATTGCAAGATTGTGATAAAAGAGTAAAAGAAATTGGGAGTAAAATAGAAACACTCAACTCATCAATTATAATGAATCAAAAAATAGATGATATAATTGAGAAACAAGAGAGTATTGAACAAAAATTATTAATAAGACAAAATGCAATAATTAAAGAAAAAAGTGAGTATGAAACATCAATTAAGTATATTATTTCTCAACTCAAAGAACTTGAAACATTAGTTGAAAAAAAACAATTATTAAACACTACTATTCAACAAGTAAAAGAGCAAAAGGATTTTTTATCACAAGAGATGAGTGAGATGTGTAAAGTAATTGAAGAGACATTATTTATTGAGTTATTAAGTGATGTATCACAAGCATTGAGAACATACTTTATTCAACTCATTGAAGAGCAAGATATTGATGTATATTTAAGAGATGATTTTAGTTTAATTATTGAGCAAAATGGATATGAAGTCGATGTTGAACAATTGTCAGGAGGAGAGAAATCTGCTCTTGCTCTAAGTTATAGGTTAGCTTTAAAAGAAGTAATTGAGAGACACTTTAAACATACAACAATTTTAGATTTTATTATTTTAGACGAACCTACTGATGGGTTTTCTCAAACACAAGTTCAAAAATTTGCATCAATTTTGCAACATGGTAATTTTAAACAAGCATTTTTAGTGTCACACGATCAAAGTTTATCAACTGCAGGTGAGTATGTATTTGTTGTTGAAAAAGAGCACCACACTTCTTCAATAGAATTAAAAGAATAGTGTAAAAATTAAAATATTAATCTATCATGATGGAGTACATAGAGAAATATAATATTGAATTATTTCTTTAATAACAACTTGACTGAGAGGAAGACAATTTTTAGCATCAACATGCTCAACAAAGTTAGTTTCAAATTCTTTTTCAAATTCAAGTAATTGAAAAGAGATTTCATCAAGTGATTGTTCTAGATATCCAATTGTTAAATGATACTCCTGTGTGGATATTGTTTGAGAAATTTGTGAAAAGAGTGTATGTAAGATATCTGAAAAGTATGAAAGATACGGATTTAAATATGAAATCGTGTTCTCAACTATAGAGTTGTCTAATGCCTTGCTTTGTAAAAATTCATTCAATTCGTTTTGAATGCAGGGATGTTTTTCATGATGGTGTATGTGTATATGTCCACTCAATTTAGGGATTTCACCTCGAAAAATTTATTTCGTTGTAACACAAATTAATATTGATTTGAATTTATAAATCTTAGTTTGATTGTAGGAGTAAATATATTTATTAAATTTTCAACTAATACAACCTTTTTAATCTTAGAAGTATTTCAGAGAAATCTAATTTAATATTTGAGTGCCAAGAGTGGGATTTGCAAGGTCACTCTACTTTGTTACGTTCGTTGATTTTTTCCAAAAATAACTTTGTTCAAATCCTAAAAAATCATCGTAGAAACTTATCTTATAATTGAGTGCCAAGAGTGGGATTTGAACCCACAACTCTTTACAGAATCGGTTTTCGAGACCGACGCAATACCAGATTATGCGATCTTGGCTTAAATAATAATTAAACAAACTAATTTTAATTTAAAAAACCAGTGATAAATATTAAAAGTGATATTTAAGGTGTTTGGCTTTGCTAGATGAAAATAAATTTATAATTCCTGCTTTTCTTAAAAAATCTTTGATTTTCGGATATAAAAGTGACTTACAATATATTGTAACAAAGTGATTGTATAGTAGTGAGAATTCAACTCTTAAGTTTTGAGTGAAACGAAAATTCCAGGAGTGGGATTTGTGCTGAAAAATTAAACATTTTTTGCACCAAAGCTCAAATCCTATAAATATGTGAAGGAAATTGAATATAATATTTGAGCGCCAAGAGTGGGATTTGAACCCACAATTCCATAAGGAACTACATTAGCAGTGTAGCGCAATACCAGATTATGCGATCTTGGCAAAATAATATTAAACTATTATTCTAGTCTTAATATGTAATTAATTCATAAAACCTTTAAAAATCTTATGTATATCACAGTAGTTAAACATTAAAATCGAACTTGAAAAACTTCTTTTAGTAACTAGCATTTTTAGAATAAAATTACTCTTTGGAAATTTTATAAACACCCATAAAATTTTTTCATGGATCCTTGCACAAAAATCATGAAACTATTTCCAACTCCAACAAATAAGATAAAGAAGAT
>CAZULG010000014.1:0-26088 GCA_964621065.1 uncultured Methanosarcinales archaeon | reverse complement strand
TTATCTAAAATTTGACTTAGTTCTGTTTTTTGGATAAAAGTTAATATTTAAATTTTTGATGTGAAATTTTATTCTTCATCTAATGATTCAATATATGTTTCAAAATATTCTTCAAATTCTTGAACTGAACCAATTCCCTTTTTCTCTAAATATTCTAAGAGAGCATCTATTCTCAAATGTGCTTCTTCAATTACATCCATTTCTGTTACTTCAATGTTTTCTTCATTTTGTGCCATTGTATACTCATTAATTATTCAAATTTTAAAAATGTATCTAGAAATTTATGAAAATAATATATTAATTACAAATCCATTTATTGTATTTTAAAAATAAAAAAATAATTATCCAAAGAACTTCTTCATTCTACTCATAAATCCTTTATCTTCTTTCATTGTTTTTGCGTATTCTAATAACAATTCTTTTTGTTTTGATGTTACTTTTTGAGGAATTTCAACTTTAATCTTCACATACAAATCTCCAAATTGACCATCTCGTCCCATAACTGGCAATCCCTTCCCCTTAAGTCGAAGAGTTCTTCCACTTTGTGTTCCTGCAGGGATTTTCATTGCAAGTGTTTTTTTGAAATGAGAAAACTCAATTTCGTCTCCCATAATTGCTTGAATGAAATTAATAGTCTTTTCCATGTACAAATGAGGAGCATCAACTTGATAATCTTTTGATTGTTTATATAAAATTTTAATATATAAATCTCCATATTGTTTAGAATCAGGATCGTAAGAACCTTTTTGTGAAACTCGAAGTGTTACTCCATCTTCTACACCTTTTGGAATTGAAATAGTTTGTGTAGTTTTTTCACGATTTGTCCCATTTCCTTGACATTTTTCACATTTGTGTTTTATTGTTTTCCCGCTTCCTCCACAATCAGGACATATTTTTTGAGATCTCATCGCACCTAGCATTGTTCGCTGCACTTCAATTACAACACCTTGACCACCACACGTTTTACACGTCTCAACACCTTCTCCTCCAGAACCACCACATTTTGAACATTCTACGTCTCGGTGATATGAGATATCAACTTTACTTCCAAAATAAACATCTTCTAAATCAACTTGAACTTGAGCACTCTCTCGTGTATCTTTTTGTCTTCTTCGAGAAGAAGAACTTCCTCCAAAGCCACCAAAACCAAATCCTTCAAAAATATCATCAATATTAATTCCAAAATCACGAGGATCAAATCCTCCTCCACCAAAGCCACCAAATCCTCCTGAGCCCCCTCCAAATCCTTGAGGGCCATCTGCTGAACCGTATGTATCATAGCGTTGTTTTTTCTCATCATCTAAGAGCACTTCTGCAGCTTCATTAATTTCTTTAAATTTAGAATCTGCATCTTTTTCACTTGAAACATCAGGGTGATATTTTCTAGCAAGTTTTTTATACGCCTTTTTTATCTCATCTTTGGAGGCGCTTTTATCAACCCCTAATATGTCATAATAATTTTTATCTGCCATTTTTTAATTAATCTACATTAATTAAGAATATATGATTTATAAAATTTATCTCAAAAACGTAAAAATAAATGAAAAATTAGAAAAAAAGAAGTTATAGTTTATGAAAACATACAATAAATATTTCAGGACTTGATTGATCTGATGAGCGAGGTTTGAACTCTTTTATCTCTTTAAATAACTGTTTTGCAACACTTCTCACCCCTTCAAGTTCTTTTCCTCCAAATGTTTTAAACACGAGCAATCCATCTTTTTTGAGATGTTTTTTACTCAGTTGAAGTGTTTTATGGTTCATATCGTGTACTCGCCCTTTATCAATTTGAATATCTCCTGAAAACTCTGGTGCCATATCACTTAAAACAATATCAAATTGTTCTTGAGTGTAGTGCTCTAAATTATGAAAGTCATCTTCTATAATTTCAACATTTTCGTTGAATTCGTGTCTGTGGCGAATAGGAAGTAAATCCACTCCAATAATTTTCACATTTGGGTGCTCTTTGTTAATGTATTGCATCCAACCTCCTGGAGCACATCCTAAATCAAGAACTGAATGCACATTTGAAAAAATATTAAATTTATTGTCAATTTGTTGAATTTTAAAGTATGAACGGGAGCGAACATTCTCTTCTTTTGATTTTTTAAAGAAATTATCTTTAATTCTCTTATTCATATAATTCGTCGCTTTTCGTGACATCTTAATATGATAAATGACAATATATTTATAAAGTGAGTGGAATTTAAAATTAATATTGTCAGTTTAGCTCAGCTGGTTAGAGTGCCAGACTCATAATCTAAGAGTTCCACGACACGAGACACTTTGTTGAACAAAGTTCAAGTCGTTCTTGTGCCTCAAAATAAAATTTTGAAGGTTTCAAGTCTCGGAGCTGACATTAAATTCATCTCAAAAATTACAATTCACATCAACAACGTCAGTTTAGCTCAGCTGGTTAGAGTGCCAGACTCATAATCTGGAGGTCCCGAGTTCAAGTCTCGGAACTGACATTAATTATTTTTTATAAATTTAGTTCTTTTTTCAACTCTTCATGAGAAATAACTCTTCCTGCTTTAACATCTGCTTCTGCTTCTTTTATGTGTTGAAGCGTTTCTTCTGAGAGTTCCTTTGAGTCTTCCAACAAATCCCAAATAATTTCTTCGTATGATTCTTTATCATACATTTTACGAGATTTTAATTCTTTAAGCAAGTCTTGAGAAATTTGAATTGTAGTTGCCATAGTAAGTATATAGAACTCTATATTTATAAATATTGTTAATTGAAAAAAATAGTTATCTAACTACAATAAACTCTTCTTTTACTAATCTTGGTTCTTCTTCATCTCCATCTATAATTTGATAATGATATTTTGAATACCTCAACATACTTCCTTTTAATTCAGGCAGATTTTCTAAAATATACTCTTTTAAAATTTCAGGCTTTTCAATTGATTTCTTCATAATCTCTTTAAAATGTTCATCTCCTCTAAATTCTTGTTTTTTATTTGAATATAAAATATATGCTGCAAGAGTAGAATTTCTAAAGATTAGTTCTAGTATTGTATAAAGAATAAGTTTAACTACCATTTTTATTTAACTAATGTGATTATTTTTGATTTATTCCTCCGTTTAACTTCAAATTTTTCCAAAATTCTAATCTTCACATGAGTTTCTACCTCTTCTCTCGTATTTAAAGTGTTAGAACCAGAATTGATTATATCTTGAATTTCATTTTCTTCTAAATTAGTAATTTTAACAAATAATCCATCGTTATTTTCAATAACATTATTATATTGAATAATTTCAAACTCAGATTTTTCTATTAATAATGATTTTTCTAAGTGATATTTATCAAAAATATGAACTTTAGAAGAATTTATTTCAATTTCTCCTAAATAAAATCGAAATTTATTGTGCCTTTCTAAAAGTGGAAAATCATAGGTGTTGAAATCTCTATTTAAGAATAGTATATATTCTTTTCCTCTTTTTATAAGAGTATTTTTCAAATCTGTATATAAATTTTGAACTATAAATTCTTCTTCGTTTGAATTCAATTGTTTGATTAAACTATTGTGGATATAGTCAAATTTTCCTTGTATATAATCTTTAGTTAAATTTTCCCCAACCATTACAGTTCCCAAACTTATATTCTGGTTATAAGTTTTTTCCAAAAACCAGTCTTTTTTTTCAAGCTTATTGATACCAAATAAACTCTTATCATTTATTGATTTATTAGATTTTTTTCTAAGTTCAAATATACTCGCTAAAAATAAATTAAAATCTTCAATACCATTTTTTACTTTCTCTTGAGTTTCCTTTGTCTTTGAGCTTTCGTCAATTCTAGCTTCACAGATATAATTAGTTTCATCTTGTTTATATTTCTCAATAAGTCTTTTAACTTCTGATTTTGCTTTTTTCTTAAAACTGCTAAATTTTGATTTTGTTAAACTAGGTAAAAAACGCTGAACAGTTCCAAAATTCAACTCTTTTATATTATTTCCAATTTTCTTATCATTTGGTTCCATAAATTCTTCCTTGCTATATTTCTCAAATTCTAAGTCTAATCCTTTTATGAAATTATCACATTCAAATATCAATTTATACTTAATGTAATTAATTGAGTTAATTCCTCCAAAAGCTGAAGAAAAATGTGTAAAATCCAATTTATCAAACAAGAATCTTCTATCAAAATCAAAGTCAATATTCTTATAATATAAATTTCTTTCAATTGGAGAATTTTTAATTTTTAATGAGGTTTCAAAAAACATATTAGATAGTTCTTGTTCATCAATCTGTAATAAAATCTTATACATTAACTCTAACTTTGCAAACTCTAAATTCTGTTTAGCTTTATCAATAATTTTTTGTTTTAATTCTACAATCTCCAATATTTTTTTATCACTCTCAGTTTTATTTTTTTTGTTCTTTAAATTTAAAAAAGCGTTATTATCACCATGAAAAGAATTAAATTCTGAATTAAAGTAAGTGAAGGGATTAAATAATTGATACAACGAACTCATATTATTTTCTAAATACTTTTTTTTATATCTTTCTTCAATATCTAGACTTAATATCAACATACAGTTTTCTTTAATTTGATTAATTTTTTGATTTAATAATCTAGAAAAAAGTAAAACTTTATTTTTATCTTCATTTTCAAGAACAAAACTATTTTCATGATCGATTAGGGTCATTATCTCTTGAGAATTCAAAGAAAAACTACTAATAGTGAATGAATAAGAATTTGATGATTCTAAAAATATTGTTAAAGTTCTATCAAAATAACTCTCAATTTGAAGTATTTTCTCTAGATTTTCTCTATATTTAATTCTTAAATCATAAAAAAATTCCGTAACTAATCTTCTATAGTAATCATGAGAACTTATTTTTTGGTTTAAATTTTCAAATTTAAAAATTAAACCAACTTTATCATTACTGAAAAATAAACTATCTAGATAATTATATCCTAGATCTAAATCTAAATAAATTTGAATAAACTTAAATAAAAACTCAGTTTCCATAATTAACTCTTGTTGATTATCTTTTATATAGAAAAAATTATCTACAAAGTCATTTAAATTTTCAGGTAAATCAATCTTATGACATGACGAAGCTACTATTTCATTATCATTTCTTGCTTTAATCAATAATTTTTTATAGAAATATTTTCTATCTAACAAATTCCATATAAAATGCCATACAAACAAACAAGTTATTAAAAATTGAAATATAAAAAAATGAATAATATAAAAATTAAAATTTTCTTCCATATAATAGTAAAAAATTGCGAAGATAAAAACCAACAAAGAGAGTAAAAAATAAATTATAAACCAAGTATCTCTAAAAACATATTTCTTAATTAATGAATATTTAATCTCTTTCGTCAGGTTAGTTGAAATTGCTACAAGTGTTACAACTAAACCTAAAATTGTAAAAAATAGTAACAAAAAATCATCGGGTCTAATAAGATTAGTACTAGTAGTCATAAATTCAAAAATATACATATTATTAATATCTTAACATACAATATTTATAAGACTTAGTCTTTGATGAAAAAATACATAAATAATTATTAACTAAGTCCAATATGGATAATCAACATAGTTGTAAAAATGATGAGCTTCTCCAAGAAATTTCAAAAATTGAAGAAAACTCTAAATTTTTTCTTAAATCATTCTCTTTTATTTGGTTTGCCATAATATTTTTAATTACTAGTGAAATTCTAAAAGGAAATACTGAAACACTATTTATTGATAATTTTAAAGATTTATTCACTCAAATAGATTTAACAAAAGTCGCAATTTTAATTTTACTTTTTCTATTTTTAAAATTCTCAATACAAGTTCTATTTAACTTAAGTAAAAATATTTCTAAAAGTAGACTAGACTTTCAAAATAATAAAGAAACTTACCTCTCTAAATACCAAGTATTAAAAGAAAATATAATCGATGGGTTTTTTACTACTTTATTACTCATATTATACCTCATATCAATACTTTCAATAAATAATGATGAATTTGTGGAACAAATAGAAGAATTTATCCTAATACTTGTTTCGCTTGGTTTAGGTATTTATTTCTATCTATTCCCTCTTTATGTGATTATTTTCAAAAGAGTGCTTGTCCAAAGAAAATTGTATGTCAAAACACAGTATAATATTATTCTTACATATTTTTTAGTATTAAATTTTTTAATTCTGTTATTATTTTCGTTCCCAAATATTATAACTATCATATCTCAATTTTCATTTGAAATTCAGTTTTATATAATATTCATACTTGTAATAGTGCTATTTATAATGGGATTTATATACAATAATTTATGGAATTATACTATTGGATATAAAATAAAAAATTCTAAAAACGAATTAATAGAAAAGCTATTTGAAAACTAAAAAAAATTCAAGTTTTGCTTCGCAAAACTCTAGCCAAGACTTCCTTCCATCTCCAATTGAATCAACTTATTCAACTCCGCAGCATACTCAAGTGGAAGCTCTTTGACAATTGGATTAATAAACCCACCAACAATAAGCTCCATTGCCTCTTCTTCACTCAAACCCCTGCTCATCAAATACATTAACTGCTCATCTCCAATTTTACCAACTCTTGCTTCGTGAGCAATGTGTGAGTCTTCACATAAATTCTCCATTTGGGGATATGTTAAACTCTGTGAAGTATCACCAACCATCAACGCGTCACACTCAACTCCAACTTTTGAACCACTTGCACTAGGATTAATTTTTACAAGACCTCTATATGATGCAATTCCTCCTCCTGATGAAATACTCTTTGCAGTGATTTGAGACGATGTATTTTTTGCCATATGTATCACTTTTGAACCAGTATCTTGGAACTGATCAGGACCAGCAAACGCAATTCCCAAACTCTCGCTTCGAGCGTTTTCTCCAATTAAAACAGATGCTGGATAGAGCATTGTCACACCTGAACCTAAATTTCCATTAATCCACTCAACTTTTGCATTTTTATGCACCATTGCTCTCTTTGTGTTCAAATTAAACGTATTTTTCGACCAATTCTCAATACTTGAGTATTTAATGTATGCATCTTCTAAAACATGTAACTCAACACACCCAGCGTGCAGAGCAGATTTTTCATATCGTGGAGCTGAACATCCTTCAATATATTGAATAGAAGCTCCTTTATCTGCAATAATGAGAGTATGTTCAAATTGACCACCACTTTCTTGATTCATTCTAAAATATGCTTGCAAAGGAATATCAACATTCACACTCGGTGGAACATAAATAAATGTTCCTCCACTCCATACAGCAGCGTGGAGCATTACAAATTTGTGATCAGTAATTGGAATACACGAAGTCATATAATATTTTTTCACAAGCTCAGGATATTTGTGAACAGCAACATCCATATTTTCAAAAATTACTCCTTTATCTTCCCACTCCTTCTTCAAATTATGATATACAACACCACTATCATATTGAGCACCAACTCCACTAAGCGCCTCTCTCTCAGCTTGAGGAATTCCAAGTTTATCAAACGTTTTTTTAATATCTTCTGGAACATCATCCCAACTAGTTGACTCTGTAGCATTAGGATCAGAATAATACACAATATTGTCTAAATCTAATTTTTCTAGACTTGGACCCCAATTTGGAAGAGGTGTTTGATTATACAACTCCAAAGCTTTCAAACGCTTTTGAAGCATCCACTCAGGCTCTTGTTTATCACTAGAAATTTTTCGTACAACTTCTTCGCTCAATCCTCCTGATGAAATATATTTATTCACAACATTATCAGGTGTTTCATACAATTCTCTACTTGGCTCAAAAATTTCTTGACTCATACAAAAAACAATATATGCAGATTTATATAATTAATGGTTGATTATTCAATAACAGATTTTCTCCAGTATTTATTTAAGTTTTGAAAAACTCTACATTTAATTTCCCATCCTCTTCCAATATACTTCCCTTTCTTCAAATTATTTGTGAATAAACCCATAATATTTATAAATCTTGTTTGAATTCTTTAACTATGTTCTATGAAACTCAAGTGAAAGATTATGTTGATTTGAGTCCTGATTTATTCGATGGAGATTTACAGGAATCAATTCGAGAACAAATTTTGAGAAATTATTCAAATAAAACAACTGAAGATTTAGGTTTAGTAATCACAGTTTTAGAGGTATTAACAATTGGAGAAGGATTTAAACTTGCAGAAGATCCTTCAAGACACTACGAAGTTGAATTCACACTCTTAACGTACAAACCTGAGCTTCACGAAGTTGTAGAAGGAGATGTGTCATCAGTGACTAACTTTGGAGTTTTTGTCAATATTGGACTATTAGATGGACTTATTCATCTCTCACAAACTATGGTTGATCAAGTATCATTTTCAAACACAGGAATTATTCTAGGTTCTCAAACAGGGCAAACACTCAAAGCAGAACAACACGTTCGAGCAAGTATTGTTGCAGTATCATTTAAAGATATTCGAAATGTGAAAATAGGTTTAACAATGAGACAACCAGGACTAGGGGCACTTGAATGGCTTGAAAAGTCAAGCAATTAGTTTGAGAAGTATATAATATAAATAAATTTGAAAATAATATAAATAAATAAAAATGGCAAAGTATAAAGTAGCACAACAAAGCGGAGCACTCGTAGATGAGAAAGCAGAAGAATGTCCAATTACACAGTCAACTCAATTTGTTGATAAATATAAAGGCAGAGTAATTATTTTTAATACTCAAAGCAGAATTGCTAAAGAGTTAGGTAAAAAACACACAGGTCAATTTGCAATTGAGTATTAATAACAAATAAAATACAATCATAATTTTAATATAATTATTAACAAACTATATACTCTTAATTAACTTAAGATAATTGTAAATTATAAAATGAAACAAACATCTTCTTCAAAAAAAAAGTTTTTCAAAAAAACAACTTCTCACTCTTCTGCGTCCAAATTCACACTTGAGACAATTCCTAAAGAAACTCTTCAACACTACATCACTACAATTGAGAATACGTATCAAACAACGTTTAAACGATATCCAAACAGCGTATTTATTAATTCAAAAGGAAAGTTATTTTTCTCAACACTCCACCAAATCCCTGATAATTTGAAACGTATTAATTCAGTTGGCATTTATGTTGGAACATTACTCAACTCAGGAGAAATTCGACTCTCACTTGAAGGAACCCAACTCCTAAATACTGCAAAAGATAATTATTGTATAATAAAAAATGAGTTTATTAACTCATATTTAAGTGGAGAAAATTTGTTCTTCAACGAAATTGAAGAAGAACACTCAAGTAACCATGCTCCTTTTTTTATCATATATGATTCACTCTATGAGCCCCTTGGAGTTGTATCAAAAAAAGAAGAACAAAAAGTGTATTTGAATTATTTATCTAAAGGAAGAAAGATGGACTTTAATAAAGTGTTTTAAGAACATAGTTATCCTATTGTAGTTCCGCCAAAATCTTCTCCTTCAAAGAATTTTTCTAAATTGGATAATTTTTTCCCATTCACCATTGCAACTTTAATTCCTGTTTTTTGAGCTTCTTGTGAAGCAATTGGGTCAAATGGAGCAGACATCCCAGGATCCCACTCTTTTCCAATAATGTTTAAATAATCATCCCATGAAATTTTTTCAAACTTTTGAGCATCAGGGTTTAAACGTGGATCTTCTGAATACACATATTCAATATTTGAGAGATTAATAACATGTGTTGCTTGAAAGCGCTCAGCTAAAAACACTGCAGGATAATCTGAACTTCTCCCTGGCCTCATTCCTGCTCCAATTAAAATTGGTTCTTTAAACGCATTAAGTGGATCATCAAAACTCTTAAACAATCTCGGATACGCATTTTTCTTAAAAATTGTTCTAAGTAAATGTGCATTTAATCGCGTACAATGAATTCCAAGCCAATCTTTTTCTTCATTATCAATCTCACCTAGCTCAGCAGCAGCGTCACGATACTTTCGTGCAATTTTTCCACCACCTGCAATAATAATAAACTTATCTCCACTTGCTACACGTTTTAAAATAAGTTGTTTAAACGCATGTAAAAATGTATAATCAATCTCTTCTGGTACAATGAGTGAACCTCCTAGTGCTATAACATATGTTCCCATACATCTCTTAAAATTTTTAGAATTTATATATTTAATGATTTTTGGGCTCTTTCCATAAATTCAAATTTGATTTATTTTACTGAGTAAAATTAATTTAAAAAGATGTAAATTGATTGAATTTTATGACCTACATCAACCAATTTAATAATGGATTACACAAAGAAATTATTAAACTTTGCCATCACGCAAAGTTACAACCGCACAATTTTGTGCGTGGATGCAAACTCTTTGATAATTATCAACGAGTTACATTGATTATTTTATTTATACAGTCTAAAAAAGTCGCTTCGTGACTTTGTAAAAGATAAAACTGATTCACTATTAATTTGGAAGCAACGATTACAATTAAGAAAAATTCCTTCTAAATCAACTCTTCATTCATGGCTTAAAACAATCAGTTTAACATTTATTCGTAAAATCTTGAGTTTACAATTAAAGATAAAACTCCTCAAATCATTGCTATTGATGGCTCAGGAGTTGATTCTTATTATCAATCTTCTTATCACCAAAAACGCTTAAGCAATTTTGGTGTGAAAAAGCAAAATTCTTCTTGGCATAAATTTGACATCATCATTGATGTGAAATCAAAACTGATTTTAGATTTCTCATTTTTACTACATAATCGACATGATTCAAAAGTTGCGTGGCAACTATTTAATAGGTTTAAACTGAAAAATGTACTAATTTTAGCTGATAAAGGGTATTATTGGTTTAAATTGCATCGTCTAATCAAACAAAAAAGAGGGATTCTTGTAGTTCCTCCCAAGAATTATGGCAAGAATTGTCTTCACAATAGAATTGTGAGACGAGAATTTCATAATTCATATTATGAATATGAAGAGTTTTATACTCTAAGAAATAATGTAGAGAGCGTATTTTCGTCCTTGAAATGAGTTCAAGGCTTAAAAATTAAAAGTGAGCTTCATTATATGAAAAAAAATCGATTTCTGGACAGAGCCCAATTTTGTTCTCCAACTCCTCCATATTTTCATATTCAATAACTCTCGCCTTTTTACATCCTCCAATCATAGCAGAGAGTTGTTTGTTTTCTTGTCTTCGATACAGACAAATGACGTTTTTGTTATTTTCAATTGCTCTTCCAATTTCATATCCAACACCTAAAGATGGGTTTGTCACTTCTGCAACAATTACATCACTTTGTAATAACCAATTCATATCTCTATTGTGAATTTCTTCATCACTTAATTGAGTTTCTCCAAACTCTTTAAGCTCAAAGTCAGCTATATGTTCAGTTAACACTTCACCATAATGTTGAAGTAGTTGAATGATTGTTTTATATATTTCTCTATCCTCACGTCCTCCTCGAATTGATCCTGCAAAATAAATTTTGGATTTATTTATCATAAGATTGAGCGAAGCGAATGTCTTATCTCGCAGGGTTCGGGAGTGAGACTCCTGACTGACAGAATAAATTTTTTTCATGACATTTTCACTGGTGTTCTAAATATTATAAAGAAAATGTAAATTAATTTTTACAAAATTCTTCATTATGAACTCTTAATCAACACACAATTTTATAAAATCTTCGTATTTATTTTGAAGTATGACAACATACAATATTATTGGACACAAAAGCCCCGATACTGATGCTGTGTGCTCAGCTTTAGTGATGCAAGAATTTATGAGAGCAAAAGGATATGATGCTCAAGTGTATAAACTTGGTGAGTTGAATAAAGAGACTGAACTTGTGCTCAAAAAAGTCGGAGTTGAAACTCCTGATACAATTGAAACACTTGAGAGTGGAAGTGAAGTAATACTCGTAGATCACAATGAAGCATCTCAAAGTATTAATAACTTGGATGAGTTAAACATTTACTACATTATTGATCATCACAAATTTAATTTGCAGACTTCAACTCCTTTATATATTCGAACAGAACCACTTGGTTCAACGTGTTCAATTTTAGCAAAAATGTTTTTTGAGGAGCACTTAAGTGTTTCAAAACAAGCTGCTGAGTTGATGATTTCAGCAATCATCTCAGACACTCTGTATTTTAGATCTCCAACAACAACCCAAGAAGATAAAGATATAGTTGAGAGGCTCAATAAAATTGCACAAATTGATAATTTAGAAGAGTTAAGTTTAGAGATGTTTAATGCTAAGAGTGATTTAGGAGATATGCGCGCAATTGAGATGATTCAACTTGATTATAAAGAGTTTGAATTTAATGGAAACATGTATGGAGTTGGTGTGATGGAGACAACAAATCCAGTTTATGGAGTTGATAGATTGGATGAGATTAGAGAAGCACTCACACAAATTGAAGAGCGAGATAATTTAGCTGGTGTGATGTTTTCAATTGTTGATATTTTAGAGGGGAAAAACATAAGTATTTGTTCAAATGAAAAATTTTCAAATGATGTAAAACAAGCATTTTCAGCTAGTGAATTGGAAAATGGATTTTTAGATTTGAAAGATACAGTCTCTCGCAAAAAGCAAATTATTCCTGTCTTGAAGAAGTATTTTGAAGAGTAGGTGGATATTGGCTAGTCTTCTAATTTAGAATAAATATAATCATTTAAATCATCAATTAAGTTTGATTTTTTATAATTTTCAAGTATTTTTAATCCAAATGTTGATTTAAAGAAATAATCATAAAAGCGTTTTTTTTTAGTTCTTCTTTCAATTTGTTCTCTCCTACTCATTAGAATTGATAAAACACTTCATTTTAATTTCTTATCCTTAATTATAGATTGTAACTATTTTTTCTTGAATATTCTCACTTTTAATTACTTCACTCATCTACTTATATTTTAAAAATTATGTTTATAAGGTTGATGTTTAGGAGGAATAGAATTTATTTTAAAATAATTTTCAATTTAAAATAAAAAATGAAAAAAATTTAATTTTTTTAAAAAAAAGAGGAAAAATTAATCAACGATACAATTAATATTTTCAACAATTGAATACATAACTTCAAAGTCACAAGTTGCAGATTCTGGACTTTTTAAATCATATTTTTTAAGATACTCATCTTTTACTTTACTTTTATTTGAATTTCTATGGTATGCCTCATATACAAACTCTAATCTTTGATAATAAATTATTTTGTTAGTAATTTTATCATTTTTAATCTGATTACCAGTTCTTACTCTGAAATATTCATCAGATGTTTCAAGTATTTCTCTTGAAGTTTTGTTAGAATTTATATATTTCCCTTCTTTGACTTTTTGTTTAACTTTTATTATGAATTGTTTACTTGTATCCATATAAATATTTAGATTTTAATATTTATAAATATATTTTCAAATATTTAATATTTTTTTGAAAAAAAGAGAAGAATTTTTAAAAGTGAATTATTTTGATTGTGTAATATTTAAACAAATGGAATGGTTAAGTAAAGCAGTACAAATTTTTGGAAATGAAAAATTATCTGAAAAAGAGTTATCTGTAATTAAAGAACTGAATAAAAATATCAATTTATTACAAAAAGAAATTTCTGAAAAGATTGATAGTACTGAGGGCTACACATCTAAATTAATTGAAAGATTAATTAATAGTGGATATTTAATCAAAGAAAATAAAGGTTTCGTATTAACAGAAAAGAGTAAAATCTACTTAGAAGCAATTGATAGTTAAAATAATAATCTTCTAATAAATATATTGAAACTATAATAGTTAATGAATTAAATTAACTATAAGAAATTTCGATTGATTTAAATAAAAGCTAATTTCTAACATCTTTGTAAAAAAATATTTACATTTTCTTTATAAAGAATCTAAACCTAAAAATTATATGGCAAATCCAATTGATTATACAGAAATTAAAAAAGTAGATATTGACACATATAATGCTCTTCAAAATGAACTTAAGAGACAAGAAAATACACTTGAATTAATCCCCAGTGAGAATTTAGCATCAAGAGCAGTGATGGAAGCGCAAGGTTCAATTTTAACAAATAAATACTCAGAAGGGTATCCAACAAAAAGGTATTACGGAGGAAATCAACACGTAGATGTCATTGAACAACTCGCAATTGATAGAGCAAAGCAATTATTTAGAGCAGAGCACGCAAATGTACAACCTCTTAGTGGAGCAATTATGAATGTTGCAACATTTTTTGCTCTGTTAAATCCAGGTGATACTATTTTAGGAATGGACTTAGGACATGGAGGACACTTAACTCACGGACATCCTGTCACTCACATGTATAAAGTATTTAATTTTGTACGGTATAAAACTGACTTGGAAAATGAAGGGAGAATTGATTATGAAAATCTAAGAGAGATGGCTCTTAAGCATAAACCTAAATTAATTCTTGCAGGATTTTCAGCATACTCAAAAACACTAGATTGGAAAAAGTTCAAAGAAATTGCAGATGAAGTAGGAGCATATACAATGGCAGATGTGTCACATATTTCAGGACTCATCGCAGCAGATGTGTTAGAGAATCCAATGGATTGTGGGTTTGACATAATGACTACAACAACACACAAATCTCTAAGAGGTCCAAGAGGAGGACTCATTTTATGCAAAGAAGAACACAAAAAAGCAATTGATAAAGCAATTTTTCCAGGACTTCAAGGAGGACCACTTGAACATGTCATTGCAGCAAAAGCAGTTGCATTTAAAGAAGCTCTACAACCAGAATTCAAACAATATTCTCAAAATGTAGTTAATAATGCAAAAGCGATGGAGAGAGGACTCAAAGAAGAAGGGATTACCATTTGTTTTAATGAAACAGAAAATCATTTATTACTATTAGATTTACGACCACAACAAGTGAGTGGTAGGCAAGTTGAACACACATTAGATGAATTAGGAATTTGTTGTAATAAAAATTCAATTCCAGATGATGAAACAACATCTCCTATGAATCCAAATGGTTTAAGAATTGGAACTCCATTTATTACATCACGAGGATTAAACGCTAAAGAATGTGAAGAGTTAGGACGACATATTGGAAAAGTTATTAAGCATATTGAAGATGAGCAAGTTGGAGAAGATGTGAAAGCATTTGTGAAGAAGATGTGTGAGAAATACCCCATCTATCAATAATTATAATAATCCTCTAATTTGAGGAAAGTAATTTTTAAATGTTACAGGAATTGTTCTTCCTAAAACATATGCATCGTTTGTTGGATTTCTATAATCAGCCTCAATTTTTCTCAAATTTTGAGCAGATTGTTCTATCAAATTTCTCAAATCATCAACAGCATCATCATATACTCTCACACAACCTCTACTATGCGTTTTTAGAAAATCACCCACACTCTCAAATGCTTCATTATAATTAGTTCCGTGAATAGCGAACATATTGTAACACATTTCTCTTATTCCCTAAAACTGCAGGTGCTAAAGTACTTGCAACTAAACACGTTCCAGCTCCTGCTAATAATTCTCTTCTTGTAATTTCAACCATAACTTGATTATGGAAATTGTTTTATATAAATTTTTTGCTAGAATATTTCCTTTTGATATTTTAAACTTTAATTAAATTTCTAATTCATCTTCTTCTCTCAACAATCATTTGCTCATTTCTCTCACACAATACACAATAGAATGATTTCTCAGATGATTTGTTTAAACTATACTCTTTTTCGTATTCAAATTGTGCAAGTTTATTGCGAATAAGTGAACTCTCTAAAGTATAGTTGAAAATTCTATAGTAGTTAAACAGTGAATCTCTTGCTAAAAAATAATCATTATTTGAATTAATATATCCAAACTCTGAATTCAGACTTTGTCCAACAATAAACACCTCATCTGGTGATTGTGGAATTTGAGAATTATTCATATATGAAAAGATGATATCTTTAAATTGAAGATGTGAATATAGTTCATCAATTTCTTTTTTCTCATTTGAAGAGTCAATTACAACAAGTGGAATTTTAAAATTATCAATCCCCCTTGATAGGTACTCCTTAGCTCCATGATCTGAGACAATAATAATTATAGAATCTTCAATTAATTTTTCGTTTTCTAGATAATTGTAAAACTCATTGAAATAATCATTGTAATAATCAAATACACTTTTGTCATACTCTTCTAAATATCCTGAGCCATGACCAAAAATGAGTTCTTGAAATAAAAATTGTTTTTGTGAGCTTAGTTCAATTTGTTTAGTAATGTCATCAAGTAACACTCTATCTTCACAACCCTGTTGATATTCTAGCTCACTTACACAAATAGAATTATTAATTGGAAATTCTTGTAAAAATATATTTTTCTCCCACTCAAACGCCCCTAAAATTAAACTTGGGTTCATCATCGAAATTGCAGCACTTGTTGAATAGTTATGATAATTAACAACATTAACAATATTCTCCTCTTCTAATATATATCCAAATTGAGAATTCCAATTATCATTATATGACTCATATGGTATAAATGTTGAAAACATCATTGTCCAAATAGCACTTAAACTATCTTGATTAGTTGTATAATAATTTGAGTAATAATGTGATTGATTTTCAACTCGTTTGAAAAAATTATCTTGAAGAGGAATTTGTGAAGTTTGTTTTTCAAATTCACTTTGAGAGATTCCCTCCATTACAAAAATAAATACATGTTTATCATTAAATTGATATGAATCAATATCTTTGAAAGGAATTTGATTTTTAAATGAATTATTATACTCAGAAGCAGTCGAATATGTTAATGGAGTTGTATACATATAATTTGCAACATTTGAGATATCTAACATCGTATTTGCATAAACATTATTTGTTTGTTGGGTAAAAATAAAAGGAAATATGGAAGAGATTAAAATAACAAACGTTAGTGTGATGAATAGATATTTTTTCTTTGTAATTTTTCTGCTAAATTGATAAATAAATAAAAAATTTTCTGAGTTTTTATTGAATCTATAAATGAAAAATGATATAATAAAAGATACACAAAAAATCCCAAAAATAAATAAAATAACATTAATAATTACTTGAGGTCCAATGATAGATTCATAAAAAAATGAGAAATAAGATAAATTTATATTAAACAAAGAGTATTTTATTTCTATCATACTTCGAAAAAAATAATTAGTTAGTACAAATAAAACTAAATTTATTATAAATATCATATAATATATAATTTCTACAATGATTGTTAATATTTTTTTCTTAATTTTTAGAAGAAGTGATAATACAAAAAATAATAACAATATACATAGCTCAATTATAGTATTTATTACAATTGCACTGAACTGAGAAGTGTATTGGAATTTTATCAAAAATAAAAACAGCATACTTATAATTATTAAGTTTAATTTGAACAAGTTCGTATTAAATACAATATTTCTCATATATTATAAAAATTAAAAAGCCTATATAAAATGAATCCTTACTTGTATATTTAGAAGTATAATATATGTTTCAATTTATAAAAAATTATTTTTTAATGTTAGTAATAATAAATAACAAATAGGGTTAAATACTCATACCAAATGATTTTATTCTTCTTTTGATATCATTTATAATTTGTTGTTGTTCCCTTTGGTGCCAAGAATCTTGAATTGTTGAGCATTTTGCTTTATTTTTTCTTGCAACTTCTACAACTTTAATTAAATCTTTAAATTCATCTTCTTCTAATACAAAGTTCTGCTCATTATATTGAATTGCAAAAAATCTGAGTCCTTCTATTTTAATTTCTCGACAATCTATATTGTTTATTCCAAATACGTAATCTCCTAATTTTGGGTTTTGTTTTAAATTTTCAAACTTTTTTCTAATTTGAGATTTTATTAGGCCAGAGTTAGACTACTGAAAACCCAATAGTACACAAAATAATGATTATAACTATTAAAATTGTGAAAACAGTACCTTTGATATCGAAAAAATTCTCAACTTCAGACTTTAAATTAAATTGATGTGATATAAATAAGATCAACCAAAATAAAACACATAAGAAAACTCCACTAAGAAAAAAAACTTTAGTATCATCATATTGTATAAATCCATTTTTGAAGATATTAAAAATATAATAAATTAACGTCCCCACAACACCTAAAGCTATAATTTGATTGAACTGAAGGGTTTGTTCACTGATATTAGTTAACTTTAAATCTTTTTCAATTTTATACAATTTATCTTCAAATTTTGAAGAAAATGATAGTTGTAATAATGAATCGTTATATTCTAAAATCTCTCGTAGATTCAAATTATATTCTTTACTGTTATAGTGAAAACTCAAGCTCATACTAGTTAAATAATGAGTCTCAATCTCTTTGAATCCTTCAATAGTTATTATTCTATAATCTATTACATTTTGAATTCTGTCAAATATTTTTGGGATGAAATCACGAAAAGAATTTTTATCTGATAGTGTATTTTGAAAATCATTCTTTAAATCTTCCAAATAATTCTTTTCATATAAATTATTACAAAAAACATAACAATATTTAGACTCTTCAAAAGATTTAATACTATTTACAACCCCTGTGACTTTTTCATAAATGAAAGAATTATCATTAAACTTGTCATTCTCAAAATGATTAAGAAAATGCTCAATAACTCCAATTTCTCTATTTATCTTATTAGAAAATTCTTTCAATTCATAATAATGATTTTTAAATTCTTGGAGTTTCTCTAACTCAGATTTATTTTCAATATCTTTCTTCTTTGTCATTTTAGTTAGAATTAAATTTGAATAAATGAAAAATATTCAAGCAACGAAGTTGCTTATGAACACTTTGAGTATCCACATTCAGGATTAATACATATCAACAATTTTTCTTTGAAAAATTCTTGGAACACCGCAACTTGAGTTGCTTGTGAATTAAACATCCTCCATCAATTTGCAATGATGTTTCCCATTCTTCCTTTTCTTTTACACTCTTTTTCAAATCGTTAAGAAAACGAAAGCCAAAAGAATTCTGCTCCTTTAGGAGCACTTTGAGTATCCACATTCAGGATTAATACATATCAAACATCCTCCATCAACTTGCAGAGACTTCTCATTACATTGTGGACAAATTTTAAAGTTGTTCTCAATTATTTTCTTATCAGGATTCATCTTCTTTGCATTGTCAATCCAATTATCTAACTTATTCTCCTGATCAGCCATAAATCCAATATCTACAAAGAACTTTTCAATAATCATTGCAATTTCTGAGTAAAATGAGTAAATATAACGTCCTTTTGAAAAATACCCCCCATTTGGATCATAGATACTCTTCAATTCTTCAAGGATAAATTTAGGATCACTAAATGTGCGAAAAATTGTTGAGATTAATCGAGTGAGTACTGTATATTCAGGAAGCTTAGACAAATCCTTTGAATTAATAAACATCTCAATTGGTCGATTTGTACCATCTTCCATTTGTACATAGGAGAGCGTAATATATAATCTCTCTTTAACAAACTTACTTTTCAATCGATATACTTTCGCCTCAACGCTCTCAGGCCTTTTTATAACATCTTCTTTATGAATCATTCCAACTTGAGTCTCAGAGAGTTTCTCAGGAGATTTAATCTCTGTAATCTCCTCTTTTTTCATCTCAACTGGAACTTCCTCTTGTGGAATCTCTTGAACTTCCTCTATTTGTGTAAAATCTACTACTTCTATTACCATTTTTTTATTATTTTTATTGCGCTCTTCCTTGTTTTGCAAGTTGTTGGTGATACAATGTAGTTAATTTTCCACTGTTATCAACAATGACATCATTTCCTCTCAACACTTGATCTCCAACTTTGAATTTTTTATCCTTAAAACGTTGAAACTCTGTTTCTTCTCCTTCAATACTCAAAATAGGGAATCTTGAACCATCTCTATAAATTGTAATTCCTTTCAAACCATTTTTCCAAGCGTCTAAGTAGATATTGGAAATTGTCTCAGGATCAATATCTTCTGATAAATTAATAGTTGATGAAATTGAATGGTCAACATATTTTTGTGCAATTCCTTGAATTTTGACTCTCATAGCAGGAGTAATTTTGTGAGCAGTTCTGTGCATATAATTTGGAAGCTCCTTATTTACTTCATCTGGATCAGCTGTGAGTAAGTGAGATTGATTATTTACATCTAAATATGCTTGAATTGTTGAGTGGAATACATTATACACTCCTCCTTGATTCATCTGCTCACTTCTTCGTTGATAATACAAAGCAAAAATTGGCTCAATTCCCCCACTTACTCCAACATAATTTTTAGTAGGTGTTCTAAACCCAGTAATTGCGTTTGAAATAGTTCCTGTTGGCGCAATAGACAAGATTGCAATATTTCTCACCCCATGTTCTCTTACAAGCTCTTTTACATCATCTTCTAGTATTTCAACGAAGAATGGGTTATTCAAATAATTATCATTATACGCAGGAGCTTTTCCTTTCTCTTTTGCTAAAAGCGCTGATTGTCTATAAGCTTCTTGTGCAATTGTATCCATAATACTCTCAAGTAAATTCAATGCTTGGTCTGAATCATATCCAATACCTAATTGATTAAATAAATCGGCAATTCCCATCACACCAAGTCCAAGTCTTCGTGTCAGTGTTGCAGCGTCTCGTTGAGACTCTAAAGCATTTAAATGTTCATTCCACCACACAACATTGTCTAAAAATCGAGTCAAGTTATGAGTTGTCTCTTTTAATCTCTCCCAGTTAATACTCGCACTTGATGTGAATCCATTATCAACCATTCGTGATAGATTAATTGACCCTAGATTACACGCACCTCCACTCTCTAAAGGAACTTCTCCACACGGATTAGTACACGAAATTGGTCTTCCAACATAATTTGATGGAGAATATTTACTCATTTGAGACCATAAAATTAAACCTGGCTCTGCGGTTTGATAATTTCCCTCAACAAATTTATTCCACACATCTCTTGCTTTTACAAGTTTTTTTATATCTCCACATCTCTTTCCACTATAACACAATAAATAGTCTCCAGAGTATTTCACGGCTAAATCAAAATCACAATCAGCACTCTCTAAAACAATCTCTCCAAAATAATCTCTCTCTTCTATATCTTGAAGCATATCTTCACTCACTCTTGAGAATCCCAACTTTTCAATTTCACTATTTGCAATATTCACATTTGCATAATTTCCAACAAGTTCATATTTCGTAACATCCTTATCAGACATTCCATACGCATAATTTACATCATCTGCCATTAATGTTTTAGCTCGTCCTGTTTTTGGTTTTTTATACACTAACACATCTTCTTTTCCAAATTGAGTTTGCTCATCAACTGCTTGCATAAATTCATCACTCACTTTAATTGAAATATTTGCAAATCTCACTTGAGAGTTTTCAACAATATTTTTCTGAGCTGTGTGTAATTGCTCTTCATTAAACATTCCAGAAGACTGCAATCGTTGCATTATTGTATCAGTTTGCCAATTTGGTTTTTGCTTCACATCAATAAAATCTAACACATCAGGGTGTTTACAATCAATTGTGAGCATCAAAGCACCTCTTCTTCCTGCTTGACCAATAAGCCCAGTTGTTAATGAATATAATTCCATAAATGAAACTGCACCTGTTGATGAATCTGCTGCATTGTGCACTCGAGAATTTTTTGGTCTGAGTTGTGAAATATCAATCCCAATTCCTCCACCATAAGAGTATGTTCGCGCTGCTTCATAGGATGTTTTATAAATTCCCTCAAGTGAGTCACTCTCAATTAAACTCACAAAACAATTTGCTAGTGTTTTAAGTCTAAATAAATCACCTGACCCAGTAATTACTCTTCCACCTGGTAAATAATATCCCTCATACAAGTCTGTGTAAAATTTCAATGCAGCTTCTTCACGTTTATGTGTGTTTTCCTCCACACTTGCCATAAATGCAGCGAGCCTTAGATATACTTCTTCAGGTCGTTTCTCAATTCGCACACCATTTAAATCTTTTAAATAATATTTGTTATTGTATATGTGTTGAGCGAGTGTATTAGCTGAGAAGAAATCCTCCAAAACTGGTAATTCTCCTTTTTCCATTAAATCAAATAAATAGAAATATGTCTCTTTAAATGCTTTAATTTGTTCCTCTCCTACTAAATCTGCGAGTTTACTTTTATACTCAAACATTTCGTTGATTTTTCGAAAAAACTCATTTCGACTCTCTTCTTTACTCATTTGATGTGATTGTGTTAGTGTTTCCATTTTTTATTTTATTGAGTTGTAATTTGAATTTTAAATTGATGCTCTAAGATATTTTTTCATCTTCTTGAGCACTATTTTTTTTTTGTAAGTGAGTAAAAATTTCATTTTGAAATTCTTCCATGTGTGTTGGATATTCTTTTAATTTTTCTAAATATGTTGTAAATTCATCAAGGGAATTATAATTATGATGAACAATTGCATATTTTAAAAAGGCGATTTTATCAACTGAAAATAGTTGACACATAACACTATTACCTATATGTGTTGATGAAATAACTCTTCCTCTCTCCTTTTTCAAATCTGAAATTACTTGCTGTGTAATAATATCAATTTGTTCTAGTGTAATAGGTCGTTTATCACAACACTTCAACAACGATTTTTTAATTTTTTGAATATTAAATTCTTCAATTTCTCCACTAGATTTTTGAACTTCTAAATCAAGTTTTAAAATTTTCTCAATTGTTGAAAATCGTTTATTACACGACAAACACTCTCTTCTTCGCTTGATGTTTTCTCCATCTTTACTATCTCGAGAGTCAACTACTTTTAGTTCTTCAGTTCCACAATAGGGGCATAGCATTTTTCTAATTATTCTATATTTAGAGATAAAATCTCTAATTTTACACAATATCTTGTGCTTACTTTATCATTAGAGTTCTATGTATTAAAAGGATTTTGTTAAACTACAAGTAATAACACAATTTATTACATTTTTTTAGTAAAACACCATATGTTGTGATGTTTTATAAAAAAGAACACTATTTGTTGTAGGTGTGCATTGCACATCTTATCAAAGTAGGGTTTTTAAATCAAATCAAATACAGTGTCAATTTTTATAAAAACAAGCTTTATTCTACTATATATGTTAATCTATTTACTAGTTCTCATTGATATACACACACTCTTTGTTCTCCTCTCACACTCTGTTTTACCAATTTCTTACGTGCTATCTGGGTTTACTCTTGCCTTTGTAAAAGGACTTGTATTTTATCTCATAGGTCAAGATTTGTTTTCACTCATAGATATGATTGTTGCAGTATTAATGCTTCTTTTATTATTTAATATCATGCCTATTATTTTATATATTCTCATATCACTCTATTTATTGTATAAAATAATTATGAGCATTCGATAATTCGATATTTGAGAATATAATTCTATTCATTATGAAGAGTACTTTTAAATACTTCTCAATATTTGAAATATTAAAATGAGTGAATATGAACATTCAAAAAATAATTTAAATATTCAAAAATACGGTATTTTAGATGAATTTAATACTGCTCTTAATCATGTAAAGTGTGTTCTTGAAGATCCTCAACATTCAGTTTTTATTTTTCATGATAATGATAGCGATGGATTGTGCTCTTATTTATTACTCAAAAATTCTTATCCAACAATTAAAAGAGGACACTTTATCACAAAAGAAATTGAATCTCAAGAAATTGCACTTCAACACATACCTGAGCAAACAACTCATGTTATATGTGTTGATACACCAAGTATTGAGACTTCAATTTTAACAAAACTTACATCTTTGTATAATGTTATAATTCTTGATCATCATGTGTTAGATAATAATAAAAAACAATTTATTGATGAGCTGATATCTCAAAATAAACTAACCTATGTTAATCCACTTGATTATAACTCTAAAGATTCGCGTCCTGTGACATACTTTTGTTATTTACTCTCAAATAAATCAGAGCAGGATGTTCAATTCGCACTCATTGGAACAATAGCAGATTTTTATATTACACCGCTACTTATTGATATTGAGCAAATGCTCAATAATAGTAAAAATGAGAATCAATCACACTCACTCTCAATTCTATTTAATCACTTCAATACATTTACAACTCAAACACTTCACTATATCACACAAACATTACGGGAAAATACTCTGTATTATTTAGAAGAAAATAATAAACAAGAGAATGCAAAATATGTCCAAATGCTCACATTCTCCACACAAATTGGAAAACTAAAATTTTTTTTTGATTTTATTTTCAAAAATACAACAACAGCTCAAACCTCAATTCACCTTATTGAACAATTTTCGCTCTTTGAATTACTTGGAGAAATAAATTCTGGTTCTCAAGGAGTTTTCTTTGAATTTGACAAGTATTATAAGAAATATCAAAAAATTATTCAATCTGCATACTCAAAGTTCAAAGTAGCTGATAAACAACAACTCTATATTATTATTGAGCATAAAGGAAAGACTTCATACAATCGCCAATTAAGTGAGCAAGCACTATATGAGTTAGATATTGATGTTGCTTTTTCTTTGCATCAGCGTTTTAGACGTGGATTTATCTCTGGTTCATTTCGCTCAAAGCCTCATATTAATTTACATACTATTTTAAACAAAGTATTTGAAGGTATTGACAACGCAAATTGGGGAGGTCATAATAATGCATGTGGTTGTAGTTTTTTAAGTGATGATAAGGAATTAGTAATAAGTAGATTTATTGAATTGATGAACAAAAAATAAATATGGTCTCGTTCATCAATTTTTATATAACTCTAATTCCCTAAATAGTGTAATAAATATCTAAATCGTTCTATTTTAAAAAATTTCTGTGAAAATTGTTATCAGAATTTCAATGATATTATATTGAAATAATTCCTTCCATTGGTTTTAATAAAAACTATATCTTTTCATAGTTATAATATGAAATAATTTTATTGTTCTGCTGGTTCAACATCTAAGTCTACTTCTCTTGTAAATCTTTCTGCACCTGTTCTGGAAATATGATGTACTAGCTGCCCATTTCTAAGAACTCTGGCAGACATTGCTGAATCGTCTCTTTGTCTAAAATTTATCTTAAATCTAACCGTTCCTCTATGTTTTGTAATTTCAATTCTGCGTACAGTAATATATCTACCATAGTCAAAACGACGATTTACTTGTTCATTTTTTATACCTAGTTCTAATTGATATTTATTAGAGGCTCTAACATCTAATACTGGTAGATTATCTTCTCTCAGAAGATATCAAGAGAGCCAGATTCCTCAATATCACTTGGTTCAAAACAGTTATTTCCATTCTCATCACAATATTTGTTCGCCTTAATATCTCCAGCATTTTCTATATCATTACCATTCATTCTTAAGGCACAAGTGATTGTGTCTCCTGCACGATTTACATATCTATTATCGACACTGTTTGTATCTAGTTCTTGAACTCGTACTAAATTGCTTGCAATTTTTGAACTTGTAACTACTTCGTTTTGAATTATTCTATCACTAATAGAATTTGATTGACCTTCATTTACATAATTATTATCATTATACTCTAAAGTAGTTGGTTGATTAGACCTTGTGGGAGAAGGTAAATTTGTAATTCTATTATTATCCATATCTAAATTCCCGCTCACTGTGTCTCAATTTGTATTCACAAACATATCCTCAAGAAGTAGAGATTTATAGAATAAGTCTTGATTAAAATTCACAATATCATTAAATGTATAATTGCTTTCCACAAAATTATTCTGGTTTGCACCAAATACGCCTGCCTCAATTTTTTCAGTATATGTCCAAACACCATTAGTGTCTGCATACACTGAAAAAATTGGAACTATAAAAATGAGTGCCAATAAAAATATTTTTTGAAACATATAGTTATTTTATTTAATAACTTTAAAAAATATGTAACTACTTATTAAGATATAAAAATAATTGTGAGTATTGATAAGTCGTGTGCTAAATAATTTTAAATCACTTTTAGGTTAAGTTTATTTACTAAATAAAGACGAGACCATTACTTCTAATTAGATACTTAAGAATAATATTTATAATTGGCCATTAATAGTTTATAAAAGTTAAATATAAATCTAGAGATTTTTAATCTTCAAGTTTTTCCTCTAATTTATCTAGTCTATCTTCAATATCTTGATCACTTGCAATTTCAATGTGCGCTTCATTTGAAAATGGTG
>CAZULG010000013.1:0-28406 GCA_964621065.1 uncultured Methanosarcinales archaeon | reverse complement strand
ATTATGAAAAAGAATTCACAAGATACATTTAATATTACAACTGCAATTGATTATTCTCTCTTTCCTCAAAAAATTCAAAACATTGTCAAAAAGATGGGAATTAAAGAACTTCGCCCTTCTCAACAAAAAGCAATTACACAAGGATTATTTACAACGAACAAACACATGCTCATCTCAGCCCCAACTGCATCAGGAAAAACAGCAATTGCTGAATTTGCAATGCTTCAAACAATACTTGAGCAAAAAAAGCGTGTAATTTACGTTGTTCCATTAAAAGCACTTGCAAGTGAAAAATATAAAGATTTTGAAAAATTATATTCACAATATTTCTCAATTCACATCTCAATTGGAGAAGTTCAAACTCATAATTTTGTCAAAGATTTTGATTTGCTCCTTGTCACAGCAGAAAAACTGGACTCACTTTTAAGACACTCCAAAGAGTTCATAAAAGATGTTGGTTTAATTATTATTGATGAAATTCATCTCCTCAACGATGAAACACGAGGACCAACTCTAGAAGTTCTTATCACTTTGTTTAAAATGAAATATTCAACTATTCGAATGATTGGACTCTCTGCAACCATTAAAAATTGTGAAGAACTCGCTAATTGGCTCAATGCAGAATTAGTGTATGACACGTATCGACCTGTTGAGTTGCATCATTATACGTATTATGATAATAAATTATCGTTTCAAAAAAAGAGTTAATCATACATACATAACACTAAATATTATTATGCTCAAAACGATACAAAAATATATAATTCAATATTTATCTTAAAAGCATATGTCTAGATTATATAAAAAAATATTAATCATTTTTTTTGTCATATTTTTAATACTATTATCTTACTTACATAGAGATTTAATTCAAGAAGTATTTGCAACAATAATCACTTTTCTAGGACTTAGCGGAGTGTTTATTGTATCATTTTTTCTAGATATTATCTTTTTTCAACCTATCTCACCTGCAATCTTTTTAGTCTCAATGATTTATAGTGGAGAAGCGTATTGGTTTTTCATATTTCTTGCTGTCTCATTTGGCAGTTTACTTGGAAGTGTTGTAGATTATATGTTAGGCAGAAAATATGGACACTATATTTTCAATTTTTTTATCTCAGATGAAAAAACTCAACGAGTTAAAACTTTGTTTAATAAGTATGCAAATTATACTATTATGATAGGAGCATTTACTCCTGTTCCTTATAGTTTAATTTGTTGGAGCAGTGGAATGTCAAAAATACCTTTTAAAATTTTTATAACATATGCAATTATTGCAAGATCTGCACTATTTTTGCTCCTCTCTTTGTTAACACATTATGGGCTACTTAATTTTTTACTCTAAAAGGTAATGATTTCTTCATCTCCTACAATTTCACTAATAACTTGTGTTGCATAACATCCAACTCCTAATTTGAATGAGAGTTGCAAAGTTGTTTCATCTACTTCTCTACACTCATAATTTTCAACTTGAGAATAAAGAGGTTTTTCAATTGCAAATAATTGAAGCTCAGGCATATGATTTAATTGCAAATCTTCTAATTTTAAATTCAATCTATCAAGTATCTCAATACTTTTCTCATACCCACTCATTTGAGGTTTCATATTTGCACCAATTAAATACACATTCTCTGGCAACTCAATGCCTTTTTGTTTATGTTCATTTACATAGTTTAAAATTACCTCATTAAATATTGCACTTTGAAAAGCGTGAATGTAGAGTGTTCGAACTTTTTTAGGAATTGTTCTCAAAGCACCACTTACATCCTTTGGAGTATTGATTAAATGATTCAACACAGTTTCATATCCGTTTAAAAATTGAGGGAATAGTTCTTGAAGCTGTTTGTATTTTTCTCTCAATTCATCTTGTAAAAGTTGAGTAAAATGAGTTTGAATTTCTTGACAAAGTTGAATATAATTGTTATTTTCTTCTTGAGCTTCTTGAGGAAGTGATTGTAGAATTTCAAACAACGCATCTTTGATATTATTTTGAATAAGTAATAAGCCAATTTTATGCGTATTTTGACACACACCAAATCGTTGAGATTGGAACAAATTATACACATTAAAATGTTGCTTTTGAGTTAAAAATTGTTGTTTTTCTTCCTCACTCACATCTCGAAGAGTAATTTCAAATTTGTTTCCTTGATTATCACTCAAATTTAATCTTTGATTAAATTGTCCTACATACTCAAGTTTCATATCTTCACTTTGAGAATTAATAATTTGTGCAAATTCTTGCGCTTTTTCTTTGTTGCATTGTTGAATTGAAATAAGCTGCGTTGTCACTGCAATTTTGTCTTTTGTTCCACAACAATGAATTCTTTTAGAGGCTATTTGTAGTTTTTGCGCTAAAAATATAATTGCTTTTTGCTGTGCAAGATTTGTTTTTGTAAATATAAAATACGCATAATTTCCACCTTCTCCTTTACTCTCTTTGAGTTGTTCTAAATCATATATTTCATTAACAATAAAATCTTGAGGAGAATGTTTAAGCAGCATAAGTATTCTAATTGAATTTATTTTTTAATAGTTTGGGAGATGAAAATATTTCAAACTTCCTCATGAAGTTTAAAGCTTCAGCTCCTCATTCCATATCCTTTGTCTAATAATCGATACGCTATTGTAAATAATATTGCACTTGCTAAAATGAGCATTGCATAAGCAAAGAAAATGTTCACATCACTTTGTCCGATAAATCCGTATCGAAATGTATTAATAATATACAAAATCGGGTTAAATTGGGCAACAACTTGCCAAAATCCGCTTAATTGATTAATTGAGAAAAATACTCCTCCTAAATAAATTAAAGGTAAAAGTAAAAATGTTGGCACAATCATGACATCATCAAATCGTTTAGCAAACATTGAATTAATTAATCCTCCAAGCGAGAACATAAATGATGTCAAAAGCACAGTTGTAAGTAAGACAAACGCGTTATGAATTGTAAATATATTAAACAAGAGTGAGATAATTGTCACGAGCACTCCAACAGCGAGTCCACGAAACATTCCTCCTACGACATATCCCATAATAATTGTCAGAGTTGATGTAGATGAGACTAATAATTCTTCAATTGATTTTTGAAATTTTGCTCCAAAAAATGAACTCACTACATTATTATATGAATTGTTGATAACAGCCATCATGATAAGTCCTGGAATGATGAATGCCATATAACTCACTCCATTTACTTCTCCAATTCGCTCTCCAATAAATGTTCCAAAAATCAAAAAATACAGCGTAATTGTAATCGTTGGAGGAACAAGCGTTTGCGTCCAAATTCTCATAATTCGATTAACTTCTTTGTAAACAATTGTTTTAAATGATACCCACTGAACACTATAATAATTATAACTCGCACCATTATTTTTCTCAGGAGCACTTCTCTTAGTACTTTCTTTTACTCCTATTTTTTTTTCTAGTTTTGCTTTTGTTGTCTCTTTCATTTCTCATCTCCTCCTTTATTATTATCATCATCTGCAGTTTTTTGAATAAACAACGCTTCTAATCGATTTTGTTTTGTTCTCAAACTCACAATACTCACTCCTTTATCATCAAGCTCTTTCACCACTTTATTAATACTTTGATTTTTATCAAGTGTTACTTCAAATGTTATATCATCACGAATTTTTAAATCAAATTCTTTAAGTGATAATCCTTTTGGAAGAGGATCTCGCGATTCAACGACATAAATTTCTTTATCAATTTGTCTGAGTAAATTTTTAATTGTTGTGTTCTCAATCACTTCTCCTTTGTTAATAATTGCAACATGTTTTGCAAGCTCTTCTGCTTCTTCTAAATAATGCGTTGTTAAAATAATTGTAATTCCACTCTCATGTAACTTATTAATATATTCCCACATTGTATGTCGAAGCTCCACATCAACTCCCGCAGTTGGCTCATCTAATACTAACACTTCTGGTTCGTGAATTAAAGCCCGTGCAATCATCACTCTTCGCTTCATACCTCCACTGAGCATTCTTACTTGTTCATGTTTTTTATTTAGAAGACCTAAATTTTCTAATATTGGATCGAGTCTTTGTTTTGCAATTTTTCGTGAAATTCCATAATATCCTGCTTGATTGAGAACAATTTGCTCAACTGTTTCAAAAATTGACAAATTCACTTCCTGAGGAACAACTCCTAGATGTGATTTTGCTCGATTAAAATCTTTATCTATATCAAATCCACAAACTTTAATTGTGCCTGAAGTTTTATTGACAAGAGAGCAGAGCAGTCCAATTGTTGTACTCTTTCCTGCTCCATTTGGCCCAAGCAGTGCAAAAAAATCTCCTTTTTCAATTGTAAGATTAATATTTTTTAGAGCTTGAAATCCTCCTTTATATATCTTATTTACATTTTCTAATTCAATAGCATTCATATACAATATTAATAGGATAGTATTTATAAAAAGAATGTATGTTCAATAAAAAAATATCAAAAGTCTAAAATTATTTACCGATTAACTAAGTACCATTCCATAAACTTTTTATATGATTATTACTTATAAATAGTAACTGTGTTTTCTCATATTAAATCCAAAGGAAAAATTTCTGATAATGATAGGTATTTACCAAATAATTTTTATTCTTTTTTTGGAGAAGGTTCTAGACCTCATGACCCAACAATGCCCTATTTTTGTGGTTCAGAACTAATTCGCTCATTAGATCAATCTATTGAATCAATTCTTATGAGACAAGAACAATTTAGAGAATTTGCACAAGATCCTAAACTAGTAAATATATGTAGAGAAGTTATATCAAATATTAAAGAATTTAGAAAAACTCGATTTCCTCCTGGAAAAGTTGTATTTCATAAAGAAGGTAAGAGATATGAAGAAGATACTATATTAAGAATTCCAGATTTTGAGAGATTACAAGATTACAAAGACCAATTTTTGAAAATAAGAAACGAATCTTTATCTAAATTTAGAGAAATTGATTTATCAAAAAATCCTCTTCCCCAGATGCTGTATAATTTAATAGATGGTGGGTTAGGTGAAGATGTATTTGAAAAATGGAAAGGAGAAGAACAAAAAATTCAGAGGTTTCAAGATGAAGCAGATTCACTAATTCTAGGAGGAGCTCAAATTGATAGATTCACAGGAGAAATTGAGAGTTTTTCACCACTTAGTTATTTAGATCCTCAAATTTATGATGAAATAATAAAATCTCTAAAAAGAGGAGAAATTCCTAAATTAGTAATTGGAAATAGAGAAATTTTTTTTACTGATTTAATTCCTCTTCAAGAAGCAACTCATGATTTTAGAAGAAGAACAGTTAAAGGAGTGCAGGAAAAGTTATTTGCAACTCCCAATCACCCTTATCAAGAATTGGTATCAAAAATAAAAGAATTTGATAGAAGAGACTCGCGAAACTTATTTAATGAAATTGCATATTATTGCAAGGTTGCTGATTTTTATCAACAACGATTACAAAAAGGACTTCCTATCGATTTTCCTGAAATTTTACCCGCTAAAGAAAATAGAACAACTATAAAACAATTTGATCCTGTATGGATGAGAGGTTTGGAAAAAAAAATATTGACAGATATTGAACAAGTTGGAAACCAAGTAATTACTGGGTTAAATAGTGGAGGAAAATCAACTTATTGTAGAAATATTGCAATGTGTAAGTTATGGGCTCAAGCAGGGCTTCCTCTTCCCGCTCAAGAGGCACAAGTTAGTATTTCAACAGGAATTGGAGTAATAAATTCAAAAAAAGACCAAGATGGACAGGGTATCTTTGAACGTGAGCTTAGAAGAGTGAAATCAATGTATGAAGACAAAGCATTAGGAGAAAATCCTTTAATCATTTTAGAAGAACCATTTACAGGAACTGATTACGAATCAAGAAAAGAGGCATATAAACGGTTAGTTTCAAACTATGCAACTAAAGGAAGTACGCTCGTAGTTTCACATGAAGGAGAAATGCTCAGAGGTCTTGAAAATATAACTCCTCTAAAAATTGAAGAAGGATATCAAACTCAAAAAGGAATAGGTAAAGGAGAAGGTGGTAGAATAATAGAAAAAACTGGGTTTTAATTTACAATTAGCTTAAACTTAATTTTTTCTGCATAATCTTTTTAAACATTGATATCTACATTATAGTTATGGAATACGAAGAGCTTCGTGATTATTATTTACGTGATGATATTTTACAAAAAATTCTCCTTTTCTCCAAAAATAGAGAAGTTGCTCTTAGATATACTGATGTGTTTGGAAAACGACCGTATGTGATTGAAAACAAAATGGATTTACTTCACATTCGAAAAAAGCTTCCTACCTCGTTTCATTGCTCAGAAGAGCGCTGGCTCAATCCTCATTTGCTCGGAACTGAAAAAAATAAAGAAGAGCGTGATAATAATCGAATAGGGTGGGATTTAATTCTTGATTTAGACGGTGTGAGTTATGAATATGCCAAAATTGCAGGAGATATTATTCTACGCTATTTAATTGATGAATTACATATTCAAAATACTACAGTAAAATTTTCAGGAAATAAAGGATTTCATATTGGAATTCCTTATGAGAGTTTCATTACAAGTGATGTTCCTGATAAATATGGTAAGTATCATTCAATGAGCTCACTCTTTCCAGAACTTGCACAATATATGGCTCTTTATATTACTGAGCAAATAAAAAATGAACTCTCAAAAAAACTCATTAAGCAAGAGGGAACTATTGAGAAATTATCACAAAAGTGGGATATTCCTCTGCAAGAATTAGTAAATGATGATTCTGAATCTCACTATTTGAATTTTTTAAAACTTATTGAAATTGATACAATTTTGATTACATCAAGACACTTATTTCGAATGCCTTATTCACTGCATGAAAAAAGTGGGCTTGCTTCAATTCCCATAAATCCCTTGAAATTTTTAGAATTTGATAAATTTAAAGATGCTCATCCTCAAAATGTAGACCCTCAACAATATGAAAAATTTGAATTTTTACGATATAACGCTGAGTTTGGTAAAGATGGTCGTGAGTTACAAATTAGAGCAATTGAGTTTTTCACCCAAGAGAGAGATTTTTCAAATATGACAAAACAACTTGATGAGAAAAGACGAATTGAGCATAACTCTCAACTTGGAAAAACTACGCTGTTGAGTGACGTATTTGGAGAAGTATTTGAAATAGAACAAGAAGTCAATTTTGAAGATTTCTCACCTGTAATTAAAGAAATTTTGCAAATGGATTTTGAAGATGGTAAAAAAAGAGCATTATTTGTACTCTTAACATTTTTATATTCAATAAAGTGGAGTGAAGAGTTAATTAAAGATGAAGTGAATAAGTGGAATTCAAGACAAACTCAACCGCTTAAAGAACAATATATTCAAGCACAATTACACTGGTTTTCAAATCAAGACCACACAATTTCTCCTCCTAATTATACAAATGAGAATTATTACAAAAATATTGGACTCACTCAAGAAAAATTAAAAGAAGATATGTATCACTTCAAAAATAAAACAGTTAAAAATCCTCTTCACTATGTGTACTTACTCTTGAAAACGAAACCACAAGATAAAACTCAAAAGAAAACAGTTTCTTCTTCAAAGAAGAAATAAATCTTTAATTGATTTTAATAAAATCTATCTATAGAGAAAAATTGACCTGGGCAATATCCTTTTTCTCTCATGAACGACCAAACCGCATCTTGATTTCTATGTGATTCAGCAGGTAATAATACGTCTAAAGTCCCATTTTTATTTTGAATAGAAATTGTTTCAAATGGAGACTTAACTTTCAAATCTTTTCTATTAATTACAACTTTATTGAAAAGTTTATAATCTTTGATATCTTCAATTCCGTGTAGCATAAAGGATATTACATTATCCGTATTAAATAAGGTTGTATATCTTCTAGGTAAGACTATTCCTATAACTGGTTCTTCACTCTCATGTAATCTTCTTACCAATCCGTGAGGTGTAGTTATGTAAATATGTCTTCGTAAATTTGGTAAAGGTAATGTTGTAGAAATATTACAATCATCAGATAATAAATCTTCCCATAAACCAGTTTCAGTTTTCAATGAAACTGGAGAAAGATTTCTTCTAGAAATATCTACTAAATTTGATGTTTCTGTTACCACTAAAAGTTAATACCAATATAGTATTTAAAAAACTATCTTCTTCGAAGAAGAAATAATCTATCATAAACAAACAATATAGGTCTAGTAAAATAAATTAAAAATTGACTACTAAAAATAATTCAAATTTTTCAAAAAGAAAAATTTTGATAAATATTTAGAAGAATTATAAATCTTTTGCTCCAACAGTTTTTCTACCATTAGCATCAGCTCTTTTAGCTGATTGTGCAACCATACCTACAACTACTTCATTTAATGCTTGAGCAAAATCTCCTGACATATTGAATTTATCTCCAACTACTGCTCTCACTTTGGATTTGGAAACTAACATTTCATCATTTCTCATATCTCCAACAAAGACATCTCGTCCTTGAACAGTTTTTCTACCATTAGCATCAGCTCGTTTTGTCGCTTTTATAACTTCTTCAACAACAACTTCATTTAATGCTTCTGCGAAGTCTCCTGACACGTTACATCCTTGTGCAACGTCTTTTAATTTTGATTTAACAATAACCATTTCTGCCATTTTTCATTATGCTTAGGTTAACCCTAATACTATACTTTGTATATTTAATGTTTATAAATCTTTTGTGCACAAATGCTAGAAAATAGCTAAAATAGCAAGAATTGCTATCAAAATTGACTTATCTTAAGAGTAGTAGTAATGTGAGTTATTTATAATTAAAAATGTATTATCTCATAAAGTTATTGTAAATAGAATAAACAAAACGTAGAATCAGCTACCCGCTTCTCTTTGTCCTTTGCAACAATCTCCTAGCACCCGTCGTATGATTTAGTGCTGCTCCAATCACGGCCTGACACGATTCACCAATACAACGAGCCAAGAAGTGTACAAGATCTACCTCCAAGAAACGGACTGACTCTACAAATTACAATAATCTAAAAGCATTTATAAATTAAACTCATCTTGAAATAATTCATATATGATTCAAATTATTTCAGTAGTTCTTTTCATTCCATTAAAATTCTCTAAACATTCAACTCATTTAATAAGAATGTAACTCAACTAATAAAGAATATATTTTTAATAGAATATATATTACTACATATATGGTAGAACATGTATTTAACACACATTCGTTTTTATTCTTACTCTCTTCGCAACATCCTCTTGCGAATTATTCTCTTATATATTTAAACTCAAATAATATTGAAGAAATATTAAGATTTAAACAAGTTATTGTGACTCCATCTCACATCTCGTGTAAAATTGTAACACCTGATGAAAAAACTAAAACACTCAACATTTTTCGAATACGGAAAATATTTAAAGGTGATGAAGTTGTGTGGGATAATAGTGAACAAGATTTATCAAATACAAAAACAATACAAGGGTATTAATAGAATTAATACTCACTATATTAGAAAAATGAAACAATTATATCAATTTATAAGAAATAAACAAGGAGTTGAATTAAGCTTGACACTCATTGTTGAGATGATTATTGCAATTATTGTACTCATCGTCTTAATATTGTTTTTTACAGGTGGATTCTCTGAAAATTTTCCAACAATAATAGGAGCTGGAGAGAGTGGTATTGATAAAGCACGAGGAGAATAGTTATAATAATTTTAATTCTGAGCAAATTTTATTGATTCTCTCTTCTGGAGCAGGACCAATTGCACCACATGTAATTGTTCCACTCTCAACTTGTGTTCTTCCTGCATCTCTAATCTCACTTGTTGTTAAATTCATCTCCTCTGCTTGTTTGAGTAATGTTTGAAGTTGTTCTAAACTTTCAACTTTCAAAGCAACTTTTTTCATACCTCCTCTTCTCCAATTATCCACTAATTTTTTGTTTGAAGACAATACTGCTTGAAGCGATGCGTGAGCACCTTGAGCGATGAGTTTTCCTTTTCCCATTTGTAAGTCTTGTCTCATTAAAATTACTTGCTTTAATTCTGCCATAATATTTTATATATGTTAGAAGAGTTTAAAAAAACTTGGATTTTGGGACTCTGTGAGAGTATTCAAAAAAAGTTCAAATTTAACAAAGAAATTGTAGTTTCTGATGTAAGTAAGATAAATTTTGATACATAAAATTAGCAAAAAAATCCCAAAAATAGTTTTCGTATAGAGCCTCGTTATGAATAATTATTTAAAATACTCTTAACTAATATAAGTATGAATTCTCAAGACACACTTCTTCACTATGTTGATGAGATAGATGAAAATATTTTACTCTCAAAAGAAGATGAATTACTACTTCTCAAACATCTTGAAACGCTCAAATCAAATAATATTAAAATTTCTTATTTAAACCAAGATATTTTACATCTAATTTTATCAATTAATCCAAAAAATTCCATTATAGTTGAGAAATTTAAAGAAATCAATTTTGATGATTTAAATAAAATGGCTCATGATGTTTCAACTCCTCGTAAAAAAAAAATATATGAACAGTTCATATCATTTATCTATTCAGAATTTGGTATTAACGATTCGTATAAGGGACAAGTTGACAAAGAAGATTTGGAACATCTCTCAACAAATAATACGTCCAAAAAAGGAAAATCCTCAACTGAGGATGCAACTGAGTCTTCTATTAAAGATGAATACTTGAAACTTCTTGAAAAAAACCCATTGTTTGATTATAAAAAAGATTTAAGTGAAAAGCTTGAGAAGTTTCAAATTACGTGTGAGAGTAATTATACAAAGCCTTCTGGAAAAATTAGTGTGAAAGATTTTATTCTCTATTTCAATCAACGATTACAGTATTTTACAAATTTACTCTCATCACGAATTAGTGTTGAAAATGTTGTTCGAATTAATCAGTTAAAAGAATTATGGGAGACAAACACACAAGTTACGCTTATTGGACTTGTGAGTGAAATTAGTGTGACAAAAAATAATCATTATATGGTTTCACTTGAAGATAAAAGTGGACAAATTAAGTGTTTTATTAATAAAGATAATACTGAGTTAATTGATAAAATAAAATTATTATGTTTAGATGAAGGGATTGGAGTTGTTGGAAAAGTAGGTAAAAATATTATTTGGAGTGATGATATTATTATTCCATCACCTCCGCAAGGAAATGAACTTAAAAAAATAAAAGATGAGGAGAGTTATATTGTGGCTCTCTCTGATTTGCACATTGGAGCGCATGTGTTTCAAGATGAAGCGTTTTCTAAATTTATTGATTTTATTAATACACGAACTCCAAATAAAGAGCTCAACAACATTGCTCAGAATGTGAAATATATTTTTATTCCTGGAGATTTGATTGAAGGAATTGGAATTTATCCTGGACAAGGTCAAGATGCTCGAATATTATCAACTGAGAAGCAGTATCATGAAGTTGCTCGTTGGCTCATGCAAATCCCTAAGCATATTCCTCTCATTATTATTCCAGGAAATCATGATACAAATAGACTCTCAGAACCACAACCTCCAATTCCCTATGATAAAGCGTATCCTTTATATAATATGAGTAATGTATTAATGTTTTCAAATCCAAGTATTGTGGCAATTTATAATCAAGACTCATCAGGTGGATTAAATTGTTATTCGTATCACGGGGGAAGTTATTTTTATTATGCAAATGAAATTCAAATGCTCAGAGAAAAAGGAGCTGCTAAAGTTCCTGAAGAAATTGTAAAATTTTTACTTGAAAAACGCCATATTGCACCATCACACGGATCAACACTCTATATTCCTGACACTCAAGAAGACCCGTTAATCATTAAAAAAATGCCTGATTTATTTTTCACAGGGCACACTCACAAACTCTCTGTAGCTAACTATAAGGGATGTACAATTATGAGTTGTGGATGTTGGGTTGAGATGAGTGATTATCAAGAGAAGATGGGAATGTTTCCAGATGTTGGGAAGTGTATTATTGTAAATGCAAAGACTCGAAAACCTCGAATTTTAAATTTCTATACTGAAGAGCATAAGAAAGAAGAGAATAAAAAATCTAAGGAAGAATAACAACTTGATATTGATCATTACTCCCTTCATTAGAATTGAAATAAAAGGAAGTGCAACTTGTAAATAATAGACAACTATTCATCCTTTCTTGAACTCTTGTCTGAGAAGATTGTGAATTTGTTGATGTGATTGTCTCATCATTGGTGTTGTAAATGACATATTCAACCTCTCTTCCAATATCTGATTGAACATATAATTCTTCATATCTTGAACTTAAAGCGTCAAGTCTTTGCTCAACACACTCAAATGTTGGTTGTGATTGCTGAGGTGAGCTACAATAATTAATCTCAGCTGAGATGTATGAATAAAGAGTTTCATCAGCTTGAGCTGCAGGAGTCAGAGTTAAGAGCAAGACAATTGCTAATACAGAGATGCTTCCAATCCAAGCAAAGTTTTCAACAATATACCCTAAAATATCAACCATAATTAAACTATAAAAAAATTATTTAAATTATTTATGTGTCATTTTCACTTCGTTAAACAATAACTATCTTTGTAACATATCAAATTATTCTTCATCTCGTTCAAATTCATACTAACCATTGTCAAGTAATACCTAAATTCTTTAAAGAGTAATATTTGTTCTCATACATAGGATGAGAGTGTTAATGTTGAGCTGGGAACTGCCACCGACTATTGTTGGAGGTGTTGGGATGGTTTGCGCTGAAATTTGCAAAGGGCTCTGCAAATATGATAACTTAACAATTGAATACGCAATGCCGTATGGTCCACAAGAACACATGAATTTTAGTTCTAATTGTAAAGTTATTGGAGTGCAACATCAAAAAGTAAATTCACAATTTAGTATTTCGCATATTCCTACATTGCTAAGTTGCTATCAAACTCCTGAGGAGTATGAGGACAAATATCAAAAAGTTATTCAAATAAAACCAGGTGGTTTTAAGACACCTAAAGAATTATATGGTGCAAATATTTTACAAGAGGTTCAATTGTATGCTCAGCGTGTAGTTGAGATGTATAAAGACTCTTCATTTGATGTAATTCACGCACACGATTGGACAACAATGCTCGCAGCAATTGAGCTTAAAAAAATAACTGGAATTCCTGTAATATATCACGTTCACATAACTGAATATGATAAAACTGGTAATAATGGAGGACATCCTGAAATTATTGAGATGGAAAAATATGGTCTTGAGAATGCTGATTCTATTATTGCGGTGAGTAATTATGTTAAACATCAACTACTTACGCGATATCAAGCAGATGAGAGTAAAATTAGAGTTGTACACAATGCAATTATTAGTGATTTGGTCAAATCAATGAATCGTTTAACATTGTTTGAAGATAAAAAAGTTATTTTATTTATGGGTCGAATGACTCTACAAAAAGGTCCTGAATATTTTTTAAGAGCAGCTAAAAAAGCACTAGAATTTAGACAAGATTTAATTTTTATAATGGCAGGTGGAGGAGATATGCTCAATAAAATGATTGATTTATCATTTGAGTTAGGAATTAATGAGCACGTATTTTTTCATGGAGGAGCATATACAAGAGTAGAAGCTGAGCGGTATTATTCCTCCTCAGATGTTTTTATAATGCCATCTGTTTCTGAACCATTTGGAGTAGTTCCCTATGAAGCAGCTGTGAAAGGAACGCCTGTGATTATTTCAAAGCAAAGTGGAATTAGTGAAGTGTTTAATAATAGTATGAAAGTTGATTTTTGGGATATTGATGAAATGGCTCATAAGATATTGTGTTTATTAGAATATGACGTTTTGCACAGTTGTATAAGACAAAATGCGTATAATGAAGTAGATTTACACACGTGGGACAATTCTATTCAATTATTAGTTGATACCTACTCCTCAATTAGGGCTAAAAAATAAAAACTTATTTTATATGATATGTATATATGGTAACTTTTGGAAGTGATTCTAATCAAAATTTAACACACGAGCTTCAAAGTAAAGTTGACACTCATTCTAAAGCACTCGTAAGTGTTGTTGAGCGACAAAAAAATCTTGAAGAAAAACTTGAGATTAATGAAGATAAAATTGAATTAGTTGATCATAATATTATTAAAGAGATGAAATCAATTCATCAAGATATTAAACATTTAAGAGATGAGATTCATGATTTAAAAGAACATATTGAACATATTCACGAATTTGAGAGTAAAGTGAAAAAGCAATTTAGAATTGTAACAACTAAAGATGAAGTGAAAAAACTTGAGCGCTACATTGATATTTGGAATCCAATGCAATTTGCAACACACGACCAATTACTTGAGGTTCGAGATTCAATTATTGAACAGTTATCTGTTAAAATTGAAGAATTTTTAGAAGAAGAAAATGAAGCAAATAAAAAAACTTGAGCAGAGCTCAAATTCTGAAAATAAAAAAAAATAATCACTTCTAAATTTATCCAAATCCAACAATAAATTGATCACTAATTTTTGCAATATCATTATCTGGAGTTGATAAATAAGTAATATTTTTATTTTTTTCTAATGCATTTAAATTTATGTTATAATTATACAATTCTCCTTGAAAAAAACCTGTATTAATTGATTCAACTACATTTGGTGTTGGATCTTGAGAACCCACATTAAAATTTTCATTGAAAAAATCGAAAATAGTTGCATGTTGAGTTTGATTTGATATTAAATTCCCAAGTTCAACATATGTTTGATATGTATTAGTTGTAACTGAACTCACTGTTTTTGTAAGCTTGAGTTGATTATTTTTAAGTGCTTGAAATTGAATTTGAGAAGAATTGATTAGTTGGGACTCCAATTCAACTTCAATTTCCCAATCATAGTCTTGAATTGATGAATTAGCTGGAACAAATGTATAAGAATTAGTATTTTCAACACAAGGTTGAGAAGCTTCTAACTCATTATTTATTATAATGTTACAATTGAAATTAAACAAGTCAGTATTAGTAGCATTCCAATTCAACTCAATAGAGGAGTTGTATAAAAACTTAGAATTATTAGTTGGATTTAAGAACTCTATTTTAACAGGAACACACACTATATTCCCTTCTGTTCCCCAAATGGGTTTATTTGCTTCAATTAGTGATGAATTTGTTGCAAAGTTATCTGGCTCACTTCCAATATTTGTAACATCCCAACAGCTAAGATTTTGATTAAATAGTGTAGCATCTTGAAACATACTATCCATATTTGTAACAGAACTAACATTCCAAAATGTAATAAATGAGTTGAAATTTGAAGCTGAAGAAAACATATTTGACATATCAACTACATTTTGAGTATTCCAATTAGAAATTGATTGTTCAAACAGAGTTGAATTTGAAAATATACTTGACATATTATCAACATTACTCACATCCCAATCATTAAGAGGCTGGTTGAAAGAGATTGCTGATGCAAACAATGCATACATATTTTCAACATTACTCGTATTCCAACTATTCAAAGATTGATTAAAAGAAGTTGCATTAAAAAATACTCTCTTTAATGATGTTACATTTTCTAAATTCCATGAATTTAGGTTTTGGTTAAAATTAATAGCATTTGCAAATAGAGAATTCATTGAGTTAAGTGATATTGTATTCCAAGAATTTAGTGGTTGGTTAAAGTTTTTTGCACGTGAAAATAAATGACTCATATCTTCTACTGAGCTAACATTCCAGTTATCAAGTGGTTGATTAAAAGAATTAGCGTTTGAAAACATATAACTCATATTTTGAACTGAACTTGTGCTCCATGAATTAAGAGATTGATTGAAATTTGTAGCATTTGAAAATATATAACTCATATCTTCAACACTACTTGTATTCCACATTGAAATGTCTGAGTTAAACAAAGTTGCATTCTCAAAAGTTTTACTCATATTTGTAGTTTGATTTAAATTAGGACTATCTGTTGCATTAAAATTTACGTTTTTAGCTCCTCTAAAATATGCTCCGTTGTTACCAAGTGAGATGTTTCCCCACTCTTCTACGTTAATAATTTTTTCTCTATGAACTCCATTGGTTTGATTAAAATTAAATCCTTCAATTAAATCTCCAATTAATTGAATAGTATATACCCCTTGTGATGAATAAGTATGACTAATCTCACTCTGATTCCAATTTGTAATAAAATCTCTATTCCCATCTCCCCAATCAACTAAAAAACTGTAATTGCCACTCTCAATTAAAGGGAGTGTGATAGTATTACTTGAATCTCCTAAACTTGTATTCCACTGACTTATAAAATGTTTTTTTGGCAGAGTATATTTTATAATTACAACTCCACTTCCTCCTTCAACTCCACTATGCGATGAACTACCCCCACCTCCTCCACCTCCTGTATTTGGCATTCCTACTATTGGAGCAATTCCATCTCGAGCACTTGAACCATTTCCTCCACCTCCAAGACCTCCAGCTCCTAAATTTCCATTAGCATTTCCTCCCCCACCACCTCCTCCAGCAAAGTATCCATTTTCTCCAAATTGTTCTCCAAATATATCTCCATAATACAGTCCATCTCCTCCATCTCCTCCATCATTTCCAGAAATATCTAAAGGTTGAGAACCAGCTCCTCCACCCCCACCTCCTCCATCATCATTTGCATTTCTTGCACCATCGTTTCCAAACCCTCCCATATTGAACTTGGTTGAGTTGCCTGACCTGCAGGATTTTGTCTTCCTCCTCCTCCTGATCCACCATCACGTGCAGGAGTATCATCACCAGCTCCTGTTAATATTCCACCTCCTCCACCAAGAGCTGTTAAATTAAACGCAGTAGTATCCTCTCCATTCTCTGCAGGAACTCCAGCAGAATTTATTCCTGCTCCTCCTGCTCCAATAACAATATTTTGAGAAGAGAGTAATTCAACTGAAATGTTCTCCTCGTATATCAATCCTCCTGCTCCTCCTGCTCCTCCTCCAGCACTACTATATCCTGTGTTACCAGCTCCTCCTCCTCCACCACCAACTAATAAAACATCAACTTCATAGACACCTTTAGGAACTTCCCAAGTTGTTGATGAATTAAATGCTTGGATACATTCTCCATCATTACAAATTGGAGAGGAAAATGAGAGGGAAAGCATCAAAATAGTATTAATTATAAAGATTAGAAATATACTTTGAATTGAGAAAAAAATCCTTGAACTATTCATTATTTATAAATTATTAAATTTGAATTTAAATATTTTTAACAACACTTTAAAGTTGAAAATACTCAACCAAATCCAATAATAAATTGATTTAATAGTAATGAGCTAGATTGATTATTTGATGAAAAGACATTCGTAAAATCTTGAACTGATTGTGTCTCATCAAATTGGGCTTTTAATGTATATAATTCTCCATCATAATCTGCACCATTAATACTTGAAGATGATTCAAACGCGGGAGAGAACGAACCTGCACTAAATGAATTATCTATAAATTCATATATGCTCTGATTTCTTGTTTGATTTGTGAGAAAATTTTCAATTTGGATATTTGTCTCATACAAATTTGTGCTAACTAAATTAATTGTTTTTGAGATTTTTAAATGTGAGTTTTGTATAGAAATAAAATTATTTGTCATTGAATCTATACCGCTTCCTTCATTTAACTCAACACTCCAATTATGTTGTTTTTTTGTATTGTTTGATGGTGCAAATTGATACGTGTTAATCTCACTTGAATTGCACGAAATTGTATCAATTGTAATTGAATTTACAATAATCTCACACGAAGAGGTGAGTGAAGATGAACTATTAATTTCAAATCCAAGTGCTATAGATGAGTTGTATAAAAATTTGGAGTTGTTAAGAGGAGATAACAAAATAACTTGAGCAAGAGGTTCAATTTCAAATGAAATAGTCTTTGATTTTTGAGCTCCAAATGTGTCGTTTGCCCATACAGTTAGATTGTTAACTCCAACTTCAAATTCAATTTCAATTGGGGATGTGTATGAAATATTTATACCATTATAATTATACCAAATTGAATCTAAATTTGAATCCAGAACTGAAATATTGAGTAGTTGAGTATTATTTGAATATAGAGAATTGTTGTTAGGATTATTAAATAAAATATTTAAATTTGTAAAATCAACTGTGAAATTTTGTCTTTGAGTGGAACTTGAGAGTCCTGTTTGAGTTGTAGAATACATTTTATACTCATACACACCCTCTGACAAATTTGTTTGTTTTGAAAGAATCTCCCATTCCTCATCAATTCCTAATTTACTTTTTTTATTGAGAGAAGTTTTTGAGAGTAGGCGAATTTCATCAGCACTCAATGCTCTATTATAAATTCTCACTTCATCAAATAACCCATCTAAGTAATCTCCTGATCTTTCACCAAAACTATATTGAGGAGTATTTGAAGAAATTGTTGTTTGAGAGTCAATACCCGAGTAAATTTCTTCTCCATTTAAGTATATTTTTGTTGTTCCAGAATTAAATGTAATTGTCCAATGATTCCACTCTCCTGGAGTGAGTATTGAATCAACAATATGTGAAGTTCTCCAATCCCCTTCTAAATTCCAACGAACTCTTAATACATCAGAACCTGTAGGTGAATCAAATGAATTTCCCAATTGAATTAATACATTTCCATTCGCCCACAAAAAATACTGATCAAGTGATAGAGTATTTTGATATACCCATCCACTAATTGTGGCTTGTAATTGTGAAGAAAGTCCTGCAAATGAGTTTGTTGTCACAGCAGAGCTACTTAATGAGATTGATTTTCCAAATACTGAGTTTGTAGAATATGATGAACCTGTTGTGAGCGTTCCATTTCGCTCATATTCTGAAACATCAACAACTTTTGATGAACTATCACCTATTGAGCTAACATCATCAAAATTATATGCAAGTTGCAACGATGAATCATACATTGTCAAATTTGTCGAATTAAAGAATAGAGTTGAGCTAGATATTGGAGTTGTAAACATTGAAATATTAATAGTAACATTTTTCTCATTTGTAATATAACTTGGAGGAGGAAAATTAACTATAAAATCTGATGGTTTGTCTTCAAATACCTCAAATTCAATTATTTCTTGGGCGAGATTTCCTGAACTATCATTTGCATAAAATATAAATTCATAATTTCCATTCTCAAGCGTTATAGTTGTAGGAGACGAGTAACTCACATTCTGACTTCCATTAAAATAAAATAGTGAATCAACTTCATCATTGTCAGTTGCACTAAAATCTATAGAAATATTACGCGTTCCATATAATGTCGAATTGATTGGAGAATTGATTGTTAAAACAGGTGACTCAGTATCTTCTGCGGAATCGTTTATCGTAAAATTGACTTGCTCTTGTACTGTTGTTCCTGTTGTATCATTTGCATAAAACATAAATTGATAATCACCATCACTAAGAGTTACATTCTCTGAAGCTGTATATGTTCTATTTGCAGTTGAGTTGAAATACCATAATGAATCAATTGATGAGACTAAATTTGTAGCAGTAAAATTAACAAGTATTGTATCTTTTAAATACGTAAATGTTAAAGGGGAGAATACATCAATAAAAAATGGAGGTGTTTTGTAAATTATTCTTTGAGGAGTTGAACTTGTTTGAGATGAATTTGAATACGCTGCTTGAAATGTATAATTATCTTCAACTAAATTTGTCTGATTTGCTTGAAACTTCCATAAATCTGAATCTACTTGTCTTAAATTAGAATAATATGACTGATTAATCTCATCATCACTCAGTGCTCTATCATAAATTCTCACTTCATCAATATATCCTTCCCATGATTGCCCATATGCTTTATTTAAAATTCCAATTGTTATATCTGCTGATGCTTGTCTTGAAATACTAGTCTCAGATGATTCTTGAGTTGATACTAAATCCCCATCATAATAAAATTTTTTTCTATCAGTGCTAGGAAGAGTTCCATCAAAAACAACTGTTAAATGAACCCACTGATTTGATGGAAGCGCAACTCCACTACCATCTCTCTCACCATTTACATCAAAATAGATGTATTCAGAATCCCACTTAAATATACTCCAGGCTTGAGAAGAGCTAGATGATACTCTCTTGGACGCAATTGCTCGAGGTTGTGTGTCACCTCTGGTATCATACACCCATGCTTGAAATGTGAATTGTGAAGTTGAGTCAAGCGTTGTATCATCAGGAATTTCAATCCAATCATCTGTTCCATCAAAATACACTGAACCTTGATATTGTGAAAATGTATTAAACGCAGCATTTCCTTGAAGAGTTCCAGAATGATTATATATTGATGAGTCAACTACTTGAGAAGAACTCTTTGATAAGTTAGAATTATTATTTAAATTTTGCATTAATACAAGTGATGAATCATAATAATTTGTAATTTGTGAATTCCAATCAAAATCAAAATCTTGCAGATCGTTTTCGCCAGCAATTTCTATTTCAATTAACTCAGGAGATGAATAAACACTAGAATTATCAGGAGTTGGAGGAGAGATATAATCAATTGAGGATGAGAAAATTGAAAACAAGGAAGTAGTCAAGAAAATAAATAAACATAAGAGAATTTTGATATAATGTTTATTCATTTTCATTTTTTCACTAATTATTTTAAAAAAATTGTTATACTATAATCCAATAAATGCAATTTAATATTTTAATAACTTATATGTTTAAATACTTTATAGAGTACAATAAAGTAGAGTTGAGGTACACTAAAAATAATTCACTCTCCTTTAAACATCTTGAGTGCAATTTCTTTTTGTTCTTTATGGTTTACAATTGGTTTTGGATAGTTTTTATCCATAAATAAAGGTCTTTGTTCTTCTAAATTATGTATTGCTTTTGGCTCTAGATTTTTTAATTCACTCACCCATGTTTTTATGTATTCACATTGAGGATCAAATCGCTTTTGTTGAAGCCACGGATTAAAAATTCTAAAATATGGTTGTGCGTCACACCCCGTTGATGCTGCCCATTGCCACGAACCATTATTCACAGCACTATCATAGTCTGTGAGTTTATGCGCAAAGTATTCCTCTCCCAATCTCCAGTGAATGTGTAAATCTTTTGTTAGAAATGAAGCCACAATCATTCTCACGCGATTGTGCATATACCCAGTCTCATTTAACTCTCGCATCCCTGCATCAATAATTGGAAAACCGGTTTCCCCATCACACCACGCCTTGAAATGCTCATTATTTGTATCATTAATCCAGTCTATATTATCGTAGTGTGTTTGAAATGCGTGTTCAAATACATGAGGAAAGTGTTTTGCAATCATAAGGTAAAAATCGTGCCAATACAACTCGTTGAGCAAAGAATCTGCATATTCTTTAAAGATGTCTTGTAGAGCATAAAAACTCTCTCGCTGAGAGATTGTTCCAAATTTATGATGCGCTGATAAACGCGTTGTTCCTTTAATACTTGGAATATCACGCTTTTCCTTATAGTTGAATTTGTCAATGTGTTGAATATGTTTCCATGCTTCACTTCTTCCACCTTTGACAATTAATTTATCATTATACTCATACAAAGAGTCCAAGTATTGTATGTTTTTTTGAGTTTGTGTGATGAGCTCTTTTGAAATCTGTTTTGAAGACACTAAGGATTTGAAATCATATTTTAGTGGTTCTGGAACTTCATATTTTATTGCATTTTTGTAAAATGGAGTATATATTGTATACGCTTTGTTATCAGTTGGTTTCAAATACTTGGAGGAATCTTCAATTAAGATGTGTTCTTCGATATGGGTGTAGTTAATATTATGTTTTAAGCAGTATTGTTGTAATTCTTCTTCTCTTTTCAAGGCAGTGGGAGAGAAATCTTTTGAAATATAAATTGATTCAAATTCAAATTTTTTATATAATTCATCAAGAGCATTTGAGAAAGAGGAATCTTTTAAAATAACGAGTTCGGAGTGTTGTTCTTGAAGCTGATGCTGCAAATCAATTAAAGATTCGTGCATAAATTGAATAGCATGAGTGTTGAGAGGAAATATTCTTGGTTGAGCACTAAGTTGATAATCAAATAATACGAAAATATGTAACAAATCTTCACATTCTTCATATGCTTTTTTAATAGTTCGATTATCATAAATTCTTAAATCTCGAGTATGAATTACAACTCCCTTATTAAATTGTTTTGACATAGTAATATTGAGAGTTTTTTACTTTAAAAACATTCTGTCTACACATCTCAATAACTACTTAAAGAAAAAACTCATTTTTAAAAATTAGTCTTTGAAGCACATATTATGTTAGAACTTTGGCTCTATTTAGCAATTCTCTCGGCAATTCTTTTTGCTCTCAAAGACATACTCTCTAAAAAATTACTTGGAAGATATGATGTCTCCCCTTCCCAACTCACATTTGAACAACATTTTGTTGCAGGTATTATCATACTTTTATTCTTTCTCCCATTTATTGATTATACATTATTTTATCAAGAGTTGTATTTATTTATACTCAAAAGTATATTTTTATCATTTGTCTCTGTATTATATTTATCACTGCTCAAAGAATTTGATATTTCTCTTGTCACTCCACTCCTTAATCTGAGTCCTTTATTTTTGCTCATTCTCTCATCTTTATTTTTAGGAGAAAAAATCTCATTTCTCCAAATGATTGGTATTTTAGTCATTATGTTTGGAACATATTTACTCGAAATTACTAAACACCACCATAGAGCAAAAATTCCTCATAAACTTCATATCAAACACCTACTCTCGAAACCTCCTGTCTTCTTTTTCAAAATAACACTTGCTCTCGTGTGTATGTCTTTTGTTGCAATACTTGATAAAACTATTTTCAATACAGGAGTTAATGTGTACACGAATATTTATTTCACTTCTTTGTTAATTTTTATTATAATAAGTATTTATTTTGTAAAACAAAAATGTTTCATCAATATTTGTAAAAAATCGTTTCAACAGCCTCAAACTTTAAGTATTGGATTCATCTCAGTTCTTGATATGTTTGCAGTATTAAGTGCAATCTCTCAGCCTGGAGCACTTGTAAGCTTAATTATTCCATTAAGAAGAACTTCAACATTATTTAGTGCGCTTTTTGGAGGATTATTATTCCATGAACAACACTTATGTAAAAAATTATTTGCAGCAGGAGTGATGATTGGAGGAGTAGTTTTAATAGTAATATAGTTGAAAGAGATTTTATTTAGTTATCTCCACCTTGACGTTGTACACTTTGTGATGCAATTTCTCCTTTTTTTCGATACATTAAATCTGTTTTTTGATCAGGTGTAATTGCTGAGCGCTTTTGCGCTAAAAAACGATTGGAATTATCTACATAGACAGCTGCGTGTGCGTAACTATCTCTAGAAGCTCCGGGGTTTAAATAGAGCATACCATTGAGTTGATTTGTTGTCTCACCATGTTCATGTCCTCCCATATAAAATTTTCCTTCTCTCCCTTTTCCGTCTAAGAGTTTAGAGAGATATACTTCTTCAACTCCTGCATGTTGAGGATGAGTAATATCTCCATGGCCTAAATACACATCTGCACTCTCATCTAATGATTGTGGAATTTTTTGAAGTCTTTGTCTGATTTGATGTTGTACCTCATTTTCAATTCTCTCATTAATTTGTTTCAAATCTCCAGTTGGTAGTCCAACTTGTGCTTTTCGAATAGACATTTTAATGAGCCTATCAGCTTCTTGTCTTGAAATATGATCAAACCCTAAATCTTGTGTTACATAATCATACAACTCGTTAAATGATTCAGAGTGAATTCTCATTTGAGGAATTTGCTCTGTAAGTTCAGTTGAGCCCATTAAATTTCGAGCAAGCATTGGCCCATAAATTGACCCTGTTGCACCTCCTAGAGGTCTGTTAAATTTAACTCCTTTAACTTCTCGTGTTTCACCTTGTTTTAAATAAGAGTCTTGAAATGTATTTTCTACAACATGAGGTACATCATGATTTCCACTCACAATGACAAAGTTACTTGAATCAAGTCCATATTTATCAAACACTTGTTTAATTTCTTGCATATTTCTTTGTGCATGATTTTCAATTGCATCTTCCAAGTGAGAGTGGAGTTTTGCTCGCTTCGCTTGAAAATCTTTGATTTCTTCTTGAGTTTTAAAATTTGGATCAACATGTCCATATAATAAATTAATAAATTGTTGCAAAGCTTGTTGTTCTTCTTGAGTTTTTGGGCCTGAGATTAACACTTCCTCTGTCAGTCCTGCTTCATCCATGAATTCATGATATAAATGTTTGAACTCTTGAGCATTTTCTCCACTTAACTCTCCTTCTTCAATAACAATGTCAGGTAAAAATGCTCTATATCGGTGTTTTTGTGTGTTAAATAAATCAGGTCCAATATCTCCTGTGTGCACTAACAAAGTATTGTCAGGAAGTGAACCATTCTCCATAACGTGTTGAAGCACTCCTTCATCATGAAGTAATTTTTGAAGTCGATGCTCTAAATCTCGAGCTTCAACTTCTGTGTCTGTAAAGTGTAAAATTTTCTTTCCACCTTGTGAGAGGAATTCTGCTTCTTCTCTATCAGCTCGAAGTTTAGAATATGCTCCTGTTTCTGTGAGTTGATTATCTCCAAGTCTGAGTAAATCAATTTGATGTCTAAGTTGTTGTACTTGCTCTTGTTGCTGTTGTTGCTGTTGTTCTTGTCGCTCTTTTAATTTTTCCTGAACATCTTCTCGCTTATTGAATTCCTCTTGAACTTTTGCTGCAACTTGAGGATGATTTGAAGCTAAATCTTGAATTTGCTCGTATTCCTCTTCTGAAATATCTTCTTCTAAACTCTTCTCTAGAAAATCAAAAAATTGTTTTCTTATAGATTTCTCATTCATTTGAGAATTATTTTGAGAATCAATTGCATCATCAAGTGTATCTTTTGCCATACTATCTAATTTAAATTATAATTATCTAACTTTAAATAATTTTGTTATATTTGACTATATTTTGCTCAACTTTATTCTTTTTGTTTTTTTTGTTCTTTTTGTTCTTTTTGTTCTTTTTGTTCTATTTCATCTAAATGTTAGCATTAATTTTTAAATACAATCATTCTTTATACTTATTATTAATGATACAAACAATATTATTTTCAATGCTTCTCATCTTTTTTTTATATATTCTTATTAAATCAAGTGATTATTTAGTTGAGTGTGCAACTATTATTGGTAAAAAACTCAATATTTCTTATTTCATTATTGGGCTTACAATTGTTGCAATTGGAACGTCTCTTCCTGAATTAGTCTCTGTTGTCTTTGGATTATTATTTTCAAGCACAGGAGGTGAATTTTTAACAGGAACAATTATAGGCTCAAATATTGCAAATTCTCTGCTTATTATGAGTGCGTTAGTGTTATTTTTACACGTAAAATTAGATTATTTAAGCATTCAAAATATCGTATTTCTCACTATCTCAACAGTGTCGTTTTCATTATTATTATATTTTAATATGATTAATGTAACTATTTCAAAGCTCTTTATTATATTATTTTTTAGTTATGTATATTTGTTAGTTATCTCAAAACAATCAACTTCTTCTCAAAATAGCGAACTTGAAGAAGAACTTAATGAGCATATTGAACATACATGGCTTGAGAAGCAACAATTAAGTGTTGTAGTAGCAATATTAGTCTTCGCGGCAATTGTACTCTCACTGAGTGCTCGAGGGATTGTATTCTCAATTGATGAGCTTGCTCAACTTTTCTCAATTCCTCAATTCATTTTAACATTTACAACTCTTGCACTTGCAACATCTCTGCCTGAAATGGCTGTGACGATTCAAAGTGTTAGAAAAGAGCAATATAATCTTGCATTTGGAAATATTATTGGATCAAACATTTCAAATATTTTGCTCATAGGAGGAATTGGGATGATGATTGCAACAATACAAAATATTTCAATAACTATTGATTTGTTGAGTATTTCATCTTTATTCCTCTCCTTAATACTCTTATTACTCACAACTCTTCTCTCATCTCCTAAACGAAATAAATTCATTGCAGGGATATTATTTGTAGTGTATATTATAATTATTATAGTCTCAATTGTAGGAGTGTGAAAAATAATTTGTGAAACTATTCGAAAAATTTCTTTTTTTAAAATTCTTCAACAAGTTTCATCACTTCTTCAAGTGTTTTTGCAAATTGTAGAGATTGCCTTAGTTCTTTGACACCACTAATTCCTTTAAAAAAATACATCGCTTGATGTTGTATTCGATATACTTCTCGTTGCAGTTTGATATTATTTAAATGATGTAAATAGCGTAAAAAAAGTTGTTTTTGTTCTTGTTTTTTTAAGTCATTTCGCTCTTCTCGGCTTAGTTCTTGCAATTGTTCTTGTCGTTTAATATATGCTTCTTTGTTATCTTTGTATTCAATAAAATCTTGAAAAATTTTAGGATTTCCAATTGCTCCTCGACCTATCATCAGAGCATCTGCGTGAGAGTATAAGTATTCATCAATCTGCTCAGGCCTTGTAACATCTCCATTTCCTACTAAAAATATGTCTGTTTTATTATAAATTTCTTGAATTGCCTCCCAATTTGCTTGACCTGAATATTTTTGTTTTGCAGTTCGACCATGTACAGCTAGAACTTCTGCTCCTGCATCTTCAACTTCACGTGCAACGTCTAAATAAGTAGTTTTTTCATAGCCAAGGCGAATTTTTGCAGTGATTGGTCGATCAACTTCATTTACCATTCTTGAGACAATTGAACCGACATTTTTTGGATCTTTTAAGAGCATTGCTCCTGAATCATTTTTATTTACACACGCAGAAGGGCATCCAAAATTAATATCAAAAAAATCTGCTTCTTCTTGAATTTTATGAGCTGCTTGAACGTATGTCGTTGGATTGTGTCCAAAGAGTTGAATAGAATTTGTTTTCAAATTTTCTTTTTTGTATCGTGACTCAAACACTCTATCTCGAATAAGTGCATCAACTGATGTAAGTTCAGTTGTGGCGTATGCACTCCCCATCTCTTCGCTTAATGTTCTAAAACCAATATCTGTTACCTCATCCATAGGCGCAAGTAAAAATGGAGTCTCTTTGAGAAGTTGTTTTGGTGATTTGTTATTCATTACGTGATATAATTTTCACAATATTTATAAACTCTCTTGTTCTAATTATGATATGGAAGATGCACTCAACGTGTTAATTGAATTTAGAACACTCTTTGTAGCCTTGCTCATGTGGGTAATTATTTACGCAATTTTAGTAACAAGAGGTCCATTTAAGGAGGCTGACGCTAAATTAAATGCAGGAATCGCAGCGCTTGCAGCAATTATTGTCTCACTTAGTGGAGTGCTTGCGTTTGCAGTGAGTTATATGTTTACATTTTTTGGAATTCTCATTGTTGCAGTATTTGTTATTGCAATGCTGTTGAATTTTTTAGAAATAGATATTCCAAGTTTAGGGTTGAATGGGAAAGTTGCTGCAGGGGTGTTTATTGTTTTGTTTTTAGCAATTTTAGTGAACGCGTTTTTCGCGCTCAATAATGAATTTGGTGAAGATGAATTTAATAATGGAGAATATCAATCAAACGTGAGTACTAATCCAAATATTGGGTTTGGAGAAATTGACTCAGATGAATTTCAAGACAGTACAAATAATTGGTTCACTAATTTATTTGATAGGGTTGATAGTGGTGTTTGGTCTGCATTCGTATTTTTAGTTGTTATTGGAGTATTTGTCATCTTTTTCACACGATAAAGATATGATTTCAATATATTTTATATTCTTTACAAAAAACTTATCCATACACACTTTTTTAAAATAAATTTAATTATTGTTTTTATGCCGCTATTATTATTTAAAGAAGATATCATCAAACATAAAGAGTTTATTCTCTCAACATTGATTGAAGGAGGAATAATTATTTATCCAACAGATACATTGTATGGAATTGGAGGAAGAGCTGATTGGGATAGTGTTGCTCAAAGAGTATATGATATTAAAAAAAGAGATAAATCTCTTCCACTTAATGTAATTGCTCCTGATTTTGATTATATTGAAAATAATTTTATACTTAAAGAAAACGATAAAAAAATACTTCATAAATATCTTCCTGGTCCATATACTCCTCTTCTGCTTCCTCAAGAGAGTTGCTCTATTTCAAAGCTCACATATTCAAATTTAGAAAAGAAAGGAATTCGTATTTGTAATCACTATATTCAAGATTTAGTGTTTGAACTGCAACTCCCTTTGATTTCAACATCTGCTAACATCTCTGGTGATGAATCTGCTAAAGTATTTGATGATATTTCACCTGAATTGCTCAAGCAAGCTGATATTGTAATTGTAGACGATGATAATGTGAGTGGATATCAAAGTAAAATATTTGATATTGAAGATAATAGAATAATTTCACTTGTTCGTTAAGAGTGGTTAAATTTTTTTGAATTAAGAGTATAAAACTATAATAATGTTCATTCCAAATTTGAAATTTAAATATTAACTTTTATCC
>CAZULG010000012.1:3473-33177 GCA_964621065.1 uncultured Methanosarcinales archaeon | reverse complement strand
AATAATTTAAAAATTATTTCTAAATTATTACTTTGAATTTGTCCAATGGAACAAAATCATAGAATTACAAAAATTTATAATACATATCAACTATTTAATCCATATGACAACACAACTATACTACTTATCATACTGCCCTTTTTGTCATAAACTTAAAGAATTTTTAGAAGAAAACGATGTTCAATTTGAATTAATTGATGTGACTGATGATTTGAAAGCAAAAGAAAAAATAAAATCTCAAACAGGTCATAGAACATTTCCTCAACTCGTAATTGATGATAAATTTATTGGAGATTGTTCTTCAGTGATTGAAAATTTTGAAGAATTACAAAAAACATATAATTTATAATTAACAAAATTAAATATCGTATCTATTGTAAAATATTTTACTATTTATTTTTATTATATGTGTTTTTTATATTAATAATCAAAATCTGAAAAAAATGGATTAATAATTCTTTTATTTTCATTTAATGAGTTAATGAGTTCATGGTCTTCTTTAGATAGTTCAAAATCATACACTAAGATATTTTCAACAAGACGCTCTTTATGAGCAGTTTTTGGAATTATAACAATATTTTTTTCAATGAGCCAACGCAGAAGAATTTGAGCAGGTGATTTTTCATACTTCTCTGCAAGTTTAATTATTGCTTGATCATTTAAAAATTCACCATGAGAAAGTGGAGAGTACGCTTCTACAACTATATTATGCTCATTGCAAAATTCAAGTAATTCTTTTTGAAATAATTTGTAGTGGAATTCAACTTGATTAACACAAATTGGAACTTGAGATATTTCTAAAGTATCTTTTAAATGATTTATTGTGAAATTCGAAACTCCTACAGATTTCACACTTCCCTCATCAACTAACTCTTTAAACGCTTGAAATGTGTCTTTCATATTAAACTCTCTATTTGGCCAATGAATTAAGCATAAATCAACATAGTGAGTATCGAGTTCTTTAAGAATTCGTTCAACTTGTTGTTTCACTCCTAGATATGATAAATCATCAAACCATATTTTTGAAGTTATAAATAATTTCTCCCGTAAAGTTCCCTTAATAGTTTTTGCAATTGCTCTATGATTATGATATCTAAGTGCAGTATCTATGTGTGTATATCCTACATTAATTGCATCTTTAACAATTTTCGTGCAATCTTCATCAAGTATTTGCCACGTACCTAAACCTATTTGTGGGATTGTGTGACTAGATTGCAGAGTAATTTGTTTCATTTTCATAGTAATTTTAGTTGAGTTAAATTTAAAAATTTTTTTATGTATTTTTATTTATTTTAGTATGTTTTGATTGATACAAATATATAAAAATATTTAAAGTAAATGTAATATAAAAAAATATGATAACATTTACAGATGAACATATTAAAGCTGATAATCAATTGCTCAAATATAGAATTGAAGTTGAGGAGTTCTTAGAGAGTTCAAATCTACAAAATAAAAAAAAACAATTCTTGAAAGAAGGAGTTGAACCTGAATTAAATGATTTTATAAAAGATAATTCTTTTGCAACAAAATGTATTAATGAAATTGAGCAAATTATAATACCTAATGATGAAATTGGAACAATTCTTCAAAAAATTAAAGATTTTTTACTCATCCAATACCACATTATTAAACATAGAGGGACTTCTCACATTACAGAACTATCAACTATATTAAACGACATACCGAGTCAAGAACTTGTAAATGAAGCAAAACGAATTCTTGAAAAAAAGGTGAACATTGAAAAGGAATATTCTCTAACTCCTCAAAACTTAAAAGTATTTCTTGAAGACAAATTAAAAGAATATGGGCTTGATGATTGGAATATTGAGCTTAGTGATAAATATATTACACTTGATGATGCTCCTAATAAGAAAATTTTAATCTCAAAGCATAGAATGTTTCCTAAAGGAGATGATAAACGCTTAGCAGTTCATGAAATTGGCGTTCACACTTTGAGATGTGTCAATGGTCTCAATCAACCTTTAAAGAATTTAGGTCTAGGAATTCCTGGATATTTAGCAACAGAAGAAGGACTTGCAGCATTGAGTGAAGAATTAAGCGGATGTAGTGATTATGAATTATTAAGAAATTATGCTGGACGAGTGATTGCTGTTAATAGTATTATTGAAAATAATAGTTTTACTCAAACATTTGATGAATTGAAGTCCCATTGGTTTAATGATGATACTGCTTGGACATTAAGTGTTCGAGCTCATCGAGGAGGTGGGTATATTAAAGATCATGTGTATTTGAAAGGGTATTTTGAAGTAAAAGCATTTTATGAACAAGGAGGAGATTTAAATGATTTGTATGTAGGTAAAATCGCTCTTGAGGATTTAAAATGGTCAAATAAAATGATTAAAGAAGGGTTTTTGAAAAAACCAATTCTGCTACCATTTCTTCTAAGATAACTCTAAATTTAAAAATTAGAAGAGTAAAGAGGAGGAAATTGAAAATATTGTAAATGATACTCCAATGAGCGCTGCTATAGAGAGTAGAATTGTTACAAAGATTAATTGGAGCAACCACACTAATAATGCTTTAATCCACTTAAGTCTAAACATTTCACGATAAATCCAAATTAAAACAATAAAAGCAAGTATTGCTCCATATGGCAATAATAGATTTACAAGCACAACTATAATTGATGAGAGAAACATTACAAGAATTGTTTTTATCAAATATGTTTTTCCACCCATTATTTTAACTGCAAAATGCAGCGGAAGAGCTGATATGATGAGTATAATTAATAATACGATAATTGAGGTTATATGTTGTTCCATAATTTATTTAGTTGATACTCATATATAAATGTATAGATTTGTTTAATTTTGATATTATCAACTAATTTATTTTTATTTTAAACAATGTTTACTAAAATAATGCAATATTAACAATCATAATTGCTGCGAGAAATAAAAATAATACTCCTGCAAATAGTTCAATTCCACCATTTGAAAATCTCTTTGTTAAATGAACTCCAAGTTGTGCACCAATAATGACTCCAGGAACACAAAAAATCAAAATTGAGAGAATTTGTGAAAACACATATAATTCTTGTTTTGAAATAATAAATATCATATGAATAATAATTGAAACTGTTGCTGAAATACTGATGAGAAAGATTGAGCTACCAGCTGCAACACTTGGACTTAATTTTTTTCGTTGTAAAAAATTATATTCATTCACTTCTCCAAGTCCTGCTGAGAGTAAACCGAGTAAAAATCCTCCAAATGTAGATGTATATTTTGTTGTTGAATCTATTGTTAATTTGGGATGATAATGATGATGAGTTAAATCCGGGTGTTTATGTAAACACTCTCTTCCATCTGAAATAAATGAATAACTAAAATAACTTAATAACAAAAATAGTCCTATTTGAATAAATAGAGAAGGTATGAACTGTGCAATAATTACTCCGATAAATGTTCCAAATATAACAAATAGGGTGAGTTTTCTAAGTTCTTGAAGTGGTAATATTTTTTTCTCTAAATATGCAAACAATCCACTTGAGAGTGCAAATATTTCAATAATCATTCCTGCTGCAAGTGCATGGATTGGTTCAAAATCTAAAAATATAATAAATAAAGGTGTGAATAATATTGCTCCTCCAACTCCTATTAACATTGAAATTGAAGCAATAAGTATGGCAATTGGAAATAAATACCATAATGCTACATCTATCATATATCAACATCAACATAAATATTTATAAATATTGTGTACAATGAAGAAGAGAAGATTTTTAAAACATATGAGAATATAATTAATACTTACGCAGCTGTGGCTCAGTGGTAGAGCGCGTCCTTGGTAAGGACGAGGTCGCGAGTTCGATTCTCGCCAGTTGCTCTAATCTCACATCGCCAGAGGTAAGCAAAAATCAAAGATTTTTTTACACTTGAGCAAGTCAAGAGTTTCGATTCTCGCCAGTTACTCTGAAATTATTACTATATTTTCATAAATACTCAAGATAATCTTTTGCTATTAGTATTTCCGAACACTTCTCTATTAATAAATATGATGAAGAAATCACCTTCTCTAAAGAAAATAGTAATATTAATTCAGAATGGAATATATGTGAAAATTTTTGGAATTTTATGTCCTATTTTGTAAAATTTAGCCAAAAATTAATCTTTAGATTTCAATTCCTTTAATTTATAATGATATTTCTTATAGATTTCTAAGTCTGAATTAAAATAAGAACTAACATTATTTTGAAATTCATTTGTCCATAAATTTGAAGAATATAACCAATATCCTTCTTGATAAGTTGTCATTTCACTAAAATATCCATATTCTTCTAATTTAGGTTGAATTGCTTTAAAATTTAAATCTTCTCTTTCTTTCATTATTAATTTTAAATCACTACTTGTAGTTTCATTAAATTTATTCAAAAATTTTTTATCCATTTTTGTTAGATAATTTATCCAACAACCAATTAATTTCATATAAGAAAATAATCTATATTTGTCTTCTTGTTCTAATTTTAAATAAAAAGAAATTGAATCCTTAATTATTGATTGTAGTTCTTCTAAATAATATTCATTGTTTAAAATTATAATTGCGAAAAAATCTATTAAAGCTTTTTTTAGTTCTGAGTATGAATAGTCTCTATTATTTTGACTCTTCTTAATTTCTTTAATGATTAAATCTAAATTATTTAAAATAATATTAAATTCTTTTCTCCAAAATATTTAAATACTCCTCCAACTGCATTATACTTATGATAAATGAAAATGATTTCTCTGTTGAAGATTTACACGATTTTGGAGTTTTTTATTATAGAACACTTGGAGTAAAAAGTTTTAGAGAAACATTTGTTGTGCCGTTAGGAAATGAAACAATTACTCAAATAGCTCAACAAGTTAGTTTCAAGTCACCATTGTTTGAATCAAATGTTCAAATATCTCACAAGAAAAGAATCAATTTTCTCAATAAAATGTTCAGTTTCACTATTGATAATTCAGATACGATTGAAGAGAATCAAGTACCAATAATTAATTATTCAGACCCAGTAGTCAGATTCATAGACTTGAAATTCAAAATTAACCCTACTTATCAAGAACAAAAAGTGATAAAAATTTGTGTTGAATCATATATTGCAATATTTGGATACGATAAATATCTTGAAGAAATAAACTCAAAACTTATATATCAAATTTTTAAAATTTCAACCCAAAGATTTAGTGAGCTATTTATTGAATACAAAAAGAAAGTTAATTATATCTCATACACAGGAAATGAGACTCAACAAATCAAAAACCAAATAATTAGTCAATTTCAAGCAATGGAAAAAGATAAAAATAGTCCTTTCATTGTAATAGTTTCAAGAATTGGGGAAGTAAATTATGAATGGATTGAGATGGAATGTAATTATATAATATATCAAATCAAATTTATTTTCAAAATACTCAGAGAAATTCTGCATTTTTTATCACCCATGATGAGCAAGAATTTATGAACACAATTCAAAAAATACCTATTGAGAAAACACAAATTAAAATAGAATTTCTTCATCAAAAACCTCGAAAAAGAAGAGATCCAAATACTTTTTCAATTGATGAGTTGAGAGAAAAAGCAGCAAATAATAATAATAATAATAATAATAATAATAATAATTCTCCAACTAGAAGAGTTGCTTAAATTTCTTCACTCTCTATTTATACACAAAGAATTTAAATGAAATAAAAAATACTCTTTGATGTGGAAGAAAAAAATAAAATCGCTCAAGAAGTTGCAGAACAAGAAAAAGCAGATGCTCAAAAACGATGGTTGAATAATATGGTAACAGAAGCATTTACAAAAAATAGTCCAAATAATAAGTAAAATTATATTTTAATTTTTATTTAATTTATTTAACTTTTCAATTATTTTCATATTTTCGGTTTTAATAATATATTGTAAAATTTCTAATTGAGAGTATAGAGATATCGTGTATAGTCCAAATTCAACTCCTTCTATCTCAGGATTTTTCTTTTTAATTTCGTCTAATAAATCACATTTTCTTTTATCAAACCACTGTTTAAATTCTTCTAAAAATTTATTTTTAAAAGTATCATATTCAAATTTTTCACCCATCAAGAATGGACTTCTTTCAAACAACTGTTTAATGAAGCCATCAGATGTGAATCTCCCTTCTCTACTTAATACTTCTTGTTCAAATCCTTCAAACGCATTTTTTTTGTCTAATTCATTTTTATTCATTTTCTAACATACACTTTATACGTAAAGTCAATATAAATTTTTCTTTTTTTCTCATCTTCTTTAAATATATCAAGAGGTATTTGTGGAAAGTAAGTATCTCCTTGATATTCACCATGAACAAAACTTAAATGTAATTCATCACATACTTCTAAACCTTCTTCATACACTCTTTGACCACCAATAATCCAAATATATTCATTTGAGTTTTCAAGTAATTTTGCATATGTAATTGCAGTATTTAAATCACACGCCCAATGTTCATATTCTTCTCTTTGTGTTGAAGAAATTACAATATTCTCTCGATTAGGAAGAGGCTTTTTAGGAAGGGAATCCCACGTCTTTCTCCCCATAATAATTGAACATCCTTGAGTCAATTCTTTGAAAATTTTAAAATCTTCTCGTATATGCCAAGGAATGTTTCCATTATCCCCTATCACATTATTTGCTTCACACAACGCACAAATCATTGCAATTTTTTTTGTATTACTTTTTATTAAATTTTCCATATTTTACTCATCCATTTATTTTTTATCTATACTGCAATAGGAGCTTTAATTGAAGATTGTGATTTATATTCAATAATTTCTAAGTCTTCAAACTTAATGTTAAATAAATCTTTTGTTGAAGTATTAATTTTCAATTTAGGAGGCTCAAAACTTTCTCTATTTAATTGTTCCCTAACTTGATCAAAGTGATTATTGTAAATATGTACATCTCCAAACGTATGAACAAAATCTCCAACTCCTAAATCACATACATGAGCAATCATGTAAGTTAAAGCTGCGTAGGAGGCGATATTAAATGGAACACCTAAGAAGACATCAGCTGATCTTTGATATAGCTGACATGAGAGTTTATTATCTTTCACATAAAACTGAAACATTGTATGACAGGGAGGAAGACCTGATTTTTGCATTTCTTCAATTTCAGCAGCATTCCAAGCACTAACCACCAACCTTCTTCCACTTTTGAAATTTCCTTTTTTAATTTCTTCTATTTCGTTAAGAAGCCATGAAATTTGATCAAAGCCATTAAAATTTCTCCACTGTTTCCCATACACCGGACCTAGTTCACCCCACTCTTTAGCAAATTTATCATCTTCTTTTATATCTTGAACAAATTCTTTTAATTTTTCTCCCCATTCTTCACTGTATTTAGGATAATCCTCCTCTAAACCATTTTTTTTCAAATAAAATTGAAATGGCCACTCATTCCAAATATTCACATTATTGTCAACTAAATATTTAATATTTGTCGAACCTTGTAAAAACCAAATTAGTTCATGAAAAATTGATCTATGAAATACTTTTTTTGTAGTGAGTAATGGAAATCCTTTTGACAAATCAAATCTCATTTGATATCCAAAATGAGAAATTGTTCCAACTCCAGTTCTATCTTCTTTTTGGTCTCCTTTATCATGTAAAAATTGTAATAGTTTATGATACTCATAGTCAAATTCGTTTATTTTTTTTCTTTCTTCTTCATTCATAATTAATAATAGAAGAATATTATTTATAAATGAAATGTAAAAATTTTTTTACAAGAAGGTATCGCTAATTTTTATCTTTTTTAAAATTTATATTCTAGCAACTGCGTTGCCAATAACTATTCAAGTTGCGTAGCAACTTAGCGTAAGCTATACTCCCCAAAGTGAGTTCTCTTTACGCATAATCCCTAGCTCAGGAGTTTCACTCCCGAACCTTGTGAGAAGAGACATCGTTACACTCAATCCCTTTTAAAAAATATACTTCAGCAACTGCGTTGCTAATAACTATTCAAGTTGCGTAGCAACTTAACAACTTCATACCCCCTCAACAGCTTTTTTAAGAAAAAAGTTGTGCAAAAAAATTGTTCTCGTTATACTCGAATTCAAAAAATTCAAGTTGCGTAGCAACTTAGCGTAAGCTATACTCCCCAAAGTGAGTTCTCTTTACGCATAATCTCTGCAATTTCTTTCATCACAGCCTTTTCGTGTGAGCTCAATAAATTCACATTCTTCTTCAACTCACGAAAATTCTCCTCTCCCATAAATGAATATAAACAATCTTCTTCTTCAACGTGTCTTCCAACAATTAGCTCTTCAATAGCAAATGCTCCTTCTTTATCAATTTCAAGTTTAGAAAGTGAGTCTTCTTTATCACGAATTGATTTAATTTTTCCAACCTTTTTTCCCATATTTGTCATAACACTTTTTTGAAGAGTTGGCGTTCCTCCTTCAACTCTACATCCAACAATTGCAGGGTTTGACGCTCTAAAAATACACCGTGGTAGAATTCTAATTTTAAAGGGCATAATTAAACCAGAGAGTTTTTCTCGCTCAATTTCTTGTTGTTTTTTTGCAAGCCAGCTTTGAGCTGAGTCAAGCAGTGTATAGATAATATCAGATGATATGACTTCTACTTCATACTCTTTTGCAAGTTGCAGAGTTTCTTCATCAATTGATTGAGAAAAATTTAAAATTATTGCATTTTGAGGAATTAAATTCACATCTGCTCCTGCGTCCATGACATCCTTTTTACTTACTTTTCCAACTAATGCTTTTCTTAGGGGAATGTTGTGTTCTTCTAAAATAAATGAGAGTGCCTCAAGTGATCCTAATGTATCTGCTTTCACTAAAATTCCTCTCTCTTGCGTGTTAATTGAGAGCTCAGCTTCTTCTTTGAGTAATTCTTCTTTATACACTTCAATCTCTTCTTGTTTTTTATCTTGTGGAACAACTACAATTGGCATTCCTGCTTTTACATCTTTTAATTCAGGACATGCGAGTTTTACCCCACTTGCTGCTTGAATTTCTTTTAAACTCGTAAATTTAGTTGATGAGTCACGAATTTCCTTCAACTCAGCTGGTTTTAAAATACTCTTCAGTTTTGATTGCTTCACTTCATCAATATCTAATACAAGCACTGTATCATTTTGTCGAATGACTCCATCGTGCAATATGACATCAATTGTTTTTCCAAGTCCAGGATAATCTTTCACTTCTAAAATAACTCCTTTTCCAACATTTGTCTCATCAATTGTGAGTTTTTGCTCCATAAACCTTTGAGTAAGTCCAATGAGAGTTGAGAGTAACTCAGGCATTCCTTCACCACTCATTGCAGAAATTGGCACAATTCCAACTTGTTTTTTAAAATCTTGAACTCTATCAAATCTATCTGAGTCAAATCCATACTCTGAGACTTTACCAACAATTTGATAGATTTTTTCTTCTAAATTGTAAATTACTTGTTCTTGTTGTTTTTCAATAGATTTGAGTAATTTTGGATCTTTATGTGACTGCCATTTTGGAAGTAGATCTACTTTATTTGCAGCAATGACAAATGGGGTTTTCATACTTCTTAAAATTTCAAGTGCTTCAATTGTTTGTGGTTTGAACCCTTCATTAATATCAACAATTAAAATTCCAATATCACAAATCGAACCTCCTCGCTTTCTTAGTGATGTAAAAGCTTTATGTCCAGGTGTGTCGATGAATAATAGCCCCGGCACTTTAATCTTATCATCAGGCAAATTTGTTACAACACGTTTCAAGTCTTTTTTTGTTACTTCAGTTGCACCAATGTGTTGTGTAATACCACCTGCTTCTTTTGAAATAATATTTGATTTTCGAACATAATCAAGAAGAGATGTTTTCCCATGATCAACATGACCTAGAACTGCAATAATTGGTTGTCGTAAATATGCCATTTTTCTATACATAATATAACTATAATTTAATTTTGTAATACTAAATTATTAATCTATTACTAATTGATACGATTATATTTATAAAAACATTGGTCAGTTGGTGAATTATTTTCTTATATGAAGTCTTCTTTGAATAGATGTGTGCTGCAAGAGTGCATGCATAAGGGGAAGAATTGAGAGTGTAATGAAGAGGAGGAGAATTTCTGTTGAGATGATATCTTTTGGAGATGAAATTAGATTAATTTGAAGACCTCCATATGCGTAGAGAAATGATGCTGGAATAACTCCTAATAATGAAGTTAGTGCATATTTTTTTTGAGAAATGGCTGTAATTCCACCCAAAATGTTTATTAGAAAATATGGAAATACTAAAAACAGTCTCATTGAGAGAAAATAATTAAATCCAAATGATTTAATTTCAGGGTTTATCTTTTCAAGATATGATTTGAATTTTCGTTGAAAATAACTCTTAAAGAGATATCTTGAGAAATAAAATCCAACCATTGCGCTGAGAAATGTTGCAATTATATTGAGCAGTGTACCAAGCCAAAATCCAAAAATGAATCCTGAGAAAATTTTAGACACAGCTGAGAGGGGAATTGGTAAATTTGTAATTATTGTAACAATAATAATGAAGAGTAATATTGAGAGTAGAAAATTATGAAGAGCAAATTCTTTGAGAATTTCTTTGTATTCAATGAGGTGTTCAAATGTTAAATATTGATATGATACCAATATGAGGATGAGAAAAAATAAAAATATTGATACTCCAAAGAGAAATTTTTGTGTTGATTTGTTGGGCATAATTTGAGTATGATTTAGTGGTTTTATTAACGTTTGTATTTTATAGATTTACACTTTTTAAGGAGTATGTTTATAAATAAAAAATATTTTATATTTTTATGAAGATTGATGAGAAATATTATATTTGGAATTATGTGTTCACAGTATCATTTGTAGTAATACTAATTGGATTTATACTTATTAATAGAATTTCCATTCAAAATTCAATGCCTCCTAGTTTGTTAATCATTGTTCTCATGGCTTTGGCAACACAACGCTTAACTCGATTTATTATGAAGGATAAAATTGTTCAAAGTATTCGTGATGGTATAAAGCGCAAAAGTGCAACAAATTCTTTTTTCTACACAATTAATGAGTTGATTGTATGTTCTTGGTGCACGAGCATGTGGGCTGCTTTGTTCATTATAATTGTATATTATTCATTTCCTCTCTTGTCAATTCCACTACTAATTGTGCTCTCCATATCATCAATTGCAAGTATTATTCAAGCGTTGCTCTCAAAGATTTAAATTCAAATAATATTTTCTATATTTTTCTAATATTTCTAAAATATTCAGGGTTAATACATCTACTATTTTCAAATTGTCTTTGAAACTCTTTAAAAATAGTTACATAGCTGAAACGGATTTCCACCATTTACTCTCTCACCAGCGTATTGACATTGCATATCACTATTGTGGGAAGCAAGACAAAAATGATCTCCGTATATAAATGTTGAGCATTCTCCCATACACAATCCAACAAGTCCATTTTCATTTTCAAGTTGAGTTCTCTCCCACAATGTTTGTCCATTAAAAAATTTGTTGATTAAATATAAGTATCTGTCTTGCTCTTTTTTCGTTTCTCCAAGAAGATAGTTTTGAGAATTGTGTCCAAATGTCATCTTATAATTACAAACACAAAATATTTTTAAATTTTGTGGGAGAACATTATATGTGTTCTAAACTATAATTATGGCACATTTCCAACTATAATTGTAATTTTTCTTTATTTTAACAAAGAAAAATGAAGATTTATACTAAAAAAATCATACCCTTTACAAAAAAGAGTGGATTGTGAAGCAATATAAGAGAGGAATTTCGACCACTTATCTCCTTCAAGTTTATCCAGTTTCTCGAAGAACTATTTATAATTGGATATATCACACAAATAATGACACACTATTAGATGAACAACAAAGAGGAAGAAAGCCAACATCCCCAAATCCTCTCATCTATACAATTGTATCGAGGAAGTGGCCTGAACTTCGTTGAGTATCCCACAAATTATGGAGAATTCTCAAGGCTAAAGGCTTAAGATTATCTCAAAGAATCTTCAAAAGTTATGATAAAGAACTATTACATATGTTTTTTCAAGCATTTTATGGTGTGTTCACTCTATACTTATTTTATAAAAATTATATATAAATTACATGTTTCAAAATTAGAAGGATTACACGTTAATTTTATGCATATTGATTTGAGTACAATTTTAAATTGTTTGAAAAATGAAGGATTTTTTGACAATACATCTATTTTTGGAGCAGTCATACTATCCTTTATATTATTATTACATCTTCAATTATTATATTCTCTGAGATGATAAAATTATCAATTAGAGCTGAAGTTAGAGAACAAAACTCTCTTCAATGAACACATCTTAGAATTGAATAATGTCTACTCGTAACTATTATTTAAATACAACTCTTCTTTTTAATCTGAAATTATATTTATTTCTCATATGGATCAGTCTAGAGAAATTTCATGGCATAGTACAAAAGATATTGAAAATATTTTAGAAACTTCTAAAGATACAGGATTGAGCGAGAATGAAGTTAAGCGAAGGCAAGAGAAATATGGTGAAAATAAGATTACACAAAAAAAAGGAGTTAATCCATTTCTATTATTATTATCTCAATTTAATCAAAGTCTTGTAGTCATATTAATTATTGCAGGACTTGTTACATTATTTCTAGAACACTATGTAGATAGTGCCTTTATTTTTTTAGTTGTCATTATTAATGCACTCATTGGGTTTGTACAAGAATATAAGGCAATCTCTGCTGTAAATTCACTTTCTAAAACAATTCAAGAAAATGCACGAGTGATGAGAAATGGAGTTGTTCATCAAATTCCAACTAGTGAGCTCACAATTGGAGATTTAGTATTACTAGACGCTGGAAGTAAAGTTCCTGCTGATTTGAGAGTGGTGAGAAGTGATGAGCTTAGAATTAATGAATCAATGCTCACAGGAGAGTCAGTTCCAACATTTAAAAAAGTAACAACTTTAGAGAGTAAAACTCCACTAGCTGATAGGAAAAATATAGCTTATTATGGAACACTTGTTACATCAGGAAGTGGAAAAGGACTTGTTGTTGAAATTGGAGATAGAACTGAGATTGGAAAAATTAATGATTTAATTGCTAAAGCAGATATTTTAGACACACCACTTACAATTCGAACAAGACAATTCTCAAAAATGCTCTTGACTATTATTTTAGTAATTACAGTATTTATTTTTGGGCTTGGGGTATTGAAAGGTGAAGAATTACTCACAATATTTTTGCTCTCAGTTGCGTTTGCAGTAGCTGTTATTCCATCAGGTATTCCAGCAACAATTACAATTACACTTGCAATTGGAGTTTCACGAATGGCTCAGCGAAATGCAATTATTACAAAACTCCCCGCAGTTGAAACACTTGGGAGCACACAAGTTATTTGCTCAGATAAAACAGGAACGCTTACTCAAAATAAGATGACTGTTCAAAAAATATACACCCTTGAGGGTGAGTTTTCAATTGGAGGTATTGGATATGAAACAACTGGGGAAATAAAAGGAAGTGTTGAGTATTCTTCGTCTAAATCATTTAATGAGTGTGTAAGAGCAGGAGTTTTGTGTAATGATTCGCATTTAGAATTTGATGGAGAAACTCAAGAGTTTAAAATCGTTGGAGATCCAACAGAAGCTTCATTATTAATTAGTGCAAAAAAAGCAGATTTTGACATTGAAGAGACGATTAAAAATGACCCAAGAATTCACACTATTCCATTTGAATCAAAAACAAAGTACATGGCAACATTGCATGAGTCAGGAGTTGTGTATGTAAAAGGTGCAGCAGAAGTTATTACAAAAAAATGTAAAAATGCAAAAAGTCTTAATAAAATAACTGAAAAGTATGCTAAAGAAGGGTTGCGAGTTTTGGGGTTTGCTAAGTTTTACACCGATAAGAAGACAATAACTCATAAAGATTTAGAGAATTTAGAATTTTTAGGATTTCAAGCAATGATAGATCCTCCTCGAGAAGAAGTTATTGAGAGTATTAAAAACTGTCATCAGGCACAAATTGATGTTAAAATGATAACAGGAGATCATATGCTCACAGCGCTTGCAATTGCTAAAAAAATTGGTCTTAAGCATACAGACAAAGCAGTGAGTGGAGTTGAACTTCAAGAAATGAGTGATAGTGAGTTAGAGAATATTATTCAACAAACTTCAGTGTTTGCAAGAGTATCACCAGAGGATAAAATTAGACTGGTAAAGATTTTACAAAAACAACACAAAGTCGTTGCGATGACAGGAGATGGTGTCAATGATGCTCCTGCTTTAAAACAAGCAAATATTGGAACTGCAATGGGAATTACGGGAACTGATGTGACAAAAGAGAGTGCTGATATGGTGCTATTAGATGATAATTTCTCAACAATTGAAGCAGCAGTTCAAGAAGGAAGGGGAGTGTATGATAATTTAGTGAAATTTTTAACTTGGAATTTGCCAACAAATTTAGGAGAAGGTCTAATTGTTATTTTTGCAGTTATTTTGGGAGGACTGCTCCCAATTGAGCCTATTCAATTATTGTGGGTAAATATGGCAACAGTTGTATTATTGGGATTAATGCTTGCGTTTGAGCCAAAAGATAAAGATATTATGAAACGACCTCCCCATGATTCTAATAGTTCATTTTTAACTCCAATTTTACTACAACGAATTGTTGTTGTAGGAGTCATTTTAAGCGCATTTGCATATGGTCTATTTCATTTAGCTCTTGCGTTCAATTATTCTGTTGAAGCAGCTCGAACAGTTGCCATGAATATGTTTATTTTTGGAGAAATGTTTTATTTATTCAGTTGTAGAAATTTAAAACAGCCTATTTGGAAGCATAGTTTTTGGAGTAATGTAAATATTTGGTATGGAGTTGTAGCGATGTTTGTACTTCAAATGATTATTACATACTCATCATCTGTAAATGAATTATTTAAAACTGCGCCAATTGGTTTGTGGGCGTGGCTTTGGATTATAAGTTGTAGTCTAGCAATTGTAGTTGTTGTTGAAACTGAAAAATTGATTAGATCAAGTAATCCTCATATTGAAAATGTTGAATAAATAATTATTATTCACCTTCTCATATACACAATATTTTTAAACAAATATGAATATATTTTAATAATGGAGAGTAAAGAAGCAACTGCTAATACTAAAAAATCAGAATCTGTTGATTCTAAACAATATTTAAATTTTAAAGATACAAGTGAGATTAAACTTTCAAACAAACTCATAGATAGTGTTATTGGTCAACAAGACGCACTTGAGTTAATTAAAAAAGCAGCAAAACAACGAAGACATGTATTATTACTTGGAGAGCCAGGAACTGGAAAATCACTTCTAGGTAAAGCACTTGCAGAAATTTTATCAACAAAAAATGCACTTGATATGCTCTCATACCCGAATTTTAAAGATGAGAATAACCCAATTATTAAAGTTACAAAAGCTGGAGATGGTAAAAAAATTGTTGATAGTTCAAAGCCTCAAATGAATATGTCTGCAAAAGGAAGTCTTGGATTTATTTTAATTATTTTGCTCGCAGTTGCTGCAGTGTGGGCGTGGATTCATAATTTGTATGTGAATGAAACTTTGCCTCCTGAAGTATATGGTGCGTGGATTGTCTCAGCATTTTTAATGGGAGGATTTATTCTCTTCTCAGTTATTTTATCAATGACAATGTCAAAGAGAATGCAAATGCCTTCCTCAGATGGTCAAGGTTCTCCAAAACTCATTATTGATAATTCAGAAAAAGAAGTTATTTTTGAAGATGGTTCAGGAGCTCACAGTGGTGCACTACTTGGAGATGTTTTACACGATCCGTTTCAAAGTGGAGGAATGGGAACTCCGCCTCATATGAGAATTGTGCCAGGAATGATTCATAAAGCAAGTGGAGGAGTATTATTTATTGATGAAATTGCAACTCTGCATCCTGAAATGCAACAAGAACTACTCACTGCAATTCAAGAAAAACAAATGCCAATTACAGGAAGATCAGAGAGATCAGCAGGTGCAATGGTTAGATCAACTCCTGCTCCAACAGATTTTGTATTAGTAGCTGCTGGGAATATGGAAACACTTAAACATATGCACCCTGCAATTCGATCAAGAATTCGTGGATATGGTTATGAAGTATATATGAAAGATAATATGGATGATACTATTGAGAATCGTCAAAAAATTGTTCAATTCATTGCTCAAGAAGTAAAAACAGATGGAAAAATTCCACATTTCCTACCTGAAGCTTGTGAGTTAATTATTCGAGAAGCGAAGAGAAGAGCTGATAAAGGAAGAGAACTCACAACTCGCTTTAGAGATTTAGGAGGAATTGTAAGGGCTGCTGGTGATATAGCTAATGGGCATAAAAAACAATTAGTGAGCGCTGAGCATGTACAAGAAGCACTTGATAAAGTGAAGAGTATTGAGAGTCAAATGATTTCACGATATGTTGATAATCGAAAAAATTACTCACTCATTTCAACTTCAGGAGAAGAAATTGGAAAAGTCAATGGTCTAGCAGTGATTGGACAAGTTCCTCCATATGCTGGAATGGTGATGGGAATTGAAGCAGAGGTCACTCCGGGTGGAAAGAAAGGAGAGATTTTTGCAACAGGAAAATTGGGAGATATTGCAAAGGAGAGTATTACTAATATTTCAGCAATTATGAAAAAATCATTTGGAGAAGATATTAAAGATAGTAAAGATATTTATGTTCAATTTGTACAAGCATATAATGTTGATGGAGATAGTGCAAGTATTGCAATTGCAACTGCAATATTTTCAGCTTACTTTAAAATCCCAATTCGCCAATCTATTGCAATGACGGGGTCTTTATCAATTCGAGGAGAAGTTCTACCTATTGGAGGAGTGAGCGCAAAAGTTGAAGGAGCATATGAGCAAGGAATTAAAACTGTTCTTGTTCCAGCTACAAATATGCAAGATTTAATTATTAAAGAAGAACTCCAAAAAGAGATGAAAGTAATTGCTGTGAGTAGATTTGATGAAGTACTAGAGCACATGCTTGTGTGGAATGATAGCAATAAGAAGATTCTTGATAAAATCAAGAAAAGTATTAATTAGTTAAATCTTTCTACGCAAGATGAAAAATTATAATTTATCTTTTATGCCGCTTTTCTACTTCCATCTACTTTACTTAAAACATATTTTTGTATTTTTTCTAGTAAATCTCTTTTTTCTTCAAATCTAATAACTTCAGCTATAGAAGGTTTACAAACTCCGTATTGAGGAATTTGCAAGTCACTTTTAATTAATGCAACGCAAAAAACATCTTTGTTAGGAAAATGTTCAAATTCTCTTTGAAATCTCTTTTCCATATGAGTTCCTTCTAAACAATGAGTAGAATAAATCAATGGAACATATAAATCAGTTGAATCTATATTTTCAAACCCTAATGGATCAAACTGAGAAGAAGTTCTTAATTCTCCAAATTCACTCTCAAGTTCTTTTAATTTATGTTCTAGTGGTGATATAATACCACATTCTACTCCCTCTCTATTACTATGATTTCTATATGCTAGTAAAATTGTCATAATTAAATATTCAAGTCTAAATATTTAAATAAAATGTAGAATTTTTTTTACATATGTAAAAATATTTTTTAATTAAATTTTTCACATACTTTAATAAACATCAAAAATAATATTTTATATATGAAATCTACACATGTTGTTGTCTTCTTCATTGATGAACATAATAAGCAAATTTATTTGGTGAGAAAAGAAGTTGCTCATAAACCACATTTGTCTCATTTGCATTTAAAATTAAACGGATTTGGAGGAGAGGTTGAAGAATATGATAATAATGAATACGCAGCAGCGAAAAGAGAAATATGGGAAGAATTAAACATTGATTTAAATGAGTTTAAAGTTATTAAACAAGGCACGTTTATCACAAGCAAAGGAGTTGTTGGAGTGTTTAAAGCAAAATGTAACGACTCAAATAGTTCAAAATTACAAGTTGGATATATTAAAAATGAAGGAGAGGCAAGTTGGTATGATTTTGATTATATTATAAATAATGAAGAAGAATTGCCCAAAGGATACATTAAATTATATGAGAAACTATTCCAAAGAAGTATAGACTTTGAGTTAGATTTTAGAGATTAATTCTACTCCTCTCAATACAAATACTTAAAAAGTAGTTTTCATAAAATTTAGTAGATGCAATCATATCACATTCAAATTCTTCAAGCAATGAAATCACTTGAGTTTAATATTGGAAAAACAACACTTGTCTCGTTTCTCATCGGAGATATTAATCCAACTATTGAGAGAAATAGACTTGATGAACAAGATTTATACGGATGTTTATATAAACTTAAAAAAGGCCATATTTACGCAATTATTGGAGAACTTGAAAAAGACGAGCTTATTACATTCAAATATACACAAAATGGGCTCAAAACATTAAGAATTACTCCAAAAGGAAGAGATGAGTTAATCACACCTTCTAAAAATTATAATGGTGTTCAAGAAGAAACTATAACTATTAATCCTATTCAAAATTCAACAATTGTAGAGAGTGATTTATCTCATTTGCAATCAATCCTACCTCAATTTTCATTTTTCACTCAAGGTTTAAATGAGAAACAGCAACTCAGCGTATTAGATACACACCCAACCCTTTTAACAATAGCAGGAGCAGGAAGTGGGAAAACAACTGTTTTAATTAAACGAATTGAGTTTTTAGTGAAATTTCGAGGGGTGAGAGAAGAAGAAATTTTAGCAATTACATTTACAACAAAAGCGCGAGATGAGATGAGAAAACGATTACATGAAGCACAGTTATTCAATGTAGTAGTTCACACATTCAATTCATTTTGTGAGCAAGAACTTAGAAGAGCAGAGCGTGAGAATATTGAAATTTCATCATCTCAAGTATTACAATTTTCTCATAAAATTCAAATAATGAGATCAATTATGCAGGAGAATAACATTCAATTTGAACAAATTAAGCGAGAATATTTCTCAACAAGACAGCTCAAAGAAAAATCAAGCGAAGAATTATTTTTAACATTTTGCTACGAAATATTTTCAATTCTTGATTATTCAAAAAATACAAAACAAGACATTGTTGAGTATGCAAAAAATGCACCTCAATCAATACAACACATTGCTCGAAAAATTGAAATTATTTTGCAAGAAATTCCTCAAAAGATGCAAACAGGAAAACTGCGTGATTTTACAGATCAGATTTTATTTACAACTCAATTATACGCTCAAACTCCAAATTTTATTCCTCAATTCTCACATATTCTCGTTGATGAGTTTCAAGATATTAATGCTCTGCAACTCAAATTAATTCAAACACTAAAATATGAAAACATATTTTGTGTGGGAGATCCAAGACAATCAATTTATAATTGGAGAGGAAGTGATATTGACTTTATTATGAGATTTGATACTTATTTTTCTAATCCTCATATTATTATGCTTGAGTATAACTATAGGTCCAACACAACACTTGTTGATCTATCTAATTCAATCATAAAGCCACTTCAATTAAATGATTTAAAAACTCCAGTTAAGAATAATGTTGAAAAGGCAGTTGAAATTATTGAGTGTAAAAGTCAAGAAGATGAATTTTTAATTGCCATGCATCATATTAAAACAGCTTTAAAAGAACAAATAAATCCAAATGAGATTTTTGTACTTGCACGAACAAATAGAACGCTTGAAGACTTTTCAAAAATTCTTAACACACACTCAATTAAATTTAATCTAAAATCTGACGATTTTTCAACTAAACGTCAAGAGCCAATTCATGAGAGTCAAATTATCCTTGCAACAATTCATGCAATAAAAGGTCAAGAAGCGCAGAGAGTTATTATTTTAGACGCATCAACTCAATATTTTCCTAATAAGGTGCAAGATAATGAATTTATTGCTCACGTGAAATCTATTTCAAGTTATGACAAATTTCAAGAAGAATTGAGATTATTTTATGTTGCATGCACACGTGCAAAACAAAAACTCTTTGTATTATATACAGGAATACTTACCCAATTCTTCCCAAAAAATGAAACTAAAGCATTTGAAGAAAACGCACAAAAACAGCTGCATACATTTTTATTTGAAAAACAATCTTCAACTACTAAACAAGCAATAGGCTCAATGAGTGAAACATCAAGGAGTAATTTGAAACAACAAGAACTTAAAAAATTTAGACTCTCAATTGCAAATCGCCTTGGTATTCAAACACATCAAGTTATGAGAAATGAACAATTAGATATGCTCCTCTCACAACCAATTTCACGAGAAGAAGATATTATGTTTATTTTAGGAGAAGAGAGTTTTATTGCAAAGAAATATGCAAAGGAGATTATGAAGATATTACAGTAATATTTATAAAAGATTTCTACCCATACTTCTTCAAATACTCCTCTAGAGTTTTCAAATCTTTAAGTTTAATTTTTCCAGTGAATAATTTTTCAAAATCTTCAGGATATTTTTCTAAATGCTCTTTAACCTCATAAAAACCAACAAAGTAAATATAATCTTTTGTAAATCCACCTATTTGAGATGTATCTTTTAAATTTCTCTTTGAGCGAAGTGTGATTTTATATGCATCTTCATCTTTAAACCCTAATTTTTTGAGCCGTTGAAAAATATCATAAAACCCATAATGCATCGATAAATAATTTGCAACTACTCTTCCTGCATAAATAAATAATTGAGCTTTTGATAACACATTATGTTTGTGCTCCATGTAAACAGCGAGTCCTTCTTCAGTTTTAATATAATTATGAGTTCCATTTTGTAATATTTCAATTGGCTGTTTTGAGCCATTAAAATAGCGCATATAATGTGTTTGAATTTCATGAACTTTTAAACGTTCTAAATCTAGTGATGTGAATGTTTCTTGAGGATTAATTGAAATAATTCCACTCTTTGCTCTAATCATCACCTTATTTGCAAGTTCTTCAAAACACACTCGAATATTCTCTCCTGTGAGTTTATATACTTCTTCTTGTAGTGCATTTGCAATCTTTTGAGGTGATAATCTTTTGAAGCGAACAGTATCCCTTTCATAGCGTTTAATTTGATAGAGTGCTTTTCTATATTGTTTCTGAGTTGGTCTTCCTCGAGACAAAATGGAGTATGTTGTTGATTCAATTTCTCCCCAATGCTTATACATTTTCAAAATTAAAATAAATTCTTGAATTTTTTTTTTCAATAAAAGTTTGAATTTATACCTATCATCTTCAAGAAGAATTGAGTCTTTCAATTGAATTAACTCATCAATTACCTCTTGAGGAATATCGCGTTTTTCATACTTCATTTGGGGATTATATTCTCTTCCTTCCTTGAGAGCTTTGAAGAATTTTCGTTTTTGATATTTAGAATTTTGAGGTTTTGGATAGTTAAGTGAAACATTTCTTGTTATTTGCTTAATTGAATTTTCAATTTCCTGAATTTCTAGAAAATAATCTTCATCTCTCACAATATTATATACTCATTCAACAATTTTATAAACTTATTTATACACTAAAATAGTAGATAATGGTACTATTTGTTCACTCTTCATTTATATATAATTTTTCAGAGCAAGTAGAATATAGTGAAAATATTAAATTTCTTCAAGAATTAACTCTCAAATCATTTCAAAATCAATCGTTTAATCAACATATTGCAATTGTATTTTCAATTACATCTCTAAAAGAGTTGGAAAACAAACAAATTAAATCACAAATTCAAGAACAATATAGAACAATTCTCAAAATGCTTCAATCTCAAGAATCTTTTAAAAGTAATTCTATTCAATTTTTTTTATCAATTCAATTTAATGTTCCAGTTATTGAGTTTAAAGATTCACATATTTCAACACTCATTTCATTAAAACAATGTTGTGATTTTTCAATAATATATTCATACTCCAATACAATGCTAACACAACTCATATCAAAAAGTTGCTCACATATGATTGCAAATGTAGGTTCTCAAGAAATTGTTAAACGATTTGATTTTATTCACCACTTCAACTCAGGCATTAATCATGTGCTCACAAATGAGATGAGTGAGAAAGATTTGATACTAGGAGTAGATATTCAACTCTTCAACACTACATCTTCTCCAATTACTCAAAGTAGATACTTTAGCTCATGCATTCAAAATTCAAAGCTCGCAACTAAATCAAACATTCCTCACCTTCTTTTTACAATAATTAGAAATAGAGAAGATGTGCGAAATGTTGATGAACTAGTATGTATTCAAAAAGCACTCTTTAAGGCCCAACCAATACAAATTCAATTTCAAAAGTCATACTTAGATAAACATTTCTCAAAGTTATTTAGAATTAAAAAAGGAGAATATATTGAATAAATAACATAAACATTTAAATAGAAATATCGATATATTATTTATGAGAGTAACACAAAAGGAACAAAAAAAAAGAGCATTTTTCTCACCAACACTATTGAGTATTATGTCTGGAGCGCTAATTATTGGTAGTGTTATCACAGGATTAATCTACAATTCATCATCAAATACTACTTCAAATACCATGAGTGAGAATAATTTAAACATGATTGAAACTGTTAATGTAGAAAATTTTAAGGAAAAAGTTGACTCTGATGAATATATTATTATTGATATTAGAACACCAGAAGAGTTTAATCAAGGACATATTGAAGGCGCTATAAATATAGATTTTTATGAATCATCCTTTGAAGAACAAGTCAAAAATTTGGATAAAGATAAAAAATATATATTTTATTGTCGAAGTGGATCAAGAAGTTCTTCTGCTCTACAATTATTTAATAACTTGAATTTTCAAGAAGTGTATGAACTCAGAGGAGGTATATTGAGTTGGATTCAAGAAGGATTTGAACTGAATTAGTTTTCTAAAGAAAACTATAGAATAGTCTAGCTATAATTATATTTTTATGTTAAATATGTGATTTCAAGTCGTTCTTGTATAGTAAATTTAGCATCACTTGAGGTTATTTTTGCAAATATGCAAGACACTTACTTCATTTGTTCTTGCACAATGCAAAATTCATTTTAATGAATCTTTGCAAATATCTTTAAAATCGCAATATGTACAATTAAAAAAACTCGGTTGCGCCTCAAAATTATTGCTCTCAATTGCCTCAACTCCTTCAATAATTCGTTGCTCAACTTTCTCCATTACTTCTTCTTTAAATTCAACTTGTGCAATTCTATTGTGAATTACATACCACAGCGCCATTGAGTGTGGATAGACTCCTTTTAATTGCTTTAGAGCTAATGCATATGTGTAGAGCTGCAAATCTTCTCTCAATTGAGACATATATGCCATAGATTTTGATGTTTTATAATCAATAATTGTGTATTTATTGTTATTGAGAGTATCAATTCTATCAATATATCCTAGTAATTTATGCTTTTTCTCACCCACTTCAATGATAAATTCTTCTTCTTGCGATTCATTTTTCACACCTTCTTCTCTTCTCTTCAACTCTAAATCAACAAAATCTTCAACAGATCGAAGTGCTTTTTGAAAATATTCTCTCTCTTGCATCACACTCTCATACCCTAAACTCCTCCAGTGCATTGAGAGTAAATGAAGCCCATGTAGAATAATCTCATCACGTGAAAATTGATGATTTTTTTCAAACAAAGGCATAAGCAGTTCAAATACTTGGTGCATACTTGTTCCAAAAGAGAAAAAGTATTTTGGTTCTTGAGGAATTTTACAAATATATTGATAATAATATTTTTTTGGGCATTGTTGATATGTTTTAATTTGCGATACTGAATAGACACGTTCTTTCACATCTCCATTTGAATCTTTTTTTTGATATATTTGAGACTGTTTTACATAATTATCATCATATTGAAGAAGATGTGTGCTATTTGTGTGTGATAATTCATACTCTTTAAATAATTCTTTTGCATGTGTAAAATCTTCACGTTGCATTGCATAAATGAGTTTTGAGAGTAACTCTTTAGAAGAAGAATTAAATGAGTGTAGAGAATGTTTAAGAGGGAGTTGTGGAGTTATAATTTGCTCAATTGTTGCAATAAATGGACTTTGTTTAAGAGGAGTTCCCTTTGAGTTAAACTCAAGCGTACAGATATCAACATGTTGTTTTGCACGTGAGAGTGCTACAAAAAATAATCGTTTCTCCTCATTATATGCTTGCTCCTTTGTAATTGAAAATTGATGTTTTAAATATTCATCTTTAAATGGAAGAGGATATGATTTATCAGTGCAATTTAATATACAAACTCTATCAAATTCTTTTCCCTTTGCTTGATGAATTGTCATAGCACTAATATAACTACTGATTTGAATAGATGAGTCTAATATATTATGGTGCAAATCTTTAGCAGTTTTTAAATATGATAAGAAATCACTCATACTTTTCGTATCATTCATCCGCTCATACTCTTGCGTAAATGTAAGTAGAGAATTATAATTTGAAATAATTTTTGAATCATTAAATTCAAGTGCTTTTTCATATAACTCTTCTTCTTGCATAATATCAATGAGTGTTTTTTTAATGCGTTTATGCAATTGATATTCCTCAATGAGTTTGAGTATTGTTTTAATTTTTGAAGACACTAATTCAATATCTTTAGAATATGTTTCATATAATTCTTGCAATGGGCGAGATTTTGGATTTATACCATATCGCTTAAAAAATGTATAAATGTCTAATTCATACGACTTTGCTTGATGCAGAATAAATTGAGGAATACTTTGAGCAATAGGGAGTGTTTCAAAGAGTGAGAAAATGTATTTCTCACTTTGTTTGGGATTTGCAATAATGTGTAAGTAATTTAACACTTTTTCAATAGCTGGATTGTGGAAAATATCTTCTTGCCCGTAACTAATAGAAATTCCATACTGAGAAGCATATTCTATAAACTCTTTGAGTTGAGAATGTGTTCGAGCAAGAATTGCAAGTGTTTGTGGTTCTTGTTCTTCTCCTTGAATTTTATTATTTTCTTCTTGTAGTGTTTGAATGCGTGAGAGGATGTGAGAAAACTGTTCTTGCTCATCTCTACATTGAATAAGTGAGACGTTCCCATCAATTTCAAGTTGCTCTTTGAGTTGTTGAGCCTCTTCATTAACTAATTCATAAATAAATTTATTTGTAGCGTTTACCACATTGCGCGAACTTCTAAATTGTTCTTGTAAATACAGTGTTTTAGAGTTTGAAAATTGTGAGTAGAATGCTTCAAAACTATTGGTATGTGTTCCTCGAAATCCATAAATACTCTGCTTCTCATCTCCAACAACTGTAATATGAACACCTGGTTGTTTTGCAATAATTTCAAGTATATTACATTGAAGAGGAGATGTGTCCTGAAATTCATCAATAATTATGTATGGGTAGAGTGATGCAATTTTTTGTGCAATTCTATCTTTTTTTGAAATTAAATGAAATAAACGAATTTCTAAGTCATGAAAATCAACAACTTTGTGTTTTCTCTTAAACATTTCATAATCAGTGTAGAGTTGAACGAAGTGTTGTTGTAAATTCAATGTGGAAAATTCAATTAAAGAGATATTTTGTTTTGAGATTCCTTGATCTTTTAATGAGTTAATTGTTTTATAAAATTCTTTTGCTAAAAATAGAGCATCTTTTTTCAACTCATTATCATAGCCATACTCTTTAATTTTTTGCAGTAAAAAATGAATTGAATCCACATCTTTTAATACTCGAATACTCTCAGGCTCTTTAGAGAGTGCTTGCAGAATAGAGAGTGCAAATGAGTGAAATGTATATGAGACAAATGATTTTTGCGTTCGCTTTTCAACTCTGGTTGCTATTTCTTTTGCTGCTTTTTGAGTAAATGTGAGTGAGAGAATTTGAGTTGGAAGTGCTAAATCATTTTCAATAATATGAGCAATTTTCTCAACAAGTAACATTGTTTTACCAGTTCCCGGTCCTGCTTTTACGCACAGTGGTTGAGAGAGTTGTTGAACTGCTTCTTGTTGAGTTGATGTGAGCATACTTATTTTGGTAAATTTGTGTTTATAAAAATTGTGTGTTAAAGGGGTAGAATTTATGTTTAACTTACTGGGACTGCTCTTTTATAGTTACTCTTCACCCCCTCAAAAACTTCCCTAGAGTCAGTAAACATTCCATCAAATGTTTTGAAATTATTTAATATTTACATAGAACGTGCAAATACGCCAGTTTGCTCACAAACTTGTTGTAGGCAAATTTTCTAATTAGTTTAGGCTTTTTAATTAGTTTAGGCTACTTATAACCAATATTTTATTAAATACTATCTTCCTTATCTTATTTGTTAGCGTTGGAAATAGTTTCATGATTTTTGTGCAAGGATCCATGAAAAAGTTTTATGGGCGTTTATAAAATTTCCAAAAAGTAATTTTATTCTAAAAATGCTTGTTACTAAAAGAAGTTTTTCAAGTTCGTTTTAATATTCAACTACTAAAATAAAAACAAATCTTTAAAAATAGATTTTATATAAAAAAGATTATGTTAATCAATTTTTTAGCACTTCTTCCTTTTTTTCTAATTATTTATTTTCTCGTTATTAGAGGAGTGAAATCATATAAAGTTATGATTGGAGTCTATGGCGTAACACTTTTTTTATTGGTTACAATTTGGAATATGGAGCTATTGAGTGTAGTATTTGCAACAATTAGAGGAATTTTGGTGAGTTTTGAAGTATTTTTAATTATTATTAGTGTATTATTATTATTTAATTTGTTACAGCAAAGAGGAAAACTTGATACAATAAAGACTTTTTTAAAGGAATATTCTTCAAATCCACATGTTCAAATCATCATTATTGGCTGGTTTATCGTGAGTTTTTTTGAAGGAATTGCAGGGTTTGGAACTCCTGCAGCAATTGCAGCACCTTTGCTTGTTTTTTTAGGATTTCGTGCAATTACAGCAATAGTCATCACACTTGTTGCAGACTCAGTCTCAGTTGTATTTGGAGCATTTGGAACTCCAATTATTATTGGAATTCTAGGCTCAGTTCCACAAACAGTATCACTTGAGCAAGTAACTTTTATTACTGCTATATTAAATGGTGTTATTGCAATAATAATGCCTTTAGTGTTGTTGGTATTATATCATATTTTAGAAAAAATTCCTCTCAAGAAATTACGTCCTAGTATTTTATTTGCATTGTTAAGTGGAGTGTTTTTTGCAATTCCCTTTATTCTAACAGCACTATTTATTGGTCCAGAACTCCCTTCAGTAATTGGAGCTATAGTTGGCTTAATCTTATCAATAATTATGATAAATCATGGTTACGCAGTACCTTCAGCAAATTCTACTTCTATTCACATAGTTGACATTTTAAAAAGTGTAAGCCCCTATTTTGTACTTATAGGATTACTACTTATTACACGTTTAGATTTATTTAATGTGTCTTATCTTATTAATTTACTCAGCATAGAAATTTCATTTATTTCATCTCAAGTTGAACCCTTCGTCCTGACACCAAGTACTCCTGGTTTTTTAATTTTTCTAACATTTATTTTCTTCTCAATATTATATCTCAATACACATTCTTTAACAAAGGATGAAATTTTGAGTATTTGTACAACTTCATTTGATAAAGTAAAATTTGTATTTATAACATTACTCTTTACACTTAGCTTTGTTCAATTATTATTGTACTCAAATATTAATACGTCAGTATATGATGGAATACCACAAATTATAGGAGCTATGTTTTCAAATTTAGGTCTATTATATATTTTATTTGCGCCATTAATTGGAGCTTTTGGTTCATTTATTGCAGGATCGGCAACAGTTTCAAATTTGATTTTTTCACCTCTTCAATATGAGGCTTCTCTAATTAATAAAATTCCTGAAGGGTTAACTTTAGCTTTGCAAGCATCAGGAGCAGCTGCTGGGAACATGATTGCAATTCATAATATTTTAGCAGTAAGTGCCCTTGTAAGTGTTTTTGATAAAGAAGCTCAAATTATAAAGATAAATGGAATAATTGTTGTATGCTATTGTGTATTACTCTCTACTCTTGGATTTTTTATATATTTTACAGGGATGATATAAAATTATATTTACTCACGTAATTCACTTGTTCAACAATACTTGGTATCTTGCTTTGTTGAATATTTCTTCTAAATCTTTTATTCTAATTATTAGAGGTTACTATTTGAATTATCTCTTTGAAAATATTCAACTTCACTAGCTTTATATTTTCAAATTAATAAATTTCATTATTTTTTTACTTTTTTCATTTGTATAATCTGAGGAAATTGATGAATAAAACTTTTCTGAATGATATAAATATATATTTATGTCTCTATATAATAATGTCTTTATATAATATTTTTACCATATCATCCACATTGATATATTATATTTGTTATAGTTCAAACATTATATTACCCATTTTGAAGAGTGTGAACTCTTTTTTATATTTCTCATACTAAAAAGGAGTTTATAAATCTTCAATGATTAGTTGTGAATATGACATTACCCGAGATAAAAACGTATCAAAAAATTCTTAAAGATGTTGAAGAGAAGGAGTTGATTTCAAAAGTAGATATTCAAACACTACATCATCCTAATAAGGTGACTCAAGTTCATTTTCCAGTTAAAAGAGATAGTGGGGAAGTCGAATATATTCAAGCAATTCGCGTTCAGTATAATAATGCTCTTGGACCCTATAAAGGAGGAGTTCGATTTCATCAAAGTATTGATATTGAAGAAGTGAGTGAGCTTGCATTTTTAATGAGTTTGAAAACTGCTCTTGTCAATGTTCCATTTGGTGGTGGAAAAGGAGGAGTAAAATTTAATCCTAAACACTATTCAAGCGTAGAAATTGAGAGAATTTCTCGAAAGTTTGTTAAGGAGATGTATCCAATACTGGGGTCAAAAACTGATATTCCTGCACCTGATGTGAATACTAATTCAACAATTATGGGGTACTTTGTTGATGAGTTTGAAAAAATTGCTCAGCGAAAAGAGCCAGGCTCATTTACTGGAAAAGCAATTGAGATGGGAGGTAGTCAAGGGCGTGATATTTCAACTGCGTATGGAACATTTGTATTACTCAAAGAATTATTTAAACATCAAAAGCAAAAGCAAGAAATTTCAATTGCAATTGAAGGGTTTGGGAATGCGGGTCAAAATGTGGCAAAATTTGCTCAGCAAGAAGGGTTTAGAGTTGTAGCTGTGAGTGATTCAAGTGGAGCTGTATATGATAAAAATGGACTTGATATTGAAAAACTAATTGAGTATAAAAAACAAAAAAAACCAATTAAAGAGTATTCAAATTCTCATATTGAACATATTACAAATGAGGAACTAAAAGCGCTTGATGTTCAAGTTCTCATCCCAGCAGCTCTTGGAAATAGTATTACAAGAGAGAATGTTGAGAGTGTTCAAGCAACATATATTATTGAGCTTGCAAATGCACCGATTTCATGCTACGCAGATGAAGTTTTGCAGAGTAAAGGAGTGATTATTATTCCTGATATTTTAGCAAATGCAGGAGGAGTAATTGTTTCATATTTTGAGTGGGTACAAAATACGCAAAACTGGTATTGGACGTATGATGATGTTATTGAAAAATTAGAAGAAAAAATGAAACTCTCTTACGAAGAATTACAACAATTTTCTGAGCAAAATGATGTGAATTTGCGAGTAGGTGCGTATTCACTTGCTCTGAAGAGAATCATTAACGCTCAAAAAGCAAGAGGAGAGATGTAGTTGCTAAAATCTTCGCAGAAGATTTTGAAT
>CAZULG010000012.1:0-3373 GCA_964621065.1 uncultured Methanosarcinales archaeon | reverse complement strand
GAGAATTTTTAGAATTCTCTTTACTTTCTAAAATCATCTTAGGGTTTTTCATCATATAATTCAATTCTTCTAACGCTTCTCTAATAGCTGCTTGCTTAAATGATTCACCTTCATCTACACTTCCTCCAAAAACACTCCAATACTCAGGATATAACTCTGGTTTTGAATCTCTGAGTTGAAGTAAGATTTTCTTAGTTTTTTTATCATATAAAATTATCGCTGAATCTTTAATCATTTTAATTTACTCATATATTTGTTTGTTTATTAAATTAACCATTTCTCCTCAATTTCGTATTTTATAAACCTCCCTCTATCATCTTTAAACCTCTTTGTTTCTTGAATGATGACTTTGCTAGATTTCTCAACAAGTTGAGGAATAATTTTTTTTAAATTTGGAAATATATTTTCAATTTCTTGAATTTCTTGAAGTGAATACCACTTCATCTCTCCCTCATTATTTTCTGTTTCAAGCTCTCCTTCAAAATCATAACATACATACGTATATGCTATAATGTGTGCAAATAGATCACTATTATAATCATACGTTCTCACCTCATCAATAATTCTCAACTGAATTGATTGAGCCGTAAGTTTGGATTCTTCATATAATTCACGAATACCTGCTTCTTGAGTGCTCTCACCAAATTGTACTTTCCCTCCAGGAATGTTAATAATCCCTAAATAAGGTTGTTTTTTCCTCTTCTGTAGAAGAACTTCATTATCACTATTAATACACAGCACAAAACTACAAGTGAGAGGAATTGTCTGCTTCTCTAACTTTTTATTATTTAACTCAGCAATATATTGAGTTCCTCGTTGTGTTAACTCATATTCTCCGAGTTCATTTTTAATAACAAGTTCATCGTTCACTAATTTTTTCAAATGGTAATTAAATTTTGAAGAAGGATATTTTTTTTTATCCCATAGCGAATTATAATTTAGAGAAGAATTATACATTAACTTTTCTAAAATTTCTTTTTCAATATCCACAATATCAATAATAAACAATAGAATTATTTAAACTTTGTTATAATAATCAAATAGCACATAGAAAAAAATTTTAGGTACAAATTTTTAAATTATTTAATATTACTATAAATATGGATAAAAAAAATATCAACCTTCATCGATTAAAAAATTTTCCTATATCGTTTTTTTCAGTTATTATGGGTTTGGCGGGATTTACACTAGTTCTTCAAAAAGTAGAATTGCTATTTAAATTTTCTTCTTTGATGAGTTTAATAATGCTATATGTGGTAGTTACATTGTTTATAATTATTTCAATAATCTATTCTTCAAAGATTTTTTTATTTAAAGAAGAGATTGTTAAAGAATTCAACCATCCAATAAAAATAAACTTTTTTCCAACGATATCTATTAGTATTTTGCTCATAAGCATGTTAATCATACAGTTTAATGAAATTATATCCATGTATTTATGGTTATTTGGAACAAGTATTCATTTCGTATTCACATTACTAATATTATCCATTTGGTTTCAAAATACTAAATATGAGTATATTCACTTCAACCCTGCATGGTTCATTCCAATTGTTGGTAATATGATTATCCCTCTAGTAGGAGTTGAATTTTTCCCATTTGAGATTTCATGGTTTTTTTTCAGTATAGGTTTAATATTTTGGATAGTGTTACTTACAATTTTTGTAAATAGAATAATTTTTCACCACCCACTTCCATCTAAGTTACTACCAACACTATTTATATTAATAGCTCCACCTGCAATCGCTTCTGTTTCATTAATCAAATTGATAGGAGATGTTAATGAGTTTATTTTGATTTTTTATAATTTTGGTTTATTTTTAGTTATATTTTTAATTTTTCAATTTAAAGTATTCAAAAAAATAGAATTTTATTTATCGTGGTGGGCATACTCATTTCCAATAGCTGCGCTCACACTTGCAACATATACTATCTATGAAAACACCTTATTAATTTTTTATAAATATTTATTCATCCTTTTATTCTTTGGATTTACAATTCTCATAACAGTATTGATAGTTAAAACAATTATTGCCATTAAAAAAAATCAAATTTGTATTGAAGAATAGTATCCACTTTCAATTAACTATATAAATAAAAAGGCCTCTAAAAATATATGAATACAAAAATTCAATTCCTCCTCTCATGGTTTGCAGGATTTATTACACTTACTATTTTAGATATCATCTGGCTTGGATATGTTATTCAAGATATTATTGTAGAAGACTTTGCTCCTTTTATTACAATTACAAATGGCTCAATTGATATTTTACTAGGTGTTGGGTTACTCGCTTGGGCAATTATTAGTTTAGGCTGTGTATATTTTGTATCATATAGGGCAAATTCATTTAAACAAGTTTTAACAAATGGTGCTTTATTTGGATTTGTATTGTATGGGTGTTATGAGCTCACTAATTTAACATTCTTTACTAATTATCCAATTCGTTTTGTAATCATTGATATTATTTGGGGAATATTTGTATGCACTGCTGTAAGTATTAGTGGATTTTTTGTAAAGCAGAAATAGAATAATTTATTTTAATTCTTTTGAAATTTCAATCAAAAAGTCTAGATTTTCAGTATTTGATACATTTCTATAATTTGATGGGTTTATTGAAGTTTTAATAAGATGTGAATGTTGTTTTATTCTATCTAAAAATCCTTCTAAATCACTTACTCTCCTCTTATACTCTCTTTCACTTATTTTATTATTACTCATATCAAGCGTTAATAATGAATGATATAATCCTACTGTATCTCTTAGAGATGAATGATGATATATATCTCTTGAATATCCTATAACTGGAGAATAACCATAAGGTAATTCATAGAATGCATGAATAAGTTTTTTTTCTCCAATTGGAACTTTTGAAGGAAAATATCCATCTAAAAATTTTTGGGATGATGTATCCGGACGAATTTCATCCCTTATTTTTCTTTTTTCTATGTTTCTCTTCTCTGACTCTTCCTTAACTCTTGTACCTTCAAAATACTGATTATCATATATAGCATTTCCTTGTTTATCTTCTTGTATAAATGATTTTTTTTTACTTTGATGAATTCTACTCCCATCATCCTCTAAACTACCAAATCTTTCTTCTAGCCTCTCTCTTGCTCTAATTCTTAAATTTTCTCTTCTTTCAATTTCAGGCAACCCTAAGGTTATATAATTAAATACTTGATAAGAAATTTTTCCAATATTCATAATTACTTATTTCTTTAAATATTTAAAAACTTTATGTTTGTTGTGATTATGAAGTAGTTAATACACAACTACTTTTACGCTCTCTATTTTTCGTGAACTCACAAATCGTTGATATAACTCTTTAAGATGACTAGAGTCTCCTTTAAACAATAATATCTCCATACATAA
>CAZULG010000011.1:0-33767 GCA_964621065.1 uncultured Methanosarcinales archaeon | reverse complement strand
TCTACATTATTTCTTAACGAATATGGATGTTGATGTTCATAGTATGTGTTTTGAAGTTGTTTTCTAACAATTCGATTATGAAGACAATTTTCTCCTGAATTTGTTTCATCAAGTATTGCTTTGAGAAGAGAGTGATTGAATTGAGTAATCTATTTATGAAGAGAGGATTTTGTAATTAGATATTTTAATTCAATATCTTGATACTACAAAGAATTAGTGTTCAATTTTGAACAAAATTCTCTTAAAGAGGCGTTAGATTTAAAATAGAGAATAATGAGTGCTAAATTTTTTGTTATCAGTAGTATTGGTATATTTTGGTTTAATTTGAGAATAAAAATTGCTTGCGCAATTTTTTTAGTTCTCAAATTTATTAAATTAAAGCTTTTAATTAATTATATCTTCAAAAGAAAATTATATTTTTGATTTGCTTTTCAGTTCTCGGACAAAGCCAAGTTTAGCAAAATTATATAAACTTCAATTCATTAAGACAAAAGTATGAGTTTAGAAAAAACAATTTCAATTTATGGACCTTTTGGAGACGAAATAAGTAAAATTATTGTAGAAGCAGATGATAGAGTTGATTCAAATGACTCACTTACAATAAAATCTGATCAGATATTGGATACAATTCCAGAAGGACTATTCCAACATCCACAATCTTTTAGAGATATTAAAGCAGGAAGGTATAAGATAAATTGTATATTTAATGATGGATACTCATTAATAAATCAAGAAAATGGAAAAGAATCTATAATTGTAACATTATTACAAGGTGGATTTGGAGAGATTAGAGAATTCAAAGTTTTGTACAATCACACTTAATTATAGTAAAATAATATTCAAGTTTTGCTTTGCAAAACTTAGAACTCTCCAAATTCTCTTCGTCCCAAATCTTCTTTTCCTAAACGAATACTATCTAAATTATCTGGAGTATAAACTTTGGATTCTGGATACAATTTTCTGAGCACATCTGCAAAAAACTTAATTTTCCCAGGCTCACCATGATTGAGAATGAATCGCTGTGGTTTAACACTAAGTGTTTGCAAGAATTTTTTAGTTGAGTATAAATCACTATGTCCGGAAAATGCTCCTTTCATCTCTTCAATGCGTAAATTTACTTTTAATCTATCATCTGCTGATCCTGTATTTGCAAGTAAAATATCTCTCTCACCATCTTTTACTTTACGGCCCAACGTTCCATTTGCTTGATATCCTACAAAAATTATCATATTCTTCTCTTCAGGTGCCATTGACTTAAAATACTCTACTGAGGAACCACCATTCATCATACCAGATGTTGCTAAAATAACACACGGTTCTTGACTATCAATAATTTCTTGTCGTTGTTTACTTGAACTCACTTGCACAAAATTCTCAAGTAAAAATGGATTGTCCCCACGCAATATTCTATTTCTCAATTGATGATTTAAAAATTCAGGATACGCAGTGTGAATTGCAGTCACTTCTCCAACCATACCATCAATATACACTTTCAAATCTTGAGGTAATCGCTCTTCTTCAATTAAATGAGCAATTGTGAGTAACATTTCTTGTGAACGACCAATTCCAAACACTGGCATCAGAACTTTTCCACCATTCACATACGCATCCAAAAACAATTTCAATAACTCCTCCTCACCTTCTTCTCTTGGAAGTGATTGGTCTCTTGGACCACAATTTGTTGCTTCAAGAGTCATACTCTCAAGTCTTGGAAAATTTGTGTGTGCTCGATTCAACAATCGTTGTTTATTTGAAAAATTATAATCAGCTCCATACATGAAATTATGCATCCCGTTTCCAATATTCACATGACAAAACGCAGAACCTAAAATATGTCCTGCATTATAGAGAGTTAAACGAATATCAGGTGCTATATCTGTCACTTCTTCATAATCTAGAGTAATTACGTGTTTAATCATCTCCTTAATATCTTCAACTTTATACAAAGGTGATTGAGAATTAGGATCATTAGTCCAAATTTTCACGGTGTCAATTAGGGAGAGCGCCATAATATCTCGTGTTGGCTCAGTACAATAAATTGGACCTTTATATCCAATTTTATACAAATATGGAAGTAAACCAACATGATCAATGTGTGCGTGCGAGACAACAACTGCGTCAATATCTTCAATTTTAAAATCAGGAGAATCTAAATACGGGTACTCATTTGAATCACCATGAGGAACTGCAGGATCAACTCCACAATCAAATAAAATTCGACTCTCACTTGTTTGTAAATACCACGCAGATCTTCCAATTTGCATTCCAGAACCTAGAACTGTCACTCGTGACCATCCTTTAATTTTTCCACTTTTCCATCCTCCATAAATACGCTTTCCAACGTTGTTTAAAAATTTTCGACGATAGTCACTTTCTTGAAATTCAACAGCTCGCATTGTATCAACAGTTAAGGATCTCATCGGAGGCTTTCTTCGAATATTCACACTCCAATGTGTTTGTTCTTGAATAGTTCTCAAATTACTTCCACCTTGCCCAACAGCTGAGCCAACATTGTCCACTTCAAGTGTTAAACTAGAGCGTGCACTCTCAAACAAGAATTTATCAATTGTTACATCAGGTAAAATTGCTTGCACTTTTTTCTTTGTCTCTTCTTCTCCAAGTAATATTGATGTATCTGCTCGAAGAGCAATTCTCTTCTTAAACTTCTTCACAATATCTCGGAGTTGATTTCTACCAGAGAATAAAAATTCCTTATCAGTTGTATACACTACAATGTTTGCGGCTTCAAATTCAACTGAGGATACTTTATCTTTAGGCAGTTCTTTTAATATTTCATCTAATAATTTAATATTCATTTTTTAAGTGTTATATGTAAAATACATAAGAAAAGTATTATTGCAAAACTCATATCAATTATTGAGTGTAGAATGTAGTAATACTCATCTTATCTTGGTATAGAATAATATGTAATCTACCAATTATGTATACTAGTGCAGAAGAATTTATAAATATTACTATGATTATGTGCTATGAAATAATATGTTGTGTAAACGGTAGTTCTATGCTATCAAATACACATTTTAAAATAATAGGAATCTTTAAAAAAATACTCCTACATTAAGTATTATGAAACACCACATTATTGAACTTCTCAAGAAAGAAGGAATTAAAATTGATGAGAATATAATAGAGCCTCCTAAATTAAAGCAACACGGAGATTTATCCCTGCCATGTTTTATACTTACAAAAGAGCAAGGAAAAAATCCTGCTCAAATTGCTAAAGAGTTAGAAGAAGCTCTCAATAAACACAAATCTTCAATTATTGAGAACATTCAAGCAACAGGGCCATTTTTGAACTTCACATTTAATGCGCAAGAATATTCAAAAGAGTTAATTACAAATTACTCAGTTCCTATTTCAACAAAACATCCTCAAAAAATATTAATTGAATTCCCCTCACCAAACACGAATAAATATTTACACATTGGACATACACGAAATATGCTCATTGGAAATGCTCTATATTTATTACTTAAAAAAGTTGGACACGAAGTGATTACTACAAATTTGAATAACGATAAAGGAATTTCAATTTGTTATGCAATGCTTGGATATCAACGTTACAAGGAGAAAGAAACTCCTCAAAGTCTTGGGCTCAAAACTGATGAGTATGTTGCATATTTGTATGCAAAAATCTCAAATATTATTAAAGAAGAAGAGAAAATATATGAAAAAGAACAATCTCCAACACATCTTGAGGCGATGAATATGCTTGAGCGATGGGAAGCAGGAGATGAAGAAGTTTTAAATTTATGGAGAGAAGTATTAGAATTTGTGTATGAGGGGTATGAAAAAACATACCATCACTATAAACTGCACCCATTTGATAGGGAATTTTATGAGAGTGAAATTTATGATAAAGGACGAGAATTAGTTGAACAAGCACTTGAAAATAATGTGAGAGGAATGTTTGTAGATAAGGACAATGGAGCTATTGGAATTGATCTAGAAGATGTAGGACTTGGAACAAAATATCTGCTTCGAGGCAATAAGACAACATTGTATATGACACAAGATATTTATCTAGCTAGTGTAAAAGAGGAATTATTTAGTCCTGATAAGAGTATTTTCATTGTGGGACATGAGCAGGAATATCACTTTAATGTATTATTTGAAATTCTTGAGCGCTTTGGTTTAGGAGGAGAAGATAAAAATTATCATTTTTCATATGGATATGTATTTGATAAAGAGGGTAAAAAATTCTCTTCTCGAGCAGGAAATGTGATTGGAGCTGATGAGATATATGAGCAGTGTGTCAATCGCGCAAAAGAAAATTTACTTGAGAGATCTGCTCATTTAAGTAAAGATGAAATTGAAAAACGCTCACACGTAATAGGGTTTGGAGCACTTGCATTTTATTTTTTAAAATCAGCTCCCACTCATTCAATTCATTTTGATATTGATAAAGCACTTAGCTTTGAAGGAGAAACTGGACCATATGTTCAATACTCATATGCAAGAATTCAATCACTCATCAAACGCTCAGGATTTAAAGTCTCACATTTACAAGAGAGAGAACTTCAATTTACTCGAGAGCATATTCCAATTTTGGAGACAATTTCAAAATACCCTCAAGTGGTCATTGAGAGTGCTGAAAAATTTAAAATCTCACATCTTGCTCACTATATTATGCAACTGTGCAGGCAATTTAATGAGTTATATCAAACAAAACAATTCATAGGAGATGAGAAAGAGTTTGAATTATTGTATCTCTCACACTTAACTGCTCATACAGTAAAAAAAGGATTGAGATTATTACATATTGATGTATTAGAGGAGATGTAAAAAGAGAAAGTAATTCAAAGAATGAGTTGAAAAATAGTATTTAATTACTCTTTACTAATACTTCTGTTTGTGAAACTATATTTTGATCATCTTTAATATTTAATTTTAAAGTTTTATTTTCTTCAGTGTTTTCAGAACTTAAGCTTAAATTAATTGTAAAAATTCTGTCTTGTCCAGATTGTATTGTTCCAAAAGTTGGGTTTGTATCTACTACTCCCCAACTAATATCTTCAGGAACAACAGAAATTGTTTTTGAAGAAGTTGAAGGATTTCCAATTGTGATATTGAATAATATTTGATTATCTAGTAACTCTATTGAATCTGGTTTTGCGATTATTAGATTGTCATTACTTGTTTCATCTTTTTGAAGAACAACAAAATCAAAAGTTGCTTCGTCTAATATTTCTTTTGTATTGAAATCAGTGATTTTAATTTTAGAATCATAAATTCCTGCTTGAGCATTTTGTGGAACTTCAACATACATATCATCACTTGTGATAGAATCTCCTTCTTCGATATTGTATAAATATGAAATAGTTTCAATATTTAACTCATTAACACTTAATTCTATTGATATTTTATCAATATCACTACTCCCGCTATTTTCTACTTCAACGTTCGCAATAACAGCTTCTCCTGATTCAACCCCTGTTGAAGGAGATTGAACTAAGTCTACAATATTTAAATCAAAGTCACCAGAATTCTCATCATAAGTAAATTTTTCGCTTTTTTCTGAATCGTCGATTCTAATAACTAATTCATATTCTTTTCCATTTTTCAAATCATCATAATTTGATAACACATCTACTAACTTGAATGTTTGTGTAGAACTTGCAACTTCAATAGTTACGCTCTCTCTGGAGACTACTCCATCTAATTCAAAATATACATCTATAAACTCTCCAGATGATACATTTTTATTGTTAATAGTCACAGTTGCAACATATTCTCCATTAACTTCTTGAATATTCACATCTTCAATTTCAAATTGTACTTCCTCTTTTTCCTTTTCTTCTTTTTTATCGTCGCTATATTTATATTCAACTTCAGTGTTTTGTGCAACAAGGTTGTAATCTAAATCAAACTCATTTGCAATGTCTTGTTTAATTTCCTCAATATCTCCAGTACTATACTCTCTCTCATATTCTTTATTATTAATTTCAATTTCAACAGTTGCTTGACCAGTATTTTTATCAATTTCAATTTCAACTTCTACTTCAGTTTCATTTTTGCCTTTATCAGATTTTTCTTCTTTTGAATCTTTAACATCATCAACTTCAATTTCAAAGGAGTTTTCATAACTCTCATTGGTTTTTTCTTTTAAAGAAATTTCAATTTCTACTTCAATTTCTTCAGAGTTCTCACTTCTCTCAATATTTCGTTGAATACTTGATAGTAAATTATCCCACTGAGAATTTATTTTTTGAGAGTTAACAGATCCTTCTTGTTCAACTGAAGTTTCATTATCTTCTCTGCTAATTTCAAATTCTAATGAAAATGTTGAATTGTGCTCTTGAACAAACCTTTTGATATTATTTAAAAATACTCTCTCATTGTTATCAGGAGAAATGCCCTCAAATTCTGCTTTAATTTCATAATACAAATTTGAATTATTTTTCATTGAAGAATTATTCTCACTCTCATTTACAACAGATTGATTATTTTCTTGAGAATTCATCTCAGAGTTTTCTCCTTCGCTTCCTACTCTGTTTAAACACTCAACTACTTGTTCATCTGAATTTAAATATCCAACTACTTTGAGATTTTGAGATTCATCTTGCAAAGAGAATCGATAGAGAGCTTTTTGTGTAAAATTTTTACTACAAATAGAATTATACTCTTCTTCAAGTTGAGAACTCTCATTAATTGAATAGTATGTAATATCTAAATTTGCATTTGGATACTCTTCAAGTAGCGTTTGTATCTGAGCATTTGCTTCAATTAATGCTTGTGCATTAATTCCACCTCCTCCTGTTGTACATCCTGCAATAAATATACTTAGAGCAAGAATTGAAATAATTTGAATTAACTTCATATTATATTAGTTGCTAAGAACTTTATTAATTTTTGTGATTACTTAAAAAATTAACTAAAAAACAACGTTAAAAATTGATGAAATAATTGATTTACTTTTCATCAATTGAGATTTTACCTTGTTTCATCATTGAGAGAACAAGGAGTCCTCCCATAACAGTTACATTTTTCAAAAAGTTTGTCATCTCTCCATCTCCAATGTGGAACATAACTGAAGCTAAAAATGTGTATAACATCAAAACATATGCACCATATTGCATATTCCATCCAAGTAATACGCTAATCACTCCAACTACTTCCATAATAATTGCAATTGTTAGCAATAACTCTCCTGTTAAAAACGGAAGAGTTTGAGTAATCCAAGAAGAACCTGCAAACCCTGCTTGTTCTTGAAACATTATAACTTTTCCAAATGCACTCATTGCAAATAATCCAACAATTAATAATCTGGCAATAAACATTTGAATATCATATGACATTGTATTCATTTTTTTCATAGTATTAATATTATGATAATTTTATTTATAAATGCTACTTTAAAAAAGGAAACTTAATTCCAATTTTTTTGTATCAATTCAATTTAATTTTCTCTCTCATGTAATTTAGAGTTTCAGAACTAGCTGTAAGGTAAGGACCAGAAAATCCAAGTTCTTTAATTACAGGTATATTTAGGATATCAGGTCCTATTGTCACGGGGTATACTAGTGTATTATGTCGAGCAAGAATTGTTGCTTGTTCTAGTCCACTTTCAAAAACAGAAGCATCTGCAGGTTTTCCGTTCACAGTCTTCTCCTCACGAGTTATATATTCACCCCAAAATTGAGGAGGGAGATTATTAGGATGTTCAATCGTTCCAATATCTATAAATGCTTCTCTACAAATTTGTTCCAGTCTTCTTTCATTCTCAATGCCCTGAAAAGCTTCAACAAGTATAGTCGAATGAGTTACAAATTCTTGAATTGCAACCATTCCTTTAACACTACTACCATTCTTAATAAGATAAGCGTGAGTGTTAGGAGGAGTTGGTTCATTTTCATCGAAACCAAGATGAACATAGAATTTAAGTCCTTGTTCATCAAATGGAATTTGATTATAAGCTCTTAAGACTTTACCTAAAGAATCGACTTGTGAGAGAGAATATTGTTCCATATACAATAATTAGTAATACATAATTATAAATTTATCTAAAAAATATTAAAATTTACTTTTTTCCTCTTAAAATAGCAATCCTCTTTTCAATTGGAGGATGAGTTGAAAATAATCGACTCAGTCCTCCTTTTTTTCGATTAAATGGCGTTGAGATAAATAAATGAGCAGTTGCATTATTTGCGCGCTCAATTGTAGGATCGGGATCTCCTTTAATTTTCTCAAGAGCTGAAGCAAGACCTTCTGGATATCGTGTGAGTTGAGCACCTGTAGCGTCTGCTAAATATTCTCGCTGTCTTGAAATTGCAAGTTTAATAAGTTGAGCAACAATTGGAGCAGTAATAATTAATACAAAATAAAATACAAATACAATAATCATAATTCTCCCATCTTTTTGTCCACCTCCTGAATTTCCATGTCCTCCAAAAATAAACATTCGAAATAAAAAATCTGCAATGAACACTGTTGCTCCAACTAAACCTGCTGCGAGGAGCATAATTTTAATATCATAATTTTTAATATGTGCTATCTCATGTGCAATTACTCCTTCAAGTTCTTCTCGATTGAGTTTTTTAATTAAACCCGTTGTTACAACAACATATGATTTCTCAGGTTTAAACCCTGTAGCATACGCGTTAAGTGATGGGTCTTCAATAATATAACACTGAGGAGGAGTAGAAAGCCCTGCTGCTATTGAGAGTGCCTCAGTCGTGTGAAATAAATGAGGATAATGTTTTCGAGAAGCTGGTTTTGCGCCTGTAGCAGAGAGAATCATTTTCGATCCTGCAGCCATAAAAATTAATATATAAATTGTTGAAATAAAGAGTGCCACACCAACTGAGATGAGAATTGATTGAATATTAAATATCTCCTGTGTATAATTTATTGAGAGTAAAGTTCCTGCAACTGCTCCAAGCAGTGCTACAAAGAGAAAAAATAATCCAATAATAAAAATAGATTTAATCTGATTTTTACGAATTTCTTCATGAATATTGAATACTGCCATTTCTAAACGCTCTTATTAAAATAATATTGAAAATTCTTAAAATTGAATTAAAATTCAACGTTTGGAACTTCTTTTTGCTCTTCAGGAATCTCAAAGAATTCTTTCTCCTTAAATCCAAACATATTTCCAATAATACTTGCGGGAAATGATTGTAGTTTTGTATTAAAACTCATCACCATATCGTTAAAGTATTGTCTCGCTGCTGAGATTTTATTCTCAGTTCCGCTCAATTCTTCTTGAAGTTGCAAAAAATTTGTATTTGCTTTCAAATCAGGATATGCCTCACTCACAGCAAATAATGATTTCAACGCATCAGTGAGCATATTGTCCGATTCAGCCATTTGTTTTGTGTCTCCTCTTTCTTGAGCACTCATTAATTGGCTTCTCGCCTCAGTTACACTATCAAGTGTTTCTCGCTCATGTTTAGCGTATCCTTTCACTGTATTGATTAAATTAGGGATTAAATCTGTTCTTCTCTTTAATTGAACATCTATTTGAGACCATGCATTCTCAACTTGATTTTTCAACCTCACAAATGCGTTATATGTGAGTAATATCCACAATCCAATTACAACTACAACTCCTATACCTATCCATGTCCATACCATTTTAATAACTCTAATAGAACATAATTTATAAATATATTGTGTACAATGTGATTTAAAAAAACAAATCTTTCAACGAATTTTTAAAAATTTAAACTAAAAAATAAAACAAAAAAAAATACAATATTACCAGACTTAACAGTAAATTGAATACAAGTAAACTATAAAAATTTGTTGGATTATCATTCCTATTAATTTTAAATGCCAAGATAGTCAAGTATAATTTTCCTGTAACTAATGATATTATATGAAAGATTAAAATTATAGAAGAAAATATCACATACAAGATTAGATTTAAATCCATATTTTTAAATTATCTTTAAGATTTATAAGTTTTGTGGTGTTAATAAGTAACTTAAATTTAAAGATTTACCAACTGTTAAAGGCTCTTTTTCGAAAGTCTAGGTTTAATATTTTAAGCATAATTATTTTAAAAATTAAAAATTATTTCTTCTTTTTATCTTTAGAAGAATCTTTTGTTTCTTTATCTTTATTTTTTCGAGGACGAGGAGTTGTGTTTACTTCCTTTTTCTCTTTTTTTTCTCGAATTTCAAATCCTGCATCTTTTAGAGCGTCTTGTACAACTTTTGTGCTTGCTCCTTTTTTAATATCAACAGTTTTCATCAATGGTTCAATATGTTGAATATTAACTTTTCTTCTTCGAACATTTCCATCTAATAAAACAATTGTCTCATCTACTTTTTCTACAATAACTCCGTATTGCATTGCATCTCTTCCACTTGTTTTAATACAAACTCTACCTATATCTAACATTTTAAATCTCCGATTTCAAATTGGATACAAGAACGTAAGTGTCTCTTTGCCTTAGCAAAGTACAAGAACAAATTTTATTTGTGTCCCGTATGTATCTAACATTTTTTTAATTGTGTTATAGTCTCCTATATTTGCGCAGTCACCTACTCCACTATAACTATATTAAATAAATACAAAAGGTTTTATAAATATTTCAATTCAATGGCTCTGCCCGAAAATTCAATTTGATTTAATTTTGTGAGTAAAATTAATTTAAAAACAAGTAAATTGGTTAATTTTTATGACATTTATAAACCAATTTAACAATGAATTTCAGCGAGAAATTATAAGTATTTGCCACTCCTTAAAGTTAAACAACCACAATTTTAAACATTGTTGTAAATTATACACCAATTATCAGCGAGTTTGTATTATGCTCCTCTTTATTCACTCTAAAAAATCTCTTCGAGATTTTTGCAGTGAATTTAAAGAGACTAAATGGAAGAGTTGGTTACAACTCAAAAAGTATCCAACTCGCTCGACTCTGCATCATTGGTTCAAATACTTTTCACTAGATTTTCTTAGAAAATTAATTGAAAAAACTCTTTTGAATTCAAATCCAGATATTGTAGCAATTGATGGTTCAGGAATCAATTCTGAGTCTAAATCTTCGTATTATATCAAACGATTAAAAGATACTAAGTCATTTAGAAAACCTAAAAATGCGTTCCATAAATTAGATATTTTAATAGATGTAGAGAATAATCAAATTCTTGATTATTCATTTTTAATTAAAAATAGACACGATTTATATGTTGCTAAAAAATTATTCAAACGTTTTAAATTTAAATATTGCTTTATTTTAGCTGATAAAGGATATTATGATTTGTTATCATATCAAATTTTGAAATTAAAAAATGGTATTTTGATAGTTCCACCTAAAAATTATGGAGAGAAATGTAGAACTAAACAGCGATTATCGAGAAGAGAATTTCATAATTCTTTTTATGATAATCAGGAATTATATACTCTACGAAATAATGTTGAAAGTACTTTTTGAGCATTCAAAAGAGATTTGAAAGAAATTTGCGTTCAAAAAATCATATTATGAAGAAGAAAGAAATGGCATTGAGTATATTATGGTATAATTTGAGAATAAAAATTGCTTACGCAATTTTTATAATTCTCAAATTTATTGAATTAATATTTTCAACTAATCATATTTTTAGAAAAAATATTTTAAGTTTATTTCTTTTTAGTTCTCAGACAGAGCCCATTTTTGAAAACTTTTTTAAAATTAGACTTAGATTATTTTTTTAGATAAAAATTATTATTTTAATTCTTGATTTGAAATTAAAAATTTCAAATTTGGAATGAACATTATTATAGTTTTATACTCTTAATTTAAGAAGGTTCAACTACTGTAATCATTTGATACTTTTATCGTGAGTTTTATAAATATTCAAATAACTATAATGTTAAGATGTCAAAAAAGTATAAAATTGTTCATGATAGAGATATTTGTATTGGTTGTTCTGCGTGCGCTTCTGTGTGTCCAAAACATTGGTTTATGGATGATGATGGAAAAGCTTCAATATATAATCACATTAAAACAGGAAATGGAGAAGAGGAGTTATTGGGAACGAACGAAGAACCACTCGCAGAGGATTTTGAAGATAATATGGAAGCTGCAGAGAGTTGTCCTGTAAATTGTATCCATATACACGAAGTTGATGATGAAGGAAACGACAAGGAATTAATTTAATTTGAGTTTAAAGATATGAAATGAAGTGTGAGCTAAGAGTTTTTAGCAATAAATATAATAAGTTTTATAAAATAACACAGGCTTTTTATGAATATGACTAATGGAAGATTAAAAAGTAGAAGTTTGAGAAAAGTTCAAGTCAGAGTGCCAAGTGGTGATACTCGAACTCACTATAGACAAAAACAACGAAAGATTGTAAAGTGCGCTGTAACAGGAAAAGCACTACGAGGAATACCTCGAAAAACTCAACGAAAATTTAAAAATTTAAATTTATCCCAAAAAAGAGTTTCAAGAGTCTATGGTGGTTATATGTCACACACTGCGTTGAAAGAGAAAATATTAAAAGAAATGGTTTTAAACCAAGAATAAATTAATAGTAACAATTATTTTTTAAAAATTATTCTGTTGATAATAATCATGATTTTTTGGATATTTATAATTCTTTAAATATGGAAAATTTACAAAATAAAACTAATACCGATTTGATACAAAATAGATATCAGCTAAATTCAAATTTCACAATTTAAGTGGGAGAACAAGAAATTTCACAAGAGAGTGAATTTTTAGGAGTAGAAATAGTTGAGATTGTGAAAAATTCTCTTTAATTAGTATCATTTGAATTCGATTTTTCACGTTCTAATTTAGTTAGAAAACGTTGAAATTATTGAATCAAATGAAAGTAAATCTAAAAACTAAGTAATTATTTCAAATTTAAATATACAAAACTCTAGTAAGACTCTTCGTTTAAATCAAAAATTTAATTATTATCAATAGAATAATTTTGAGCACTCAATATCATGTTATATTGGAAATAATTTGTTTGTAGTTTCAGGATTTTCGCATAGTGGAGTTGTTGAGTTTGAAGCTGAAGAGATTCTATCCTATAGCCAAAGTAGTATTGAGAATATTAATTCAACATAGGAATCATCAATCAAATTTGAATAATAATGTTTTATACGCATTACTTACTCTTTTAGTTGTATCAGTTATTATAGTTATTATACTCGCATTCAAATTAATGAAAATAAAGAATAACTTGAATAATAAAAACAATAAAAACAATAAGTCACATGATAATTATAGTAATTCAACAGAAAATAATGAAAATGATGAAAAAAAATCTTTGCTGAAGAAGAAGGGGTTGAATGAGAGTGAAATTTATGAATGTGAACTCGCTAAGAAATATATTCAAGATAATGAGAGTAATTTTACTTAAATAGAGTTTATTCAATTTTTGAAAGTCAATGGATATAGCGAAAAAGTACTCTCTATTTTACAAAAAGAGTGATTTAAGATTATTTTTTCTACTAAGTTTTTTAAACGCATTCTTTTTAGTAATAGTATGGATACGAGTAAACAGCCTTCTTTTAACTTGGGAATTGTAGGACATGTAGATCATGGGAAGACAACACTTACAAAACTATTATCAGGTAAATGGACAGATACACACTCAGAAGAAGCTAAAAAAGGAATTACGATTAAACTAGGATATACTAATTTTTCAATATATAAATCTTCAAAAGATAATAGTTATAGTATTAAAAAAGATGTAGGTGAGTTAGTAAGACAAGTCTCAATTGTTGATGCACCAGGCCATGAGAGTTTTATGGCAACTATGATTTCAGGTTCAGCAATTATGGATTATGCACTTTTGCTTGTTGCAGCTAATGAAGAATGTCCTCAGCCTCAGACATATGAACATTTAAAGATGCTTGAAATTGCAGGAATAAAAAAAGTTATTGTTATTCAAAATAAAGTTGATTTAGTAACACGTGAAGAAGCAATTGAGAATTTTAAACAAATAGAGAATTTTTTAAAGGATACTATTTATAGTGATTCAAAAATAGTTCCAATGTCTGCTGAATATGGTGCGAATTTGACAAAGTTACTTGAAACAATTGATACCTATTTTGATGAACCAGTTCATAATCGAGAAGATACTGCTCAAATGTTTATTGTGAGAAGTTTTGATGTTAATAAACCAGGACAAGATTATTCTCAGCTTAGAGGAGGAGTATTGGGAGGAGCGTTGAGACAAGGAAGTTTGAAAGTTGGAGATGAAATAGAGATTCGACCTGGTTTGTTTAAGAACCAAAATCAAAAAATGGTTGCAACTCCTATTAAAGCCACTATTGAAGGATTGAAATCCGATAAATACTCACTTGATGAAGCATTTCCAGGAGGAAGTGTTGCAATAATGACACAACTCGATCCCTATTTGACTCGCTCAGACAAACTTGTTGGTCAAGTAGCAGGTCGACCTGGAACTCTTCCTGAACCATTAACACAAATCACGTTTGAACCACACTTGTTTGATAAAATTCATTCTCTTTCAAAATCTTATGAAATCAAACCAATTCATCAATCAGAGCCCTTAATGCTTATTTTAAACTCATCTACAACAATTGGAGTAGTAAGTGCAACAAAAGGTCAATCTAGCGTTACAATGACTCTCAAGAAGCCTGTTATGGGATTTGAGAATGATAGAGTTGTTATATTTAGACAAGTAGAACCACGAAAGTGGAAGATTATAGGATATGGATTATTAAAGCTATAAAACAGCTTTTTTTCAAAAAAGTTGTGCAAAAAAAGAAAACTCAAGGAGTTATAAATTAATATAAAATGTTTTATCAAATATTTTCCAAAAAAATTAAAAATCAATCAATTGATACTTCAAAATTTCCTGATTTTGATACAGAGTTTATTTTTTCTAAACTCAAAAAATATAGAGAAGAAGTCAACCATGAATTCAATTCTTTTAATATTTCTAGTTATGATATTAGAGTGAAAGGAGTGAGAGATATTTCTCATTTTCCACTAGGTTTTTGTGATGTTATTAGAGATAGAGTTTATGACAAAGCACAGGAAGAAGGACTAGTTCAAGAACTTGAGCAAAGAGGAATAGTGTTTAAAAAAGTCTTTGGAATTCTTAATGATAGCTGTTTTCACAATATGTTTCAAATTGGGAATTATATTGTAGATATTTCAAGAGATAGTATAGAGGAGTTTAACGATTTTTTTGTTGCAACTTCAATAAAGAATTCTAAATATAAAAATATTGAATCATATGAAAAAATGTTTGAAATTATGGAGAAATATTGGAAAGTTGAAATTTATCCTAATACTTTATTTCCTGAAATTAGTTATTATTTTCCCTATTTCTTAAAATATCTAGATGGAGAAATTCACTTCAAGACAACACATTGTTCAATTCCTCTTTTTAATGAAATGCAAAGCGATTTTAACTGGACACATTCATTCTTAAAAAAATCTATCTGTTTTAAATATGATGAAAAAACTTCAAATAACTTTGAGAGATTAAATAGGAAATATTCTTATCTATTTATGAAGAAAAGTGACGATGAGGCTTTAGAAGATTACTATAGAAGATTTTTGCAATCAAGAATATCTAGTGGTAAGGAGAATTTTGATGCTCAAATGATGGAGAAAATAATGCATTTATTGAATTCGTTTAACAGAGATCTTAATAAGTAAGAGCAGAGTCTATAATCAATTCTAACTGAGGAGTGGAATTTCTAGATGCTTGTTTTAAATTAAGTTTACCTTCAGATTTTGTAAATAGACTAAATTCATAAGGTAATTCTTCACCAATTCTTTTTTTTCTATATCCAGATATATAATATTCTCCTTCTTGTTCTAGGTGAGGTGTTATTAATTTAAAATAATCCTTCAAATCCTCAGATCCTTTACTTCCCATACCAGAATTTATCATCTTCCATATCGCATAATATAGGTTATTTGTATCACATATTAGTTCAAAAAAATTTTCCTTAAATGGTAGTTTAGGAGATTTCACACATACAAGTGAATAGTTTTTAGGTTTTTCATCGATTTTAATACTTTTTGGAATTGTGGGATGACTCCACCCAGATTTTGAGAATAATTCATTATGTTTATGTAAAATTTCTTCGTTATAATCAATTCCATACACATGGGCATTTGGAAAAGTGTTTGCAAGTTCAATAGTAGATACTCCTACAGAACACCCTACATCTAGTACATTCCCACTAACTACTTTGGGAAGATGTCTTTCAGCCTGTTCTCTCATTCTTCCTACCCAAGTTGTATTTTGTGTATGAGGGTGTAAATAATCAAAATTCATAAGAGTAATATGAGTTACAGATTTATAAATATTAGTTATTTGTCATCATTAGTAATAGTAACAACATGTTCCATTTGTGTAGCAACTTATACTTTCAATACATCTTTAATATTAATTACAGGCCTCAAATGCCTCAGTAATACCATCGCTGCTTTTCTTCAAAAGAAAACCCGTTGCCAAAAAAACAAGTTGTGTAGTAACTTACTCCATCTTCAATATATCTTTGATATTAATGACTGCTTTTTTGTGTCTTAAGATATCATCTTGCCCAATACGTGGACATGCAGTGTTTACCCAACACTCACAAAAAGGGAAGTTTTCCATTTCGTAGTCTAAAAAATTATCCCCAATGAAATAATAAAAATTCTTATCGGGGTATTGTTCTTTTAATTTTAAAGAAGTTTCTAAATACTCTTGACCCCATTTTGTTGTCACAAATACTCCTATATCAGTTGAGGAGTAGAATTTGGCAAAGCAGAATTTTCGTTTTTGTAAATACTGTTTTATGTGATCATATCCAATGACTTCTGTGAGTTCTTGTACACAATTAACTAATACAACTGGTTTGATTTGTTCTTCATATTCTTGAGCGAGCAGTAGAGCATTTGGATGAAAATACCCATCTCCCACGTAAATAAACCCATCAACCTCGCTCAAATCCATTTTTAAAGAGTCTTTGTATGAATCACACCCTAGAATTTGTCCTTGAATAGATGTTCGAAATGGTTGAGATGTTTGAGTTGTAAATCCAAGTGAGTGTAGAATATTTTCGACTTCTAGTTTTTGCTCATTAAATTGTACTGCACTAAATATTCCAAAATTTGCACCATTTGGGAATAATTCTTGAATTCTTTGAGAAAAATCTTGAGGAAGGTTTAACTCAGATTTATATTGTGCTTTTAAGAATGTTAATTTCATTAATAAGAAGTAAGAAGAAGGAGTTTAAAAATATAATGGAGGGAGATTAATCTTCAATCGCACAGCAAACTTTATCTTCTGAATCTCCACCAACTCCAATCATAACTCTTCCTCCTTCATTTCCTGTACATTCAGTCCTATTAAATTCTCCTGTTATTCTGTAGTCTTCTACATCCAATATAGTTGATATTGCAGGATTTGAAGCCTCACAACTACTTGTTCCTTGTTCGTTTACTTGCTCATTAAATCCTGCAATATTTGTTGTAAATGCTAATACAATGACAACTAATACTACTACTACTAACAATGCAATAACAATTGTATTAAGCGGTAGTCCTTGTGCTTTTTTCGTATAATTTTGTATCATAATGTTAATTTAAGATATTTAATATTTAAATGTTTTGTTCAACTCTTGAAAAATAACACTTTAGTCATTGACTCATTTTTACTTATTTTAAACAAATCTTTTTAAAATCGCTGTATTTATTTATTATATTAAATGAAAAAACACCTTAATTCAAAAAAAGAATCTTCTGAACAACCGTTCACCTCAAATTTAGCAAATTCGTTATTTTCAAAGTATTATTCAAACATCTATCTTCTCCTTCTCATTCCCCTACTCCTTCTAATTATGAGTTTTTTCACAATTAATCAAGCAATTCAAGATGATGGAACTGCCATTTATCGTGATATTTCATTAAAAGGGGGGTTAAGTTTAACGCTAAACTCAAGTGATTTTTTACAATATTCAGCAGATGAGCTGGAACAAACACTTCTTGAAGAGTTTTCAGATGAGACAATAAATGTGAAAGAATTTCAATTGCAAGGTAATAAGGCAGGATTTATCATTGATACGACACTTGAAGAAGATGATTTAATTGCATATTTATCTCAATTGGAAAATGTTGAACTGCAACTTCCAGAGGATTATACTGCGAGCTTCATTGCTCCAAGTTTATCACAAGCATTTTTCACACAAGCAATTAATACACTCATTATTTCATTTGTTTTAATTTCAGTAATTGTACTCATTGCCTTTAGAAAAATCGTTCCATCACTTGCAATTATTATCTCAATTATATTTGATTTAGTTGTAACAATAGGTATTTTGAATTTATTAGGTGTTCAAGTCTCAATTGCAGGAATTGGTGCATTGTTGATGCTTATTGGATATTCAATTGACACAGACATTTTACTCACAAATCGTGTGCTAAAAGAGCCAAGACTTGCAAAAATGTCATTTAGTGAACACTTTAAAGAGAAATTTCAAGATTCATTTAAAACAGGAATGCTCATGGCAGGAACGACACTGAGTGCAGCAGTGATTGCAATTATTGTAACAAATTCTGATGTTATATTTGAAATTACACTTATTTTAATTATTGGATTAATTGTTGATATGATTTCAACTTGGATTCAAAACGCAGCAATGCTCAAGTGGTGGATGGAGCAGAAGGATAAATAAAATTTAATATTTATTTTTTCATCATCTTTTTAAATATCTCTTCACTTATATTAGTAAATGTCGCATGAAAAACACAATTCTTCTCTTCAATTATTCAAACAAATATATCCTCAAATTGTAGAATTTTTAGAAGAAAAAAAAACTCCTCCATTTAGAATTAAGCAAATTCAACACGCAATTTTTAAAGAATACATTACACAATTTTCTCAAATTACAACACTTCCTAAATATTTGCGTGAGGAATTGGACTCAACATTTTCTTTGCAATCGTTCACATTATTAGAAGCACACTCAACTGATGAAGTAACAAAATTGCTCTTTAAAACGTTTGATGGAGAATTTGTGGAGAGTGTGATTATCTTTCATCATGATGGCCGAAAAACTCTTTGTGTATCATCACAAATATTTTGCGCAGTTGGCTGCAAATTTTGTGCAACTGGAGCGACAACATTTAAGCGCTCATTAAATGTGCAGGAGATGGTTGAACAATTATTATTTGCTCAAAAGTATGTGAGTAGTAATTTTGATGATACAGTATCAAATATTGTATTTATGGGAATGGGAGAGCCTTTGTTGAATTTTAAAGTTGTCAAAGTAGCGCTTGAAGCATACAATCATCCTGATTTTTTTGGAATTGGTGCAAGACACATAACACTTTCAACTTCAGGAGTTCTGCCAAAACTCAAAGAGTTCATTCAAATGCCTCAACAATTCAAACTTGCAATTTCACTGCACGCAGCAAATAATGAATTGAGAACTGAAATTATGCCAATTAATAAGCGATATCCTCTTGATGAATTAATGGCTGTGTGTGATGAATATGTTGCATTAAAAAATAAACGAGTCAGTTATGAGTATGTTATTATTAATGGAGTAAATGATACTCTTGATCATGCTCAAGAACTTGTTGATTTGCTTAGCACAAGAAAAGCGCATTTGAATTTGCTGATGTACAATGAGCATGAATTTTCAGATTATACGCGTCCCAAATATGATACGGTGATGAATTTTTATGAATATGTCAAACGAGGAGGAGTAGAAGTGAGTTTGAGAAAATCAATGGGAAAAGATTCAGAGAGTGCATGTGGTCAATTATCAGGACACGCACAAAAAGAAAAAGACAAGAAGAATTCAAAAGAGATGCAAGTGGAGAATTCAACGCAAGCAATTATCTCGTATTAGTTTAAGTTATTTTCTTCAATTTTTTCTAATATTATATCAATATAAACTATTTTCTTTTTGTATTCGTTTCTTTCTTCTAATAAATGATCTTTATAAGACTTATATTGTAGATTTAGACTATTTGATGTATTCTTAAAATTAGCAATTCTTTTTTTAATAGTTTCAAATTTAAGAATTTTTAATTTTTTTAAACAATATTCACATACGAAATGATTTCCAATTAAAGGATTGAGGCCTCCGTTAGTCATTTGACATATTTCACATCTTTTGTTCCAAATATCTTTATTCATATTATTTATTGTAGATTTATATTTAAAAAGTTTAATATATTTAATATTTATATTTAAATCATAGAAAACCCAGTTTTTAAAATAATCTAATCTTAAAGCAAATAAAAACAAAAGTTTATTAGAATTAACCTATTTTATATAGTATGAAATTTGAATATAAAGTAATTGGTTTGATTCACGCAGGAATGATAAATCCTTGGAAAGTAAATAAAGATAATGAATTTGTAGAACAAACCAAGGAACTTAACAAATTAGGAGAAGAAGGTTGGGAATTAGTTAGTTTGTTTTCAGCAGGGAATAATGACAGGGGAGTTTATATACTTAAAAGAACTAAAGAATAACCTTTATCTAGTTTTCTCCTTCAAAAATTCTTCAGCTTTTTCGCTCAATCGCCTCTTCTTATCTTCATCCATTTTATCATACAACTTCACCATCATGTTCATTCTGTAATTTTTCTTAAAAAACTCTCGCTTTTTATCAATAAATCGCCAATAAAGACCATCAACTATTTCACACCAATCACTGTTTTTTGAATAATTTGACATTTTACAAATATAATTTGAACCACCAATATAAGGCTTTGTTGCAAATCCTCCATTTTCTAGACCTCCATCACTAAATTGCGACATTGAATAGACATTTGGAGCCATCACCCAATCACTTGAGTCTACATACATCTCCATAAACCATTTATAAACTTCTTTTGGGTCAATTTCACTTAAAAGCATTATATTTCCTAAAATCATTAACCGCTCGATATGATGATTATATCCATATTTTACAACTTTATGAATCGAATCATCAAGTGGCTCAATTCCAGTAGTTCCTTCATAAAAATGGTTTGTGAGTGTTCGCGTATGATTAAAAAAATTTAACTCGTTATTTTGCTCTTTTTGTTCATATCCAAGATGGAAGTAACATCCTCGAATAAATTCTCTCCACCCAATAATTTGACGAATAAATCCTTCTACACTTGATAAATTAATATCATGTTTTTCATAATATTCAAGTGCTTTTTCAACTACTTCTTGAGGCGTTAATAATCCACAATTCAACAAAGGTGATAAAACTGAGTGGAATAAAAAATTCTCATTTTTCTCAATAGCATCTTCATACGGTCCAAATAACTCAAATTTCGTTTGTAAAAAATTATCAAACCATTTTGAAGCTTCATCTCGTGTTGTTGGTAGCCAAAAATCCTGAGAATTTCCAGGGTGAGATGAGAATCGTGAATCAACTACTTCAATTACATCATTTAAATGAGGATTTTGTGATTTCTCAATTGATATAATAGGATCGTTTGGAAGTGTCAAATTTTTTGGAATCTTTTTACGATTCTCCTCATCAAAACTCCACTTTCCACCAATTGGTTGGTTGTATTCATCAAGTAAAATATTGAGTCTCTTTCGTTGCCACTGATAAAAATCATTCATAAATAATCGTTTGTAGCTTTGAGTGTATTGCTCAAATTCTTCTCGAGTTGTTAAAAACCCAATAGATGGTATAATTGAGAGTTCTAAACTTTGCTTTTCACAAAAATTCTCAATTCTTTGTTTAAAAAAATTATCTTCTATATTATAAAGTTGAATTCTTTGTATGTGTGTATTATTTTTTAAAATTCGCTTAATATTGTCTTCATATGAAATTTCTTTGTTTTGTCCTTCTTTACTAAGTTCAATATATGTAATTGTAGCTTTAATTCCTTTTTTTTTTAATTTATTTTCTAATTCATCCTTGTAGTTCCTCATTGCTGAGAGGAAGAGTATTATTTTATGTTTGTGATATATAAAATGAGTACATAAACTCTCATCTTCAACCATCAAAATAACATCATAGTCTTGTATTTTTAATGGTGTAATTTGATCAAATAAACAATTTCCTAGAATTATATGAAGGGTATTTTTAGACATATTTATACCTGATACTTTGATTTTAAATAATTTTGTATCAAATGATTAAATTCAGATCATACTATGAGTTTAATAAAGTAATCTCTACTCCCTCAAGAAATTAGTTTTATAAACTAAAATTAATACAAGATACTATGAATATAATGTGGCATAGAAGAGATTTGAGAATCCATGATAATAAAGCACTGTTTTATGCTCTTGAAGAATCTTTAAATAATTCAAAACAATTTCTTCCAATTTTTATTTTTGATCCTATATTTTTCAAAGAAGAGAGTAGAAATACTTGCGATGATAGAATTATTTTTCTCTGCGAGAGTGTTCAAGCTCTGCAAGAAAAATACAGTGAGTTAGGAATTGATATGAAAATATTTTATGGTGATACAATTACAGCTCTCACTAAACTTCAACAACAATTTAGAGCAGAAATTTATTGTAATAATGATACAAATATGCACGAAGGATTTGAGCGAGATTCAAAACTTAATAATTTACAAATCAATAGATTTGATAATGATGCAATTTTGAGAAATTCTCAAAATTCACGAGTGAGTTGGTCAACTCACGCCCAGCAGTATTTCAACTCAGAACTTTATAATACAATTTCAAAAATTCAGAGCATGAAAAATTCAAATATTAAAACATATATTAATTTAAATAAAAATGATTCTCTTCAAGAAGTTAGGCCTCATTTTATTATTCAAAAATTTGGTTTGCACAAACAAAAAAAATTTGGACAACTGGGAGGTGAGAGAGAAGCACAAACACAACTTCAATTTTTCCTCCAACATATTTCAAAATATCCTTCTTCAATTTCAAAACCTTATGAGTCTCAGTTTTTTTGTTCAAGATTGAGTGCTTATTTTTCTTTTGGCTGTATTTCTCTTAAATATGTTTACAAAGAAGTTGAAAAACTAGAGACAATTAATAAACGAACAAAGCAATTTTATCTCACACGATTATTTTGGAATCAACACTTCACACAAAAACTTGAGGATTTTAAAGAACTACCAAAAAAAGCGATCAATCCCGTTTTGAGAAATATCAATAGCGAGAATTATAATGAAGAATTTATTGAAAAATATAAAAATGCCCTGACAGGGTATCCTCTTGTTGATGCCTCAATTACTGCTCTTACTCAAACGGGTTGGATTAATTTTCGAATGCGAGCAATGATTGCGAGTTTTTTTTGTTTTATTCTTCATCAACCATGGAAAATAGGTGCAGATTTTATGGCGTATCATTTAATGGATTGTGACATTGCCATTAATTATGCACAGTGGCAAATGCAAGCAGGAGTTGTAGGAGTTCATCCGCTGAGAATTTATAATGTAACAAAACAAATTTATGATAATGATAAAGAATTGAAATTTATTAAACAACAACTTCCAATATTTAAAGATGTTCAAGAGATTGAATATATTGTTGAGCCCTGGATGTATGAAAAGGAGTTGTATAAAAAATATAATATTACTTTAGGTGTTGATTATCCGCATAGAATTGTAGATTTCGATGTTGAGGCAAAAATTACAAGAGCTTGGTTTAAAGAGCGAATGCCTGAAATTCGAAAAGCATTGGGAATTACTGAGGTTAAAAAGAATGCATCGCTTTCAAAAAAAAGAGGCAATTCTTCTTCGAAGAAGAAATCATTAATTAAGGAAAAAAAGGAGAAGAAAGAAACAAAGGAGAAATCACTTCTTGAATTTTAAAGTGCAGAAAAATATATAAATCATAGTTTTTATTTCTAATTATGGACAGAAGTATTTTAGATGGGAGATATATTGTAGAAAGTGCTTACTATGAAACTGGAGCTATATTACATGATGGAATGTGTCAATCAAGAGTAACATTTCCATTGGATAGTGGACGAAAATTAAGTATTTATGAAAGACATAAACTTATTCTAGGATTATGTCCTTATAAGGTTTTAAATGAATCAATTCCTTCTCTTTTAAAACTAGAAATATCCAATCATGAAAAAAGAGAATCAATTGAAGCAAGAGCATTAGGTTTAGATAAAGTTGGTGACAAATTTAGAAACCTTTTATTTTCTTCAGAAACACTTGAAGAACGTTTAGTAGGAACATATGTGGACATTGTAACAAATGAGAGAGAAATTATTCCTTATTTCACATTTCAAAGAGATGAAGAATATCCTGAAATAGACAACTAAATTTATATATTAATTATAATTTTTTCATTTATGTCTTCCTTATCCAATTTTATAGTTACAACATCAACAAACAATCAACCTCAATTACCTGAAGGATTTGAATATACTCCTCAATTTTTAAACAAAGAAGAAGCTTCTAATCTCTACAATGAATTAACTAATCAAATTGAGTGGGAAGAGCGAGAAATTACAATGTTTGGGAAAGTGTATATGCAACCACGACTCATAAAATGGTATGGAGATAGAGCATACTCCTATTCAAAACAAAATTTTCAAGCGCAGAAGATGCCAACAAACATTCAAGAATTAAAAAAGAAAATAGAACAACATTCTAATTCAAAGTTTAATTCAGTTTTGATTAATTGGTATCGTAATGAGCAGGACTCTATGGGAAAACATAGCGATGATGAAAAGGAGTTAGGAAATCAGCCAACTATTGCATCAGTGAGCTTGGGAGAAGAGCGAGAGTTTATTATTATTAATAGGGTGACTAAGAAGCGAACAAAAGTTACTCTACAACATGGTTCACTTCTCATAATGAGTGGAAATTCTCAACATGATTATTGGCACGAACTTCCAAAGTCAAAACATAAAAAGAGAGGAAGAGTGAATTTAACATATAGATATATTTATTAATTTAAATAAAGCTGAAGTTTCAAATAAATTAATACTACCCAAACAACAATAAAATCATTTATAAATAATGTATATAATTATGTTGTATGGTAAATGTTGTTTTACTAACACTATTTTCAATTTATATTATTTCTCTATTAATTGGATTTAGTATAAATTATAAGTCAAAGAAGGAACTTAACAAAAAATATCATAAATTTAAAGGAGTATTGTTATTTTTAATTGGATTAATTTTCGCGTATTCAACAATCTTATTTTTTACAGCATCGTTAAAACTGTATTACATGGGAATTATATTTTGTCTTAATATTTTATTCATTATTTATTTTTCAATATATTATCATCGTTCAAGATGTTGGAAGCAACACCTTCTTGTACATTACAATTTTCTAGTTATTCCTTTTGCATATTTGTCTTCGCTACTTCTTTATAATATTATGTTTGTAATCATGCTTACATCACTTATTTGTGTATATACTGTAATGGAATTTCAATTTGCTAAGTTTAGTTTTAAGCAAAAAAAAATGTGGGATTAATAATAGAATACTAAAAATGTAGTTGAAGACTATTTATTTCCAATCACACAACGACTCTTCTACTTTTTTTGAGAAATTTTCAAAATTAGACATAATTATCTTTTTAATATGTTCTTGTCCTATGCATTGATACAATAATACATATCCTCCTTGTTCTAAGTTTTTTTGATCTTTTTTTAAAATTCCTTTTGATGTTAATTTTTTAACAGCTTTTTGAATTGTTGTAATATCTAAATTAAGTTTTAGGGATAATTCGTGTGTTGAGAATCGGGTGTGTTTGTGAGAGACTAAAAATCGAAATATTTCAAGCTCAGTTTTTGTAAGTCCAAAACTACACTTAATAATATCATCAATTGAAATTTGTGTACATGCAAAATCTACCATTTTTATATTTTATATTTAAACATTAGTTGTTAAATTAATTATTATTATCATTATATTATATATATATATATTTATTTTATAATTCTTCTCAATATCATTTCAAGAGGACAAAATTTAGTAAATGAATATTGAAATAAATTTACTCCAACAAAGACTGTAAATAACAACCAATATATTGAGTGAACATATGCGAGTATAGCACTTATCACAATAAACACTCCCGCAAATCTCATCACAAGTCTGAGTAAATGAATTGTTTTTTTATCTTTACTATTAATTTGATTATGTTCTTTAGTTTTTGATTTTTGTATCTCTTCCATTTTAATTTATTTGGTGTTATTTTTTATTTTTATCTTCTCTTTTTTTACTTGAACTCATCTTTATTCTTGTTATTATAAACAATATGATAACTAATACTACAACTCCTGCTCCTATTATGATAAACCAGTTAATTGATTGCCCACTTACTTCAAATTCTGCTCTATCATAAAATGTGTATATTGATGAGTCACCTTTTTCTCGATCACCTTGTGCTCGAATAAGTAATTGAAAATTGTGAGTTTTTTCTTCTGCACTTGAGAGTGTGTTAATATCAAACACTGCAATTCCTGTCTCATTTGGCTCTAACTCTCCAATATAGTTTGATCGAATGTCAAAACTAAAAGGTTGAGATGATTCTTTAATAATTCTTACATCAACTGCTTCAGCTGTGTCTTGACCTGTATTTTGAACAACAATACGCATTTGAGATTCTTCTCCAACTCGAGAATCTCCTTCAACTGATATTACCTCAATGTTTGGTCGTGAGTCAACAAGTAGAGGAATTGAGATATTTTTGTAGTATTGATTATTATCTAAATCTCTATAATTAAGTATCGCATTAAGCGTATGAACTCCTGGTTTCAAATCTTCATCCAAATCAATAGTAAATGAGACTGGCTTTGAAGTTGCATTCTCAACAAGTCCAATATATTTTCGATTATTATCACTATAGCTTGGAGTAATTAAATCTGTGTTTGACTGAAGTTGCAGTTCTATAGATTTTGCATCTTTAAATCCACTATTTTCAATATATGTTGTAAGCTGAATTGAATCATCACCAGGTCTAATTTTTGAAGGTTGAGTTTCAAAAGATGCAACATCAAGTAATATTCCTTCTTTTTTCACGTTTAAATCAAATCTTTCAATTTGTTTGGTCTCAAGCGGTTGATTATTTTTATACCATTGACCCTCAAGTTTTAACTGGTATGTTGCACTTGGAGCATCAGGACTCACTTTAATTCGAAACACTTTATTATATGTCACTCCTCGAAGCACACTTCCTTTAAGTGAAATTCCTTCTGAGTCTAAAAGGGTAATGTGATCTTTTGATATATCATCTTCTAAGATTAAATTAGCTCGAAACTCATACTCTTGACTTCCAACTTGATTTGATTCAAACGGAGTATTGAGTGCTTGATATTCAATGACAATATCTACTTCATCTCCTGCTGATATAATTGCTGGGTCAGTGTATATATTTTTCAACTCTAATTCTGCAAACGAGAACGAGAGCAGCGCTAATATACTCAACAACGCAATTATATTTTTTATAAATACATTCATTGAGCTTTTTTGTTGTTTGTGTTTATTGTGTTTATTATTTATTTTCATTTTTATTTCCTCTAATTATAAATTTGGTTTTATTATTTATTATTCAATTTTGATATAATTTGATAATGTTCAATTTTTCTCATATACGTTGTTTCTATCATACAAATAAATAACAACAGGGAGTAGAAACATTGCTCCAATGAGTGTTGTAAATATCCCTATTGCTAAAATTCCTCCCAGTGTTTTCATTGCAGGAAGTACTCCAAATAAGAGAGCTAAAAACCCTGAAATTGTTGTAAGTGACGCTCCAAGCATAGCTCTATACAACTCTTCTACAACTTCAACAATTGCGATTTTTGCTTCTTTAAATTCTTCTTCTCGCTTCTTGAAGTATGTATGTACTTGATGAATTCCAAAATCAATTCCAAGTCCCATAATCATTGCAGCAGCAACCATTGAGACAACGGTAATTGTCCAGCCTAAATAACCTACAATTCCCATTGTCCACACAAGAGCGTTCATTACAATAATCATTGGAAGCATTCCTCGAGTGAGTGATTGGAATGTGAGCCATACAATAATTCCAACAACTCCCATTGAGACGAATGTGATGAGCAAAAAATCAGACATAATCACTGAAAATGTTGCATAATCAATTGCACTAAATCCTGTCACTTGACTTGTAGTTCCTGGATTGCTTCTCTCACTTAATTCAATATCTTCATTTATTCCATTAATGAGTTGAGTAATAGCACTTGATGAAGATCCAACTGTTGTTTGCAACTCAATAATTGAAAATGAATAAGCATAATTTGTGTAATCTTTATGAGATTCAATTTCTTTAAATGCTTCTTCTATTTCAAGTTGAGTGTTTGGAATTGATTCAATATCTTTATGCGAGAGGAGCTGTGTTGAGAGTGAGTTAACATTAACAACATATTCTCTGGTCTCAAATTTTTGAGTTAGCTCATGAATATAGTTAATATATGTAGGATCTCTTACATCTTGCGCCCCATCTTGAGTATGTACTAGAACATATATCATATCTACTCCATACTCACCTCGAATGTAGTTCATTGTTTGAATTTCATCAATATTTTGAGGAAGAACTTTTTCAAGTGATGGTTCAACATTATTTACGATTTGAAATATTCCTGGTATCATTAATAGTGTGATGAGAGCAAATATTGCTATAAAATAGTATGGCTTTTTCACTTGAAATTGTGCAACTCTTCGAGCTATTTTCTCTATCATTTTTTATCTCCTCCTTCTAAGTGGAATTCGTGTTCAACACCAAATTTACTTCTTTTTTTAATTGCATACAATAGTTTTTCTTCAAGTATTAAAAACGCTGGAAGTCCAAATACTGAAAAGAGTAGTGCATAAAAAATTCCAATTGCCATAAGTAGTCCAAAACTTCCCATCTCAGGCATTACTCCTACAAAAAATGCTAAAAATGCACCAATTGTTGTAAGTGATGTAGCACTTAGAGCTGTTCCGGTATGTACAACTGCCATTTCAATTGCTTGAGGAATATTAAGGCCTTGTTTTCTCTCATATTTGAATTTATTCATAATATGTATTGCAAAATCAATACCAATTCCTACAACCATTGCTGCAACTCCACCTGCAAGTGTTGAAATTGGAAGTCCTCCATATCCCATTGTTCCATAGAGCCAATTCACACTTAAAAAAACCACTAAAAGTGGCATAATTGCAGCTGTGAATGAGCGAAATACTAAACTTGTAATAATAAATACAAGTAACAGTGAAATCCACTGAGTCGTTGCTCTATCTTGATTGACTAATTCTCCTAATTTTTGTTGAATAATTGGAGTTCCAGTATATTCAACACTTAACCCACTAGGAAGCGCACTGCTTGAGATAATTCCTTGAATTTTCTCATTTAATAATTGAACACGCAGATCATCTCGCGCAACATCACTCTCAATGAATAAAATTGTATTTGATTTATCTTTAGAGATAAATTGTGATTGTAGTTCTCTAAATTGAGGAGTAGTCTGAAACTCTTTGTATTCTTCTTGAGTTGAAATCTCTTGTGGAACAAATGAAGCAATAGATTGAGTTCGTAAAATGTCGCTTTCGTGATTAAGCTCCGCTTCAATACTTCTCAAATATTCAATCATTTCAAACTTTGAAATATCTGTTGTTGAGTTTTGTAAATATGAATTCTGATCTATACTAAATAAAATGACAATTCCATCTTTGCCCATATTTGAGTCTCTAAGTGTATTAATTGCTTCAATTTCTTCAATTGTCTCAGGCATCATCAGCTCAAGTGATGCTACTGTTTGTACTTGGGAAACTCCTCCCCAAATCATAATACTTAGAGCAATAATGATTAATACACTCAATATTGGATGTATGATTTGAAAATGAGCAATTTTTTTAAGAGCAGGTTCTATGAATTTCATTTTATTATATTTATTACATGATATCAACAATATATGAGTGTTGATAGAAAGTATCAGTAATTCTATGTTTATAAACACATTTGAGTGCAGACGAAAAATGATGATTTATATCAGTAGTGATAAGAAGAAGAGAATAATACATAACAGTCTAGTGAAAACTCAGTGTAAGAATTACAAACTGTAACATTTGATAAAAATTAAATACTAATCAAAGTGAGTTTGAAAAATAGAGAGTATTTTGTTGAAAAAAATAAAACTAGTAAACAACAAAATTCTACTCCTAGAGCACACCACATTTATAAACTAAAATGACAAGAATAGTATATAAGATGGAAAATAAAGAAAAAATAGATGAAATTATAAAATGTCTTAAAGAAAATCCTCTATTCAATTTATCATTAGCTTCAAAAGAATTATTCCATAGTAATTTTATAGCATGGCTTATTGAAAATAATCCCTATGAATTTAATCGCATACTCTCTAGTATAATTACGCATGAAAAGATTCCTAATATCTTGATTAAAGATGGAATAGGTGTAGTAGAGAGAGAGACGAGGAATAAAGATTTAACAATTTATTTAGAAGATAATAAAAAAATTGTAATTGAAAATAAAGTTAAAAGTATACCAAGTTTACAGCAACTAAAAAAATATTCGACTGATAGTGGAACCTATTATATTTTATTAAGTTTAATAAAGCCTAGTTTTAATTTAGATAAGATTTCTTCATTTACACTTAAAAATAACAAATCATCTGAAGGGTTTGTTTGGTATTATATAAGTTATGAAAGTTTTATAGAAAAACTAGAGAAGATTAGTATAAACTCTTCCAAATATGATAATTACGTGAGGGACTACGTTTCTTTTGTAAAAAATCTAATTCAATTAACTATATTTTTTGATGTGAATCTCTGTAATAATTTTGAACCGTACAAATATTATCATAAATTAAGGGAAATCAGACTGCATGATTTATATCAAAAGATTTATTTTTCTAAAATTCATAATCTATTAGACTTAAAAGTGAAGTCAATAGATGAATTATCTAGTTTTAGAAGTGAAGTAGATTTACAGAGCCAAACTGGAAGGTTGGCTATTAGCTATAGTTGTTTTCCTTCTAAAGATTTATACCTTGAAGTCAATTTACACAATGACTCTTTAAGATTATTCATATGTGATAAAGGAAATAAATCCTTTTTAGAGAATGTGAAAAATGTTCAAGTAATTGAAGATTATTTCAGTTTTTTAAATAAATACAACAATAGTAACATTACATATCCAAAAAAACCAAACAAGTATTGTAACACGAACAATTTTTTAAAAATATATTTCTATAGAAGAATTAAACTAGAAAATAAAACTATAGAAGAGATATTAAATATTTTAGTTGAAGCAATGTATCATATCAAAAATAGCAAAGATTCTATATTAAAAGAATATAATAATATAATTAAAAAATGATACGAAAAGCAAAATCAATTGAAGAACTCTATGAAGAGGTGAAAGACTTTGATTTAGTAATCACTAATGATGCTCCTCTCAACACTGCTCTCAATAGACTTATTAATAAAACTCACTTAGGCGAATTTGCTCTCACTTCTAAAATGATTGGTTCAAAATACTCTAATTATATATTTGAAGAAGAACAACTCAAATTACCACAAATTGTGATGTTAGTTCAACAACAATTTAATTTAAATTTAAAAGAAGCTCTATTTCATACAAAGAATATCTTTGCTATTTGGCAATATGTAGGAACACTGGATAAATGTATTGATTATGCCTCTCAAAGAGAAGTTTCAATTATTGAGTTTCTTAAAAAATTACCATCATACCAATTATCAATGCAGAATATGGATCTCTCGTTTCTTCAAAAAAACAATATTGCAGTAATTGGAGAAGAATTATTTAATGAATTAGACACAAAAGTTCTCACTCATAATTATACTCCTATCTCAATGTTTAAAGACAATGAAGAACACACACTTGATACAGTATATATGTTTGAGTCGCAAAAAGATATTGTTGATAGAGTAGTTTCAATGATCACAACAAAAAATCAAAACTCAGTTGCAATTGCTCTTGATATTGAGAGTGATTATTTACCTCTTCTCAAAGCCAAACTCATTAACAATAATATTGAATTAAACGAAAAACTATTACTTGCTCAAGAATTTAGAACACGAGAATTTTTATCAATCGTTGAGAGTTTATTTACTTTGCACAATAATATTACAAAAGATTTTATTCCAATTGGAAGTATTTTTGGAATTGAAATTGACACAGTATATGAAAATTCATATTTTGTTCAAGCATGTTCAGTCAGCTCATCAGCTAGAGCATTATACAAATTATTGATTGAATTAAAACATAAAACATTTCAAGAATTAATTCAAACGCTACATGATTATACTATTACGCTTCCAAAAAAACTCATACAAGTACTTCAAGATCTTAAACTATATGAGAGTGTAATTACATATTCGAGGTTTTTAGACTTAAAATATTTTATTGAAAATTTTGATGAAGAAATTGAAACAAATAAACGAGGAGTATTATTAATTGATGCCAAGAATTCAATCTATATTAATAGAGATATTATTTTCTATGTAGGAGTTGATCATTCGTGGGTTAAAACTATCGATAAACAAGATTATATTGATACTCAACAAGAACTTGATAAAAATGTTACATCATTTGAAATATTACTTCAACAAGGACAAGAGAGATTCATTTGCGTTCCTAAGTCATACAAAGGAGAAGATGTGACTCCTCCATACTATTTTAATTTTTTATTTAATACAAATGTTGAGAAGTATTCACAAGATTTATTTGAAATCAAATATATTACAAATAACTTTGAATCAAATAATTATGTTACAAATTCAAACTCAATTAAAAACAGTGCTCAAAATATACAGCTTGATGCAATATCAAATTCAGCTCTTAACAAATTTTCGCAATGTCCTAAGAAATACTCGTATTCAAGATTAGTTCAAAGTGCTAACAGTGAACATTTTTTGAAAGGAAATTTAATTCACGCGTTTGCAGAGTTTTATTTCAATCACAAAGAGTTTGTTCTTGGAAAAGATCTTGATGAATTTGTTCAATTCATATTAAAACAATTGAAGCTATTTTCAAACCCTCTTCAAAATGAAATGTTACAAACACAAATTACACTTGCTTGTAAATCTGTGATTGAATTTATTGACTCTTTAACTATTGATGAGAATATGAATGTTCAACACGCCAAACATATTTCAAAAAAAAACAAAGAAAATATATTTGCCAATCATTACAATCTTAAAATTCATAAACATAACGCAGAGTTAGAATTTAAAGATACAATTTTGCAATTACTTGGAGTAATTGATTTAGCCGTAAATGATTCATTAATTGTTGATTATAAAACAGGGAAGAAAAAGAAACCATCTGATATTGTAGAAAAATCTAATTTTAAAGAAATTGTTACACAATGTGATTTTCAACCACTTGTCTATTTATCAACTCTACGGAAAATCACTCCAAATCAAAATCTTGATTTTTGGTATAACTTTCCAATGATTGATGCGTATGAGAAAATCATGAATAAAGAAAAAGAAGATAACACTGTAAAAGTTCATTATATATCTCAACATTATAATGAGTATATTCAAACAGATGAGTTTAAAGAATATTTCAAAGAATTACTTGGAAAAGATGCAAGAAAATTATTTGAAGATTGTAATAGTATGGATTTCTTCAAAGATATTGATTTGAGAAGTAAACTTGAAAACAAAGAACAATTTATTGAAGAATATTTAGAGAGTTTTATTGACTTTCATGTAAAAAGAGGTGCAAAAGATAATAAGGGGAGTAAAGACACTATTTCTAAATTATTTAATTATATTCTAGGGTTTAAATTTGGAAAACAAATTGGAAGAAATGGACAAAAAGAGGTATTCTACTTTAAAGAGGATATTGAAGAATTTGAAGAGTATGTAAAAGAGAGTGTTGAAAAAGTAAATGAGT
>CAZULG010000010.1:0-34276 GCA_964621065.1 uncultured Methanosarcinales archaeon | reverse complement strand
CGCGTTGTGTGTGAAGGAGGACTCAAATTACGATGTAATTTGGAATACAACCCAACAGTATTCCTATTTTGGAGGGTTAGGTCAAGAGCGAGTTGGAGGAGAATTTATAGAAGATGCAACTAAGTGTGGTGGAAGTGGCACTATGTATGATACTATAACTAATTTATGTTGGGAGAAGAATCCATCAACAAGTAGTTATGAGTACAGTGAAGCTCAAACTCATTGTAGTGGTGTAGCTACTGCAGGAGGAGGGTGGCGATTACCCGATAAAGCAGAGTTGATGACTTTGTTGTATCACGATGGGCCTGATTCAACTGATACTCGTTTAGACTCTATGGGATTTAATGGAATTCAAAACAGTAATTATTGGTCTAATACATTGTATGTATCTTCAAGTTCCGATGCGTACTTTGTCTATTTCAACGATGGTGGTTCCTTTCCTAGTGATGTAACTGATACTAGTTACGCGTTGTGTGTGAAGACTGTTTCTTGATGCTTTGGAAATTTGGTGATTTGAATATTTGATGAGCAAAATAAGATTTTTGCGAATTGATTTTTTAAGGTCTTTATGTTTGTATAAATATGATACTAATAAAGTCATTTGTTTTAGTAAAATCAAATGGGTAAAAAAAACTCACACAAAGTGTTTATGTACTAACTTAAGTGATGTTGTATTAAATAGTAATTTGAAAATATTAACACTGGAGAGATAGAATAGTAGCATTTAAAAATGATGGTAATACAAGATTTGGTGGTAAAATTAATATGGATGGTAATGATATAGAAAATGTTGGAGATATACTAATTACTGCTAATGGAGAAGAAGAAATTAAAAGCATAACATGGTCAGATGAAAGATCTGAAGATGAATTTGTTTACTCATTCTCTGTTGCAGAAGGTGAAGGATACTGGGCTGATGGGTATTTAGTAAAAGATTTAAAATAATTTTTTCTCCTTCTCTTCTTGTCATCTATTGTTGAACAAAAGCTTTAAATGGTGAAATTCATTATTCAACTTAGATGAGTGAGATAAAAAAACCAATAGCACAATTATTTGGAAAAAGTGATATTTACGAGTGCAAAGTTCTTATTTTTGGAGATATTAAAACGTTTGATTTTTTAGCAATAGAGCATGATGAACATGGCAAAATTTTAACACAAGTGAAAAATATTATTCGTGATGATGAAAAACTCATTGGAGATGTGAAAATTATTGGATTTAAAGATGCAGGAGTCTTGAAGCAAATTAGAACACCATTTTCAAATGAAGCGCACATTGAAATTGCAAGTGATCAAGATATTGAAGAAATTATTGGACTCTTTAAAGATGAGAGTTCATGTCTTGGAAAGTTAGAGCATCATCCTGATTTGAACATTTCACTTGATTTGAAAAAAATAATCTCAAAACACATAGCAGTTCTTGCAAAATCAGGTGCTGGAAAATCGTATACTGTTGGAGTAATACTTGAAGAAATTTTGAGAAAAAAAATACCTATTTTAATTTTAGACCCACATAATGAGTACTCAACACTCAAATATCCAAATACAGACGCGAAAGATTTGCAGAGGCTTAAAGGATTTAATCTGCAACCAAAAGGGTTTATGAATCAAATTGTACAATTCTCGCCTGATACAAAAATTAATTCTCAATGTCATCCAATTACACTTGATTTAAACAAAATGAAACCTCAAGACTTAGTGGAGTCGTTACCTCAAAAAATTACTCCTGCGCAACAATCATTAGTGCACAATATGTTACAATCATCTAATAATCGAGTGGATTTTGATGAGCTTATTTTTAATTTGTCAAATGAGGAGTCAAATTCAAAGTGGTCATTAATTTCTTTAATTGAGCAACTCAAACAACTCAAATTATACTCAACCAATCCAACTCCACTGAATACAATTATTAAACAATCCCAAGCAAGTATTATATCACTAAAAGGAGTTGAGCCATATGTTCAAGAAACATTTGTTGCTGGATTACTTCGAGATTTATTTGAAGCGCGAAAAAAAGAACAAATTCCTCCATTCTTTTTAGTTTTAGAAGAAGCTCATAATTTTTGTCCAGAAGCGAGTTTAGGAAAATTGAAATCATCTTCAATTATTCGAACACTCGCTGGAGAAGGACGTAAATTTGGAATTGGACTGTGTGTTATCTCTCAACGACCAGCAAAAATTGATAAAAATGTTATTTCTCAGTGTTCAACACAACTATTGCTCAAAATTACAAATCCAAATGATTTAAAATCAGTCATTGCAAGTAGTGAGGGTGTTGATTCAACTTCAGAGCAAGAAATTCAACGATTAAATATTGGAACCTGCTTGCTCACAGGCGTCATTGACATTCCTCTCAAAGTGAATGTTCGACCTCGAATTTCAAAACATGGAGGAGAGACAATTGACATCACACTTCCTTATGATTCTCAAATGGCAGTTGATTCAGTTGCTTCGCAAGAAACTACATCAAATTTAAATAATTCGTATTCTCACAATGAAGTATCTTCAGAGCAAAAAAATAGTAATTCTTCTCAAAAACAAGCAAGTCAACATCAAAAACAAACTCTAAGTGCTCAGAGAAAACAAACTCAGCCTCATGTTGATTTTGTAGAACATGTAAGAGCTGAAATGACATTTGAAGATGCAAAAGCGTTGCATAATGGAAGGGATATTCAAACTGATTTAATTCCTGGAATTATTGCAACAATTAAAGGGAATGATGGAAGTTCGTTTCAACTCCTTGTTGAACTTTTAGAAGGAAACTGTATTCAATCAATTGTGCCGTATAAAGGAGTTCCTCTTCCAATGCAATTATTACACCTCTCACAATCAGAACAAGAATTACTCAAATTAATACTTAATGCAAAAGAGCAATTCACACCTGCTGAATTATTAATGAACTCAAAGATGATGTACACTGAGATTATGAGAACTTGCGAGAGTTTAGCGCAAAAAAAAATAATTGAGAAAACAAATACAGGATATTCAAAACAATTTTTAAATCAGTTTTCAAATCCTCAAAGTATACAATTTTTAGGACAACAACAATTTGAAGAGATTGAGTACACAACGATTCATAAACCTAAATTAGACACTTCAGAAGTGCTCAACACATTAAAATTATTTGGGTCAATTGAGAGTTCAAAAGAGATATCAATTGTGTATTATGTTGAGAAATAAATTTATATATGTTATTTTATTTTTTAATATTATAACTAATGGTAAATCCTGCTGAGAATCTTCCTATTGAAAACCAATTTTTAGACTTTGAGAGGCAAGGTGAGAGAGTATTTCCTCCTTTCAAATCACCTTTAGATAAATACTTTTCACTTAAAGCAAGCAGATATATTCAAGATATAAGAGGTTTCAAAAGAAAATTGGGTTTTCAAGTTAATTTTTTAATTGATAGTAGAATGGGAAGAGGAGATGAATTTTATCCCAAAGGAATTCAGTTAATTTATGATAATAATGAAGATTGTCTAAATTTTCAAGATTATTTTGATAAATCAAATAAATTTGAAATTTACAAGAAGTATCAGATGCGCACTATTTTTTTTTATAATTCAAATAAAGGTTGTGTTATTTTGAATAATAAACTCCCTGGACAAAGAATCATACTCATAAAGCTAGAACAAGAAAAAGTGATACGAAAAATTGATGAATCATTAGAACAAATAATTGGAAATGAGTTAAAGGATAATCCTAATTTACAATTTCCCTTACTCCAAACAATTCTTAACAGACCAAGACGAAGAAGACTTTATGTTTGTTAGCTATATTGAATTTCATCTCATCAGTTTCACTAAATATTTATAAAATAAAAAATTAATATTATATCATGAGATTACATACTTCTGCTCAAATTTCTATGTTTGTAATAATTGGAGTTATTATTTTAATTCTAGGGATAGGAGTTTTTTTGACATTATCAAGTACTACCCTTTTTGAAGATGAATCTCCTTCCTATAAAGTGCAGGAATTTACACAATCTTGTTTAGAGCTTCAAAGTAAATATGCTCTGCAAGAAGTTGCAAAAAAAGGAGGTTGGTATTATTTACCAAATGATGTAATATTTGCACAAGAAGGAAATTTTAACGAGATGATTGAAAGTTCTCGTGGATTTGAACATGCATTTTATGGTGATTTGAGATATTGGGATTATTATGATGATTCAAGTGGTTCAATGAAACAAGAAATTCCAACTTTAGATGATGAAGAGGATCAGTATTCAATTAAAAATCAAGTTGAGAGATTAATTCTTGAGACAATTGATGATCAATGTTTAGAAGATTATTCTTCTTTTAGAGATAGATTTGATATTGATGCTCGATTTGCACAATTAAATATTACTTCAACTTCATTTGAAGATAATCAATTAACGTTTGAATTATTTTTGCCTTTAACAATTGAGAGTGAAGAAGAAGGAGGAGCTGATAGTATCAATAGATTTCAAATAACAATTGAAAATTCAATAAAAACTCCATATTATATAGCAAATGATATTGTTCAAGCACAAGAAGATTCAAGTTTTATTGAGCATTCCTATTTAGATTTTATTTATAATTATCAACAAGCAGGAGATGATGATTTATTGCCGCCATTTTATGATTTTAGATATGGAGAAACTGATTATTCAGTAATTTACTCAGATGATAAAAAACCGCTTTTACAACAAGTTTTCAATACACATTCTCCAGAGATTATTATACAAGATGTTGATTTATTGCCATATCAAAGACAAAATGTGATTGATACACAAAATTCAGAATTGAGAACAGCTCAAGCACATCAAAGAGAGTTGTTCACTACTCAAGATTACAATTTAAACGCAAAAGGTTTACGAAGAGAATATGGGCAATATACATCTCAACTCTCTTATAATCCATTCTTCCCAATTTCATTTTCATTTTCAAATGGAGATGGAGGTGGAAGAGTTTTAACTCACGATGTAACAAATGAGCTACTTCTAATTGTTCCAATACAATATACTACCTATCAAGCAGGATATGATATTACAACTCCTGTTGTATATGAGATTACCAACTCAAATCAAAATCCAGAATTAGATTTAACATTTAATCTTCCAATGGAGATAAATATTAGAAATAATAACCCTATTCGTGTATTATTGAATGATAATATTAGCACAAATTCACTCTCAACAGAGTCAAATAGTTATTCTCCTTCGTATTGTGGAGAAGAGCACTTTATCTCAGAAGATGTAAACTTAAATATTAGAGAGAAGGATAAATTTGGTGATGAAGTTCCAGTTGAAGATGTTGAGTTTCGATTTACATGTTCAACTCAAGAAGAAGTTGTATGTCCTGTAGAGACATTGAGTTCACAAGAGCGATTAAACTATCAACAATATACTCTCAATTTACCAATTAATTGTCCAAATTCGCAAGTTGAGATTTTCAAAGATGATTATATTTCTCAAGAAATTGAAGTTTCACCATCTTTGAATAATGAGATTACTCAAAGTGTAACATTTAATAAACCAAGAACGTTTGAATTTGATTTTAGTGTAAGAGGACAAGACGTTGGTGAGAATCAACAATCTTTTATATTATTTGAACCTCAAAACAATCCTCAGTATATTCAATCCTACTCATTAAATTCAACAACAGATCATGAAAATTTGAATATTACACTCATTCCAGACACGTATACAATTACTTCGTTTACATTTGATCAATCAACTCAAGTAATTCCTAAAAAACCAGGAACAAGTTGTGGAACGTTCGATTTTGGATGTGAACCAACTCCTGACATTCCTTCAATCACACTTGATGGATGGATTTTGAGTGATTTCAAACTTGAAGGTTTTACAATTACGCAAGACGATTTACAATTTGCAAATCGTGTTTCTGCTCAAATGCCAGGAGTTTTCTACCCTCAAACATATGATGATTTTGATCAGAATATGCCTCGATCAGATGAGAAATTTATTAAAATTCAATGATTTTCTTAACTATGGTTTTAATATCAATCTTTAAAAATACTCAATAATTAGATATTATATGAATTACTATTCTGGAAAAGATAAAAAATCTCTTATTTCAAAATTACCCGAAGTATTTTTATTTGATAAAAAAGATGAAATTATTGAGTATAACTCTATACTATTTAAGAATAAAAATCATTTTCTTATTATTTTAAATGATCAGAGTGGAGTCCAGTATATTCCACATTTAAAATCTAGAGAAATTCATTTATTGAAAAAAATTGTAATTGACACAGGAGCTGTCCCATTTTTACTCAAAGGAGCTGATATGATGAGACCAGGAATTGTTGAAATTGATGAGAATATTGTTCAAAATGAGATAATTCTCATAGTTGATGAAGTAAAAGGACTTCATATAGGAGTTGGAAGAGCATTATATCAAGGTAGTGAAATGAGAGAGATGAAATCTGGAAAAGTTATAAAAACAATTCATTATTTTAAAGACTCTTTATATGATGTAGTTTTATAAATCTTGAAACATTATTAATAATTAATATGAAATTTAAACGAACGTGTTGTGAGTGTGGCTCAAAGAGTGATACATTAATTAATGGTAAGTGTGAGAGTTGTCATGTAAAAGAATTTCCGCCTATCAAAGAGTTTAAACCAATTACACTTCATTTTTGTAATGTTACTAAAAAAATTGCATATAACAATATTTATTATGAACAAGAAGAAGTTATACAAAAACTCCCTGATATTGTTGAGTCTAAAATTAAACTCAATGATGGGTATGAATTAGTTGACATTGAAATATCTGATATTGAAATTGAAGGTCATAAGTTTAGATTTAATGTTTCAACTCAGTGTGAATTTACATTATTTGATATTTGAAAGAGTAAGATTATTTAGTTTTTGTTTCACTTTCACTCAATTTCCTCTCATTGTGTTTGTTTGATAATATGTTCAAAATATACTCATGCACTTTGTTATTTTGAAATTTTAAAAATGGAATAATAATTGCATTGTGAGTTATATCAGATGATTGTTGATTAGATTTCAAAAATAGAGCAACTATTTTAAAATCAGTGGTTTGAGGAGGATTATTTGTAATTGAGAGTTTACGCAAAATTATTTGAGTCTCTTTTTTAATCTGTTCATATATTTGTTTATACTCAAAGGATAATAGTTGCAATTTATTTTTTATTGTATCTACAATTTCTTCATCTAATTGTTCTAATTTAGCCATTGAGTAATCTCCATTCATATCCAAATAATGAAGTAGCGATTTTGAATTAGAATATTGTTTAAACGTAAGCGCATCAATATATGCTTGAGATTTAACTTTAACTCGCAAACCTGAAGAGAAGCGAATAACAACACCTTCAAAATTAGCGCTCCAATGTTTTGAATCATCAATAATTTCTTGAATATTTGAAAATGTTTTAATTTTTTTAACACATGTGAAGTTTGAGTGAATACATATTTTTTCAACATCATAACTACTTACTTCTTGTCCACTTTGAGTGTCAATTATTCCAATAAGTGTGAGGTGAGATGATTGTTTATGTGAAGTCATAATCTCACATCTTGAATCAACAATTTCACACAAATATGTGTGTTGAGTGTTGAGAGTGTTGAGATTTATTGTTTGTAGTAATTCTTGACCAATTTGAGCTTGGAGTGAATTGAATTCTCCTCGAGTTGTCAATATCCACTCATTATCATAGAAAAATACAATTGCTAATACCCCATCAATTTTTTCAAACACTTCAAATTCTTCGTTGGGGAGTTTGTGGAGTTGAGTTGATTCGTTCTCATTAATATTAAAAAACTTACCAAATGGACGAGCAACTATATTTCCTGTTTTGATATTAAATACAATTCCTCTTGCTTGCATTGTATAAGAGTTCCAATATTTTTCATACACACATTTTTGAGTATAGTTAAAGAGAATTAAATCTTTATATCTTGATGATTTAACAAATCCATCTTCTTCCAATTTGAACAAGTGAGAAATTATTCCTTGATGATTTATATTTTCAAGACTCTCATAATATGTTTTTAGTGCATCAATTCTGAGAAATGATCGAGACATTACTCTTTGGTTTTGAGTATATACAATTACTCCTATTAATTCTTTTCCATACACACAATTTCCATCAAGATTAATAATATTTTTTTGAGGTTGAATGTTACCTTGATGATGATGTCCAAAGTAAATCGTTGGTCGTGTTATATCGTAATATTCAAACCAGTATTTATCATATTGTGAATTAAATGAGTGAGTTATAGGATTATAGTTTCGCGCAAAGAGTAAGTATTCTTTAGGTTGTCTTAAAAGATGTTCTCGAGGATTAATCCCAGCATGAAGTACATAATTGTCTTGTGCAATTTTAATTAGAAATGGGAATGATTCCAACTCTTTTAATACTTTATTTGCAAATTTCTTATCATATAATTTTGATTGGGGATTGAAATGACATTGTTCAATTGTTTCTTTTAGACCATGATTTAATTCAACATTATTTCCTCTTAAATAACGCATGAGTTTAAATTCATGATTTCCTCTTACACAATAGTGTTTAGAAGATGAGAAGAACCACTCAAGTACTTCTTTTGATTTTGGGCCTTTATCAACTAAATCCCCAACACAAACGATGGCTGTTTTTGGATCATCATAAATGTGTTTAATCTGAGGTTTTGAGAGCAGGAGTTGCAATTCATCATAACATCCGTGAATATCTCCAATAATAATGAATTGAGAATACAGTTTAGACAAATCTAGACAGTAGGGATCATATTGAGTAGGATTATACAAATAATCACACTCACTCTCAAGAGGAGGTTCATACTCTTTGAGCGTATTATTCAACACACGAATTGCTTGAGAATAATTTTTAGGTGAAAATGTAGGATGTTCGTCTCTTTGTAATAATTGTTTAACACAATCTTTTAGGGGAATATTTAAATTATAAATACTAACACTATACCCTCTCTCTTTTGCAAGTGTAATATATTTTTCTCGTTGAGCAACAGTGTGATTAATTCTATCTATAATAATATTTTCATTATTTTGCAGAGATTGTTGAAACTTAATAAAATGAGCTTTTTTTCCTAACTCATCTTGAGAAATAATGATGTAGTTTTTATTCGTTTGTTTTTGAAGATTTTCTTTTGCAAATGTTGATTTCCCACATCCTTGAAGACCAACTAATATAATACACTCAGGTTGCATACAAAATATAATTAATATGAATATATAAAAGTGTTGAAATAGATAAATGACTCATATTGTGTGTAATCTTTAAATACTTCTAGATTTCTTTTATACAATTAATATTTTTTAGCTAATATCTTTTTTAGATAGTTCTTGAGAATTTGACTCAAACTCAAAATTATATAGCTCAAAGAGTGCAACAAGAACTGATATAATTAATGGTCCATAGAAAATACCCGCAAACCCAAATATTTGTATTCCTCCAATAATTGAGAGTAAAATTAAAAATGGGTGTACATGAATACTTTTTTCAAGTAAAATTGGTCTTAACAAACTATCACTTCCTGAGACAGTTACAATGGAGTATATAAATAACCCAATACCAGCGAAAAAATTTCCAGTCGCTAGTAAATAGATACATGCAGGAAACCAAATAACACTTGCTCCAATAAATGGAATTAATGATAAAAACGCAGCAACTATCGCCCAAACCATACTTCCAGGGAGTCCAAATATATAGAACCCAAATCCAACAAGTAATCCTTGAATAAGTGCCATGAGTAAAGAATTAACAAATACTGCTTTTGTAGCTTTTGTGAATTTTAATATTAAAAATTCTCGACTATATGAACTGAGAGGAACGAGTTTTTTAAATTTATTAATAAATTGATTCTTATCGATATAAAAGTAAAATAAACTAACATACAATACAAATAAATGCAGAACAAACGTTGAAACCGAGCTGAATAGTAGATACAAATTTTGATTTAATCCATTAATAAATGTTGAGGTAACATTTGAAACTGAAGTTATAATTGTTTGAAGATGTTCCATTATAATTTCACAAAAATTTGTCGAGCAGTGCTCAGATATATCTTGTTCAACAATAAGATTACTACTTTGGTATAAATCAATACTTTGTGAGTAAAGTGTTATAGATATAAAATAAAGGGGGAATATTACTAGTATTGTTAAATAGAGAAGCATTAAAATTGCAGCTATTGCTTTGAATTCTACAATTTTGAGTAATTTGTTGTATAGAGAATATGTTGTAATTACAATAGAGAGAGAGAGTAATAATACAAAGATAAAGGGAGAGAGAATGTAGAAAAATAAAACTAAAAATAGTAATAATAATAAAAACTGAGATATATTTTGAGTTTTAATGATTGTTTTTGTGTTCATCTTTATCCAATACTAGGTCCGTTGACAGCTCCTGCCATAGATACATCAGGACTAATACCTAAATTAGTAAATCCAAAAAATAATATAAATACAACAAATACTAAAATAATAACATGTGGTCCTCCACTAATAAAACTATTATTACTCATAATACCAAACAAAAATCCAGATAAAATTGCAAGTTCATATGCAAGTATGATAAATAGACTTAAATTTGTATTATATGACTCTTCCAATTCTCTAATACTTGAATTTGCGTCCTGATTATCAAAAACTAGTGATGAGAACAATGTTGAAAACAATAAAATAACGATAAGAGTGAATACACCAAAAGAGATATAACCTGTGACTGTGTTAGAGGACATGTCTTTTTTTCTCATTTCATTTCTACTATTCTCCTCTGCAATTTTATCTGATAATTCTCTAATTACAATTTTAACGTGTCCTCCTATTTTTTGAGCTTGAATTATAAGACTGAAATCTCTTTGAAATTTTTTACTACCAACATCTGCTGTAAATAAAGTTAATGCTTCATATATGTCAACTCCCCAATAAATTCTATTTGATAATTTATAAACATCATAATTTAAAGCTCTATAATCAGTTTGAGCAGTTTCATGAATTGCTGTAATAAAATCCATTCCTCCTTCCATATTATCTACAATATCTCGTAGAAAACGAGGGATATTTCGCATTTTTATATCAACATAATACGAATTATAAACTGAATAAATAATATATGGAAAAAGAAAAAACACAAAAGGAAACATTAAGTATAAATTCACATCCTCCGGGTTATTTAAATTGGTAAACGACAAATAAAGACTAATAATAAAACCAACTAATGTTGCACTAATAAATATGTATTTAATAGTATCTTCTACTTGAATACTCTTCTTAGAGATCATTTTAATTTTTCACCTCTTCTTTAATTTTGCTATAAGCAGGTTTTACCATATAAACCAGTAAATAAAATATAAAATACAAGGGAGGTACAATAGATAGCATTACTACAAAATAAATAATTTGTGTTCCAATCTCAGTGGTCTGCTCAGCAGCCGAACTGCCAATGGTTCCAAATGAAATAAATGAAAACACAGATAAAACAACAGCTGCAAGTAGTGGTCCAATTAGCAAAAATACAATATAAATCTGAGATAAAATCATAACTGATTCTAGTGTCTGTTTTTCCGTAGACTCTATTTCCTCATTCATTCTTTTAACCTTTGTATTCATATAAGAATATACATCTCCTCCTGAATTTGAAATCATTATAATGTCATTGAATAATTCTGATAATTGTTTAGAAGGACAGGTTTTCATAGAAATTCTAATTGCAGAAATCAAATCAACTCCCATAAAATGATTGTAATATCTGATTTTTTCAAGTTCTTTTCGAAGTTCTTTATATGCTGTAAATTCTTCAAGTAATTTAATCATATCTGAAAGAGTTAAATCAGAACTCAATAATTTCATATAAGGAAGAACGTGGGGAATTGCTGCATCAATTTCACCTTCTCGTTGTTTTGAAATATAATAGGGGTAATTGTAAAATGCAATTCCTGCAACTGTAATTCCAAATATTCCAATAAAAAATATTGGAAATGTAAACAGTTCAGGTGCAACTGTAATAAGTGCAATCATTCCTATGACATATGAACTAAATGCAAATATTAAAAATAGAAATGAAGAAATAAAAAATTCTTCAGGATATATTCTCAAATTTGCCTGTTGTAAGACATCTTCATATTTTTTTGTATAAATACTTGAGTCAAAGAATTCTTTGAATTTTTTATTTTTTAATAATTTTGAACCAATATGTACATATATGGTATGACATAATTTAGAGAAAAAGTTATTATCCTTAATTGTATTTAAATTATCAGTATTATTGTTCATTTTTATATGTGTTAAGAATAATCTTTGCTTTGTTTGAGTTCCTTAATAAATTCAAATATACTTGATGGGTTTTTATAATAATATCTAATTACCCTATTAACATATTTGAACTCTAATATACCATATTCTAACATCAAATCAAGCGTTCTTTTACGTCTTTCTATTTCATTCCATAAATTTTCTTCACTTCCTCCTTTTATCTCTAACAAATAACTTAATACAGCAGATTCATCACCAAAACTAAATTTATCTTCTGAATCTCTATATTTCATAAATTCATTAATATTAAAAGAATCGGATTCTTGCAAATATTCAATAATCTCAACCACACTTGAAGTTCTTCTTACAATATTTGAACCTACATTGGTTGTTTTTTGAAATAATATAATATCAACTTCAGTTAACAATGGCTTTGGAAGATTAATAGGCTCAATTGTCATTCTATTTACCAAATCCTCAAACTTTTGAGCGTGTACAGTACCAAATCCTGCGTGACCTGATGCCATACCTTGAAATAAAATATTAGCTTCTTTACCACGAATTTCACCAACTATAATATAATCAGGACGCTCTCTTAAGGATGCTTTTAGAAGATCAAACATTGTAATTTGTGCTTTGCCTTCATTTTCACGGCTAATCATAGGAAGCCAGTGCTCATGAGGCAGATTAATTTCGGGAGTATCTTCAATTGATACAAGCTTTGAGGAAGGAGGTGCAAAAAGAGAGAGTGCATTTAAAATTGTCGTCTTTCCCGTTGCAGTTCCTCCTGATACAAGAATTGATTGTTTGTTTTCAACTGCAATCCACAAATATGCTAGTAGTAATGATGGCATAGTTCCTAATTCTAATAAGTGAATTGGTGTAAAAGGTTCTGTTCTGAATTTACGAATTGTAAATGATGATCCTTTAGATGAAATTTCTTTTCCATAAATTGCTTCAATTCGAGAACCATCTTGAAGTGCACCTTGTAGAATTGGTTTTGCTAGTGATACTTCTTGAGAGCTTTTCTGTGCGAGTTTAACAATAAATGAATTTAGACTTGTTGAGTCAACATATAACCTATTAACTCCAACTGCTCCATACTTCATATGGTTGATAAAGATTGGAGTATTTAATCCATCACACGAAATATCTTCAATAAAAGGGTCATGCATTAAAGGCTCAATTTGTTCAAGGCCTAAAAAATCTCTTCCTAAATAATAAATTACCTTTTTAAAACCTTCTTCACTTAATGTCATTTTATATCGTTTGAGTAATGATCTAGCTCCTTTAGATATAACTTCTTGATCATCTGTAGTTTCAAACTTAGGAGCGGATTTATCAAACACATACACAAATCCTCGTTTTAGTTTGTCTAAAGCGCTTTTTTCTTTTTGATCTAATTCAGGTTCTAAAATAGTATATACAATGGAATCTACATTAGGTTCATAATAAATTTTTGCATATGCTAGTCCATATAAATGATATTCTTCATCAATATTTCTCAAATTAATAGGCTCCCAATTAGTTGTCGTTGTAAGTAATTTTGAGTCAGGAATTTTTGATACACTTCTAGACTTAGCACTTAATGTATAACTATTTCCCTTTTGATTATTATGAGAAAATCCCTTCACAGATTCAGGAGAAATAATATTTTCATTATGGATATCAATATTTGGTTTTCCAAAGTCTGCATATACTTTGTAAGGAAGAGTTTGTTGAGGGTATTCAGACTCTTTATCATTATTGTCTTGTTGATAACCAGTTGGGATAAGTTGACTTCCACTCTCATTCTCTTCATTTCTCTTTTTCTGTTTTAAGTATAAATCTTTATATAATTTTTGTGCAGTAGCTATGAGTTGAGAAGTCATTTTAACATATCACCTCTTTATTAAATAACCTTATATGTTGGGAACTAAAATTGTACTTAAGAGCTACGTGCGAATAATTAAGTTCAGAAATATTATTTCCAAGAGGATTTGTTTTAACATGGCTACTCAAAGTACAATTTACAAATTCTCGTGTGCAATATTCTTCCATTTTTCCATCAAATTGAGATAGAGAGTTATTTAGAACAATACCCTGAGGAGAATTAATGGTATGTTCACAAAATTGAGTTTCTACACTATCTATTACATAAGAATATGATACTTGAGTATTAAAAATATTAGGTGTCTCTGTAGAATAAAGAACAAGTAAAACCAACAAAAGAGCAAATACACTCAATGTTGCAAGTTGAGCTTTTTTGTTAAAGAATATTTTTTGTGCCATTTTATTAATTACCTCTACACAGCTTTATTTGAAAATACTTTGTTGTCTCAATTGAGTATGTTGAACTATCATAGACAAAAATAGGAGTACTCAGTAGTTGATTGTTGAATCTAGAAATGGGACAATTTCTTAATGAATTATTAATGCTTGTATCATTATTTAAAACATAAATATTAGCATTAAATCTCTGTTCAATAAATGTAGTTATATTTTCCCAATCACTATGATTTAAAGGAGTATTAGTTCGTATTAGTTCTTGTACATATAATGATGAATTTGAATGAAGAAAGAGTGTTGTAATCCCATCACTATCTTGATTATTATTGTTATCAATTACCTGTCCAGAACTAATAGGATTCAATGTGGAATATGCACCAAATAAAATTCCTAAAATTATTGCAATAAACAAAAATTCTACAATAACTGCTTGTGAGTTCTTACTCTTAAAATTTGTTTTTTGAATTTTCATCTTACTCTCACCTCTATCTCAATTTCATTGAGATTCGAATCAATTCCATAGCAGGTATGAGATACAAAATTTAGAGATATGTTATTGATTTCAACATTATTCATTTTTGATATAACTGAGTTATTTTGCAAATATCTTGCTTCAACTTCATACGCTTGTAGTTTAAGTTGATTTCTTAAACTTGCATCTATATTATTAAGTTCTTGAGTTTTATTAATTGAGATATAATTTGAATTCTCTTCTTTTAATCCCAATAGTATTAATGAGCTTGCACTACTCCAGTTAGAAGGATTTCCAGGATTTAAGACGAGTTGAGAGCATAACTGTTTTGCTTGAATTTTTTTAACCTCAAGAGAAAATCGTTTTTCTTGCATATCTTCTTGTGTTGAGATTTGAGAATTCACAAATGTGTAGAGTGAGATTATAAAGAGTATTACGAGTGCAATTTCTAGAAAAAATACTCCTCGCTTATTATTCATAATAGACATTTTCTTTATGTGAGAAAATTTTTTATTCAATAAAACCACGGAATTCATCATTTTGAGTATCATATGCAAGATAGAGTATATAGCTACCAGAAGTTAGATTTTGAGACATATCTAACGTTGTGTTAAATGAGGAGAGATTAATAAATGTTGATCTTAAGTCATTATACGGTTCATAACAAAGTGTTGCACAACTTACTCCAGTTGAATTAGAAGCAACATCTCCAATATAGCGAATGCTCTCATTTGTAAACTCAAGTCTTCCAACTGCAAATGAGATAATTACTTGTTGACTTCTAGAAGGATTTTGCTTAATGTAGTCTAAAACATTTTGTGTATATACTAATTGATTTTCAACTTTTGCAAATTCTTGATTTCCAATTTGAGTTTGAAACCGACTATCAACATAATAATATACAGCAGTTGTCACAACAATTGATAAAAAAATTATAAGTAAAAAACTGATGATGTCACTCACTCCTTTTTTAGAAGAAAAAAAAACTTTGTTGAACATAAAGTATTTGTTATTTTGAGTTTTTAGTATAATTTTAACAACTTAGAAGTAGTGTTTATAGTACCCAATCAAGTTGCTTATTAGAAATAGGATTTCAAGTAGTACTCCTACTGGAGAAAATACTAGTGAGTTATATATTATCACTAAAATTGTTCCAATCATTATGAGTATTCTTATATACTTGTCATTTTCAAAGAATTTTGCAATCAAAATAATATAGAGAGTCTAGTTTTTTCTTTGAAACGAGTTCAAGGACTTAAAATAAAAGTTAAGTTTCATTATATGAAAAAAAGAAAAATTAATTGGTATATAGTTTGGTATAATATTAGAAAAAATTTTCTTGCAAAATTTTTTTTCACTCAAATAATTTCAATTTCTTCTCATAACTTGAGAAAACCACTAATTACGATTAGATGGATGTTTTTAAAAATCAATTTTTAGACGAAGTGTTAAAAACATAATATTTATTAACTAAAAAATTAATAGAATAATATCGATAAAATAATAGAACCAGTTTTCACTTATGTATCAACTACAAAAAGATTTTTTAGGATCTCTCTTCAAGAAAAGATTGGAATTTATAAATTTGAATCAATACGAGAATTAGATGATAATATAGGAAGGATTAATTTTAAACCTGTTTCAAAAGTTGGAGTTTTTTTAGACGGAGTAGGAACTCTTCAAGTTACATTTAATTGTAAAAATATTCAAGAAGTACAAAAAATTCTTCAAGAAAAAAATAACACACTAGAATTACTTAATTCAAACATCCTTCAAATTGAAAATTCAATAATAAGAGAAGTTACTTATAAAGATAGAGAATTATTAGTAAGAATAGAGAGAAATTTATTATTAAGATTATATGAAAAATTAATAGAAGGAAAATATGAATTTATAGATTCAAAAGTTGAAGTTAAGATGAAAATTTTAAATCCTCTTATTTTATTTGAAAAAGCTCAAGATTATAACTCTGGACCTTTGTTAGTCGACTTTCAAGATGAATTAGTTATAAATCTACTTAATAGAATTAATAAAGATAATGAAATTAAAAGAGTATTTACTAGAGATGGAACTCCTTTCAAAACAGAAGAATTTGAAGCCTTTACTCATCACCCTACTCGTACTACAACTTAGTAATTCCTCTTTAAGCTATAAATAAAATAAATAATTGACTTTGAAATCAACTGTTTTATAAAATTTAATTATCTGAGATACTTCTTCAAGTGGCACAATTTCTCCTTCATCATATTCAACATAAATCGGAGTTTGTAATATATTGATTTTATGCTGCGCGATATGATATTTGAATGGTTCAGTTAATTTAGAATTGAACTTATCTTTAAAATCTTCAAGTGTTTTTGTTGTATGTTCTAAATTAATTGCATGAATTTTCTCACGATTCAAATATTTTCGACACAATGTTGAGAGGAGATGGTCTTCATGATGTTGCCATCTCATCAACTCACACACAACGACTGAATCGTTGAGTTGGAGTAAATCATGAAGAGTATTTGTTTGTTGAAAAAACGCTAAAATGTGTTTATTAATTTCAATTTCTTTACTCTCTTTTAGCAATTCTCCTACTCTGATAAAAATTAAAAATAACACGTGTTCAAATTGCTCAACTCCCTTGTGAAAATAAACTGTTTTAAATAAATTGACACGTTGAGTGATTAAATCTTCAACAGATGAAATAGAAGATGGGCGAATAACTAATTTATTTTCTTTTAAATACATTCTTTGAGTGATGAAATCAACTTCAGTAACTCCATAACTCACGCCTGCAAAGTAGGAATCTCTTGCCATATAATCGAGTTTGTCAACATCTAGAGTTGAAGTGATTAGTGGAGAGAGAGGAGATTGTTTAGAAATTATGTTTATGACTGAGTTGAGTTTAAATGTTTTTAAAATTTCAATTGTTGCTTCTTCGTGATTAAAATGGGGGAAAATTCTCTCCCATAAGTGAGAATAGGGTCCATGTCCGATGTCGTGTAATAAAGCTGCTAAATGAAGATCTTCCTTTTCACGGGCTGTGAGTTTCATATGTCCATTATTAATTACTTTTTTCATCAAATGATATGTTCCGATACTGTGAGAAAATCGAGTGTGATTTGCATTTGGATACACTAAATCTGCAGAAGTCGTTTGCTTAATATATCGAAGGCGTTGAAACTCAGCAGAGTCAATATATTTAATATGCTTTGGGCTAACTAGAATTTGTTTATAGAGAGGATCTTTAATAATTGTCTTTGTATTTGACATCTAAATTGAATTAAAACTACACTATTAAAAAATTTATGTATTAATTTGTGAGTGTGATTATTTATTTAGATTCTTCCTTGCCCAGTATCGTCTTGTGCAAACGCATCACTTAGTGCTTTTTGATTGTACCCACTTGGAACAATTCCATTTTGTGCGTATTCAAATAATGCAGTATTAAAGATATCATTTGCAACTTGAAAGACTAGCACATTTACTACAACAAAGATAATTGTAATTATGAGCATTACAATTCCAACATATAAATTAAGTATGAATGAGAGAATAGTAATTCCACCTAAAATTACAACTCCAATAAGAGTCACTATAAATTGAATTATATTTAATCCAGCATATCTAATTATTGACTCTCCCCATGTTTTTCTTAATGTTTCAACTGATTCTTTTATTGCGTCAAATGGTGTTTTTTTATTATATACAATACTTGGAATTACAAAAACTGTTGCAATTGCCCATCCCATAGCTACACTTGCAAGTAAAATTCTAGAAATCATTTGTCCAATACCTCCCATTCTTCGAGTTATATTTTCTAATATTCTAATTAGAACACTCACCGTTGCACTTACAATTGCCCAATATATAATTAACTTTAGATTTGAAAATGCAAATGAAATTGTAGATTTAAACGTCACTTCTTCATTTCTAAATACTTTTTTTGTATAATATACAACACACACATTAAAAAATGTCGCTAAGAATGCAAGACCAAAATAGAGAACAAACAAAGCTATAATACTTGCAACTCCATTTTGCTGGGTGACTCCAAATGTTGATAAGATTACAAATGGTACAATGAGTGCTACAATGAATAGAATTGAGAATAGGCTACTTAAAAGAGGAAATAGAAGCATCACTTTATCGTTTTTCAAAATTTTAAATGTTAATTTTGTAATATCCCAACTTCGTTGAAACTTATCCATAAATGATATCATACATAAATTTAGGTTTTAAGAGTTTAAAAATATTTCTTCAATCTTAGAAAGAGTAGCATTAAATTCTTGATTTGAAACAATACTCACCTTTGATGTTGAAATTTCAATATTGTGTTTTTTCAACTCATTTTTAATTTCTTTTTTACCTTTTTGTAATGTCATAGCTAAAGAGAATATAATTGCATTATTGAATTGTTGATTATATCGCTTAGAAATATGAGATATAAATTTTTCGATTCGAGACTTATCAATATTTGTTTTACGTTTTAATTCAACTATTGACGAAGTAGTTTTTGCTTTAGGAGTAAAATGCTCTCCTTTTACAACTTGAATACAATACACTTCATAATTTGCATTGATGAATTGAGTTTGTTTTGTCGAGCTTTCAAGAAGTTGCTGAGTAAATGAGTGAGGCTGTAAAAATACGCATTTTTGAGGAAGAAGATAAAGAAGCTGTGTATAAAGTGCTTGAGTAATTGAGTATGGAATATTTCCAACAATTATTGAAAATGTGTCTTTTTGTAATTGTTGTAAATAAGTAATTGCATTTTCATATAGAAGAGTATAATTTGTATCCATAAAAAGAGGTTGAAGTGTTTTAAATAATTGTTCATCGATTTCAACACATGTGAATTCAAGAGGCTGCTTTTGAATAATTTTTTGCGTGAGTATTCCTTTTCCTCCTCCAATTTCCAACACTGAGTGTTTTTCAACAGAGTTAATTGTGTCAAGAATAGTTTTGAGAATTTTAGTATTATTTAAAAAATGTTGGTCTAGAATCGTTGTCATAAGTATAATAGTGGAGGAGAGTTTAAAAACATTCTACATTTGAGCAAGCAGTTGTGGGAAAAAGAGAATTATAATTCCAATTGTAAAAATAATAATTGCTCCAAATCCTTTTGAATATGCAGAATATTTTGTCAAAACTTGCGGATCAATTGCTTTGAGTGCAAAATAAAAAACAAGTAAATCATCAAGCATAAATGCTAGTGTGTAGATTCCAATATATACTGTTGACATTGAGTATGATGTTCCTGTTTGTGTAAGAAGTTGTGTGAAAATTGCAGGAAGTCCAATTGAGCATACAAATTCAACTGAGTTAATAATGAATGCAAGTAGAATGGTGCTAACAATTGTAAATAGAGTAAGTGGTTGTGAAATAATTGATTTAATTTTTTTCTTTGTATTTCGTTGCTTTTTCACATCAATTTTACACTCAGCTTTCCCTTCATTCTCCCACAAATCATATGCTAAGTAGAGTCCAAATCCCACTGCAAAGAGTCCAACAATTTGAAAAATAAAGGGAGGGAGTAACTCCTGAATTGAAATCCAACCAATATACCAAAGTTGCAGAATTAAAAAGTACATCGCTCCTGATGCGAAGAGAAAAATGCTTACAACAATAATCATCTTTTTTTTATCATCAAGTTGAGAGAGTAGAGTAATCATATAAATTAACACCCACATTGCACATGGATTAAACCCATCAACAAGACCTATTACAAATGCAACAAGGGCTAGAGAAAGACCTTGAAGTTCAATTCCAAATATTGAATTATTTTGAATAATTGACTCCGTTAAATTATCTGAGACAAATACTCCAAATATGATAAAGAGAATTAAAACGACAAGGAATGTTAAAGGAGAGATAAGTTGTTTGTCAAATTTCATATATATTAATAAAACATTAATTATTTTAAATATTTATCTTAAAAAAAGAGAGTTATCTTTATTCCTTCTTAGAAGTTGATTTACTTTTTTTATTTGAAGTATTAGTTTTATCTGAGTTTGAATTTTTACTTTGAGTTGCTTTATGCTCTTTACTTTTGACTTCTTGTTTCTCATTTGTAATGGATTGATTTTGTTTTAATTCAATTATAGGTTTGTAGAATACAATTTCTTTAATTGCAATGAGATAAAACCCAAGTAATATTAATATAGTAACTATAAACTGTGCTGGAGTTGATGCAATTTCAAAAGAAGTGATAAGAGCAGTTAAAACAATGATAATTAAGAGTGTAATACCAACTATTTTTATTAAACTCTCTTTTTGATTCAACTCAGATCCGCATGTAAAGGAGAGTGTCTTATCTTTTTGAGGCGTGAAAAATATTGAATTACTTCGAAACATTCCACATTGAATATGTAGTTTTCTTTGAGAATTATCATCAAATACAATAGATTTATGTTCATTGCTAAGAATCTTTCCTGCGATTTTTTCATCAACCATTATATCAAATCTTTGAGCTGTTACTGCAGAGTTTGCTTCTCTAAAAATATTTACTTTATACATGTGTATATTTTCAATTATTAATTTTATTATATTTCACAACTACAACTGAGTAAATACATATAGATTAGTATGTAATGCTTATCATTTAGATATATTAATAGTAGTTATATAAAAGATGCATATTAATTAATTTTTTAAAGATTTTTATTTTATACTGAGTATGGAGATAATTCAATTAACAATTAAGAATTCACTTAAAAATTTTCATTTTATTATTCAACTCAACAATAAAACAGCGTGGATTATTGATCCTTATGATACAAAAGCAATAGAAAAAGAGATTAATAAACGAGGCTTAAATGTAGTTGGTATAATTAATACACACTCTCATTATGATCATATTGGTGGAAATGATTATTTTCTACATAAATATAACTGTGAACTTATAGTTCCTCAAAATTCAGAAATTTCACATTCAACTCGAGAAGTAGCTGATGGTGAAGTGATTGAATTGGATAAGAATACACAGCTTCGAGCAATTTCAACTCCAGGGCATATGAGAGTACATTTTTCATATTTAATTATTGAGAGTGGAAAAGAAGTGGGAGCGTTGTGTGGTGATAGTGTATTTAATTGTGGAATTGGAAATTGTCGAGATGGTTCAGTTGATATGGCGTACAACACCATTATACAAGTATATTCTGAGTTTTCAGATTCTCTAATACTATATGTTGGTCATGATTATTTTCAAACTAATTTGAAATTTGCTCAATACACAGAACCAAAAAATGAGTTTCGAGATAACGTGATGAGTGAAATTCAACGAAGAGGGTATAAAAACATGAGGATTGGAGATGAGAGAAAAATGAATCCCTTTTTTAGACTTCACTCACAAGAATTGAAAAACAGAGTTGAAGAAATTATGGGTTATGAGATGAATAGTGAAAAAAATTTATTTGTTGCTCTAAGAACACTTAGAGATAGTTGGTAAGGTAAAAAAACAAAATAAAATTAAGTAATTTTTATTCCTTAAATTCTACAGCGTAGGCTCGCTGTGTTGCTTTTCTTTGTTCAATACTTTTCATCCAATTATTTGTATTAGAATAAGTGTCCAAAAATCCTGGATAGAGAAATTTTAATGCTTTAAACCAAGGGTATGTTGCCATATCAGCAATCGAGTAAAATTCTCCTGCAAGATATGAATTTTTACTGAGCTCTTCTTCTACAACTTGACACAGTCTGTGTGATTCATCATAGTAGCGTTTTTTACCATATGGAACATCTTCTTTAGCCATTTTTAAAAAATGATTCATTTGACCAAACATTGGACCTACTCCTCCCATTTGAAACATGAGCCACTCGTTCACTTTTGCTCGATTAATAGTGTCCTTTGGATAAAATCCTTCTCCTTCATATTCTTCTGCTAAATATTGTAAAATTGCTCCTGACTCAAATAATGATAATTCATTTGATTCATCAACAATTGCAGGAATTTTACCATTTGGACAAATTTTTAAAAACCAATCTTCCTTTTGAGTTCCATCAAGAGGAACTGTTATCATTTCATATTCAATTCCCAGTTCTTCAAGTAATAGAAGAGGCTTATATCCATTTGGTGTTTTATATGTATAAATTTTTATCATTGTATATATTTTAGGCGTTGAGTTTTTATATATGTTGAGGAGATGTGAATTATGTGTGGTTGGGTAACATATGCTGCTCGACTACACAAATTGGTAAGTCTAGATATTTATATAGTAGTGATTATTGATGAATACATGCAAAATAAAACACTTCATATTATTTTAGGAAATTGTTTATTTAATAATATTGAACTTTTTCAAATTCAAGATGATAACATTATATTAATGATTGAAGATGAGAGTTTGTGCACTCATTTCAAGTATCACAAACATAAAATAATTTTATTACTCTCTACAATGCGAGAGTATAAAGATAATTTAAATAAAAAACTCAAACAAAATAATATTAAAGCAACAATTGAATTTATTGAGCTTCAAAATAAAAAACCTGTGCAATAAATTTCATATGAAAAACATATTGAAAAAATTCTAAAAAACACCCAACTATTTCTCAAATTCAAATGTATGATATTGAAGATGAATTTTTTCACAAATGAATTGAGAACTGTAGCATACAACAATCAATACCACTCATCATCATTGCAACACAAGGACTTTTAACCACTCGAGAAGAATTTGAACAATACTCTCAAAGGTATAAACGATTATTTCTGAATGATTTTTATCACTGGCAACGAAGGGGCTTAATATTTTACTTGATGAAGATACAGCCAATAGGTGGTGTAAGTGGAGTTTTGATAAAGAGAATCGTAAAAAGATTCCAAAAACTTGACACTTCCAAACAATCCTGTTGTATCAATTGAGCAATCACAAAATTCTCATCTCAAAGAAGTAATCAAATTGGTCAATTCACGATTCTCATCTCATCTAAGAGATTCTCAAGATTTTTGGCTATCTACAACACGAGATGAAGCTTCAAAATGGTTTGATGATTTTTTAAACGCAAAATTTGATTTATTTGGACCGTATGAAGATGCAATTGAAAAAGAGGAAGAATCTATTAAAATTTTAATTAATCTAAATTAATTCTGTTAACGAGGGATAGCATATGCTACCCGTTTACACAGTGTGTGGTAATAACTATTTATCATTACTCTTTTAAATTACTCTTAACTAGTATAAGTATAATGTCTGATATGTCTGAGAAATCCAGTAAACTTCCTGCTGTATTTAAAATGCAAAACGGTAAACTTTTGAACAAATTAGAATTTATTGATTATTTTGAAAAAAAAGTATTTAAAACTATTAAAAAGTTTAATTTGTTTGAATTAGATGATAAATTTGTAGTAGCAGTGAGTGGCGGTAAAGATTCAATTACTGTTTTATATCTTGCCCAAAAGTACTTGAAGCGAAGAAATCTTCATAAAAATCTCATAGCACTTGCAATTAATGAAGGAATTGAAGATTATAGAGAACATACACTTGAGTTTTTGAAAGAATTTTGTGAGCAATTAGACGTTGAATTACACATAGAATCATATAAACAAACATATAATAAAACACTTGATTCTTCAATTAAAATATTAAAAGAAAAGAAGAAAAATATTTCTCCTTGTAATATTTGTGGAACATTTAGAAGAACTTCACTCAACACAGGTGCTCGAAAACTAGGAGCAACAAAAGTAATCACAGGACATAATTTAGACGATGAGGCTCAAAGTATTCTTCTCAATATTATGAAAAATAATTACAAAGTGCTTCCTCGCCTAGGTCCAAGTAATGGAGTAGTTGGAGATGAGATGTTTATTCCTCGAATTAAACCTTTGTATTTATGCACTGAAAAAGAAGTAAGACTCTATACTATACTTAAAGGATTTGATGTTGGATATGATGAATGTCCCTATTCACATGATTCATTTAGAAATAATTTAGCAGAAGCAATCAACTCACTTGAGGACAAACATGCAGGAGTAAAGTCTTCTTTAGTGAATTTTTTTCTACAAACTCAAGATATACTCAGAGAGCAGTATATTAATGAAGAAGGAAGTTCTGTTACGTATTGTACAAAATGTGGAGAGCCTTCTCAGCGCTCAATTTGTAACACGTGTGATATGCGAGATTTAATTGAGGGAGTTGAGAGTGACTCATAATTTAAATTTATGTTCCCTTTTTAGTTAACATAATATTTTATGTACACTTATTATTATAATTATGTTATATATGGCATTATTTCACAAAGATTCAGATTCTGAGCAAGAACAAGATGTTAACAGAGTAAAAGAGGCAACTTCAAATAATCAACAAAGCTTCTCACCCTCTATGAACTCAAATCAAGCTAATAACTCAATGCAGCAAAACTCACAAGAACAATTTGTAAATCCATTTACTCAAACAGATAATAATTTAGGTATGAATCAGGAACAACAAAATATGAGTGCTTCACAACCTCAATCACAATATCCAATGCAACAGCAGCACCCACAATCTAATATGGATTATATGCAACAACAACAACACAGTGTCAATAATAATAATTTTGCTCAACAAAATTCAGCAGCAATGCCTAGTTTGTGGTCTTCTCAATTTCCTTCTTCTTCAGTTTCTAATTCAACATCTGAGCAACAAAATCTCCCTTCAATGTCTGAATTTCAAAATTCAAATGGCCAGCTGCAAATGAATTCTAATTTTGATCCAACACCCCAACAAAATAATCAGGCCATACAACAGCAACAGATGAATGAGAATTTGTCTCGAGAACAAATTCAAGAAATGATTAACGAGACGATTGAATCATTATTTGAAAGTAGATGGGAGAGTTTGACTGAAAATGTTAGAAAAGTAGTTGAGTGGAAAGAACAAGTTGAGGGAGAAGTAAAAGAGCTTCAAGATGATATTGAAAAAATAAGAGATGGATTTTCAACACTTGAGAAAAAAATTATGTCAAAGTTAAACAGTTATGATAAGAATGTGTTGGATATTGAGAGTGAAATCAAAGCAATGGATAAAGTATTTCAAAAAATCACTCCAACACTTGTTAATAATGTAACTGAGCTTGGAAGAATTGCTAAAGATTTGAAAGGCGTGAGTTCAAATTCAAGTAGTAAAAGAAATCACTCTTCAAATGATGATGACAATAATGGCAAATAATAGTAACAAAAATTAGTAATTAACCTAAGCGTCTTAGAGATGAGAGAAGATATCTTGCTCGTTTATCCTTAGTTGAATTTTGAGAAGAAGAACTTGAATTGTTTGTCTCTACAGTTTCTTCTTTGTAAATTGTTTGAGATTGTTTGTTATTTTGCTCTGATTTGAGTTCTTGCATCATTCGAGCATGGATTTTTTGCTGAATTTGTGTAAGTACTTCGTCTGATTTAGACTGGCCATTAAACAAAAATATTGTGTCATCACTGTAGCGTGGAAGTAAATGAATTTTTGAAGAGTTTAATGATTCAACAAGCATTGTTCCTTGAGCGTCAAATGTTTGAAATATTGTTTCTAAAAATATTTTTGCACTCAAAATTGAGTGAATTAATACACTTTGAGAAGCCTGTGAGAGTGAAGGAGTATCTTTTAAGGTAAGTTCCATTTGACCCATTTGATTGGGGTTGCTAGTTAATGATACTTCTACATTTTCATCAGAATATAGAGCATTTTTAGGAAGAATTCCTTGAACTGCTTCCTCTTTTGATGAAGAATTATTAGTAGTGTCAGAGTAGGGTTGTATGTTGTCCTCAATATTTGCTTTTTCCTCTTTCGCTACTTCTTTTTTCTCAAATTCAATATCGTTACCTGTTGTAAGTGTAATTGTTTGATCATCATATTGAAAATTTTTTGCATTGAAATATTGAGTATGAGTTGAAGGATTTGATTGAATTAGTGATTCTAAAGTGTCTTCATCTTCTCTAAGTGTTTGCATTTGAGGAACAGCTCGCTCTAATACAACATAATCTTCTTTAGATTTTTCCTCTTTAATTGTTTGATTATTAATTGATGCGTGCGAGGATTGTTGTTTGTGAGATATAATTGCATTATGTATCGCATTAATCTCTTTGGCAAATTGAGGATTTCTACTCATTAAAAGAGGATTATTAATTTGAGAATGTTGTGAAATTCCAATCATTTGAGCTGGAGAGGTATTTGTAAAAATTGAAGGAATATAGAGCATAGTTGCAACATAATATTGAGTGTCAAATAATAACGTTAAGATTTTTTTTGTGCGAGAAAATAAATTCTCAAAACTCTTAGTGTTAATACAAACCTGTCCTATAGTTGATAAAGAGAAATCTTCTTCAGTTATATTTTTGTTTTCATTATAATTGTTAAGTTTATTGTTTGTTGATATCTCATTCGTACTTATTTTGTTTTGAAGATTATGATTGACTTCACCAAAATTATTATTTATTTTACTCGAAGAATTATGAGATTGTTGCTCAGTAGTATATTGACTTAATACGGTGCTATCTTCAGATTCATCTTCAATTTGATTAATATTAGAATTTGTATTTAAAATACTTGAGTGTTTTGGACTTTTTGGATTTTTTGAAAACGCTAATTGAAGAATTTCAAACCTTCTTGATTCAAGAACTGAAATAATATGTTGTACAGTTGAGAGAGAGAGTTTATTATTTTTTTTAATAATTGTATTTAGATTAGAACTTTTAACTCTCAACTGCTCTTTAATTTTGTACAAACACTTCTCCATTATTTCAAATTCTTTAATATTTTGAGGATAAATGTGTTCAACTAAAACAGATATTTGTAAATATCTCTCTTCTAGTTTAACTTTTTCAAAATTATGAGCTCCATATACTAATTCTTCTAATTGTGATATCATTTCTAAGAGTTTAAATTTAATTTATTTACAAATTTAATTTTTATAAATTTGTGTATTATTACACAATAACTATCAAGTAATTCTCTAATTCATCCAAAAGCTTGAGAGATTAAATACATTATATATTAATAAGTGTCAAATTGCTATTATAATTGAATAGGTTCATCAATACAAATATTATTTCTCACTTGCATTGGACTTGAATTTCACTCCTGCTTTGTATTGCTTTGATGAAGTTTTTGAATGTTGCACTAAACTATTTCTCAATGAGTAATGATATAATATTTGAGAAGAATTACACGTTATGAATTTGAGAGGTTCAAGCATAATTTGATGAAGTAATTGCTCATTAGTTGTATCAACATTAAATAGTCCTCTACTTGAGTGTTTATTTGAAGATTTAGAAGATAAAAATGTGTGAATGAGTCTTTCTTGAGCTTTTATATTATTCACTCCACATACTTGTTTAACTTCATTTAAATCACATGCTACAAATGAAGCATACTGTTCAATTTCACTAAGTAAAATAATTCCACCAACTCCACATACTGCTCCAATTTTCATACTCTTTTGTTTAGACAATTTACTCACTTCAATTTTTAATTTTTTTAATGATTCTGCTTCTTGAACTTGTGTTGTAAATAATTCAATAGAGTTAATTTGAGTAATTTTCTCTACACGCTCAATAATCATAATTATAATTTGAAGAATTGGTTTAAAATTTGAATTCAAAACTCTCTCAATTCCAGTTGTGTTGATTAATTCTTTGTAGTATGATTCATTAGAATATAATTTTGAAAATACAAAATGAGAAAAACTATCTATATTAATATAGGTAGTGTGGGGTTGATTTGAAATAACAATCTTTGAGAGTTCTGAGACTAGTGTAGACACCAAATCTTCTTTTGAGTGAATAGAGGACTTAAGTTTTGTATTAATTACATCAAATAAGTTATTAATAATTAATCCTTGAGATGGAAGATGAGATTTTAATAAGACATGATTTTTATCTAAGTGTTGAATAATATTATAATGCTGTTTTGTGTGCGAGATTGTATTTTCTTCCTGGAACTGTTTTTTTGATAATTTTTCAATTTTATACGACTTTACCCCCTCATATACAACTCCTTCATGTTGTGTTGTGTCAATTGTTATTGCTTGAGAATTTTTGAGTTTATGATGCATATCTTTTGTGTGTAGAATTGCAGGTATTTGTTCATTATAACATATTTGTGCAAGAAGAGAGTATTCATCATCATATTCACAAATAACTCCTCTTGCTTTTTTAATATATTGAATCCAATGAAGTTTTAAAGAAGTAATTACTACAATGTCTGAGCTGGTAATTGTATATACATCTTGATTAGATTTAATCCATTTAAGATTTCCATGAATAATTGTATTTGCAATACCAATTCCTTTTGTAATTAAAGAGGTTTTCAACTCAGTAGTTGAAGAAGTAAGATAATAATTAATATGTTCATAATCTTGAATAGAAGAGTTATCTTGAGTTGAGTGATTATCATTTAAACTATTAATAGATTGTTTAATTACAACATGTTCAATACTCAAAAGAGGATTTGCTGTTTTAGTATTTTTATTTTTACTTTTTGATATGTATGAGAAATATACATAAACATGAGTTTGAGTGAAAAATATTTTATTATAATATTCTTCTAATAATAATACTAATTTTGATAATTGCTGTAGCTGAGAATCGTTTAGAGAAGAAGAGGAAACTTTTTTATGCTCTGTGTTTTTTTGAGAATGCAGTGTTTTTGATATAATAGGAAGAGAGTTATTCAAAATTAAATCTTTGTTTTTATAAATTTCAAATCTATCGTATGAAGACATATTTTCAAGTAGATGTTGTTTATTTTTAGCTGTTGAATAAATATTCATAATATTGTGATGATTTGATTCAAACTCTGATGAAATACACACACCGCTTGATAGTACTTCTCTATTAACCTCAACTCCAAAGGCGAGAGTTATATCTTGCTCTTTTATATTCATTGAATTTCTAAGCATCATATGCTCTTGAGAATAAAATTGAAGAAGAAGTGATTTAAGTGCTAAGTTGAGTTCATCTTTAGAGCGAATTAGTATTGAAGGGATTTGGAGTAAATGTTCGTTTAATGAGATGTGAGAGTTATCATTTGTAGAAAAGCTCAAACGCACATTAAATGATTGAGCAGAATGTTCTTTTACAAAGTAGTCAATATTTCTTGATAATTGAACTTGCAGCAATTCTGATATATCAATTCCTTTTAAAATTTTGTGAATTGAATCCGATATTTCAACAATTGTGCTTGAGTGTGAGTTGCTCAATAATGTTGTTATGTTTTTGAGAATATGTTGATCTTCAAGGAGCATCAAAATACCTTGATGCGTTACAATAAACCCTTGTTTTTGACAATTAATACTCTTCAAATTATATGTGTCTTTATGTTTATTGATTACAGAGGAGAAGCGTGCAAGATTAGAATAAAAATTTCCAACAACGTGACTATCCTCACTTGTAATCTCACTCATATCAACAATTGTTTTTAACTCTTTATTTGTAACAGCTCGCTTTCCTCTGTGCAAATTATCAATAACTGTATGTAAATCCATATTAAATTAATAAATGTTGAGTATTTGTATTTTTATTGTTCTTATTGAGTCAATAAAACAATATTTTATATATGAAATTAATAACTCACTCTTATGAGTACTAATTCTTCTAATAATAATGATAGTTTATCTCAAGAACCAAGCGAATCTATTATTTCTATGTATGAAGAATTATATAACCAAGGGCGCTACGTTGAGGCGTACGATTACCTTTATTCATTTTCACTTAAAACTCATTTTCCTAATTTATATTTTTATTTAGCAACATGTGCATATCAATTAGATAATACACCACTTGCAATTACTCATTTAAAACAAGAACTGAAATATTATAATAATCTACATGCTCTTCACTTTTTAGAACGACTTGAAGTGAGAAATTCAACTCCTTATTTAACATTTACACTTGTAATAATTATAAGTCTCATTTACTATCTTTTCTTTTTTAACTACTCACAATTAGATATTTTTCTCTACTCACTTCATATTGACTCAATATCGTTAACATCTGCTATTACATCTTTATTTTTTCACACTTCTCATATACATTTTTTAGCAAATATTTTTTTATTCTTACTCCTTGGATCATTTATAGAACAATTCATCTCAAAAATTCACTATATTTCAATTTTTTTAATTTCAGGAGTCCTCTCAAATATTATTCAAGTAATAGTAAGTTCTGAGTTTCAAGCAGTGTTTGGAATGAGTGGAGCATTATTTGGTTTGTTTGCAATTATTGTACTAAGAGCTCCTTTATTATACATACCTATTTTTATGTTAAAAGTTCCTATGCTTGTATTTTTATTGCTCTCATACATAATATCACTTATATTTGTATATTATGATAATACCTTTATTGCTCACTACTCTCATTTGTTTGGGTTTTTAATAGGTCTTGGAATTGGTGTGTTATTTAATATACACTTTCGTGAGCGTTTTTATGCATTATTATTATTTACATTTGGAGTGTTACTCACAACAAGTTCAATTCTTCCAAACTCTGCGTTCATATTCCATTGGACACTTGATTTAGCAGTTGCTATATTTTTAATGAGTCTTTCTTATGCGTATTTATATCAAATTAAAAAACACGCAGACATTCCTCTGCAAGGAGGTGAGGAGTAAATAAAAAATGTCAAATGAAAATAATAATTCAATACAACTCCTCATAAGTGTTTTTATATCTATTTTAGTACTTCTTTTGTTTATATTTTCATATTCTGAGCAGTCCTCAACTGATGTTTCAACATTTCAATATTGCATAAATGATAAAAATTGTGTTCTTCAACTTGCAATTGTTTCAAATTCAAGTGAGTTATGTGAGAGTGCTCAAAATAGTTCTTCATGTACAATACAATATGTTTTAAAAAGTAAAAGGTATGAAGCATGCAATATGTTATTTAATGAGTCTGAAAAATTATCGTGTATTGTTTCTTTAAGCATTCAAGAAAGAGAAAATTATTGTCAAGACTTTTACAATTCTACTTCAACAAATCAAACAAATCTTGAAAGATGTGAATTTAGTTTCGACTATTATTTCAATGAATCTGAAGAAGAGTAGGTAGTAAAAGAACATTATAAAAATAAATTATTACATGAAATATCATTCATTATTTTCCAAAATTTCTTGATTGTTTCGAGAACCACGTTAAAATTTCGTCTAAATCCTTCTTTTCCAACTCAGGCCACAATTTTGGTGTGAGATAGATCTCTGAGTATGCAGATAAAAAAAGCATAAATCCCGATATTCGAGGAGCATTTCCTGTTCTCACAATAATCTCTGGTGGGTTTGTAGATGGAAAGTAACTTTCTTGTTGGAAAACTTCTTTTGAAATATCTTCAATGTTGAGCTCATTATTTTTCACCTTTCGCGCTATATGTTGAGTAGTTGTAACAATTTCATCAACTCCATCGTAAAAGAGTGCAATATTTACATGATAAATATATTGATCTAATGTCTTACTCGATTGATTTAAATTGTGGGCTGATTGTAATTTTTCTTCATAAATTGAAATTTTTGTTTGTAAATATTCAAGTAATTCTTGATTTTTAGAAAATTGGTTTTGAAGCATTTTGGCTTGAATATTATTTGAAAATTGTTTCAAATCAGTATCAAATACATTTTTTAAAAAATGATTATCTTTAAAATATCTTCCTCGAAGATGTAATTTAATTGAGTGTTGAATGCAATATTGTTCAAATTGAGGATCTTCAAGAAGTTGCATAATAATTGATTTTATTGACTCTAATTCATCTCTACTCCTTTTTTGAGCATTATCTAACGAGAGTGCATAAAACGAAGTTGTCTTAATTTGACGCTCAACTTGCCATTTGATAACATTAAAAAATTGTAACATTCCTTTTGTATATCCTTCCTTATAATTTAAATTATATTGTTTTGAAAATCTTCGATTTCCATCCATAATGAAGCCGATATGATACATCATTTACTTAATAAAAATAGCGAAAATTTATAAAACTTCTGTGCCATATATAGTTATGAAACGCTCAATGTTGAGTTTTATAACAATACGTATGTGTATTGTTGTATTATTTATTTTATTTCTCAATTCTTTTAGTTATTCTCAAGATATTTTAGAAATAACAGGAAATTATGAACAAAATGTCATGAATTTTAATTATACGTTCATATTTGATGATGGATCTCCCTCTTCAATAATTGCAATCGAAAAACCTAAAGATTCAATCCTTATAAATGCAATTGATAGTTTAGGAAATGAATATGAACCCCTTGTGATTGGAGATTTTTACAGATTTGAGATTGAAGAGCGAGATATTAATAGATTTGAGGTTATATTTACATCTGCATCAATGTATAATGATATTTTCAAAAATAATGAATTAGCATTGTATGTTAATACTAATTTAGACGTTGATGGTGTGAATGTAAACCTTGATGTTGTTAAAGATTTTAATGATGTAAATGAGATCTTTCCTCGCAATTATGAATATAATAAATCTTCAAATAGGATTAAAATTTCTCAAAGTGGAATATTAGATGATAATTTGTTTAGAATCACTTACTCTGAGACAAACTCCGATTTATCGTTTTGGTTAGTTATACTGCTTTTTATTCCTATTGCATTTTTTTTAATACTCTTTGCTGTATTGAAAGTAAAGCCTTATTCTCGTGATAAAAAATTAGATGAATATATCTCTAATGATAATTCAGATTCAACTAATAATGATTCAAAGTCGAAGCAGACTATAAAAGTTTCTTCTACAAATACGAGTTCAATGAATTCAACAGATGATGGAAATAATGAGAATGACTCATTTGTCTACTCCTATGAAGATGAAAAAACCTCTAAAGATGATATAAAAGAATCTACAAAACAACTCTCTCTTAACACATCTCAAAAAGAAAATAAAAATTTAGAAAGTAGTGTAAAAAGAGTTGAAAGAGAGGATGAAATAAATGGAAATACAACTAGTTCACACTCATGTATTAAAAATGAGGAATTAGAAGAATATATTACAAAATATTTCACAGAAAATGAGCAAGATGTTATTCGAACAATCCATAACAAAGAAGGAATAGTTCAACAAGAGATATTGGACGTTCTCTCTATTTTTACAAAATCAACTCTGAGTAAAATACTTACTAAACTTGAGAATAGGAAAATGATTGAGAGAGTTCGAGTTGGTAAAATTAATAAACTCTACATTGGAGAAAAACTCAAAACCCTTATCTCTGATGAAAAAGAGAAAGAGTAAGCAAAAATAGATTAAATCATTATGTGAATAAGATTAAATGTTTGAGTGCTTACTATTTCAACTCATAGGCTTTGTCCCATTGGACAAATTCAAAGTAATAATTTAGAAATAATTTTTAAATTATTATAGAT
>CAZULG010000009.1:33830-41304 GCA_964621065.1 uncultured Methanosarcinales archaeon | reverse complement strand
CCAAAGAGTAATTTTATTCTAAAAATACTTGCCACTAAAAGAAGTTTTTCAAGTTCGATTTAATGTTTAACTACTGTTAAAAGGCACTGTCTGAAAATTCAAAATAATTTCTAACTTAACAAAGAAATTGTAATTTATGACTAAAGTAATATAAATTTAGATAATGTAAAATTGGTAAAAAAACCCTAAAAATAATTTCGAATAGAGCTTATTTAAAATAATATTTCTTAAGAAAATAGATACACATATAAACATACTAAAAATAATGTTTATGTGAATAAATCAATACCAATTATCTTTTTTATCATATCAGCCCTTCCTTTGTTAATATACCCATTCGTATTAATGGCAAGTTTGATGTCACTTATGGCATTTTCAACTATTGAAGGTTCAATTATTCAAACTGTTATTGCATTAGTATTTTTAATATTGAGTATTATATATCCAGTAATATATATTGTATCTCTAATTTTATATGTTAAATTTAAATTTAAACCGTACAAGCTAATGGCGTTGTACGCTCCTTTTGTTCATTTATTGTTGAGTCTGTTATTTTTTACAATTTGGACGATGTTTGGATAATTCCACTACTTTTATAAATACACATAGACTTATTTCAACTAAGAAGAAGAGATGAGAAGCATATTTGTTATGTGGAGTGCTCTTTTTTTAGAGATTTTTGTATTTACAAAAGTTCATTCTTCTTCTATATAATTATGAAAAAATGGAAATTCAAGATGAGTATATTGGCTCAGACACACCTTCAAATGAATTAAAAGGGTTTACAAAAACGTTTACAAAAAGAACGAAAGATAAACGACAAGAAGAAGGTGCAATTAAGGAATTGTTATCATTTCAACGAGCATCACGATTGAACTATGGTTCAAAAGTTTGTGAAAAGGCGCTTAAAAATTCAAATGTGTTTAAAGTGTTTTTTGCAAATAATTGTGATGAATTAACTCAACAAAAATTGTCTTACTATGCAACATTAGTTGGAATTGAAACTGAAGTTGTATCTGTTGATAATAATGAGTTAGGAAGAAAGTTGTCAAAACCATTTGCAGTTTCAACTGTGTGGGTTCAAAAAGAAAACAATGAGGTGAAATCGTAAAAATGAAAAAAAATACAAGCATTTTTAACATCCAAATTCACGGAGGTGAATTTTAAGATGTCGAGAAAAACAAATGGGTTATTTGCTGCTAAAAAGATGATTGAGAAGCGAAATAACTTTAAGAAGAAAAAAGTAGATTTGTTGAAAAAAGCAAAGTATGATCCTCTTGGAAACTCAGTTCAAGCAAAAGGAATTGTGCTTGAGAAAACTCAAAAAGGAGCTAAGCAACCAAATTCAGCGTTGAGAAAGTGTGTAACAGTACAATTGTCCAAAAATGGAAAATCAGTTGGTGCATTTTTACCAGGAAATAATGCTTCTAAATTTGTCAACGAACATGATGAAGTGTTAATTGAAGGAATTGGTGGAATTCAAGGTAAATCAAAAGGAGATATTCCAGGTATTAGTCGAAAAGTGATTAAAGTAAATGGTCAATCATTAAAAGCACTAGTGAAAGGTAAAATTGAGAGGGCGAGAAAATAAAAATGAGCCAAATCAAATTATACAACAGATGGTCATTTGACGAAGTAATAGTTCAAGATCAAGGTTTAGACGGATATATCAATGTTGATCCAATTATTGTTCCAAAAACAAATGGATATCATCACAATACTGCGTTTTACAAAACTAAAATTAATATTGTTGAGAGATTAATGATTCGCTTAGCAGTATGTGGACATAAAGGTAAAAAACATAAGTTCACTTCAGGATATAATACTGGAAAATTTATGACTCATAATGCAATTATTTATGAAGTATTGGAAGAGCTTGAGAAGAGAACAAAATTGAATCCAATTCAAGTACTTGTTAAAGCAATTGAAAATGCTGCGCCTCGAGAGGAGGTTATTACAATTGAGCGTTCAGGTGCTCGGTATGCACAAGCTGTAGATATTGGCCCTCAGAGAAGAGTTGATTTAGTACTTCGATATATTGCGCAAGGTGCAACGTATAAGGCGTCAAATTCAGCAATTAAGCTAAAAGATGCTCTTGTTGATGAAATTATGGATTGTTATAATTGGACAGGAAACTCGCTTGCTCTTTCACGAAGAAATGAGATTGAGAAGATGGCAGCAGCTGCTAAATAGAGCTGAATACAAATAATAAAAAATGGCAGATACATTTGAAAAATTAAAAACAGGGACTACTTGTATTGGAGTGTTGTGTAAAGATGGAGTTATTTTGGCTGCTGATCGGCGAATGACTGCTGGATTTATTGCAACTGACAATACGTCTAAAGTGTATGAGTTGTCAAAAAATATTGTTGCAACAACAGCAGGACATGCAGCTGATAATCAACGAGTAATGCGCTCAATGGTGAGTGAGTTAAAGATTCAAAAACTCAGAAGCGAGCGAGATGCGTATGTTCAAGAAGCAGCAATGGTGTTAAATTCAACTCAATATGCAATGCTTAGGCAAATGGGTTCAATTGTGAGTATTATTTTGGGTGGATTTGATTCAAAAAAAGGTGCACAACTTTATAATTTGAGTCCTGATGGAACATTAGTTCACAATGATGGATATGTTGTTGATGGTTCGGGTTCAATTTATGTAAAAGGTGTTATGGATACACTATTTAAGCAAAATATGAGTGTTAAAGATGCACTTGAGCTGGTTGAGAAAGGATTTTTAGCATCGTTTAAAAATGACCCAAATTCAGGAGGTGGATATATTGCAAAAGTTGTTACAAAAGATGGTATCAAAGAAATTGCAAGAAAATCTGTTGAAGGAAGATTTGTAGATGTTGATTACTAAAATTAAGAATGAGATAAATTGAAAAATGAAAGTGCGAGACACTCACAAGTTAGTTCTTGCAATTCATTTTAAAAAAATTAAAAATGAAAGAGATAAAAAAAGTTGAAAACACATTACTTGATCGTGTAGAATATACATATGAGATGGAAGCGAGTTCAGTTCCGTCTCGAGATAGTGTGAAAGAAGAAGTTGTAAAAAAACTTAAAGCAGATGAGAAATTAGTTTCAATTGAAGAAATTAAATCTCATTATGGAACACGTATAATTCACGTGTCAGTGTATGTATATAATTCAGAAGATATTAAAAATAGATTAGTTGCAAAATATATTGCAAAGAGGAATGCTCCTGCTCCTGTTGAAGCAGAAGAATAAACTAAGTATATAGTCAAAGAACAATTAAACAAATACATAAAATAAAAAATGTCAAGATATAAACATAGTGCAAAAAAGACACGTTTGATTAAATCAAAAGATCAGACAAGATGGGCTCCAATGTTTGCAATTTTCAAAAAATATGGTGCTGGAAAACGAGTACATCCATCACAAATGAGTATGAAAAGAAGTTGGAGAAGAAATAATTTAAAAGTATAACTACCAATTTTTTAATTCTCTTTGAGAATTGGTTTATTTTTGTTACTTTTCTCAAAAGTAACTGAGAGAAGCGAATAATCTAAAATTTTTTGTAATTAATTTAGTTTATAATATGTTATTTTCTAAGTGATTTTTGATTTTTTCAAATATTTTTGTGTGTCCATTTGAATTTGGATACAGACCATCATATAAATCATCTAAGTCAACACAGTCTTTTGTTGAGATACAATCAACATTGTGTAATTCACAGAGTTTGATTAATTCAGTTTCAAATAGTGCTCCATCTTTGTTTTTCCAATACAAATTTGTATTGTTCCATGGAAGAGTGAGTGTTTCATCAATTTCAAAATCTTTAATAAAAATTGTTTGTTTTGCAAATTGTTTAGAAATTGAGATAATTTGTTGCATATTACGTTTATATTCTTCAATTGACACCCAAAAATATGCATTCATACTTCCTTCTCGAGTTGAATCATTTGTTCCTATTGCAAAGATGTGAATTTGTTCTTCTTTTTCAATATAATTAATTTTTTCAATATCGCTTTGTAAAAATTTTAAGACTCCTCTTGATGTATTTCCTGATACTGCAAAGTTTATATACTCCAACTCCTCTACGAGAGTAATTATTAAGATAGTGAGTTTTTAATCTCTCAACCCATCCACCTTTTTCAATGTCAAATGCACCCCAAGCAATACTATCACCAAACACTAAAATTTTCATAGTAAATTTAGTGATTTTTGATTTATAAATTTAGTTTCTAATTATAGATGATATTCTTTATAAACTATGAGTTGAATAAAATATCACACTAGCAAAATCTTTATAAAGAGAATTTAGTTTATACTTTTTACTTGTGAGCAAACAAACGCATGAGTTGTTTGTGATTGACGATATAGCAGTAGTACATAAACTCGAAGCAAATTAAATTCACGTTGATCCTGCGTGAGATTTCCGCTAGAGGAGTTGGATTAAGCCATGAAAGTGAATTGGTGCTTGCACTAATCGCAGAAGGCTGAGTAACACGTCATTAATCTGCCTTGTTGTGCTCAATAAACTTGGGAAACTGAGTATAAAAAGCATAGTTATCTTAAACTGGAATGTTGAGATAATGAAGACAAGATGAGATGGCGCTCGATTAGATAGTTGGTGAGGTAATGGCTCACCAAGTCGAAGATCGGTAGGGGTCGTGAGAGCGATGACCTCCAGAAGGACACTGAGATAAGGGTCCTAGCCCTAAGGGGTGCAGCAGGCGCGAAACCTTTACAATGCACGAAAGTGTGATAAGGCAACTCCTTGTGCTTATCCAAAAGATAGGCTTTTTTAGTATGTAATGTATACTAAGAATAAGTGGTGGGCAAGACCGGTGCCAGCAGCCGCGGTAATACCGGCGCCACAAGTGGTGATCATGTTTATTGGGTCTAAAGTGTTCGTAGCTGGTTTGCTAAGTCTCTTGTGAAATCCCTGTTGCTTAACACAGAAATTGCAAGAGATACTGGCAAACTTGAGACCGGAAGAGGTGTGAAGTATTGTTTGGGTAGCGGTAAAATGCTATAATCCTTACAAGACTAACTAAGGCGAAGGCATCACACTTGGACGGATCTGACAGTGAGGAACGAGAGCTGGGGGAGCGAACCGGATTAGATACCCGGGTAGTCCTGGCCGTAAACGCTGCGGGTTACGCCTAACTAAATCCATGAGATTTAGTTGGGGGGTAGCGAAGGCATTAAACCCGCCACCTGGGAAGTACAGCCGCAAGGCCGAAACTTAAAGGAATTGCCGGGGGAGTACTACAAGCGGTGCGGCGTGCCGTTTAATTGGATTGTACACCGAGAACCTTACCAGGGGCGACAGCACTATGAAGGTCAGATTAAAGGTTTTACCTAAGACGCTGAGAGGTGCTGCATGGCCGCCATAAGCTCGTGCTGCAAGGTGTCCTCTTAAGTGAGGAAACGAGCAAGACCCTTGCCTATAATTGCTAACCTAGTTGTTAGGTGCACCTTATAGGGACTGCCTTGGAAACAAGGAGGAAGGTGAGGGCCATGGCAGGTCTGTATAGCCCGAATCTCCTGGGCTACACGTGCGCAACAACGGATGGAACAATGGGTCGCAACTCCGAAAGGGAAAGCTAATCTCGAAATCCATTCCTAGTTTAGATTGAGGTTTGCAACTCATCCTCATGACATCGGAATCGCTAGTAACCGGACGTTATCAGCGTCCGGTGAATATGTCCATTCTCCTTGGACACACTGCCCGTCAAACCAGCCAAGTAGGGTTGAGACGAGATACTTTCGTTTTGGAAGTATCAAGTCTGAGCTCTGTGAGGAGGGTTAAGTCGTCACAAGGTATCTGTAGGGGAACCTGCAGATGGATCACCTCCTTTTTTTAAATAGTAAGAATAATTTTAAGATATTCTAAGACAATTTGAACTCAACTTATTATTGATTCATTTTAAATTCAATATTTCTTATGTTGTGATTTTGTAATTTTAGATTAATTGAATTTTATTCTTTTAATTTTTCTTAAGATTTAGATATGACAACAAAAACTTTAAATAGAGATAGTATTTTTTTAAAACTATGTCGTTATATAGATCGATTTTGATGCATATTCCTGAAGTTAAATCTCCTGATAAAAAAAGAGATTTGAAAACACGTTTATTGTGGACTCTTGGAATTTTAGTATTGTTTTTGTTTCTCTCAGCAGTCCCTTTGTTTGGGATTCAAGGTGAAGTTGCTCAACAGCTACAACGTTTAGAATTATTGTTTGGTGCAAGTATTGGAACATTGATGACATTGGGAATTGGTCCAATTGTTACTGCTTCAATTATGCTTCAATTATTTAAGGGAGCTGGGATTTTAAATTTTGATATGAATACAGAAGATGGTAAATTTTTATATCATGGAACTCATAAAGTGATTGCATTTGTGTTTATTATACTTCAAGCATTTATTTTTGTACGTTTAGGAGGGCTCACTCCAGATGCCACCATTGCAAATAGTTTTTTACTTGTAGTTATACAATTAATACTAGGAGGGATGATTATTTTTTATTTTGATGAAGTTATTAAAAAATGGGGGTTTGGATCAGGAGTTGGTTTATTTATTGCAGCAGGAATTGGAGGGGCGGTGTTTGTTCAATTATTTTCTCCATTCACAGCAAGTTCGGAGTTTTTTGTTGGTAGTGGAGAAGACCCAATAGGTAAATTGTTCTTATTTTTCATATTTATTATTAATACTCAATGGAGTCAATTACTTACAGATGTACTTATACCAATAGTTGTTACATTAGGATTGTTGCTAATTATTGTATTTTTTCAAGCAGTCAATGTACAAATTCCACTCTCTTTTGGAAAAGTAAGAGGTCAAAGTTATAAATGGCCATTAAATTTTTTCTATGCTGGTGTGATTCCAGTAATTTTTATATCTGCAATTTTAGCTAATGTTTCCTTGCTTGCAGGAGTTGTTCAACCTGAGAATCCAGATGATGCAAGTGCGTTTAGAAATTTTATGTCAGAAAATGTGTTTGGTCAATACGATTCTTCAGGAGTTCCACTCTCAGGAATGGCTCTATGGCTCTCACCTGTTAACTTATTTGATCCAAGTACTGATTTGACTTCAATTTATACCTATATACAAGCACTCACGTATACAATACTGATGATATTGGGTTCAACGCTCTTTGCCTACTTGTGGGTTCAAACAGCAGGGATGGATCCGTATTCACAAGCAAAGCAAATTGTTAATTCAGGACTTCAAATTCCAGGATTTAGAAAAGATATCCGAATTATTGAGAGATTGCTTGAGAGATATATTGGTCCATTAACAATTATGGGAGGTATAGGAGTTGGATTGTTAGCATCATTTGCAGATTTGTTTTCAGCTCTAACTCAAGGAACAGGACTGCTTTTGTTAGTGATGATTGTATTCCAGTTTTATCAACAACTTAATAGAGAGAGCATGGAGGATTTCACTCTACTTCGCCAATTTATGAAGAAATAAGATTGAAGTTTATCTTTGATAAACG
>CAZULG010000009.1:0-33730 GCA_964621065.1 uncultured Methanosarcinales archaeon | reverse complement strand
AATGTCTTATGTATAGGTCAGCTAGGAATTAGAATTCCTGCATGAGGGGACTTCACTCTACTTCGTCAGTTTATGAAGAAATAAGATTGAGGTTTATCTTTGATAAACGAATGTCTTATGTATAGGTCAGCTAGGAATTAGAATTCCTGCATGAGGGGACTTCATATTTTTTCAAAATTTATAACAATCTTTTTAAATTCTAAATATCAATGTAGTTTAATGGGAGTTATTATGATTTATGTTCCAAATGAAAATGATCAAGAAGCTAAGAAATTAATTGCTCATTTAACTAAAAATAAGTATATTGCATGTTCTCACATGCTTCCAGTTGATTGTTACTGCTTGTGAGATAATTTAGTGAAGGATGAAAGAGAAGTTGTTACAATTTTGAAAACTAGATCTGAGAATTGGGAATTTTTAAAAGAAGAAATTCAAAAAGTTCATTCTTATGAATGTCCTTGTATTTTGAAAATAGATTGTGATGCTAATGAAGTATATAAGGAGTGGGTTTATAGAGAAACAATTGCTTGTAATAAAAATAAAAATTAATTTGGATTCGCTTTCTTGTCAATTTTTGCTTTAATTTTTTTAAGCGCAATGAGTCCATCTCGCTCTTGTTCATCTAAGACAAGTTGTACATATTGTTGTGTTTCTTGAAGTTCTGGAATTATTGTAAATTCAAGACCATTCACTCTTCTCTTTGTTTTTTCAATTTCTTGTAAAAGTCTAATGAGTGCAGTTTCAATTTCTGCTACTTGAATGATTTTTTCAAGTAATTCATCATACGCAGATATTGTTTTTCGAATATGCATTGATGCAAGTGGTGTTTTTTGCTGTTCTAGAAATGTTCGTTGTTTAAAGAGTGATTCAATTTGTGGAACACTAAGTCCCATGATATTTTTAGTTTGAAAGTTAACAAGAGCTCTTCCTTGTGCTCCTTTTGCAAGTAATTTAAGTTCAATTTCATACGAGTGAATTCGTGCAAGTTTGATTTCTTCTTGTGCTTTTTTATATAGTTTGTTCATCTCTTCACGAACATCTTTTGAGTGTTCTAAGAGTTTAAAAAAATCGATAATTAATCCATCTCTTTTTTTCTTCAAAAGATTGTGCCCTTTTTGAGCCATTTTGGTCTTATCTTTCAATTTTAATAATTCAGATCGATTTGCACTTACTGCTAATACCATTTATATTCTATTCAATGAAAGTGAGTTTATAAAAATTTGCAAGTCTTTTTTAATTCTTTTATGTATTTAATTTGTGGGTATTATCTAAACTTTTAAAAAGGCATATTTATTTATTATTGTATTCACATTAAAAAATGGCAGAGCTAAGACGTGAGTATATTATCCCACTGCGTAGAAAATTTTTATCTGCGCCTAAGTGGAGAAGAAGTAAAAAAGCTGTTGCTGTTCTCAAAGAGTATGTTGTAAAGCATATGAAGTGTGAGAACGTAATTGTATGTGCTGAATTAAACGAACATATATGGCAAAGGGGTTCTAAACACCCGCCAGGTAAAGTTGAGGTTATAGCACTGAGAACACAAGTTGGAAGTGAAGAAAAAGTACTTGTTAATTTAAAGAGTATTGGAATTGATTCTCAAATGAAACAATATGCAGATTTAACACCTCAACAAGCACAACCAACTCAATCAACAGATGAGCCAGTTGTTGATACACAAGCGAGTGAGAAAGAAGCTGATACATTAACAACTCAAGACACTAAAGCAGTAGACACAAAAGAGAATAAGGAGGATAAGAAAAATGGATAAACTTGTAGAACAATTGGAAAAGACTGATTCAATTCAAGCACCAGAGTGGGCTCCTTTTGTTAAAACAGGAGTTCATAAAGAGAGACCTCCTGTTCAAGACAATTGGTGGCATATTCGGTGTGCTAGTGTTTTGAAAAAAGTTGCAAAGCATGGACCTATTGGTACGAATTCACTTGCTAAAATGTATGGTGGAAGACAAAATAGAGGTGTGCGACCAGATATTAAAAAACCAGGTTCTCGAAATATTGTTCGTAAATGTTTACAACAATTAGAGGCTGCAGGACTTGTTCATGCAAATACACAAGGGAATAAAGCAGGGAAAATTGTAACTGCGCAAGGTAAAAAGTTACTTCAAGAGACAATGGGAGGTAATGAGTAAAAATGGATGCAATTATTATTAATTTCAAGCGAGGAAGAAAAACTCAAACTCCAAATCAAATGATTATTACTATTCCAAAATATGATAAGAAGAAAGCAGAGTCTTTAGTTGGAAAAAAAGTTGTGTATGTCTGTGAGGGGAAAGATAAAAAAGAAATCATGGGAGAGATTAGATCAACTCATGGTAACTCAGGAGCTTTGAGGGTTCTCTTTGAGAGAGGAATGCCTGGTCAAGCAATTGGTCAAAGATTGGAGGTTAAGGTATAAAAATGGCGAAATTAAGAAAGTGGTGTGCATATAGAACAATTGAGAGACCATATACTCGTTTTTCAAAAGTACGTGGGAAGGCATTTGTTAAAACACGACCAGGTAAAAAAGTTATTAAATATAATATGGGGGATGTGAAAGGTGGTCCTGAACAATTTGATACTCATTTGCAGTTGATTTGTAAAGATTTCTGTAATGTGAGAGCTCACGCGCTTGAAGCATCAAGAATTGCAGCACTTCGAGGACTTGAAGCAGCTTTAGGAAGAAAAGGATTTTACATGAGAATTCGAACTATTCCTCATCACGCAATTCGTGAAAATCCTCTAGCTGCAGGAGCAGGTGCTGATCGTTTATCTACAGGAATGAAACACTCCTTTGGAAAAATTATTTGTATGTCTGCAAGAGTTGAAGGAGGAAGTGTGATGTATGATTTACATGTTCCAAAAAGCAAAGTGAATGATGCTCGTGAAGCATTAAAAAGAGCAGGTAAAAAATTACCAATGAAAATTAGTGTTATTGAAGTGAGTAAATAATACTTATTTTAAATTTTAATAGTATTTATTCACCATTCATAGTTGACCCTATGGTCTAGTCTGGATATGATACAAGCCTTCTAAGCTTGGGATCGTGGGTTCGAATCCCACTAGGGTCGTATTTTTAAGATAGCAATTTATTCGTAGTATTTTTAGATTCGAACCTTGGTTCCTTTGGTGCAAGAACGAAACGCAGTGAAGTGTCTCTCACGAATCCCATTATTGTTGTATTTTTTCAAATTATTAAATATTTTTTCAATTCAGATGCAAATCGGTAAATTTATATATTGTGGCTTTTTGTAATTCATATGAAAGAAATAATAATTTCAGTAATGAGAAATTTACATATTTTATTATTAACATTTCCAATATGGAGTTTTATTTTACTTGGTTTAATTACTTTATTGGGTCATTTATTTATATTTTTATTGGGATGTACTATTGATTATGGGGGAGTTGCTAATGTTTCAAATTGTTTTGGAGAGAGTTTATGGGAAAATATGATTAATTCAGGATGGGGGATTTTGGTAGTCATCATATATTCACCGTTTGTGATGTTGGTAGGGTTTTTGATTTGGTTGTATAAGGTTTTTATTAAGAAAAAGTCAGAGTGATAAATTATTAAAATTAATTCTAAATATTTAAATAATCTAAGATTCATTTTTTAGTATGATGGATATTGATGTATGGATGCAAAAATTCAAAGAATATTGGCTGAGTTATGATATTGAGGGTGTAATATCGTTATTTGATGATGAAGTTGAGTATTGGGAGTCTTCGTTTCAACGAATAGAACATAAACAAGAATTGAGAGAAGAGTGGGAATATATTAAAGCACAACACAATATTAAATTTGCGTATGACATATTTTCTCAAGAAAATGATAAATATTCAATCATCTGGAAACTCAAATATAATAACAAAGAAGTTAGAGGAACGTATCTACTCAAATTAAACCAAGACAATAAATGCACATACTTTTATCAAACATGTGAGGAGAAGGAGTAGTTTTAAATAGTCAAAATATGCAGTATTACTATGAACATAGGAGTTATTTCAGATATTCACGATAATATATACAATTTGCGAAGAGTATTACAAGAATTAAAAGAAAAAGAGATTGAACAACTAATTCTTCTAGGAGATAGTAATTCTCCTTTTATTGTAAAAGAGATTTGTGAAACACTACAAATACCAATTATTTTTGTATGGGGAAATAATGATGAAGACAAAGTTATTATTACACAAATTATTAACTCATCTCATCAAGATTCAATTGTCAGTTCTCAGTGTTTTTTATCAATTGAAATTGAAAATAGAAAACTTTTCTTAACACATTTCCCTGAACTTGCTCAGATTGCATTCAAATCAAATGAATTTGACGCTGTTATGTATGGGCATAATCATTTAAAATCTTATGAAAAAGTTAATGATAAACTATTGCTCAATCCAGGTGAAATTTATGCAAATAAAGAATTAGCATCATATGCTATTTATAATACTAAAACAAATACTGCAGAGATATTTGAAATAGAAAATTCAAAGCGACCATATTAATAAGAAAAAAGTGAAATTTTAAACTAATGAGATTGAATTAAATATTTCAACATACAAGGCTAAAACTTCTACTTTTTGAATAATAATTTCACATCTACCAAATATGCTCCATCTTTATTAACAATAATAGGGTTACAATCAACTTCTTCTAAATTTGGATACATTAGAGGCAGCATTGAGATTTTCTCTAAGCTTCTATATAATTCTTCAACATTTCCTGCTTCATCTCCACGATAACCTTCAAGAAGTTGTGAAACTAATGTTGATTTGACAACTTTGTGTGACATTTCTCGAGTTAAAGGACATGGTGCAAAACTTACATCTTTGAAAATATTTACAGCAGTTCCCCCACTTCCAAATAATAAAAAATTACCTAAACTATTATCGCACTTCAATCCTGCAATAACCTCTATCCCTTTGATTTCTTCTTGAACAATAATAGTCACATTTGGATTTTCTTTTGAAAACTGAGCAAACATCTCTTCAAGTGTGGGCACCAATTCTTCAATATGAATATGTGGCTTCACTGCTCCAACATCTTTTTTATGCAAAATGTTATCTGCTTTGACAAAATAAATTGGATTTGGATCAAAATGAGTTGTGTAAATATCGTGAACTGATTTTAGCAAATATGTTTTAGGAGTTTTTAAGCCCAAGGCATTACATATTTCAAGTGTTTTTTCTTGAGAGAGTAATCCTTGTTGCTTATTAATTTCAACAGGAGAAGGCATTGAAATGTTTTTTTGAGAAATAAGTGGTTTAGATCTTGTGTAGTTTAGAAGGGTTGAGTATGAGTGCAAGGCAGCTTTTGGGGATGAGAAGTAGGAAATATTTTTCATATCAAAATATTCAAGGGCCGGTTTTACTTCTTTAGATCCTAGAAAACAACAATAAATTGGTTTGTCTGTGGTTGAATCAATCGTGATAATTTCTTGTGCAATTGCTCTTGCATTAGTCATCATTTGGGGTGTGAGTATAACTAGAAGTCCATCTGCTTGAGTTTGAAGGGCTGCTTTGAGTGCGTAACTATAACGCTTAGGATTCGCGTCTCCTAAAATATCTATTGGATTATTCAATGACGCAGCATCTGGAAGTTCACTAAATAGTTTTTTCTCACTCTCGCTTAGTTTGTATTTTTCAAGATTAAATTCTTCTAAATTATCTGTTGCAATCACTCCAGGTCCTCCGGCATTTGTAATCATTAGTACTTTATTGCCTTTTGGAAGTTTTGTTTTTAGAGCAGTTAAATGAGAGAATAATTCATCAAACCCACTAATTAAAATTGCATTAGAATAATTATAAATTGTTTTAATGAGCTCATAATTATGAGCAAGTGATCCGGTGTGTGAGCCAATTGCATTTTGTGCGTTTTGTGATTTTCCTGGATGAAGGATAAATACAGGTTTAGAGAGTGTAGTTTTTGACAAAATTTCTCTAAATTTTTCACCTTCTTCTAAACTCTCAAGATATAATACAATGGAGTGTGTTTTTGAATCTTGTTCAAGATATTCCAAAAATTCATGCTGCGTAATTCCTGCCATATTTCCAACACTAATGATTTTTGAAAATCCAATATTGTGTTCAAATGACCAATCAATAATAGCATCAATTACTGCTCCACTTTGAGATACAAGTGCAACACCTCCACTTCTTGGTAAATCTTTTGCAAACGATGCGTTAAGTTCTAATTCTGCGTTTAAAAACCCAAGACAATTTGGTCCGATAAGGAGTATATTATTTTGAGAGCAAAATTGGGATATTTCTTGTTCAAGTTGTAATCCTTCTTTACCAACTTCTTTAAATCCAGCTGAGATAATTACAATTTTTGATATTCCCTTTTCTCTACACTCTTTAAGAGCTGCGAGAACATGTTGTTTTGGAATTACGATGATTGCAATATCAACTTCTTCTTGAATCTCTTTAACACTTGTATATGCTTTTTCGTCTTGAATATACTCTCGTTTTGGATTTATTGCAAATCGTTTAATTGATGGGTGGTTTTGTAATTGAGAAAACATAAATCCTCCAATTTTGGATGTATCATCACTTGCTCCTATAATTGCAATTGAGTGTGGGTAAAACAAAGAGTCTAATTGTTTAAATAATTGTTTCATAATAATTTTTCATTTGAATTATATTTATTATTGTGTTCTAATTATAAGGGTATGAAAATAATTATTATCAAACACTACACTGAATTTAGAGATTATTTGGAGAAATTTGTTATAATATGTTAATTATAAAACAATTTGTATAATCTGTTAAGAGCTTCTTTTTGTTCTGGGTAATTAAACATCTCAAATGCTCCATCATATGAAATCCAGATACTATCTATATGTTCTTTAGAAGGATTTTGTTCAAGAGAAATTCTTTTGTTGTAATCAACTTCAATTGCAAATACTTTTTCTTGAAATTGTTTCTCGTTTTTACTATATTCAAATTCAAATTCTAAATCAATACATTGAAGTGTTTCAGAAATTCCTATCTCTTCTTCAACTTCTCGTTTAGCTGCTTGTTCAAATGTTTCATTTTGTTCCACATTTCCTGTAACTGGTTGCCACTCTCCCTTTTTTTCAGGAGTTCTTTTAAGTGCAAGAATTTCTAAAGATTCTTGTGAATTTTTTCTATAAATTATAACTTGAATTTTTTTAAAATGTTCCATCTATTTGTTTATCAACACAGGGTTTTATTAATACTTTGTGTAACTGACTGAAGTGATAGATGTTATAACAATTATAATGAAGACATATTGTCAAATTTAAATTAGAATTTATATTAGTATACTCCTTATTAGAGTGACAAATTTTTATAAATAATATAACTAAATAATGTGTATGGCAAGTCCGGTGTTAGATGCAATATCATCAGTTGATTTTTACAGGTTCATAAATTCATTAGTTGATGGGGGATGGGTTGAATTTTTTTTCCCTTTTCTATTAATCTATGCAATTGTCTTAACAATTATGAATAGAGTAGAGGTATTTAAAGATAATAAGGCGACTAGAATAATTATCTCTTTAGTGTTTGCATTATTCTCAGTATCATTTCCAGTTTCACAAACATGTAATATAGATGTGACACTAAGTCTTGGGTATTGTACATTAGGTGCGTATATGACTGCACTCTTCCCCGGAGTGAGTTTGTTTGCAATTGGGATTTTATGTCTCTACATCATTGCAGCATTGCTTGGAAGAGATTTAACAGAATTTTTAGGAAAAGATAATCCAACAGTTGTATATGTGTTAGGAGGAATTGGAGCACTTATCGTATTATGGCAATGGGGAAGTGCTTTCTTTAGTTTTGGAGGATATGGGTATGATAATTGGTTTATTCGTTTAATTCAAGATCCAATCTTATATATTATTATCTTGTTTATCGTCTTATTTTGGTGGATTAGTAAAGAAGATGATCCTAACTATAATTATAAAACAGGAAATACAGAAGTAAATATTAGATCAGGAGAAGAGAGGTAAAAATGATAACTACTAATTTAAATAATACAATATTGAGAAAAATTACTATAATAGGATTTATTTTAATAAGTCTCATTGTTGCAGGATGCACAGATGGAAGTGGAGGAGGAAATAATTCGGGCTCTGATTCAAATCAATTTCAAGGAGGAGATGAGTACGTAAATATTGAATTGGAACCAGGCTCTCCACCAGAAGTAGTATATGATTCGCAAACTTCTCCATTTGATATTGTCTTAAGTGTTGAGAATCAAGGAGAGTGGGATATTGAAGAAAATTCTTTGCGAGTTCTTGTTGAAGGATTTAGTGAGCAATCATGGGGAAGTGGTGTGAAAAGTTCAGTTGTGAGTTCTCAACTGATAGGATATGATTCATTTTATGATATTGAAGGTGATATTGAATATATTACATTTGATAATTTAGAATATCAAGAAGAATTAAATCAAAACTCGTATAACCATAATTATAATGTGAGAAGTTGTTATGGTTATGGTTCTCGAGTTGCATTTACAGCGTGTGTTGATAATGAAGCTAGAAGATCTTCAGGATCAGATGACTTTACGTTATGTGAAGGATTTTCTCAAAGAGACTTTTCAGTTTCAAGCGGTCCAATTGGTGTGAGTGAAGTAGAGCAGCAAGTAGTAAATGGAAAGTTGAGAATTATCTTTACACTTAATAATAAAGAATTTGAGAATTATCAAGTAACATTATTCTCACCTGAAACGTTAAATGATCAATGTAGAGTTCCTGATGGAACAAGTTCAGTTCAAGTTGAAAACTCAGTTCAAATTTCTTTGAGTAATCCAACAATTGGAGAGTTCCAATGTAGTGCTGATGGAAGAGTAACTTTTCCAAATAGTGAGAGAAGAGTAAATTGTGAAGCAGATATTTCAACACTTGAAAAACAAGAAATACCAATGATTTTATATGTTGAATATGATGTATTAGATGTGTTTAGAGATACAATTACAGTTGAGCGTTCAAATTAATTATTATTTTTTGAAGAGTATAACCAGTTGATTATTAATTCTTTATTTTTTATTTCAGGATGAAAAAATGTTACAACAAAATTATCAATTTCAAGTAATTCAATATCGTCTTGTCTACTGATATTTGAGAGTATTGGGATAATTGAGCTATTTGGTAGTGTTAATTTTGCTTTTTCAACTTCATTTAATGAGATGTTATACGAGTGAATTGCATATACTTGTTGTGTTGAGTCTTTTTCAATACCTAGCTGAGAAGATGAATTTAAACAAAGTGTTTGAAGAACTGCAATGTGTAGCTGCTCTTGAAGTGAAAGGTTATAATACTTACAAATTATTTGTGCTCCTGCACAAATTGTAAATGTTGAAATATTGAGTTTATGTATTGTGTTTAATGTTGCAGTAATGTTGTATTGAAAATAAGTAAAGTCTTTGAGTGCAGTTCCACAAAATATAATGTGAGAATAGGCACATATTTCTCTCTCACAGAGCTCACTTAGTTTTGAGATGTGAATAGTGTTATATTCAATAGATTCATTCTTGAGAATATATGTTACGGGTTTGACAAATTCTTCTTCGTGAAGTTTATATTTACACGTTGAAATAACTAATACATTCATACTAACAAGTGCCAAGTAATATTTAAAAACATGATTGTTCAAATAACATGTATAGGTATAAAAATGCTCAAAATGTTTAGAGATAATAAGAAAGGAGATATTAATCAAGTATTTGTATATGCAGTTTCAACAATTGTTGTTGTATTTGTGGCTGTTTTAGCGGTGAGTTTCATATCAACTCTTGGTAGTGATGTTGGTTCTAGAACAATTTCAAGTTTTATCAATTCAATAGAGAGTGATTTGAATGCTATGCAGACTGATTTTAACTCACAAAGTATCCATGAGTATAGAATACCAGGAAGTATTTCAAAACTCGTATTTACAACTCCTGCGTGTTCAAATGATGAGTATTTAGATTATTCTGATGCTCATTATATTGTTGTGTATGATTCACAAGTTCAAGTATTAGATTTTAAAGAAGTTATAGAATTTGGAGTAGAAGGAGGATGTATTGAGTTGAATCGAAGTAATGCAGAGTTTATTGAGCTTGCATATATTAACGAGAGAAATACAATTACAATTGAAGATTTAACATAGGAGCTTGATACTATATATTTTTAAATTGAAGTTTATTTTTTTATATAGTGGTGGGGTGGCCAAGTGGTTAAGGCAAGAGGCTGCAACCCTCTGATCCCGGGTTCAAATCCCGGCCTCACCTTAGATTATTTTTAACAAAGTATTTATTAATTAGGGATTTGAAACTTTGCTTTGCAAAGTACAAGAACGAATGGAAAGAGTGTCTCGTATTTAGTTCCTTTGGTGCTAAAAATCTTTGATTTTTTCTCACAAATCTCGGCCTCACCTTAGATTATCTAGTTCACTATAACTGTTCATTAATTTTTTAAATATTCACATAATGAAAATTGAATGAACGAACAATTAAGAAAAGAATTATTAGAAATGGAGAAAAAAGACCAATTAGCAAGAGCATATATGAAAGGTTCTACTAAAAAAATCAAAAAGCCTAATGATTGTACATGGGAAAGCATAGAAGAAACAGATTTTAATAATACTCAGCGATTAATGGAGATTGTAGAAGAGTTTGATTGGCCAACTATTTCACTAGTAGGAAGAGATGGAGCTAAAGCTGCTTGGTTGATAGTACAACACTCAAGTCAAGAACAAGAATTTCAAGAATATTGTTTATATAGACTAGAAGAGGCAATGTTGAAATGAGAAGCTGAAAAATCAAGCTACGCATATTTACTTGATAGAGTGTTGATGAATAATAATGAACCTCAAGTTTTTGGCACTCAATTTCAGATAGATGAAAGAGGAAAGATAACGTTATACAAGGTTGAAAATTATGAGTATTTAGAAGAGAGAAGAAGAGAGTATGATTTAGAACCATTTGAAGAATATAAAAGAAAAATTTTCAATTTAGAGAGTAGTTATTAATTCTTCTTCTCCTGCTCTTTTTTAGCAATTTCAATTGATTTATAAAAATCAATAATTTCACGAGGATAAGATGGAGAATTCCACTCAGGAACCCAATGTGAAATATATTCTTTATTTTTATCATAATCACTAGTTTGTTTGTAAATATTAAAATATCGAAATTCTCGTGAATCAGTTCCACACCCTGCAATGTATTGCCAATTTAAATAATTAGAACATGGGTCATAATCAAGAAGATGTTGTTCAAAAAACTCAGCTCCTAAAAGCCACGGAAGATGAAGATTTTTCACAAAAAAACTTGCAACATTTTGTCTTGCACGATTTGACATATATCCTGTTTCAATAAGTTCTCTCACTCCTGCATCAACAAGAGAATAGCCTGTTTGCCCAGAGATAAATGCATCGTAAAATGTTTGATTAAATTGTGAAAAAATTTCTCTATTCATAATTCCTCTTTTTGTGAAAACTTTATTTTTATATTTCAAACTGACCCATTTACAATATTCTCTCCATAATAATTCAAACTTGACCCAATACGTTGAAGAGTTTGATTTGACTTCTTTTTCAAACTTGTTGATTTCATGAAGAATTTCTTTAACACTTAAGATACCAAATGATAAATAAAGAGAAAATTTAGTTGAAAAATTCTCACCAAGCATTTTGTTGCGAGTTTGTTTATATGTTGTAATTTGCTCATACTTCCAGATATAATTGTGTAAATGTTCAAGTGCAGTGCTTCTTGAAGGAGTGTAGCGAAGGGAGATGCGTTCTTGAGGAAGTTTAAGTTCTTTGCGAGAAACTGATGGTGCATAAGATGTATGAGATTGATTTGAACAAATTTTTGGAATTTGAATAAAAGGAAGGTTTATATTATAACAATTATGTTTTTCTACTATTTTTCTAAACACTGTATAGGTATTTGGAATATGTTGAATTGATTTAAACGGTAATTCTTCAAGATTAAGTATTGTTTGCGTATTAATCTCTTTGTAGAATATTGAGTATTTTTGAGAATATTCACTTAAGAATGTATTGATATCAATTTCATTAGAGCTGTATTGAAATTCTGTTCTTATTTCATCAAATTGATAATTGTTGAGATAATTTTGAAGAATTTTTATAGGATTTCCAAATTGTGTGTGAAGAGTAATATTATAGTGTTTAAAAAGAGAAGATTTGAAATCTTCAACTGCTTGATAAATAAATTCTCTTCTCATCTCACTCATTTTTTCAACATAGTTTGAGTTGTAAATAAAGAGAGGAATAATAGTGTCTTCTTCTTGTATATCTTCAAATAATTCGTTATATTCGTCTCGAAGAGTTGCAGTGATGTAGATGAGAATTGTTTTAGACATAACCTTTTTAAAACTTGTTTGTTTAAAAATATGATTATAATGTCAACTGAGATTGTAAAATGTCCTGAATGTAGTGAGGAAGTGTTGAAACATAATTGTGAGATAAAATGCTCAAATTGTGGTTATTTTCAGTGCTGCCATGATATTTACTAAATAAAATTTTAGAGAAATCTGTTTATGAGCTCTTTTTTTTCTCATCAGATTCTTCTATTTTTGAGATATATGAAATCACAAATTGATTAATTGTGTCTATAACTTCATTTTCAAGTTTAAATGTGTATTTAGTTGTTACAATATCAACATTTATATTTATCTCACTTGGTTTAACATCACAAATTTTAACCATAATTTGTTCGTTTTTTACTAATTCGGGGTAGTTTTTTAAAATGTGTTTTATAAGTTGTTTTTTAAACGTTGAATACTTAGGATAAATTGTTTTGGGAAGTGTTAATGTTGTTACAATATTTTTTAAAGAACTTTTACTAAAATTGGTAATCTCTTTAGTATAAACTAATGTATTAGGGATAAATACAAAATCACCAGAATCTGTTTTGAGTTCCAAATTTTCAAATGTTAAATTAACAACTCGTCCTCTAAAATCACCAATTTTCACATATTCTTTGAGTTGAATGTTTTTTGAAAACATAATTGTGATTCCGTATAAAAAATTACTAATATATTCTTTAAATGCAATAACAAGTGCTACTGCTACAATTGTTAAAGATGTGAGCAGTGTTAAAATATTGATAAAGAGGATGTGAATAAAGATGAGAATAAATATAAATTGCTGCAGAAAAAAAGATAGTCGTTTAATTCCAAGTGTAAAATTGTCGATGTGTGAATCTTGAAATTTATTTCGTCTTCGATATAAAAAATTGATTAATGAGCTACCATAATTAAATATAATACTTAGCAGAATATAGATTAAAAATAATCTTACTAACTTTTCTACATATTCGTATTTCTCTATTATGTCTTGAAAGAGAACGAGAAGAAGGATGATAATAATTGCAAGAATTGCTTTTTTGTAAATTTTTTGTAATATGGTTCTGTCTAAAAAGGAGAAAGATGTTAGTGTTTTGAGTAATTTCATATATTTTTCTAATCCAATAAATAATATAAATGTATTGTTTTTAGAAGAATGTTTTTAATGTCCTTTTAAGTTGTACTATTATGATAAAAAGTCCTAGGACTCAAGGAGAGTTAGAAAAAGCTATAGAAATGCAAAGAGTATTTCCAAATCTAGCAAATGGTTTTTCTAAAGGGTTAACGTATAGAGAAATTGCTCAAAAAGTTAGAAAACATACAGAAAAAAAACATCCATTTACTAACTTAGCTCAAGGAACAGTTGTTAAATATGTTGCATGGGCACTAAGAGGATTTGAGTTTGAAGGAAGGAGTTATTCAGGACTTAAAGAAAATGAAGTTGAAGAACAGATAAGACAAAGAAGATATGATGTTGGAACGCAAAACTTAAACGCCAATTCCCAGTATGAAAATTGGTCTGATGATGAGTTAAGATTTGTACGGGAATTATATGAAAGCGGAATTCCTCCAAAAGAAATATTTAGAAAATACGAGTCAAATGAGGGTTTTACTCGAAGAACTTATGATGCAATAGAATCTGGAATTTGTGCTATGAGAAAGAGAGGCGAGATTTCTAGTTATCAGCGAATTAATTGGGATTCTGATTTAGGATTTGTAGCCCTAGCTCTTGTTGGAATGTATGGAAGAGAGGGTAATTATGCAAAGCAAGTGAGAGAAGAGCTAAATAATTTTTATTTTGAAGGAGAGGAGAGAATTACATACAATATATTTCATAATTTTTTAAAACGAAATGGTTTAGAATTAGAGAGCATTTTGGAGGAGAATGAAGGATTTGAAAGATAAAAACCCATTTAAATAATATAGTTGAGATAAATTTATAAATTTGTAAGACATATCTTACATATGGCAATTCAAATACAATTATCTAAAATGAGTTCTAAAGGTCAAATCGTAATTCCAAAATCAATGCGCTCGCAATTTAGGGAAGGAGAAGGAGTTATTTTTATTCAAGAAGGAGATAGAGTAATTCTTAAACCCCTTCAAAGTTTAAACGCGTATTTGAGAGAGGAGATTGAATTATCTCACAGAATTGAAGAAGCATATGCTCGATATGATAAAGGAGAATTCATTTCAAAAAACAAAGAAGAATTCTTAGAAGAAATTAAAAAGTGGTAGAAGTTAGATATGATTCTCATTTTAAGAAAAAAATTTCAAAAATTAAAGATTCTTCTTTGAAAAACCAAGTTTTAAAACAAATTGAGAAGATAGTTATCAATCCAGAAATTGGAAAACCAATGAAATTTGAGCGAAAAGGAACAAGAGAAGTATATATTAAACCATTTAGACTAGTATATTCTTATGATAAAGAGATATTAGTAATTTTATTTTTAGATTTATATCATAAAAAGGAGCAGTAGTAGAAATTGATTGATTTAACACAGACTTAAATTTATAAATAATGCTCATTAGATATAACTATGAAAGAAATCCTCACAAAAATAAAAAATAATCATTATAACTTAGATGATAATCATTTCCTTTTTGTAGGGGATTGCTTAGAAATTCTCAAAAGTATTCCTGATAATTCTATTAAAGTAGTTATAACCGATCCTCCTTATAATATTAACTTGAATTATAATTCTTTTAGGGATAAAAAATCATGGAAAGAATATTATGATGAATTAAAAGATAGGTTAACAGAGATTTTTAGAATTTTAACAAAGGATGGGAGTTTATATCTTATTAATTATCCAGAGTTTAATGCAAGGACTTTACCAATACTTGAAGATGAAATTGGATTTGTCTTTAAGAGATGGATCACATGGCACTACCCTACAAATATCGGTCACTCAAAAACTAATTTTACAAGAAGTCAAAGATCTATATTATTCATGACCAAAAGTAAAAATAATTTATTCAATAAAACCGAAGTTGTACAACCTTATAAAAATCCAAAAGTTGGAAAAATTAAAAAATTAATCGAACAAGGAAAAAAAGGAAGAACTCCTTATGATGGTCTTGAATTAAATGATTTAAAAGAAATATTAGGAGAAAAAGAATTTGGGAGAGATATTGAAAATGATTTTTTAAATTTTAATTTACTTAAAAATGTATCAAAAGATAGAGAACTAGAACATCCTTGCCAGTTACCTTTGTCTCTGTTAAAAGTATTTATTAAGGCAAGCTCAAATGAAGGAGATATTATTTTGGATTCTTATGCAGGAACCTTTACAACATCGTTAGCGGCAAAACAATTAAATAGAAAATCTATTGGGATTGAGATAGATTCAGAATACGTAGATTTTGGTTTAAGGAGATTGAAAAATGACAAAGAAAAAGAAAACTAAGAAATTATCTCCTGAAGATAAAAAATTTAATAGAGAAAAAAAAAATTTGCTAAAAAAATAATTTCTTCATTTAAGCATGCAGAATTTGAATATCTGAAAACTGAAAATATTCACAAATTATTTGGATTAAGAAAAGGTGAGGTCGATTTTGTATTTTTGTATGAAAATATTATTTTAATTTGCGAAGATACAATAACGGAGAGTGATCATATAAAAGATCATTTAATGAAAACTAAGATTTTGTTTGATAATATAAATGATGATTTTACCAATAAAAATTATTTATTTTTGAATTGGTTGAAAGAAAAATATAGAGAGAAGTTTAGTAAATTCGAAGATTATGAAAATTCAAGATATCAAATTTTTTATCTATATTTTCATAAAAAGAAAATATCAGATGATGATAAAAAATACTGTGATATAATAAAATTTGTCAATGAAAAAAATCTAGATTATTTCAAGCAGATTACAGAAATTCTTAAGTTCTCAAGTAAATATGAAATTTTTAGATTTTTAGGCTTGGATTTAGCCAAGTATAAAATTCCAACATCAACTGAAGAAGAACACAATATTAATACAACAGTAATTTTACCTGAAACGAGTTCTGGTTTTAAGAATATAAAAACAGTATCATTTTTACTAAGTGCTGAGAGTTTAATTGAATGTGGATATGTTCTTAGAAAAGATAATTGGGAAGATTCAATAGAGGTTTATCAAAGACTTTTAATTAAAAACAAAATAAAATCTATTCGAGAATACCTTATTGAAAATGAAAGAGGTTTCATAAATAATGTAATAGTGAGTCTCCCAAAGGAAGTAAAATTTCATAAAGATGGGAAAGAAGTTGATTTTTCTGATTTAACAAATATTGAAAGTTTAAAACTTACAATACCTAAAACTATAAATTCAATAGGAATAATTGATGGTCAACATAGAATATTTGCTCATTATAAATCTAATGAGGCTATTGAGTCAAAAATTTCTAAACTGAGACCAAAATTACATCTATTAGTGACAGGATTAGTTTTTTCAGATGATGTGAACGATATTGAACGTATAAAAATAGAAAGTCAAATTTTCAGGGAAATAAATGATAATACTAAAAGTGTTTCTAATGATGTATTACTTCATATTCTATCTCTCAAAGACCCTTATTCTTCATTTGGTATAGCAAGATTATTATTAATGAGATTAAATTCTTCTCAGATATTTAGAGATAAGTTTGAGATGAGTACTTTAGAAAAAGCAGAAATAAAGTCAACATCTATAATAAAGTTTGCTTTAGGTTATATTGTTGAAATTAATCCTTACAAGGAAACCTTATTTAAATATTGGAAAAATCAAAAAAAAGAGATCTTATTAGATATTAAAAATGATAAGTTTAAAGAAGTATTTGATGAATACATAGATTTTCTAGAGAGAACAATATTAGAGTATTTCAGTTCAATTAGAAATAATTTTAGAAATGATTGGAACCTCTCAATAAAAGAAAGTAAGATTTTATCAGTTACCTCAATCAATGGATTTATTATAGCGTTAAGAAAAACATTAAAACTTTATGGTATTAAAGATTTCAATTTTTATGACAATAAATTTAAAAAATTGAATACAAACTTCAAAAAAGATAATTTTCGTTTTGCATCAAGTCAATATAATCAATTCTCTGAAGAAATCATGATTGAATGCTTTGAAGAAATATAATTATTTATTTAGTATTAAAAATAGTTCTAGAAAATTTAAAAATAGCGGGAGTTGGATTTGAAAATTCACTTTAGTGAATCAACGAACGTAGCGTTAGCGTAGTGACCTTGCAACGAAGTTGGTGAGAATTCAATGAGTGATATTTTTGAGTTTAGCGAAAAAATAGCGGGAGTTGGATTTGAACCAACGACCTCAGGGTTATGAGCCCTGCGAACACTCCTAGCTGTTCTACCCCGCTATAAAATAATGTTAAAAAATTTATTTCATAATAAATATTTTTGTAGCAGGTTTATTATTTACATATTCAAGTAGAGGTGTAAATGTTGCACCAGCTGCTTCAATTTTCTCCATAGCTGACTCTGAGCAAGAGAATGCTACAATATTCACCTTTTTACTTAAAATACCAGTTGCAAGTACTTTTCCAGGAATTACAACGGTGTCTCCAGATTTAGCTAATTTTTCAATTTTTTCCAAATTAACTTCTGCTCGTTGACTCGCAGATCGAGATAACTCATCTGCTATTTTTCTATACGCACCAATTCCTTTTGAATTTGAGACTTTCTTACAAGCTCGAATAGTATCAAAAAGTTCTTGGTTTGTTGTTTTAATTTTCAATCGTTGCGCCATTGATACTTAAAAAAATGAAACTTGATTTATAAATATTTACACATAATTACTTTTTGATATTTGGTTTTTGCGTATTTGAAATGTATTCTCCTCCTAATGATGGGAAGAATCCTTTAAACAAATTTTGTTTTGCAAGAATCATTAATATTGATGTGAGCAAAATACTAATTAACACAACACTTAAAATCATTGTTGTAAATGTAGAAGCAGCTTCACCTAATACTCCACTTTGAACAACTACTCCTGCAAGTACTGCTGCTGCGAGTCCTTTTGGAATTAAAATCTCCATAATTGTTCTATCAAATGTTTCAGGTTTGTCTCTTCCAAATACCATTTTTACTGCAAATGGTCGAACAAGATAAATTGCAATTGTAATAAGTGCTCCATACCAGAAGATATTTAGATTTGAAAAATCAATTAATATACCTAAATAGACAAAAAAGAATGTTTTAACAACAAATGAAATTTCTGAGTAGAATGATTTAGCGTGTGAGTTAATAACAATGAGACTTTGATGCTCGGGCATTTCTTTATTTAAATTGTTTTTAGATTTAGATTTTTTTGCTGATTTAGTTTTTTCATCAGTTTTATCTTCGTGTGAGCTAAAGAGCAATTTAGAATTTCCAAGAATGAGTCCAAAGCTCAACGCTGCAATTGCACCACTTGCTCCAACAAAATCACTCTCAACAAATGCGTATAACCCCATAACACACGCAATTGTGAGCATATAGGAATCTTTAAGTGTTTCAAATTTATTTAAAATCGTTGCCCACAATAGACCAATTGCCCCTCCAACAATGAGTGCAAGTGCAAATGAGGAGAGAATTGAGTTAAAAATTGTTGAGGGAACAACTTCTCCAGTTTGAATAATTTTAAGTATTGTTAATGTTCCAATAATACACAACACATCACTTAGAGCACTCTCAATTGTAAGAGCAAGTTTATATTTATCACGAAGACCTTCTAAACTTGATACAAGTGGAATAACAACTGCTGAGCTCGTTCCTGCAACAATTGTTCCAACAAGCATTGAGAGAAGGATTGAATAGTCAAGTGCAAAGTATGCAACAATACTTACAGCAATAACTGAGAATATAAAATTAGTGAGTGTGAGCATTGTTGTCGGTCCTAGTGTTTTAATAAGCGTTTTTATATTAATTGTTAAAGCTCCTTGAAAGAGAATAAACACAAGAGCAAATGTTGTAAACAGAGCAGTTGCATCTCCAAACGATTCAACACTCACCCAATTTAAAAACGAGCCTAAAATTATTCCAATAAAAATGAGAATTAACACATCAGGAATATTTGTTTTTTTAAACACTAATTCTGCAAAAAATCCAAGAAAAATTATTCCCGTAATTACAGCAAAAACAGATATAACATCAACCATTAATGATTATATATTTTTATCTATTTAAAAATATTAGTTAAAATAATAGTAAAGAATTATCATATAATCATTTTCAAAATTATTCTAGTGCTATTTAAACTGGTGATATTTTACAAGTTTTGAAATGATTTTTGTGCATATTCGCAATATTTTGACATTTTATAATTTGAGTCCATAAATGTTAAGAATTCTTTTCTCTCTTGTAAATAATAGTTAGAATTTTCATCGATTTTTCCTTCTTTTTTCAATTCTTTATAACTAATACATCTAATTGTTTGTTGTGATATAATTATAAACATACAATTTTTATAGGGATAATTTTTCAACTCTGAAAATCTAAGTGTTTCATTAGTTCTAAATTTTACTTCAATAAAAAACACTTCTCTAGTTTTTGGGTGTTGAACCATAAAATCAGGCATTAATTTAATATGCTCAGAAGCATCTACATCTACTTCTTCAAGTAAGGAGTATAACTTTGGAACTGTGTGTTTCACGCTAAACTTATGTATCAAAAAACCCAAATCTTGAAATAAACTCTCAATTAAAGCCTCAGACATTCTTGATTTAATAATATTTTCAACTCTAAATTTACTCCTCTCCATAGACCTTGTATGATTTTAAAGTTTATAAAGATGAGTAAATCTACATATATTAAATAAATGATTAATTTAATAAAATAATAAGTCTTAAATTAAAGTTAGATTAAATAAAATATTGTAAAAAATGAAAAAAGATAAATTAATTAAATCTCAAATTATTGAGCAAGCAAGTGCTAATCCTCATAAATACTTTCCAGTTGATATGCTTGAAGAACTTGAGTTTATTAGGCAACAATGCTCAAAATGTGGTGTGATGTTTTATGCAACACAAGAGGGGGAAGTGTGTGGAGATACAAATTGTGTGGGAGAATATGGGTTTATTGGAAAAACTCCTGCAAAACAACCACTTGAATTTAATGAAGTGTATGAAGAATTTTCAAAATTTATGCAACAAAGAGGATATACACATGTTGAGCGGTTTCCAATTGTCGCTCGGTGGAGAGATGATTTAGATTTCAATATCGCATCAATTATAGGATTTCAACCGTATGTGACAAAAGGGTTAGTTGAGCCTCCTGCAAAGCTTGTAACAATTCCTCAAAATTGTTTACGCTTTGGAGATATTGATAATGTTGGATATACTGGGAGGCATGGAACAAATTTTGTAATGATTGGACAACTCGCGTTTCAAGAGCCTAAAAACTATGATCAAGCTAAGTATATCAAAGATTTACTTGAGTTTTTCACACAAGTAGTTAAAATTCCAATTGATGAAATACAACTTCACGAAGATGCATGGATAGGAGGAGGAGATTGTGGTCCAAGTATTGAGTTTTTCTCGCGAGGACTTGAACTTGCAAATCAAGTATATATGATTTATGATATGAGTGAAGCAGATGACATTTCACAAGTAAAGGAACTCTCTACAAAAGTGTTAGATATGGGAATGGGTCTTGAGCGTGTGAGTTGGTTCTCAAAAGGGAGTATGAATCAATATGAATCTACAATGCCAAATGTATGTGAATATTTATTCAAACAAGTTGATTTTAAGCCTAATTGGAAGTTATATGAGCAATTTTTACCATTTTCGGGAAATTTAAATCTAGACGAAGTCGAGAACATAGATGATGCGTGGGAGGAAGTTGCTAAACATATTGGAGTTGGCGCCCAAGAACTAAAACAAGAAATTGAGCCAATTGCAGGAGTGTATTCAATAGCTGATCATACAAAAACATTATTATATGCTCTGCATGATGGTGCGCTGCCAAGCAGTGTGAAAGGAGGGTATAATCTGCGTTTGGTGTTAAGGCGAGCTATGGATTTCATTACAAAATATAAGTGGAATATTGATTTGTGTGAAGTTATTGAGAAACATGTTGAAGAAGTTGAACAATTATACCCTGATATGAGAGAAAATATTGAAAATATTAAACAAATAATCTCACATGAAGTTGAGAAATATTATCAACATCAAGAAAAGGTTAACGTAAAAACTGAGCAATTTGCAAAACAAAACAAACAATTTACAGAGCAAGATTTTATCAAACTCTATATTAGTGATGGAATTACTCCTGAAGATATCAAACAAGCATATGAGAAGAAAAATATAACTACTAAAATTCCAACAAATTTTTTTACACTTGTAAACGAATATTTTGAAGAACAACAATCATCTGAGAAATTATCAAAAAAAGATATCTTTAAAGAACATATTCAAGATTTAAAACCAACTCAGCTCAAATTCTATGAATCTCAACACACCTATGAGCAAGAGAGTAAAATAATCAAAGAATTTGATATTGGTAAAAAACACTATATTGTTTTAGACTCAACTCTTTTTTATCCAACAATGGGAGGTCAAGCGTGTGATGTAGGAACTATTGGCGATAAAATAGTTAAAGATGTTATTAAAGTAGGAGATGTTATACTTCACGAAGTAGAATAAAAACACTATTTTTATTTTTCATCACTTAAAAAAAGTAAGAAATTCATTTATATATCTTTTAAAAAAAGTAATTATGAAAACTCAGATGACACAAAATGAGGAATTCAATTTATTGGATAATGCAGTGATTAATTTAATCGTTGAAAAGACGAAAATTAATAAGGAGAAGTATTCGTTGATACTTTCAAAAACAGTAATTGTATATGTATTGTTAATTGCGCTTGCAATGTTTTCAACAGTTCAAAGTTTAATTTCAGAGAGTATGCTAACACTCGTATTAGTCGTTGGAACGTTATTGCTCTTTGTTGTATATTTATATGTAATTGAACATTTTTCAAAGATGGATAGAGATATTGATGAAGTCGTATCACTTTTGCAAACAAAGGCGTATGTATCTCATAAAAAATCTAAAAAATAAATTTTTTACTTATTCAATATTTTTCAAGAGTTATTTTTAATAAATTCTAATATATTTTAAATTTAAACTAATGATATCTAAAACTTTTATTTTACTTTATTTCTACAATTAATATTGTGATTTATTAATATTATTGATCATAGGGGTTATCTTCTTCGCCTAATAATTCAGGAGTTTCATATAATTTGTATGTGATGAGTTCTTTATGTTCACATGCAACAAGTCTAAATCCAAGTCCTGCTTTGATTATTCCTCCAACAATAATCATATGCTCATATCCGTTTCCCGACACCATATTTAAAGCAACTTCTAAATCATCGACTTCTTTATGCAATGTCTCTGCGATTTTATCAATATATTCTTGAGGTTTTTTCTCATCAATTTGAAGCTTGAGAACTTCTTTATTTTTCACATCAAATTCTTTATATGCAAATTCGTTGCAAAATAAAATGATTTTATTCCACTGAGCAACTTGAATGAGTGAATTCACATGCCCCCATGTTCCTTTTCCTGAGCTAAGTAGTGCTATTAAAGTTGTCATATGTAAATAAAATGTTTAAAATTTATAAATGTGATTATTCTTATGATTACCACCTTCTACTCTACTCATCTTCTTGAGTAGATTCTATTCTTTCTTCAACTTCTTCAATAAAATCATCTCGACCACTTGAGAGTCTGTATAATCGATATTGATTAGGATTTTTATCAGAGTAGTCTTGATGATATTCTTCTGCAATATAAAAATTTTTAAGCGGCTCAACGCTTGTTATAATTGGGTTGATGAACACATTTAAATCTTCAAACTCTTGAATAACTCTTTGAGTAATTTCTTGTTCTTCTTTATTTTTATAATATATTGCACTTGTATATTGAAATCCTCTATCATTAAAACTTCCTCCCTCATCAGTTGGGTCATGAATTGTAAAAAATGTTCTTACCAATTCTTCATAACTCACGACTGAATCATCATATATGACTGCAACACTTTCTCGAAAATTTGTTTTTCCACTTGCAACTGCTCGATAATACGGAGTTTTGTCATCTGTGTTATTTGAACTATACCCAGAGAGTACTTCTTTTACTCCTTCTATTTTTTCAAAATCCTTCTCAACACACCAAAAACACCCACCACTAAATACTGCGTACGAGTCTTGTGTTGAAATATTATATTCTTGAGCCTTCTTTTCATCACTGAGCAATGTGAGTTCATTAACAGTAGGTTCTTCATTTCTCACACTACATCCTTGAAATAATAGGGTAATACTTAATGCAATACCTATAAATACAAATAATTTCATGTAAATAGTAGTAACTCCTAATTTAAATTATTTATGTACTCATGAAACATATTAAAAACATTTAATAAAATAATAAAATTGTAGTTATTATGAAAAATAAAATGTTATTATTATCATTTATATTATTGGGGGGATTTTTTATTGTCATAATAGCTATTTTATTTATGAATATTCCATTTCTATCAAAAAATACTCAAGACACTACTACTGAGCTGAGTCAGGATGAGGCAAAAGAGTTGATAATAAACACTCCAATTGATGAGAGGGATAATATTTCAAAAGCAATTTGGCTACGAAGTGGAATATTAGACGAGTTGAGTTATAATGTATTATGGAGGGGGAAAACTGAGCGCTCATATACAAGTGAACTATTGGACGAAAAACGAGAAGGAGTATATGTTACAAAGGGATGTGGAGTTGAAGTATTTTCAAGTGAGGATAAATTTGAGAGTGGAACAGGATGGCCCAGTTTTACACAAGCAATTAATCAGAGTAATGTGATACTTAGAGAAGATAAAAGTTTTGGAATGAGAAGAACAGAAGTGCTCTCAAAATGTGGTGAACATTTAGGACATGTATTTAATGATGGACCAAAAGATAGGGGTGGAGAGAGATGGTGTATTAATGGAGCAGCACTTGAGTTTATTCCAAAAGAGCAGTAGATAATTATTTAATGTTAAGTGAATTCATAACATTATGATTATCTATTTAGTGCGCCATGGTGAGAGTGTTGCAAATGTTGAGAGAATAAGTGCTGGGCATTTTAATTCTCCTCTTACACAAAGCGGAATTGAACAAGCAAAGCGAGTTGGAATGAGGTTTAGAGATATAAATGATTTTGAAGTTATTTATACGTCTGATTTAGACCGTGCATATACAACAGCAAAAGAGATTCATAAATTTCATCAAGATAAAGAATTAATTTCTCACTCAGGCTTAAGAGAAAAATATTTTGGAGAATTTGAAGGAGTGAGTTTTGAAATTACTCAACAGAAATATCCAGGCCCGGCTATTTTTTGGAATATTGAGAGTGGAGAGAGTTTTGATAAACACAAAGTTCGTGTTGAGAGCGTTATTGAAGAAATTTTACGTATTGGAAAAGATTGTGTAATTGTCAATCATGGACTTACAATTAAGATGATTTTACATATTTTAAAAGCTGCTCAAGATGAAGAGTATATATTTAAGCTTAAATCAAAAAATACTGCAGTGTATAAAGTTGAGATTACACCAAAGGGTGTGAAGATGCTTTTAGAGAATTGTGTAAAACATTTGGAGGAATAAATTAAAATTCGTCTATATTAGAGTATAGAAACTCTTTGAGTTCTTCAAATGTAAATTCTAACTTAGCGACTTTTAATATAAACTCTTCTTTTTGTTGTTCATCCAAAGATAAAATTAATCCATTATCTTCAAGTATTGCCTCTAATACAACAATTCCAGTTCGTTTGTTTCCATCAACAAAAGATGATCAATTGTGATGGCTTGCAAAATTTTAGTTATAATTGTGAAAAAATCATCTTGATATGTGTTTGTTTTGGCATAGTCAAGCACAAAGTCTAGAGATGAAATACTTACAATTCCATGATCTCCTCCAAACTCTTTGATAATTTGATTATGTATTTCAATAACGTCATCAACTTCAAAATTCAACTCCATTCTAATTATAAATTTTTAAGTTTAACTAACAAACTATGGTTTCTTTTCAAAATTTTTGTAACATGATTTTTTGCAGATTTAGAAATTTTATAATTTGTTTTTATGTTATATTGAGGAGCATCCATAGATTAATTATAACTCCAATATTTATAAACTTGTCTTTTTATAACATAATTTTTTTCAAGCTATCATTAACTTATATAGTTAATTTCATTACATCATCCTCTTAACTTCTCGCAAATATGCTTCAATTTCAAGTGTTTTTTGTTTGAATTCTTCATATATTTCAAAAAATTCCTTATCACTTACTTTTCCTTGAGCGTTCATTGAATACTTGAGTGTTGGTTTAATATATTGAGGTTCAAACATAATTTGAGATGACTTTTGCTCAGAGTTGTTGTTATGAGTTTCATCGGAGAATACATGTTCAAATTCAATACTACAATGCGCAAACATATTACGATACCGATTTAAATCTTCAAGGAGCTTAACATTGTGTTTTACTTCTTCAGCTCCTATTTCTTCTAAAATTTGTTTGAGAAGTTTTACTTTTGAATTGAAATTAATAATTGAGGTATTGAGGAATTGATGTTTGAAAAATCCTTCTTTTTCTTGAGAAACTTCAAAATATTGAGTTAGGATTTGATTCACCAAATTTTCAATTAAATTGAAATTAAATATGACTCTTCCAATTCTACTTGTTACTTCTTCTTTAATTTTTGAAATCATCTATAAAATATAGTATGAGAAGATTTATAGTTTTATTTATTATACAATGAGTGAAGAAGAATTAGAATAATTCTTTAGCCGAAGGCTAGAGACACTCCTTCCACTCGTTCTTTAGCCGAAGGCTAGAGACACTCCTTCCACTCGTTCTTTAGCCATAGGCTAGAGACACTCCTTCCACTCGTTCTTTAGCCATAGGCTAGAGACACTTACTTCGTGCGTTCTTTAGCCAAAGGCTTCGTATTTTTTGAGTCCAATTTTCCAAAGCAAATATGTTAATGAATTAAATACGAGTATTAATATAGAAGAAACCCTAGAGTTAGTAGAAAATATTCAATTGGAATTTTCTCAAAATAATACAGAGTTGATACGCCAAATAATACTAATGGAGAGAAGAAGAAAATAAATTTATACGAAAATTGTTCAAAAATAGTAGGAGGGTAGCTTGCAAGTGTTAAATTTAATCCTCCATATTGATTTCCATTTGCATTAATGTAGAAAAAACCTAAGCTTTCATAACAATAAACAATAGAGATGAGAATAAGTTTGCTTTATATTCAAATGCTTCTTTAAATCCTATTTTGATATTTTCAATTATGAACTCAAGATGTTTACTCAAATTGGTATTCATTTATCTATAGATTATATTTTTTTGAATAAATTCTTACGTGGCTCAAAAATATGCCCTTCTTCTTTGAGTTTTGTGAGCACTTTATCAACTTCTGCTGCTGAAATTGATTGCTTATCAGCAAGTTCCATGATTTTTTCATACGTAATATTTGGACTCTCTTCTTCAAGTTTGTCAATTATTTCTTGGATTTGTCTATATACAGCTCTTGTAGAAGTTGTAACACCTGTTGTGATTCTATCAATATCCATCTCTCCAGTTTTAGGATCAACTCCTATTTTTTCTAAACAATACATTAATAAATCAATAGCTTCTTGAGCATATTTTCCATTTACTTGATTATCAAGTCGCATTTTTGCGTATCCTTGTGCAATTCTCACAATTGCTTCTAGTTGCCTTGCAGTAATTGGAAGAGATTTCATCTTACCTTCTTCTGCTCCACTTCCCGCGTTTCTAATTTGCACGTAGAAATCTTTAATTTTTGTAATTGCTTCTTGTGTAAGTTGAGGATTAATTTTTCGAGCAACTGAAATGTACTTTTTCATAAAATCACTTGAGAGCTCAGTTTGTGTTTTTGAACTATCTTTGTGCGTTTGCAAGATATGATTTGCAATTAAATCGTCTCGTTTTTTATCTGCTTCATCACGCAATACAAACAATAAATCAAAACGTGAGATAAGAGCGGGTGGAAAATTAATTTGTTTGGAGATATCTCCATAAGGGTCAAATCGACCCATTTTCGGGTTCGCAGCCCCGAGTACTGTTGTCTCACATCGTAGAGTTGCTCGAATATTTGCTTTTGCAATTGAAATTGTTTGTTGCTCAAGTGCTTCGTGCATAGCAGAAGTATCTTCATCGCTCATCTTATCTAGCTCATCAATTGCGCACAATCCTCCACTAGCTAAAACAATCGCTCCTGCTTCAAGTGCCCATCCTCGCGTTAAATCATCTTTTAATACTGTTGCAGTAAGTCCTGCAGCTGAGGCTGACTTTCCTGATACAAATGTGGCTTTTGGTGCAATTCGAGTTGCAGCTTTGAGCATTTGAGATTTTGCAGCTCCAGGATCACCAATTAATAAAATATGAATATCCCCTCTTGTTCGAACTCCATCAGCTTTTGTGTTCACACTTCCTCCAAATTGTTGTAATAAAACTGCTTCTTTGATTTTCTCAGATCCATAAATGGACGGAGCAAAATTATCGACCATAATTTCACGAATATTTTCTTTTTTAGAGAGCTCTTCTATTTCTTCTCTCTCTTCTGGTGTAATATTAATATCACTATAATCTTCATCAACTAAATCAATATAGACTCCATCAACTACTAATTCATAATTAACACTCTCTCCTCCTGTTCGTGTTGGTATTGGAATCTCTTTAACAAATCCGATAATATAGACTTTTGATCCAGGATTTGATTTTGAATCTTTAAATGGAGAAACCAAGTCTTCTTTAAGTAAAATATTTAATCTCTTTGGTTGATCTGCTGAATTTTCAAGTTGTTCAGGCAATTCCTCAAGTACAATACTTTGAGAGTCTACTAATTCTCTGTTCACTAAATCAACTGGACTTTTACATTTAGGACACGCTTTAAGTGTTCGCGTTTTATCCTCAACTTGAGGAATTTTTAATTTTTCTTCACTAAATGGACATGAGGGATTAGTACACAAATATTCAATATGCAGAAGTCTTGGACGAACATCAGTTTTTCTTCGCACAATCCCCTCAACTCTAATGAGCTTTCCAATATGTTCTGAGCGAATATCTCGAATGAGTACATTTTCATTATGTGGCAGAGATGTAAGCCAGATGTGGGGAGTAAATTTTGAGGAGAGGATATCTTTTAAACTCAACTCTAAAATTGAGATGATATCTTTTGGAAATTCAAGTAAATGCTCGGCGAATTCAATATCAAATTCTAAGAGTTCAAAAAAATCAACTTCTAAATAGCGAAGCTCTTTTCTCTTCATCTCAGTAATACTCTCTGCTCGATATTCATCAAAAAACTCAGTTGCTTTAATAAAATATTGTTTTGTGTCAAATTTTTCAGAAATTGAAGAGAGGAGTGAGTTGCTGTTGGTAGAATTTGACGAATCATTCATATACAAAAATAGATAATTCATTATTTAAAAATATACCTCTTTTGAAGAGTAGAAATATTGCTTTAGAAAATTATAATTTTTAGCTAGAAATACAAACTTTTTTAATATTTAAGGTCAGGTATAATACAGATGTTTTCTAAAGATGTATTGCAAGAGGAGATGCCGCGTGAAAAGTTAGTTCGCTATGGAAAGGAGCATTTGACTTCAGTTGAGCTCCTTGCGCTTTTGATTAAAACAGGAACGAAGGAGAAGAATGTGTTGGAACTCTCTCGAGAGATTTTACTCACGTTCACACCGCAAGAATTATTGCATATTGATGTTGAAAAAATTTCATCAATTAAAGGCATTTCAACTGCAAAGGCGTGTGAGATTGTAGCAGTATTTGAACTCTCAAAGCGAATTCAAGAACAAATAGAATTTAAAGTGAGCTTTTCAAGTTCTCAAGAAATTTATGAATACGTAAAACACTCAATGCAATATAATATGATTGAACAAATGCGCGTGTTATATTTGAATACGAAAAATAAACTCATTAAAGATGAAGTGATAGCAAAAGGTTCAATTCAGTTTGTACATATAGATATTCGCTCAATCATGCGAAAGTCTCTAGACCTGCACGCTTCATCAATTATTCTCATTCACAATCATCCCAGTGGAGATACAACACCATCCTCTGCTGATGTTGAAATTACAACTCGAATAAAGCAAGCAAGTGAATATTTTGATATTCAACTACTTGATCATATTATTGTTGGGAATCAAGAATATACTAGTTTTTATGATTCTTCAATACCACCATTCACTTAGTGTGAATACAAATTATTAAAAATTAACTACTTATAAATTAAGTGATAATATGACACTAGAAGTATATGGAAACACTCAAGAATGTAGTGATTTTGCGTTGAATCAAAATGGACTCACAGTTGATAAAATAATTATCACAAAAGATGAGTTTATGAAAAAATTAGCAAATCCTCAAACAATTGAACAACTATTACAATATATTAATGGTTGTGAGAGTATTGAAGAAGTAAATACATTTTTTCAATCACATGAATATGGAGAATTTTTAAAAACTCCTCTTAATGGCGATCATGTGAGGAGTATTGCACAAAAAATCCAAGAATTTTTTAGCTCATTTGACTCAATTGAATTAAAAAATTACTCGTTTATGAGTACAATGAATACTGAGACATACAATATTGCAATTCGAACTGCTACTAATTGTGTCTATAGTTTATATAATGTTGATAAAAATGCTCTTCAATCAGCATTTGAAGAGGTATTTACTAAATATTTCAACTCATCAGTCACACGACTCTCCATGAAGGAGCTTCAGTTTCAAATTGAAATTACACGATTTGAAGATGTAAAAAAACATTTTTATTTATATAAGCAAGGTTCTAAATTATTATTATTTTCTCAAGTAGGATTTCCTCAAGAAATAGATGGTTGTGCGTATCATGTGTATGGAGAACAGTATTCTTCATATCAAACTACACTTTTTTATAACAAAGCGCAACAAGAAGTTGCATACACAAAACAAGGTTCTAAATTAGGCTATGAGCAAATTTCATTGAAAGGAAAAGTATTAGATGAGCAAGAACTTACAGCAATTCATCAAATTACAAACTCACTTAATGATGTAAGTGTTGAAGGGTATATTAACTCAAAAGGGAAAGTTCAACTCACACATATTCAAATATTTAATTTACCAATTGAGCCAAATCAAGAACACTCGTTTCAACTCTATACTTCTTCACAAACTCGCTCAAATATTTCACTCTATCCATTCCACGAGGTTCAATCATCAACACAGCATTCAAAATTCATGCTTTTGAGAAATAATGCAGAGTTTAAAAGTGCTCTAAGCTCTCAAACATTTCGCAATGTTCAAGGAGTTGTGTTTACATTTTCACTCTTTTCACCACATTTACTCTCGCTGTGTTGGCATTTAGACATTGATTGCATCATTACAAAACATCAATATTCAAAAATGGATGTTGCAGAGTTCAATCCAGAAACATTGGAAATTATATCACACGCTCAAGAACAAGAAGAAACACAAACAAGCAACCCATTTTCAAAAATATTACCTCAAAAGTCTCAAGAAGATATTGATACATCAAATAATTTGCGAGCTGCTCAAGAGGAATTAAATCAAAAAGCACGTCAACAATCAGATCAACTCAGAGAAGAGCGAAGAGCACAACAACAATCAAACTATCATTCAACAGTGCCTTCTCAGTCAAATCAATATACAACATCATCTTCACAATTTACGCACTCAGGAAGGGAGAAAAAAACTGCTCTTCAAATGATGGCTGATGAAGTATTAAAAGCCCAAGAGCAACAATCTCAATCTCTTCCTCAATCCCAACAACAAGTTCCATCAGAATCTCAATCATCTTATGAATCAACAGCGTCAATGCATGGCAGTGAGATACATCAGCAGGGGACTCTTGTAACACATACAAATAATCAAGATTTAAATAATGTGGTTTCAAATCAACATATAAATCATCAAAATTCTTCTGCGTCTCAAATGTTTCCAGAACCTATGCAAATGGATGTGGTCGCAACACATTCAAGTCAAGATGGAGGAGGGTCTCAAGCATCAAGTGAGAGAGAAAAAATACTCGCAGTTTTATCTAACAGATTGAACCAATTAAAAGAGGAGCAAAAACAGCTTGAGGAAATGTATCATCAATTACAAGAGTGATAATAACAATATTTATGGAAATAAGAGTGGTAATTAATGTTGAGATAATAGTTGAGCATTGTTCATAAGAATTCAATTTCGGGCTTTGTTCCATTGGACTAAGTCATAGTAATAATTTAAGAATAATTTTTAAATTATTATAGATAAAATGTTATATTTGAACATATTTTAATTACCAAAATAATAAGCAAGATATTTTTTTCAAATTATATATTATAATTTTAATTATAACCCCAAAATTATAAATATTTATAAATACTAAAGTAGAAAATTAACTAAGATGACAAATACAAAAAATAGAATTATAGTTGGTTTAATTGAAACTGTGATTTTAGAAAATGGAAAATCATATAAGGCAAAAATAGACACAGGTGCAGATAGTTCATCAGTAGATATCAATTTAGCACAGCAATTTGAAAATAAGCAAGTTCTATCACACAAATTTATCAGATCAGCTCTAGGTAGACACAAACGACCAGTTATCTCTTTGGGTATTGAGATTAAAGGAAAGAAGTGTATTGAAGAGTTTACAATTTCAGATAGAAAAAATCTAAATTTTAAAATTTTAATTGGTAAAGATATATTGGAAAAAGAAGAGTTTTTAATAGATCCTTTATTGGAGAATGAGAAGTAATTATTACTATAATTATCATAAAAATAAAATATAGGAAGAAAAAATGGAACATTTAAAATTAGGATTAATATGTATGACAAGTGTCTCATCGCAAATGTTACTTGATGAAGCAAGAAAATATTTTACGCAAGTAGATTTAATTGATATTAGAAAAGTAGAAATTAAAGTTAATAATAAGCAGACAAAAGTATTGTATGATGGAAAGGAACTTGAGAAATATGATTGTTTATATTTGAAAAGTTCACATAGGTATGCGGAGTTAATGTATGGTTTGACTCAAATTTTTCAAGAAGATACGTTTATTCCAATTGATGCCCAAGCTCATCTTGTAGCTCATAATAAATTTCTAACTCATTTAACATTTTCACAAAATAAGGTGTTGAAAATGCCAGACACGTATTTTGCAGCAAAAATTTCAGAGACTAAAAATTTTTTACAAACGCTTAATTATCCAATTATTTTAAAATTTCCAAGTGGTACACATGGAAAAGGTGTAATATTCTCAGAGAGTTCAAAATCTGCTCGTTCAATGGTTGATGCGTTGGATGTATTTAAACAACCTCTCATTGTGCAAGATTTCATTAATATTCAAAGTGATATTAGAATAATTGTCGCTGGAGATAAAATTGTGGGTTCAATGCGAAGAACTGCAGAAAGAGGAGATATTAGAGCAAATGCGCATCAAGGAGGAAGTGCTGAGCCATATGTTGTAACAAGTCAAATCAAAGAAATGGCTCTTGAGAGTGCTAAAAAGATAGGTGCTCGTGTATGTGCAGTTGATATTATTGAGAGTGATTATGGACCACTAATTTTAGAAGTGAATACATCTCCTGGGCTTCAAAAAATAACTGAAGTGACTAAGAAAAATATTGCTGGAGAGATAGCTCAATATTTATTCAATGAAACCGCAAAAATTAAACAAAGTAAAGATAAACTCCACACTCGAGATCTAATGGGACAAGCAGGAGTTGAAGAAATTGGAGAGCGTGATTTTCAAATTGATTTAGTAGTGAGAAATGGAAAGATTGTTTTACCTGAGTTTGCAACAAAGATGACAAATTTTAGAGATGAAGAAGAAGTGACAATAAAGCTCAAAGATAATAAAATTGAAATCGTGAAGAATTAAATAAAATTTCTTCAAAAAAACTAATTATTAATAGAATATCAAAAAGGAGTATCATTTTTAGGATATACACTTATTAATGGAAGAATTAAGGTTAAAAATGATACTTTGAGAAGATTTAGACGCAGGATTTCTTCGTATGATGAAGAGCGTGAAATAAAAGCACTGATGAGTTTTAAAGTCCATTATGAACAAACTCTAAATTGATACAAACATTAGCTCCCATTCATTTCAAAATAGAGATACAAATATTTTTAAACTACAAAATTTTGTGGATTTATTAAATGAACTCCCACGTAGAACTCCCACACAAAAAATGTCAAAAAATAAATTTAGTCTAAAACAAGCCATCTCTCCTATTATCTCAATACTACTGTTGATCTCAATCACCGTTATCATTTCTCTAGGAACATACAATTTTCTCATAGATTACGTCCAAGACACACAACGCACAGTTGAAAATAACGCTATTTTAGACTCTTTGCAAA
>CAZULG010000008.1:0-42510 GCA_964621065.1 uncultured Methanosarcinales archaeon | reverse complement strand
TTTTTTCAAGAAAAAATAAGTTTACAAAAAATTTTTTTGAAGACATTAATAGAGATAAGTTTTATTCTAAGATTAAAAAACTTGAGTTTTACAAATTGAGAGAAAATACTCTTGTTTTACAATATTTAGCAAATTCCCGAGTTCTTTATTTTATCTAAAATAAAGGTTAAAAGTTTCTTAAAATAATAAAATTTGATTTTAAAACTAGATTTAATTTGAAATATAAATACGAAGAAGAAATACTTGACTTTTTTAGTTTAACTAAACAATCCAAATACCATAAAAAAGCTAGGATTTAGAACAAAATTTTAGTTTTTACTATTTTTTATTTTGAAAACTTATCTAAAATTTGACTTAGTTCTGTTTTTTGGATAAAAGTTAATATTTAAATTTCAAATTTGGAATGAACATTATTATAGTTTTAAACTCTTAATTCAAAAAGGTTCAACTACTGCTTTAAATAGAAATATTTATAAAATAATTGAGGATTATATAAGTATCCCCCTGTGGTGTAGTCCGGCCAATCATTTCGGCCTTTCGAGCCGAGGACTCGGGTTCAAATCCCGGCGGGGGGGCTTTATTTATTTCTATACTAATAATAATCCTTGTTAGTGTATAATATGAGCTGTTAGCTCAGTCTGGTTAGAGCAGTGGACTCTTAATCCAAAGGTCGCGGGTTCGAATCCCGTACGGCTCGTTAATACAACGTCACGTTAGGGATGAGAACCTAGTTCCTTAGGTGCAAGAACGAAACGAAAGTTGAGTGTCTCGCACGAATCCCGTACGGCTCGTTTATTAATTTATATTGACTTGTAAAATCAAAACTACATTATAATCTACATTCTTAATTTTTATTTCAAATATTTGATAACTCTTCTATCACTTCATCTATTGAATCTCTTCGTCTAATTAAAGAATTAAACAACCATGGAGAACTCGTATTATACTCTCCAACAATGTAAATTTTAATATTAGGATTATATTTTGCAAGCATTATGGCTGCTCCTATTTCCATTAAAAGAGTAGTTCCTTTTTTGTATAACATTCCAATAAACACATCACAATTTAAAATTCCTTCTAATTCCTCTTCGCAATATTCTAATGCTAAATCTTGATTCTTATGATAGGGTTTTATTGGTGAGTGTTTAGTCCAATCATATACAATAGTATGACCTAATTCTTCAAGTCTGTTGTAAATTAAACGAATTTCTTCTCTCTCTTCAAATTTTCCTGCAACATAAATTCTCATACAAATATTATATCATAAGGATTAATAAATATATTTATCGAGTAACTACCCAATTAAATTCTTATTATCAATTAAGAGAATACAAAATTATTTTAAACAAATAACTTTAACTTTTGTTATGAACACTCCTTCTCTGCAAGACTTTGAGACTCAATTTAAACAGCACCCTATCTCAACACTTAAAGATTGTTCTTCTCAAGATTATCAAGAATCAACTTACACAATGCTTTGTTATAGAGCAAATGACATTAAATCATTTCAATACATGCCTTATTCAAATATAGAGAATCAATCAAAACTAGAATTTTTAAACTCATTAATTGTTCACTCAACTATTAGTGAAGTTGTTACATGGGCACTCTATGAAGTAGAATTATTTGAAATTTCTGAACTAATTACTCAAAAAAAAATGCTTATTAATTGGTCCTATCAAATTGAAAATTGGTGGCATTGTGATCAGCTCTCATCTATTTATAATAAAGTTCTCTCAAGTAAACGCATCTTTTTTAAAGATTTATTAGCAATGAGTAATTTTTCATCACTCTGGCAGCGAAGACTCTCTCTCACATCTTTGTACTATTATGCAAAACAGTGCTCAAATCCTCTTCCACTTGATATGACACTTCCTCTTGTTGAAAAACTCTTACTTGATGAAGAGTATTATGTTCAAAAAGGAGTTGGCTGGACACTTCGTGAGATGAGTCAAATTGATTATGATAAAACGCTTGATTTTTTGAAGATTCATACTAAACATCTCTCAAGTGCTAGTTTTAGTGCTGCTATTGAAAAATTAAACGCAGAAGATAAATTATATATTAAAGAATTGAGAAAAACTCAAAACTCAAATCCTCATGAATTTCAGGCTCACGAATCTCATGAGATTAATTATCATCATTTAAAGCATCACAATAGGAATTAGTGTATGTTTGAAGGTTTAAGAAAAGATAAATAAATTCTCATAATACTTTTTTTTATAAAAGATATTCTACTTATATTATTACAATGAAAATCGGAATTATAATTGGAAGTCATAGAAATGAGTCTCAATCGAGTAAAGTTGGTGCGTATATTGAAAAAGAGTTACACAAATTATATTCAAATACTGCCTCAACATATACACTTGATTTAAGAAATAATCCTCTTCCTATGTGGAGTGAGGAAAAATGGCAAGCTGGAAGTGAGATACAAGAATTGTGGAAACCATATTCTGATGAGTTGATATCGTGTGATGGGTTTATTATTATCTCGCCTGAGTGGGGAGGAATGGTGCCAAGTGGGCTCAAAAATTTCTTCCTTTTGTGTGATGGACAAGAACTCGCACATAAGCCTGCTCTAATTGTGAGTGTGAGTGCTGGGATTAATGGAGTGTATCCAATTAGTGAGCTTAGACAAAGTAGTTACAAAAATACATTTATTTCATATCTACCATCTCACGTAATTGTTCGAAATGTAGGAGATGTTCTCAACGAGGTTGAAGCAATTGGAGAGCGAGATGAGAGTATTCGTGCACGAATTAAGTATGAGTTGAACATATTCTCCCACTATTTGAGTGCATATCAAAGCATTCGAGAAAGCGCAGAATTTGATTACAAAAATTATCCGTTTGGAATGTAGTTTGCTAGAAAATTATCGAAGATAATTTTTGAAATAATTTTTATTTCGCTTTTTAGGTTTATTTTACTATTTTTACGAATTTATTTCGTTAAATAGGAGTTAAGTTCAATTGTGTTTAAGTTCTCTCTTTTTTTAGAAAAAAGAAGCAAAAAAGGAAGGATTTTATTTCTTTGGAGATTAAGATGGATGTTTATTATTGTATTGGCAAATTTATTCATCTTTAAAATTATTTCATCATTCTCTGATAAATTTGCATATTTCCAAGCGCAATTTTCAAAAGTTTTATAAATGTAGTAAAATACTAAAATGATAGGTGAATAATAAGATGGAGAAAAATAAAATGGACATACTCCAAGATTTGTTTGTAGATGAAACTCATACGCTTGAAGATTTAAAAAGATTAAAGGACAAATCAGGCGATTTTTTTAAAATTGAACAAAAATCGGGCAAGATATTAATTTCACATAAATATAAGTTCATCACAAAGGAGAGGATTATTCTATTTTTAATTGGAAAATATTTTTGCAAAGAAGTTGGTTTGGAAGTAGAAGAGAGTACTTCGAAGTCAATTTCAGAAGAATTAAATATCCAACAAACATCATTAACATCTCCTCTTAATGAATTAGTGAGTCAGCATATTCTTACAAAAGAAGGAACCTCATATAACATCAAATATTACCTAATTGAAAAACAACTTGATATATTACATTCAAAATACATTTTACAAGAACAGATTCAACCTAAAAATTCATTTTCTTCAGTTAAGAAAAATAAAAAACCTAGTCAAAAAAATAAAAATCCTGTAAAAATACAAACTGAAACAAAAACAATTTTGAAAAAACAAGATGATTCTGAAATTAATACAGAGTTAGAAAGATATGATTTAACAACAGAAAACTTAGATACATTTTTTAACTTTCACAAAGGCAGATTAATTATTTTAAAAGGATTTAAAAGCCAAAATAACCGTGAAAGTCACATTAAAGCCTCGTTATTAACGCTTGTTGCATATAGATTTTTTTACGATACTGAAAGAATTGCTTCAAGTAAATTAAGAGAAATTCTTACTGATTCTGGAGTCAAGGGATTAATTAATTTATCAACTACACTGAAAAATTATAATTCATGGATTGTTCATGAGAGAGGACAAATAGGAAGTATCAATACAAACTACAGAATAACACACGAAGGGTTTGAAGAAGGAATTAAGCTTGTTAAAGATTTGATTAATTCAACTAATAATTTTCAATTAAAGCAATCTAGTGGCAGAGTTATAAATAAAGAGATTGCACCCACATTAAACATATCTCAAGAAGAACTTGAAAATAATATCGGCGAATTTGCTAGAATTGAAAAATTGGATGAAACTAAATTGAAAACAACTTTTGATTTCCAAGAAGATCACATTAGAATTATTCATCCTATTATGGAAAAAACAAGAAATGCAATGCAGATAAAAAATCTTATTCTTTTAGGATACTTAATACATAAAGTATACAAACAAGAAAAATTCAATTGTGAACAATTATTAAAGAATAGTCATATTGAATCGGGGAGATTAGATTTACTTGATAAGAATAAGTTTTTTAAAAGTTATTTTTCGATAAGAAGTCCTAAAACTTCTATGTCACTTATTTTCAAAGGACAACTTGAAGCAAAAAAATACCTAGAAAAATATCTTGAAAATGGAGATTTTGAACTATGAGTAAAATTGATTTAATAAAAACCTTAAATGGACATATTGATAAACAAATTGTTTCGGAACTAGTTACAGAATATGAAAAAGCAAAAACTTCATTTTGGTTGGATGATGAATTAAAAACACTAATTCATTCTGCAAGATTTTCTGAATTAAGTATTCAGGCATTGGAATGCATCTCAAATCCAAATTACTCATATAATCTAAACAAAATAGAATTTGGAAAAATATTTGAGAAATTAATTCAATTACCTAAAAAAAATCCTGAGGAAGAGATATTATTTCTAGCTATGCCTCAAACATTAAAATCAATTTTTACAATAAGAAGTAGAAAAAAAGCGGCACATTTTAAACAAAATGAATTAGATAAAATTGACGCAGATTTAGCAATAACTTCCTGCAATTGGATTATGGCACAATTCATTTTAATATTTCATAATAATTCTCCTGATGAAGCAATTAAAATTGCTAATTCTATAATTTCAAAGAAAATACCAGCTATTGAAGAATTCGAGGAAGGAGAATATATGATTTTAAAAAAAAATATGAAGTTTGGAGAAGAATTATTATTATGGCTTTACCATTTTAATAGAAGAATGAGCTCTAAAGAATTAATAAAAATAACTAAACCTAAAAATCCGTCTTATGTGTCTACATATTTAAAAAGACTATTCGATGATAAATTGATTCATCAAAATAAAGAAGGTGTAATAATAAACAAAAATGGAATTATGGAAATTGAAAATAACAAAGAGAAATATTTTTAATATTTGCGAACTAAAATCCCCCCGTCCTTCGGACATATAGATTCCCTTCGGTCGAAATTTATCGGAACTTAAACACAACTCTTCGAAATTTTTTGACTTCGTCAAAAACCGTCTTGCAGACTATTTCTCGTTCCTAACGGAAGAACTTAACAAAGATTTAGAGGTTCACTCCGTTGCACTCGTTCACCCAAATTTTTGTCTTCCACAAAAACTTCTCTTAATCGCGATGTTATATTCCTCCTCCCCCCACATCTGCACTCCACTATACTTATAAATAAACACCTACAAAAGAAATTATGAAAAATTTTATTGTCAATTCACGAGCTGGGTATTATATTAAAAGTATTGTCTATGGAGGAATTGATGGAATTATTACAACATTTGCAGTTGTCACAGGAGCAGCAGGTGCTGGACTCTCAGCAGGAGTAATTATCATTTTAGGCTTTGCAAATTTAATTGCAGATGGAATCTCAATGGCAGTTGGAGATTATTTAAGCACAAAATCTGAAAACGAATTTACTGCGCAACAAAAAGATAAACACGAACAAAAATTAAAAGATTACCCTGAGCAAGAAAAAAAACGAACAATATCCCTATTTATTAACAAAGGATTTTCAAAAGAAGATTCTCAAAAACTCGCTCAAACATTTTCTCACAATCCAAAAGCGTGGCTCGATTTTAAACTCAAAGAAGAATTAGAAATGAATGAAGATGAGAGTTCTCCTCTCAAAAATGCATTTGCAACATTCTTCTCCTTTCTCTTCTTTGGATTTATGCCTCTATTTATTTATGTAATTTCTCTAATTACATTTATTGAAGATACAACTAAACTCATTATTTCAATTATTCTCACAGGAATTACAATGTTTTTACTTGGAACATTAAAATCACTCTTTAGCACAAAACATTGGTTCAGATCAGGGCTTGAAATTTTAATACTTGGAGGAGTTGCAGCAAGTGTTGCGTATGGAGTAGGTGTATTACTCAGAGGACTTGCATAACTAATTGAGAAACTTCGTTTTCATCTTTTTTCAAATCTTATTATTAATTCTTGCCATCAAGAAAATTCTTTATTCAACTCCTACAATAAACAAATCCCGAACTGAATAGTTTAATGTCTCATCTCCGCTTACAATATATGAAACATTAAACATTTGTGGAGGTAAATTATATGAAATATTCCACGAGTATAAATCACCAGTAATTGTTCCATTTATTGGCGAAAATGTTGTAAATGGTGGTATAAATGAACCTCCTGAAAATCCGAGTGGAACAATATCATTTAACACTGAAGAACTATTCTCATATACATTAGTTATTGAAGATATATCAACATTATACATATTCACTGAATTATAGCTCACTTGTTTTGAAACTTGTTTAAACTGCCCAAATATTAGTTGAAAATAATTTATTGATGAATTATCAGTTAGATTAAATGGATTTGTTACACTCACACTCCAATTATAGAGCTGAGAAGACAAACTAGATGCATTATAACTATTAACTCCTTGTGAACAAGAAATATTATCAAACAATATTTCGTTAATAATAATATCACACTCTAAATTAGAATATGGAGAAGAAGTATTCCAATTAAGTTCAACTTGAGTTGAATTTTGTAAAAATTTAGAATTGTTTAATGGTTCAAGTAGTGTAATTTGAGATTCACAACCAATTTCAAATGATTGATTACTTAAATTTGTGGAATTTTTCAAATCAGTTTCATCTGTTGATGTAATACTTGTAAAATTATATACTCCACACTCTTGAGTTTGATTAAATGAACTACTCCATCTCCCAGTGTATTCTTGAGCATCAAAAAATACAGTTAAATTATCAAATCCTAAACTATCTCGAAGCAGTGGAGAATTCACATAATCTACTCCTCTAATTATTGCTCGAATATTTCTAAAATTCAACTCCTCCCAATTTTCTAACACTAAACTATTATTCACACTCACATTAAATTCACCAACTCCTGTAGGAGTAATATTTCCAACGCTTATCCATGATGAATTTGAGTCAAACTCAATTTCAACATACGGGTCTAAATTACCTCTATTTGTAGATGCAGAATTATTAAACTCATTCACATTAATCGTCACAATTAACTCACTAATATTAAAAGCAGGTTCATTTGAAATAGTACTATAAATACTAAAACTCCCATCTGCATCAACATCATCTCCTCCATTTCCAATTCGAATATTTCCTCTCTCAAGTGAAAACCAACGAGTAATTTCATCATTGTGAGTGTCACAATAATTAGCCTCATCATTTTCACAATATCGAATTTCAGCACTTGTTAAATCCAAGTTTCTTGCCCATGGGTATGCTGGGTCTTGAGGACCTGATTCTGAATTCACTCCTACAAATAATCGTGGAGTTTGAATATATGTCTCAACAAATGAAATAGCAGTCCAAGAACTATCTCCAATACTCTGCTCCCCTAAATCTAAAGTAGATATATTTTGCATAACTGGATCAATTGCGACATATCCAAACTGCTCTATTGCAGTCCCTCCACATGTATTACTTATTCCTGGATGATCACATCCAACAATATCAGCTCCTATTGTTGTAATAGATGGAAACCATGTGTGAGCTCCAATTCCATTTGTTACAATCCCATCAATATTGTAACTCTGAACTGAACCAAACACATATGGAGCGTTTGAAAATGTCTTGTTAAATGAAAATGAATTCACACCTCCATTTGTTGTAACATTGACATATCCTACTTCAATCCATGGATAATTATTCGTTCGATTAATATCAAATACTGCGTAGTGTACCTCTTCAGCAGTATAACTATTATCACAAGTAGTTGCTCCATTATCTCGACACAATGAAATATTCATCTGCGTTTGATTAATGAAGTGAATAATTGGAACCAAAGGAGAATTATCATTATTTTGCGTCACAGGAGTTGCAATAACAACAGGCGTTTGTGAATACGAATTTGAAAAAAATATTGTTTCTATATCTCTATTTTGGAGTGTTACACTTCCAACTTCACCAAGTGTATCTCCTCCTGTTTGCGCAGTATAATTTAATACTCCTGATTCAACATCTTCAGTTGTAAAATCTAAATTTTCAATCTCGGGGCTTAATAAAAAATTCGTAATTGATGAATTAGGTAGAGATACATTAACAACAACGCTCTCAACTGTCTTGTTTCCATCTTGATCTGTAACAGTTGCATTTACATTCACATTTGAATTAACCAGAACTTGAGATGAATTATCAAAACTAAAGTTTTCATTTTGCGGAGGACTTCCTAAATTATCCATTATCAATCCATTCTCAATAACAAGCCACATTACATCTTCATCAATGTGAGAATCACAACTATTTGCACCCTCTTGCTCACAATATCTCACATCAGCACCAGTTGATATAACGCTTCTCGCCCAAGGATAGAGTGGATTTTCTGCTCCATTTTGTGAATTTGGTGTCACAAGCATTTGAGGATTTGAATAAATATTTGTAAAAGTCACACCTGTCCAAGCACTACTCCCAATACTCTCAAAACCTAAATCTAGAGAGGATATATTTTGCAAAATTGGATCAATAGCTACATATGCGAAGTCTTCATTCACAGAACTTGATGAACAATCGTTTGCAGTTCCAGGATGAGCACATCCATCAATTGTCGCACCTGTTGTACTTACAGTAGTGAACCACGATGATGCTGCCATCTCATTACCTCCTAAATTATATGTTTGTGCTTGAGAAAATACATACGGAGTGTTATCAAATACTTTTGAAAATGAAAAAGATTGCGTTGAATCTGAAACTGGAGCATTTACAGTTCCAACTTCAATCCAATCAAGGGCATTTGTTTTATTAATATCAAATACTAAATAACTCACATCCTCACTTAAATATGTTGAATCACAAGTAGTTGCTCCATTATCACGACACAAAGATACATTAGCATGAGTTGTATTAATTGAGTGAATTACTGGAATATACGCTGAGTCGTCGTTATTTTGCGTTTTTGGGGTCATAAATAATAATGGAGTTGAACCATAAGAATGAGAAAATGTGATGATGTGGTTTTCATTATTTTGAACTGAGAACTCTCCAGCTTCTCCAATAACACCAGCGTGAGAAAATTCAATATTCAAAATAAAAATACATAATAGTATTAAATTAACACTCAAAAAGAGTCTATTATTCATACTATTATTATAATAATTATCCATTTTTAAGTATAAAAAAATACTTTAAAAAATATTTCTCAACTATTTAGCTAAATATGAGTATAAAAAATTAAGTGATTGTAACAAAGTAGTGTTGAAGTGTGAATTATTGTGTTGAGAAAATTATATTATAATTAAACAACAAAATATAATAATGTGTGTTACTGTTTTCCTTCACTCAACATCCCACACGCTGCTTCAATATCATTCCCCATAGTGTAGCGAATAAAACATTTATATCCTCTCTCACGAAGTATTTGTTTAAATTCTTCACATCTCTGAATTGTTGAAGCATGATATGTTTTTTGATTAAGCTTCATCTCTCCATTGAGTGGAATTAAATTAAAATAGGTATTTTGTGCAAAATTCATCTTCAATAACTCATCAATATCTTCTTGTAAATCTGTTAAATTTTCAATCATAATGTACTCAATCATAACTCCATATTTTCGCTGATTTGAGTATTCATTACACACTTCAACAAGCTCCTGAATTGGAAATTGTTTCAAGTAAGGCATCAATAAATTTCTCTTTTCTTGAATTGCTGAGTGAAATGATACTGCAAGTTGAGATGAATATTTTGAACTCACAAACTGCTTCATTTTTGGAATAATTCCCGAAGTTGATATGGTGATTTTTTTATACGGATATGAAAACTCTTCATTGAGATAATCAATTGCATTAATAACATTTGAATAATTATTAAACGGCTCTCCCATTCCCATAAATACAATAGATGTAATATATTGATGCGCATACAAATGAGTTGTCTGAGATTTTGATTTTAAATATTTCAATGCTTCTTCAAATTGCAGTAGTATTTCCTCTTGAGACAAATTTCTCATAAATCCCATCTTCGCAGTCACACAAAACTCACATCCCATCGCGCACCCAACTTGTGATGAGATACATAGTGTATATTTATCATTTTTAGAAGGGATAAGAACACAATGAAATCCTTCATCAAAGATGAATTTTACAGTTGAGTCTTGTGAGATTTGAATTAAATGATATGATACCATAGTTATTAAAATATAATTGAATTCAAAAATATTAGTATTAGTATTTCGTTGGTGGAAGAGATGGAAATGATAATTGCTTTAATTTCATCGTTTTAATTTCTTCTAACACTACGTTCACAAATATTCTAAATTCTTCAACATCAATTCCTCGTTGTTGCATATAGTGTTTATGAATATATTCTTCTACTAAGAAATAATCGTTATTGAATTTTGTATTCAAATCTTTCCAGTGAATTCCTTTGAGTGCTTGAGCATATTCTTCATTAAATGATAACTTACGATTCGTCATTAAATATGCAATAGCTGGATATCCTAAATACCCTACATAATATGAACCATTATCATTACTCACAATTGCATTGTTCTTCTCATCATATTCAACTATATAATATTTATTCCCACTTGAAGAATACACTCGTATTTCATCATTTTTTTCAACAATTCTCTCATCAGCAATACATCCAAGTGCTTCATAGATTTTGATAGAAGGAGGAGAATTCCAATATTTCATATTCTACTTTAGATAGTGTGTATTAATAAAATTATTCAAATTGGGTTATACAATCTCTATACTCTTTAATAAAAAAGTCTGAAAAAGTTTTCCTATTTCCTCCTCTTATTGTTCTATCAAATACACCCATATGCACACTTCTTTTATTTTGTGAAAAATAAAATGGAAAATATCTTGTCTGAGATAGTAATCTTAAAAGTAATATTCTTCCAAGCCTTCCATTTCCATCGTTAAAAGGGTGAACTCTTTCAAAATTAAAATAAAAATTAATTCCTAAATGAAGAACTCTCTCAACTTCTCTATCTCTGAATTCACCTCTTGCTTCAAATTCATTTTCTCTAATCCAACTAGTTAAATCATTAACTCCTTTTTCAATCAATTCAGGACTGTATCCTTGAAACTGATGACTCCCTAAATAAATGTCGCTCTCCCTAATTCCTAGTTGAGGAATTATATCATCATCGCTATATTGTATAATTCCATCCATTAAAATAGTGTGAGCTTCAACTATATCATCTAAAGAAAATTTGAAATTATTTCCAAATACAAATTTGTGGACTTTTAGAGAGTTTTTAGCTTCAATCATTTGTTTTTTTTTAACTCCTTTAATTGCAGTATCAATATCATCATAATTTAATTCAATTCCTTCAAGACCATGATTATGATATACAAATTCTCTTAAGAATTCAGGACATAAATGTGGAATTTCAAACAATGAAATTCTATTTTGAGAATATAATTTTCTTTGAGATTCAATAATTTGAGATTTTGCTCTTGTAGAATATGTGAAAGGTTTGATCTCATAAAATCTATCATTTAACAATGCATTGTCAAATACCATATATATAATAAAAAATAGAACTTAATTCTTAAATATATTTATAAAATCTAAGTTTTAGATAATTATATGAAACATATCCTCTATATTATTCCAGGATTCAATGAGCACACTTCTCAAGATGAATATCAACAAATAAAAACACATTTTTTAAATAAAAAATTTGTTGTAGTTGAAATCTCAATTACGTGGAAGAGAAGAGTCATGAGTGAATATGTCGAAGAATTTTTATCACAATGCACACACTCTAATCAAGATAGAGTTTCTATTTTGGGATACTCACTTGGAGCGATGATGCATTTATTTCATCTCAACATATTCACTATTCAAATATATTGTTATGCTCACTCTCACCATTTTTTAAAGAAGATTTAACCGCAATTACAAAAAGTTGGAAAAAAAGTTTAGGTAAGAATAAATATAACGATTTTAATAATATCTCGTTTGGCAAAATTGCTCAACAATTATCTTCTTCAACTTCTGTGTATATATTGTTTGGAGAAAGAGAAGTTACACAACTCATCAGGCGAGCTCATCGTGCACATTCAATTATTAAAAATTCTCAGTTAATTAGAATTCCAAATGTGAAACATCAACTCTCTCATCCAAATTATAATAAAGCAATAACTAAAGAACTAAAAATTTGAATCTCTAATAATACAATAATTTTTAAAACTTCTTAGCTAATCAACTTTGTGAAACGAAGCAACTGTATTTGCAATTGGAGATCTATTTGTTTTCTCCAAATTCATCATAGCAGCTGAAGGGTGTTGTTCTTTTGCAAGCTTTTGAGCAATATATACCAATGCATTTTTATCTGAACTACAAGCAGGATTTTCAACCTGATATGGGTCTCCACAAAATATCATTTTACTTCCAAAACCAACTCTTGTTGCTAAACCTCTTCCGTGACTTCTTCTCATATCTTCAGCTTCATCAACAATGATCATTTGTTTAGCCCAAGTGCTCCCTTTTGCAAATGCAATTGTATCTTCTTTAATAAGAGGAACCTTATTTGTTGGAAAAAATAGACCCAACTTTCGATATTTGTTTCCTTGTTGGACATCAAGTGCATCAGAATATCGAAAACCAGGAGTTATATCTTCATCATGAAGTGTTTTAAATGAATCCATTTGGGGACCTAGTTTTGCTTCTAGATCTCCTGGTAAATAACCAACTTGATGCTCATTAGGTGGTACTGCGGGTTTTAATAATCTCATCATTTTGTATCTAAAATTTTTATTTATATCACCCTCACTATCAATTAATGTTTGTTCTAAACCTGATAAATACCCTAGTAGTGTTTTTCCTGACCCAGCTTTTCCAGATAATGTCACAAATTGAATTTTAGGGTCAAGAAGTAAATACTTCCAAGCAAGATATTGAGATAAATGATTAGCTTCAATTCCAAAAGATAGATGTTTACCTTCAAAAGCACTCTTATTAGCGCCTAAAAAAAATGATGTTTCAGGTTCAATTCTTTGTAAATACATATCACTTTGAATATCAATATCTGGACCACTTATTTCAAAATCTTTTTTAGACATATACAATGCTTGTCTTCCATCTTCACAATTTAAAAGAATAAATTGATTTGGAAAATCTACATTAATCCCTTCTTTTTTTGGTTCAAATATGTCTTCTAGTGATTCAAATGGCCTGTCAGTTTTTTGAGATACAAAACCTTTTCTTAAAACACTTGGATTTACCTTTAAAAAATCAGGCTCTTCTACACTTTGAACACCTTTTTCATAAAAAAATTCTCTTGTTGAAGGGTCATCAGTCATTGCCTCACATTCACTCCATGAATCAGGGGATTGAAATTTTATTTTTATCCTATTTTCTCCATTGTCAATAACCCAAAATCCATTTTCGTCCCGAGTCCCTTCTTGAAATCCATAATCCATAAATTCTCTAACTAAAGGATTGTTCTGTTCTCCTTGTTTTTCAACGTTTTTTCTATCAAAAAATAATTCAACATCTTTATTCCTTCCTAAACTATTAATTATTTCACTTCCTCCCGTTTCAATAACATCTAGTCCTACTACTATTTTATGAGTCATTTTATTGACCTCTATATCTAGTAATCAAATCTTCAAGAACTTCTCTTTCTGTTCTTCTCAATGACTTTGCTTTCTTATTACTCAATGAAGCAGAACTCCCTTTAACTCTCATGTAAGTATTCTGCATTTTATCAAAAAAACGCCTACCAATCTCATATTCATCTCCTGTACTCAAAATATTTTTACTATCACCTAGCATTTCATATAAACTTGAAATTTCATCTTCAGTAATTTCATTTGTATCTTTAAAATCATCGTATGAGCCAATAATAGTTAATAATTGGTCTAATTGAGTAGGTTTACTTTTGTAAACTTCATGTAATAGATGAGTTAAACTATTGTATGGAAAATTTGTCATATGAAATACAACATATAAATATTTATAAGTCTTACTAAAAAGTGACAATTATTTAGCTGTTGTAGTAGTTTATCAGTAATAATTATGAGAGTGTCGTAATACAATAATTTTTAAAACTCCTTTTGTCTATCAACAATATGACAAAGGATATTACAACACTCATTTCAAAACTTGAAGAATTTGAACTTGAAATTTATAGAATTAAAAATATAATCTCAGTTCTTTACGTAGATATTCAATCAACTTGCCCTGAGGATGGAAAAGAAGAAAGAGGAGAACAACTCTCCTATTTAACTGGACTGTTGCATGAAAAAGTAACTGCGCCTAAATTTCAAGAAGTTGTTGAAGAAATTAAAAATCACCCTAGTTTTTCAACTTTAGAGCAAGAGAAAAAACGAAAAGTAGAATTGTGGAATAAAGAAATTATCATTCAAACAAAATTACCTTCTGAGTTCGTGCAAGAACTTGAAACTAAAAGATATGCAACAAATACACTCTGATCAAAAGCGCGAGAATCAAATCATGATGATGACAAGCAATCATACATTCAATCACTCAAAGAATTATTTGAATTAAATACAAAAGAATACAAGTATGTTAAAGATTATTTCTCGTTTGAATGTGCGTATGATTATTTTTTAGATAAGTTTGAAGAAGGACTCACATCACAAGTTGTAGACACAGAGTTTAAAACAATTAAAGAAGAAATCATCTCAACTATTGAGAAAATTGAAGATAAAGGAACATATCTCAATAGCGAAACTGTTGAATACTTGAATAATTGGAAAATAGATGAAAAAGAACAGCGAGAATTAGTTGAATATGTCTTTGAATTATTGCGTTTAACTTATAATAAATTTACATATTTTACTACACATCATCCATTCATGATTCCAATGGGTCCACAAGATACGCGATTAGGTGTTGCATTTAGAAATTCTCCTCTATTTTCTCTTACTTCAGGAAGCCACGAAGCAGGACACGCGGTGTATGAAGCAAACATGAGCTATAAAAATTCAATTATTGGAGAGGCACCATCGACAGGAATTCATGAATCACAATCTTTATTTTGGGAGAGTCATGTTGTATCTTCTAGAAACTTTGTAAACACATTTTATAAAACAATTCAAGAAAAATCAGATGGATATTTAAACTCAATTGATGTTGAAACATTTTATAAGTATTACAATCATATTACAAAATCACTCATTCGAATTGAGGGGGATGAGTTGACATATCCACTCCACATTATTATTCGCTACGAAATAGAGCGAGATTTGTTTAATAGAGTTATCTCATTTGATGAATTGGAAGATGTTTGGAATAAAAAATATGAACAATATTTTGGTAAAACCCCAACTACAAGTAAAAACGGATTTATGCAAGATGTTCATTGGAGTGAGGGAATGTTTGGTTATTTTCCAACATATTTAATTGGAAGAATATATGCGTCTCAAGTTGAACAAGAACTCAAAGAAAAACTTTCAAATTTTGATGAACTTGTATCATCTCACTCATTTGATGAAATATTAAAAGTATTACAAGAAAATATTTACTCAGTTGGTAGTTTGAAAACAACTCCGCAAATATTTAAAGATTTCACAGGAAGTGAATTAGATAGTTCTGTATATATTACATATTTGAAGAAGAAGTATTTTGAGATGTATGGTGTGGTGAAATAAGCTAAATTAATAGTTTTGAAGTAGAGAAAAGTTTATAGTTTAATCAATTTAGAGTAATAAATATATGAAAAAAACAATATTTGCAATAGTAATTGCACTCATAGTTACTTATCTATTAATAGGCTCATTTTTGTATTTCTCTCAAGCGTCTCTTCTCTATTTTCCAACTGAGCAAAATTTTGATGAATGTATTGGATTTGAAGACTATGAAAAAAAAAGTAAAATGGGAACAAGATTTTATTTTAAGAATAACTCTCAAGATACTCTCATTGTATATTATCATGGAAATGCTGGCTCAGCGTGTGATAGGAGCAGATTTAAACATGTATTTGAAGAATCTGGTGCTTCTCTTCTCTTTGTTGAATATGCTGGTTATTCTAATGATGATGTGAAACCTTCAAGAGATTTAATTCTCAAAGATGTTGAAAATATTCATCAATTCATTCTAGAGAGTAATTATAAAAATATAGTATTGTATGGTCAAAGTATTGGTTCAGGAGCTGCAAGTTACTATGCAAGTTTAGGAGGTGTGAATCATATGATATTAGTAACCCCATTCTCAAAATTAGTAAATGTTGCTCAATCAAAATATAAAATTTATCCTGCAAATATCTTGTTAAAAGAGAGATATGATAATGTTGAATGGTTAAAGAACTATAATAATTCATTGACAATTATTCATGGTAGTGAAGATGGAATTGTTCCCTCAAGATTCTCTCAACAATTGTTTGATGAAACTTCAACTCTCAATAAAAGTTATATTTTAATAGATGGAAGAGGGCACAATGATATTTGGTTATCTCCTGAGTTTCAAAATACTGTGAAGGAATATATTAATACTGTTGAATAATTTAATTTTTTATTGGAAGGGTTTTTGAAGAAGTGTTATAAAATATATTAGGTGAAGGAGAAATTTTAAAAAATTATTTTCTTAAGTTATTACACTTATATTGAAATAAAAACTGAGTTGTAAAGTTAAAGTCACTTAATTAGAATTCTAAAAGATTTCTTTCCCATTCTTTAGATACTTCAACTAAACTAGCATTATTTAAAATAGTATATATTTCCATTACTATTGAACTTTCTTTTTCCACACCTAAACTTTGTCTAACTAGTAAAGAACCATCATTAAATATTTCCACTCCATATAAATGGTTATGTATTACAAATATTTTCTCAATTATACTTGTAGGTGAAACATAATCTTTGTAAATTTTGGTATCATTGACATTACTTCCTGCAACAGATATTTTCGAAAGTCTAGCATGATTAGTTTTACCAATATATTTATACATCAATAATGATTCAAAGATAGAAATTTATAACGCTTCTACATTAGAATATATAAAAAACATAGGAACCTATTTAGAACAAAATGAATATAGTTCAAATTCAGATTATTTTGTTACAGTTGTTAAGGGCTCAGAAATTGTTAATGATAAAAATTATTATTTAGAAATTTGGAACAAGAGAACATTAAAACTAGAAAAAAGAGTGAATCTCGGAGCCGTGGGGATTAGTGGACTTGTAGCTGATGAAAACAATATTTATATTGGGAGTAAGTATGCAGAAGATAGAGACTTCGTAGAATTATTTAATTTTAACGGAGAAAATATTGGTTATTTGTGTAGTGATATTGGTCAATATGCTGTTCCTCTTTATGTTGATTCTGATTCATTAATAGTGTATTCAACTAAGAGGCAAGATGATGGAGGAGAAAATTTTTTACAAAAATGGAATCTCGAATTTCAGAAAAATTAATTGAAAGTTTGATTATTTATATAAATCTTGCTGACTTTAAACAATTTATTCCATACGAGACGTTAAACATTCCCTATTTATTTTTATTGAGATTGTGTCAATTTACTTAATAATATTTCATTTAATAGCTGTTTCATTCAAATTTTTAACTTATTAATAAGGAAGAAGAATTTTTGTAATATTTAGAAAAGAAGAATTTATAAAAACTAGAATTATAAATATTATTATGTTACCGGATTTTCCAAAAATTAAAAGAGAAATTCAGAATAATTTAGAAAAATATGTTAGAAATATTTCTTATAGTGACCCACTAATTAGTATGATTACTAAAATAACTATCTACGAAGGTAATAAAGGAATATATTATACAGTAGATGGAAAAAAACAAGAGGTTGAGTATAAAAATTTTGAAAGTAAAGTTAATATTAAAGCAGAAGAAGTTAAAGAAAAAGGAACTGATATTATTAAAGAAATTGGAAAAAATGTAGGTAAAGATATAAAACAACAATTAGGAAATCACATGATTTCATCTATTCACGAAGCTATTGATAGAACAGGAAATAAAATCAATGCAAATGGAAAACCTTTGTCTCATGAATTTATATTAGATACAATTGAGAAAATGGAAATTTCATTTAATGACGATGGCACACCAAATATGCCATCATTAATTTTACATCCTGACCAACTTAAAAAAATTCAAGATAAAATTCCTGAGTGGGAAAAAAATAAGGACTATATCAAGAGAAAAAAAGAAATTATGGAGGTGAAAAAAAGTGAATGGGATATTAGAGAGAGCAATAGAAAACTGGTTAATTAAAACTAATGAAAGAAGTTATCAAATTCCTTTTTGTCAAATATTAATAGCGAAAGGTTATGATATACTATATATTTCGCCACATGGAGTTTTAGAATTTGGAAAAGATATAATTGCTATTTCTCCAGAAGGTGAAACCATTTGTTATCAATTAAAGGGAGGAGATTTAAGTTTAAGTGATTGGAATAAATATCTAAGGGAGGTATATGATTTAATTGATTTAAAATGTAAACATCCCAATGTGAATAAAGACAAACCTCATTTATCATATATTGTTACAAATGGTACAATTAAAGATAATGTTTTTGCTAGGATTGATGCCTTAAATGATACAAATACTCATTATTCAAAATTAAAATATATAGATAAAGATATTATGTTAAAAATGTTTTTGGAAAGTAATACTAAATTTTTACCACAAACTTTTGAAGATTGGGGAGAATTTTTGAGTTTTTTCACTTTAGATGGTAAAGATTTTTTTCCTAAAGAGAAATATTTTAATTTCTTAAAAAGAAATATATTAATTAAAACTGGAAAACAAATTTCTAGTTTTAAAAATACAATATTTTCATCAGTTATTTTAACTTCTTATGTTTTACAAAATTTTCAAGATTCAAAAAATCATTATGCTCAAATTGAAGCATGGACGATTTTATATAGTTCTTTAATTTCATTTATCGAAGAACATAAGATAAAGAATAATAAAGAAATAAAAAAAAGTTTAGAAATTATTCAAAATGAAATATTGGAATTAGGTAAATTGCTAGAAACTGATTTTTTAAATAGTCCAGATTTGTTAGAAGGAAATATAATTGGTGATGGTGATTATATTCGTAAAGGTAGAATTACTAAATTAATCGGGTTTTTATGCTGTTTAAATTTTAGTGGTACTAAATTAAAGGATGAAACTAAAACTAAAATTTATAAAAATTTAAAAGATTTGTGGATTTATGGTGAAGATATGTTTCCACATTTTTTTTTCATTGTTAAATTCTTAGAAAACGAGAATTATATTAATGATGCTAAAGAGCTTTTGAAGGTTTTATTAAAAGTTATATTAGATGGTAAATATATTTATAATAAAAATAACTCTCATCCTTTACCAAGTCCATATATATCTTTGAATGAATTATTTGAAGTTTATTTTTGTGGGAAAGAATTAGATTTCAAACAATTTAAAGGGCGTTCATATATTTTAAATCCAATAATCAATATGATGGTTAAGAGAGACCTAAGAGAAGAACTAGAATATAATTGGAGAAAAATATCTCATATTCAAATGGAATGTTTTATACCTGACAATGATTTTGAATATTTTAATTTTAGAAATAAAACTGGAACAAATTTTGCTAAATTTCCTAAACAAACACAATCGTTTCAAAAATTGAAGGAAAAATTGCTTCAAAGCATAGAAAATGATTTATTAAATAAATATGAACCAATATTGCCCTTCTTTATATTAACCTATCCTTACAGAATTAATGAAGAAATAATAAAAATATTGGATAAATAATCTCAAATCATTCCCATTGGTCACTTATTTCAAAGTGGCTATCTCCTACTCCTTCTTTTTCTTCTTCTCGATAAGAGAAGAAATCGCAAGATCAAAATCTTTTTTCAACACTTCTACTTTATCCTTCTTCTCTGCTCGCTTTCTTCTCAGAGCAAATAATCCTGCTTTTTGACACACTCCTTCAATCACAGCTCCTGAAACCTCTCCTACATCTTTAGCCAATTTTTTAATATCAACATCTTTGCCAAGAGGCATGTTCTTTGTGTGAATCTTGAAAATTGCTTCTCTTGTTTTCAAATCTGGCAAACCAATTTCAATAATATTATCCAATCTTCCAGGTCTCTTTAGAGCTTCATCAATTAAATCAACTCGATTTGTTGCAGCAATAATTGACACACCACTGAGCTCCTCTACTCCATCAAGCTCTGTGAGTAACTGATTCACAATTTTATCATTTACTCCATTCATACTCGCACCACGAACACTTGCAATACTATCAAACTCATCAAAAAAAATCACACTTGGAGCCACTTGTTTTGCCTTTTTAAACATCTCACGAATCGCTTTCTCACTCTCTCCAACCCACTTTGATACCAACTCAGGACCTTTCACAGAGATAAAATTTGCCTCACACTCACTCGCAACCGCTTTTGCAAGTAGCGTTTTACCAGTTCCAGGAGGACCTGTGAGTAAAACTCCTTTTGGCGCTTTAATTCCAGCCTCTTTAAACGCTTCAGGCTCTTTCAGAGGCATTTCTACTTCTTCATACAATGCTCGCTTTGCATCATCCAATCCTCCAATATCGGACCATTTTGTTGTTGGTTTTTGAATTAATACTTCTCTCATCGCAGATGGCTCAACGTGATTCAATGCTTCTTCAAAGTGTTGTTGTGTTACACGAATTGCCTCTAACACATTTGTAGGAACTGTCCCTTCAAATTTCACTAAATCAGGAATATATTTCTTCAACGCCTTCATTGCAGCTTCTTTTGTTAAAACTTCCAAATCAGCCCCTGTAAATCCATGAGTTTGATTTGCAATCACTTTCAAATCTACATCTTCAGCCAAAGGCATTCCTCTTGTATGCACTTCTAAAATTTCAACTCTCCCCTCACGTGAAGGAGGATTTATAGGAATTTCTCTATCAAATCGTCCAGGTCTTCTCAGTGCAGGATCAATTGAATTAGGTCTATTTGTTGCAGCAATCACAACTACATTTCCTCGAGATTGCAATCCATCCATGAGTGTCAATAATTGAGAAACCACTCTTCTCTCAGCCTCTCCTTGCGTTTCATTTCTATTTGGAGCAATACTATCAATCTCGTCTAAAAATACAATTGCAGGAGCATTCTTCTCTGCTTCTTCAAAAATTTCTCTAAGTTGCTTCTCACTCTCTCCATAAAATTTGGACATAATCTCAGGCCCATTAATTGTTGTAAAGTGAGCGTCCAACTCATTTGCAAGCGCTTTTGCTAAAAGTGTCTTTCCTGTTCCAGGAGGTCCATGAAATAACACACCTTTAGGAGGAGAAATACCAATTCGCTCAAACACTTCCGGGTGTTTCATTGGAATTTCAATCATCTCACGAATTGCACTCACTTCCTCTTTTAATCCTCCAATTTCATCATACGTAATTGTTGGAACTTTAATATCTTTTGGATTTGAAACTTTATCACTCACTTTAAGTTGTGTGTTCGCAGTCACTCGCACATATCCTTTCGGAGATGTTTTTGTGACAACATAATGCAGTGTTGATCCCATAATATTGAAATTTACAACATTTCCTTTCAAGAGCGGCTTTGAGAGTAATTTGTTTTTAAAAATCTCAGTTGGATCTCCACTAAATCGAACCTCTTGTGTTGGAGCAATTTCAACTGATTTCGCCTCAATTACTTCTACCTTCTCAATTATCACTTCATCTCCTAAACTAGCTTTTGCATTATTTCTCAGAGTTGAATCCATTCGAATCAGTCCTAAGTTTTCATCTTGACTCTCTACTCGATACGCTTTAGCAAGCACTTTATTACTTCCTTGAATGAGAACATACTCTCCTTCATTTAATCCAAGCTCAAAGAGTGTTTTTGAATCAATCCTCACTCTACTTGTTCCAATATCTTCATGTGTTGTTTCAGCAACATTTAATTGAATTGTTTTTTTTGTTGAATCTACCATTTTTATCTAGATAATATAAGAATTATATATTTATAAAAGTATCTATTTTTACCAAAAACCGCAAATTAAAACCTATAATTCGTTTAATGTAAAATTAAACTTTATTTTATTTGATATTTTAATGTCAATACGCCAATGATAAACCACAACAGAGCATTTAACCCTGTCACAACACTTGAAAAATACAAATCAAGTGTGAACATTGAAAATGAAATTGCACTCAACCCAACTCCAAGAGTAAATGTATTAATTAAACTCATTGTTGAGATTTTATGTTTAATGATTTCATACGCTTGCTCACTGAGTGAGAAAATAAAAATCGTATTTGCTAAAGCAATAACAACATCTTGCCAAATCATTTTTTATATACTTTTCCTCTTTTATCGATTTTTGATATGAAAACTTCATTTTTTTGAAAATTTATTATATATAAAATTCTATACCTTGAATATCTTATCCTAAAAGTAGGTGGTTCCACATTAACTAATTTTTTAGAGTTTTTAGGTAGAGGATTTAGACTTAACTCTTTTATTTTTAATTTTATATTTTCAAAATCTTTTGAATCTAAGTGCACTAAAAATTTCTTAGCTTGTTTTGAAAATATAATTGAATACATTTTAATTTAGTTTTCTCTCGTTTTCAATATCTTCAAGTGTAAATACTTCTCCTCTGTTATATTCTTCCAATGATTCTTGTAATTCTAATAACTCATCTGAATTCAAAATAGTATCATAAGAAATAGATTTTAATGTTTCAACTTCGTTTTCTAATTTTTGTATCTTTTTAGATAAAACTTCTATGGTTTCCATAACATTAACTATACTTTAAAAATTTATAAAGTTGTGTATTACTTACTATTCAACTACTCTCACGTATAATCCCAATACTCCTACTGCTTTTTCTTTCTCTTCACTCCAATACTCTCGTAAATGTTCAAACAATTCTTTTTACTCTTCTTCACTATAATTCAAATGCTCACATGTTTCAACTAATTCAGTAAATGTTGAAGCGTTAATAATTTCATGAATTTGAGCAACTACTCTTCGTGATTGAGGAGAAGGTTCAGTGTCCCATCCTGTGAAATCTTCCCAATACTCAATATAATCAGCTACTCTCAAATCTCTCCAACACTCTTCATCAAGTCGAAAATCTACACTCTCACCGTTCTCAATTAATTCTTCTAATGGCTCTGTTGTTGATTGTATTAATTTTTTAATTTCCATGTTTCATAATTCCTCTAAATATTAAATTTTACCATTATTATCTCTATCAAAGCAATATAACTTCTCATCAACTTCGTATAATTTTAAATTTAAACTATCTCTAATTTCATATACTTTTTCAATATAATTAAAATATTTCTCAATAGAATACTGACTTGAATATATTTTCTTCCCGTACAAAGCACGATATGCTCGAATATCAATAATTGGAAAAAGATCTGGACGAATAAATTTCAAAAAAGAGCTCAACATTGGAAATCCCACTCCCTTTGAATTCTTCAATTCTTCAATTAATTCAATTACAATTTTATCATTAAACTTTAAATCTTCTTTATTAAAAATTACATTTATTTTTTCTAAAGTATTCTCATCAATTTCTAATACTCTATCTAACTTCCACAAACTAATTCTTCTCAAATCATTAATCGTTATTTCTTTTTTCTTATTTTCAAATAGTTCTCTCAATTTTTGAGTTTCTTGTATGTTATATTCAAAATGAATTTTATGTTTAAAGTTTTCTATATCAAAGATTTCAACCATTTTTTAATTAAAAACTAAAAGTATTCAAGTTTTGCAAGCAAAACTTAGACACTCCTCTATTCTTCTTTATCATCTAATCCACTCGAATTGACAAAAAACATACACTCATTCTCTGGAAGATTTGGACTATCAACAAGTTTTGCAACTCTTGAACCCTTTTTTCCTTTTCTCAAATAAATTCTAAATGTAGAGGAGTGTCCCACAATGTGTCCACCAATTGCTTGTGTTGGATCTCCAAACATTACATTTGGCTTTGACATTACTTGATTTGTCACCATCACGCAACAATTATACATATCTGCGAGTTTTAATAACGTGTGCATATGTTTGTTCAATTTTTGCTGCCGCTCACTCAATGTTCCTCTTCCAATAAACTCAGCTCTAAAATGTGCAGTGAGTGAATCAACAATCATTAAATTATACTCTCCTGTTTTCAATAAATCTTCAGCTTTCTCAGCCAAAAGCATTTGGTGATCTGAATTATATGCTCGAGCAACTTTAATATTTTCAAGTGCTTTTTCTGGATCAAGTCCTACTTTTGGAGCCATTTGCATAATTCTCTCTGGTCGAAATGTGTTCTCAGTATCAACATAAATCACCTTTCCACCAAGTCCTCCTTCCTCTTTAGGTAATTGAACATTCACCGCGAGTTGATGTCCTACTTGTGTTTTTCCAGAACCAAATTCTCCATAACACTCTGTAATTGCACCAGTTTCAAAACCTCCTCCCATAACTTCATCAAACCCAGCACTCCCCGTTTTAATTTTATTCACATCTTGACGTTTTTTTAAAATCTCAGTTGCAGTGTCAAATCCCATATCCATCATATCACGAGCAGATTGAATCATCTTTCGTGCAACACTCTCACTCACACCCGCTTCATTTGTTAATATTCCAATTGATGAAACTGCTACAGCAAGCAATGTATCAATTCCTGCGGCTTCTAATTTTTCAGCAGTTGATGGTCCAACTCCTGGTAAATCACTAATTCCTAATTCTGTTTCTTTCATACTTAATTCTCTTAAACTATCTTTATAAGGTTTTTGTGTGAGAAGAGTAGAATAAATGAAAGAACAATATGATTCTTATTTAAAAACATACAATTTGATTCTTATTTTATCATTACAAAGGACATGCTATAATATCAAAGTTTATAAAAAAATACTTCTTTATACTATTATGAATATTCAAGAATACGAACAATTATTAGATAACTGCTACGCAGAACTCCCAGAAGTATTAAATAAAAAAAAACGATTTGTAATTCCAGAAGTTAAAGGAAGAGTTATCAAAACAAGAACTCAAATTACAAATTTCTCAGATATTGCAAAACAACTCAATAGAGATATTTCTCATATGTATAGATTTATGCTTAAATTTGTTGGAGTTCGTGGAGAATTAAATACAGAGAAAGGAGATGTCATACTTTTCTCTCGATTTCAACCCGCAATGCTCAACAAAGGAGTGAAATCGTATTATGAGCAATACGTTGAGTGTAGTTATTGTAAAAGTCCAGATACAACGCTTGAAAATAATGGATTGAAAATTAAATGTAGTGCATGTGGACATGAAGAGAAAGTTCCTCAAATTTAACACAATTAATATTTTAGAAAATGACAAGAGAAGTAAGTGATAGTAAACTAGCAAAATATTTTGATGTTTCAACACGAGCATATGAAAAAGTAAAAATCTCAGCCCCTGAAAAAACGCATCTTCACACAATGGCTAAAGATTTTTTACAAATGGCAAAACACTATATTGACGATGCTCATCATTTTAAAAAAAAGGGTGAAATTGTAACTGCTTTTGCAGCTTTAAATTATGCACACGGATGGCTTGATGCTGGTGCAAGAGCTGGATTATTTGATGTGAATCATGACGATCAACTCTTTACAGTTGATTGAATGATTCTACAAGAACAAAACAAAGTGAAGTGTCTCGTATGGAGCATGATAGTGAATTATTTACAGTAGATTGATTCATTAAAACTCTTCCTTTCCACCAACATATTTATTATAGTTCTATTTTTTTGTTGATTATTATTCATTATTCCAATTAATATTCTATGAGGACTACATCCTGTTGCATACGTTGTATATGCATATTTCACTTCTCCTTCTCCTTCATAACGAATATTTCCTCTTCTTGCTTGAAAATCATTAGTAAGCCCATAACTTCCAATTTCTCCCCACCTCTGTTCAGCTTCATACCACAATTCAATATCTCGCTCAATGACTGCTTTTCGTGCCATATCATTTGCTCGAAGTGTAATAATTCGAAATGGAAGTTCTAATTTATTGTATAATTCCTTTAAATCTTCAAACATACTTTCATATTCTTGCTGTGCATCTTCTTGATTACTGATATGAATAAGCTCTAATTTGTCAAATTGATGCGTTCGATATAATCCTTTATCATCCTTATGATTTCCAGCTTCTCGTCTAAAACACGAAGTTTGCGTCATTAGTTTCAACGGTAACTCTTTTTTTCTCAAAAGCGTATTGGCGTGCATTGCTAAAATACTTATCTCTCCTGTTCCAACAAATACTTTTCCGTCTTCAGTTTTATACACCTCGTCTTTTCCTTGAGGATAGTGGCCTGTTGTGTACAAATGCTCTTCATTCACAAAATACGGTGGCAAAACTTCTGCGTATCCTTTCTCTCTGAAAAAATCTGTGCAGTATTGTAAAATTGCTCGATATAATTCAACTGCCACTCCTTTCAAAACATATCCTCTATCTCCAGCTACTTGAATCCCTGCTTTAAAATCAGCCAACTTTTTCTTCTCAAACATCTCCCAATTAGTCAATGGTTGAAAATCAAATGTTCTAAATTCTCCTCCTCGATATTCCTCTCTATCTTCATCTCCTAGCGGAACGCTCTCGTGCATCATATTTGGAATTGTGTAGAGTAGTTGAGTATATTGTATTTCTAACTCTCCATATTGTTTTTGTTTTTCTTTGATTTGAATATTAACTTTTTTGAGTTCTTCAATCAACCCTTCTACAGTTTCATTTTTCTTTTTCAATTCATTAATATGTTGGGTTTTTGTGTTCTTTTGATGTTTTAATGTGTCAATTTCAAATTGCAATGTTTTCAATTCTTCATAACACTCTAAGAGTTCATCAACTCTATCATCTACTTCACGTAGCCTACAAACTTCTTTTACTAACTCTTTATTTTCGCGTATATATTTTATATCTAACATTTTAAATTTTCAATTTTAAATTTATTTAATTTAATTTTTATCTTCATATTATATAAATATAATATTTCTTCATTAACAATTACATAGTATCAAATCAATATAATGAGACTATACTATTGATTTAATAATACTGATTTAGAATAAAAATTACTCATGCGAGCCAAAAGAGAATACATTAAAATTACAATTTCGTTGTAACATAGAACTATTATACTTTCAATATTTATAAATATAACTGAAGGGTTACTTACTGTAAAAATTTTCTCTGTTGCCTACTTTGATGATTTCAATAATCACCTCTTTTTCATTTACTTCATATAAAATTCTTAAATTTCCAACTCTAATTCTATATATATTTTCATCTAATTTCTTATAAGGTAAGATAAAAGGAGATTTTTCTAATAATTTGAATACTTCTTTTAATTTATTTTTTCGTTTTATGTCTAATGATTGTATGAATTTTGAGGCAGTCTTCTTAATTTTAATTTGATACATTTTAACTCTTCTCAATTAAAATACTTCATCTATTGAGTAAGATTCTTCTTTTTTTAATTCTTCAATTTCAAGTTTCTCCTTCTCACTCAGTTCTTCAAATCCTCTAAAATTAGATATTTTTAAAATATCATTATATTTTTTAAAAAAATCATCTAATCCCTCATTAACTCCTTGAGAAACAATTTCTCTGAGTTCTTTTTTTGATATAGTAATTGGCTCCATAATATTACATAAAGTTCTAATTATTTAAACTTAACTCAAAAATATACAAAATTATTTAATTGATAAACACTTAAAATACATATGTCAAAAGTAATTATTATCACGGGTCCTCCCAGTTCAGGAAAATCAACTATTTCTCATTATTTAGCAAAACATATTGAGAATTGTGCGTATATTAATGTTGATTCATTGAGACATATGATTCAATCAGGATATGTTGAACCTTGGAAAAATTCTCAAAAAGCACTTGAACAACAAACTCTTGGAGTGAAAAATTGTTGCTCACTTACTAATAACTTTATTCAATCAAAATTTAATGTTATCATAGATGATGTTATTGACTCAGAAGAATTATACAACATGTATCTTCAAAATATAAACTCTCAAAACATACATATTTTTCTTCTTCTCCCTAATAAAGATACTCTCATTCAAAGGGATAAAAGTAGAGAAGAATATGCGATGAATAATAGAGCAGAAGAATTATATGACTCATTTGAACGAATAAAAAACAATATTGATTGGGTGGTTATTGATAACTCAAATTTAAGTGTTGAAGAAACAGCAAATCAAATTCTAAGAAAAACTAACAAAAAATAATACAAAAAATTTCTGCTGAAATTTTTACCTACTTAAATTCTTTAACAGACTGATCTTCAAGCAAAAATAAGTTCTTCCCTAACTCATATCCCATCTCCTCTGCTACTTCAACAACTCCTTCCTTAAGAACTACTGGACCATGCGCTGGAACTAAATATTTTGGATGCACCATATTGAGCATATCTCTGTGATCTTCACGAGATGCGTGACCTGATACGTGTAAATCTCTATAAATTTTACAATTAAACGCCTCTAGTTTTCCTTGCAATACTTGAGACGCTTCGATATTTACTTGTGTTGGAATCACTTCTGAACTAAAAATCACCTTATCATCTTCTTTTAACTCATACGCAGTTCGACCTTCTGCAATTTTTGAAAGAACAGCATTATCTTCTCCTTGATGTCCTGTACACACAATAATATATTCTTTTTTATTTTTATTAATAATCTCAAGCCACTTATTTACTTCAGCTGGACTTTCTGCAATTTCAACTCCTTTTGCCTTAAAATCAATAATTCCAGCGTTCTTTGCAGCTTTGCAATATTTTGCCATACTTCGTCCTAAAAATACAATCTTTCGCCCTAATTCTTGTGTTAGTTCCATGATTGATTTCAACCTTGTAATATGAGATGCAAATGTTGTAATAATAACTCCTTGTGTATCTACAATATCTGTTTCAATAAACACATCTCGAAGCATCTCTTTTACAACAATCTCACTCAATGTTTTTCGCTTATTATTTGAACGAACGGAATCTGCAATCATGAGTTTAATTCCCATTTTATCAAGCTCTTTTAACCGCTCATAATTTGTTCTCTGTCCCAAAGCGGGCCGATTATCAAATTTAAAATCCATTGCGTAGAGAATAATTCCCTCAGGTGCGTGCATTGCAATTACTGCTGATTGTGGAGTTGAGTGAGTTACATTAACAAATTCAACTTTCATCCCACTTGGCATCTCAACTGAAGAATTCACATTTACTTTAATAAATTTATTTTTCAAGGTATCACGAACAGACATTTGAGATTTCATCAAAACTTTTAACACTTCAATTGTATATGGAGTTCCATAAATTGAAGCTTGTGGAAATAATGAAGCCATATATTGCACTCCTCCTACATGGTCTAAGTGAGCATGTGTGACAAAAATTGCTTTTACTTTGTCTTCTTTTCCTTTCAAAAGTGTCGGATCTGCAACGATTCCTTTCTCTACTACTTCCTCAAGTGCCATTTTATCAACTGCATCATTGTGCAAAATTAAATTAGACAACTCAAGTCCCATATCACAGATGATTATTTCATCATCAAATTCAAACGCAAACATATTACGTCCAACTTCATTCACTCCTCCGAGTGTATATAATGTTACCATTTTTCTTATTCTAAAAATAATACTTTAAAATGCGAATTAACGTTATTACGTGCCAAAAGAGACTAATTCAAAAAAAATAATAACGCATTTTAAACGTATCCTACATTAAAGAAGGCTAAGAATATTTATAAACTTTTGTCATCATAAACTATTATGAATCAAAAAGTATTTTTTGAAGGAGAGTTTGGGAAGATTTGTGGTATTTTGAACCTAATTGAAAATTCAACTGAAATTGCAATAGTAATTCACGGATTCTCATCAACAAAAGATAATACGTCAGGAAAAATTATTGAAGAAGAGTTCTCACAACTTAATATTTCAACATTGAGAATTGATTTAGACAATCAAGGAGAGAGTGATTTAGAGTTCAAATATGGATTTGTGAGCAATTATATAACACAAGTCAACTCTGCAATTGCGTATTGTCAATCACTAGGATTTAAACATATTAGCTTAATTGGTGGAAGTTATGGTGGAGTTGTCACACTCGCAGTTGCTGCTCAAAGAGATGATTTAAAACGATTATTTCTACGCTGTCCAGGAATTGGAACATTTTATTATCAATATTTGAAAGATAAAACATCTCAAAATTATATTGATGTGAAGAATGGTGGAACAATTAATACACACGGTGAAGAATTTGATATTGAAATTTTAAATGATATGGAGCAGTACTATCCTCTCACTCAACTTGCTAAGCAAATTACAATCCCTACAGGAATTGTACATGGAACAAAAGACGAGACTATTCCATATGAAGATACTATTGAATTTTCAAAAGAAATCGAGAATTGTGAATTGACAATTATTAACGGAGCAAGTCATAATTTAGGAGTTGGAGAAGATTTTAGTGAGTGGAGAGGAGCATTAGTTGAATTTTTTAATAAATAATTTACATATCCAACATCTTTTTAAAACTTATATGATTAGAGTTGTTATGATAGACTCTCACGACTTAAAAGAACTTAAAAAAGCAAGTGAAATACTCAAACCTCAATTTTTTATTGGAAAAAATGGAATAACATCTCAGTTCATCCAAGAACTCAAAACATATTTTGAAAAATATGAACTCGTTAAAATTAAATCACATACTGCAACAAATTCAGACTCATTAACTTTGCAAGCACAAGAAATTGCTAATCGATTGAATTGTCAAATTATTACAAAAAAAGGGTTTGTTTTTACACTCTATAAAGAAAGAGAAGAATAAATAAAAATTGAAAAATGGGGGGAGTTGTAGATATATGGGGAGCAGTTATTACTCAACATAGAGATGTTCAAATTAGAACTAATATGTTTAACCCTCAAGCATCAAATCTTCAAATAGATTATAACCACATCCTTTTGAAAAACAAGTTCTAGACGCTTTTATTTCTCTAAACCCGCTATTGCATCCACTATATGTTGCACAAGATTGTAATTCGTATAATGTATTACAATGTTTTTGGGAAGATGATAGGACACTTGATGATATTGAAAATGTGACAAAAGTAAATAGGGTTCATAGAAAAACAATCGAAGGAAACTTATTAGAATGTTTTCCAGCAGATAGAGTTGATGAGTTGAAAATTGACATTATTGACTCTGCATTATTTCAACAAGCAAGAAGTTTCTTCATATTTAATAGACCTTCTTTAGTCTACAATACTGGAATTATTGTTCCAACAGATTCTAGTTTAGAAGAACAATTAACATCAACAAATCATTTAGTAAAGCACAATAGTTTAGTTCCACAATTTTCTTTATACACAGTTGATTGGCAAAAATATTTTGAAGAAGACCTAAAAAGATTTATAAAATTAAAAAAAAAAGCAAAAAGACATCAAGAATTCCTTGATGGATTAGGAGACCCATAATTTTTCATATTAAATTATCTACAAAGTGTAGGTGTCAAATTTATATGTTCTCAATACATTCAATGCCAACACTTCATCAATAATATCATTAAATTTCAATCTCAAATCAGCTCTACTCCCAATTTCAGCAGTTGATTGTTGAAGAATTGAAACATTAAATTTTTCATAAAATCATCAGTTTTGTTGAAATGTAAGAACGAATAAAATGAGTGTCTCACACTTCTCTACAAGTTTAATTATTCATTCATATATTTATTATTAAATTTCAAACTTTAAATGTTTTCTTATTCTTTATAATCTTCTATAAACAACAAAAATTTTTAAAAGAAAAATTTATTGTACTTTTTATGGCGAAACGAAAAAATATGCTCCCATATACACCAATTGGAGAATTTATGCATGAAAAATCTCATTTAAGAATTGGACAAGACGCTAAAATTGCAGCTGAAGAATATTTAGACTCACTGTGTGAGAGAATTGTCTCTCAAGCAGCTCTCATCAGTGAACATGCTGGAAAGAAAACAGTGAGTGGAGATGATATCAAACTCGCATACAAACAAATCAAATAAAGGAGATATAGAAAATGAAAACAATACGAAAAAATGTCAAAGGAAGTCCATTTCCAAATCTTGCGCTCAGCACCATTATGAAACACTACGGAGCTCATCGAGTGAGTGAGAGTGCGCGAGTTGAACTACGAAAAATACTTGAATATGAACTTGAACAAATTGCACTCAAAGGAGCAGAAATTGCAAAACATTCAAAGAGAAAAACAATCAATCAAGGAGATGTGAAACTTGCAAGCAGAAGATGAATTACACTAATATTTTTAATATTAATACCATCATATAAATTATGACTTCTTCTTTCAAATCTTCAAAGCAACAACGCCTTGATGAGATAAAGCAACAATTTTACAAAGATATTAAACAATACAAAGAAGAATTTAAACCAACAAATGAGCTCACTTCTCACTCAACAATTCCAATTATTACATCAAAACACTATCCTCAAATCTCAACGATGCAAATAACAAACCCTGATATTTCTGCCTCTCAATATCATCAAAATGAATTTGTTAAACAAGATTATTCAGCAATTCTTAAATCGAAAGCGCGCAGTATTGCAGGAGTTTCCTCAAAACCTACTCATAAGACAAACACTCGCTCAAATTTGCATGAGACCATTCGTGATATTTACGCCTCAAAAACACCTCAATTAAGCAGACACATATTTGAAAATGATGTTAAAATAAATAATATTGTGTCTACTCAAACAACCGGACTTCTTGGAAGCTCAAATTCTCTACAATCAATTGAAGTTGATGATAATATTTCAATTTCAACACATATTGAGAAATATAACAACGGTGAAGTGAGAGCGAAGGAAGCTATTTTAAATTTATACTACAAAGGGTTTAATGATAATCAAATTCGCTCACTTTTAAGTCTGGGAAGTTTTGGAAAAGAAAATAATAAAATATTAGTTCCAACAAAATGGGCAATTAGCGCGTGTGATAGTATTATTGAACAAGATTTATACTCAAAAATCATCAACTACAATATTTCTAATTCATATGAATTATATTATTATGAAGATAAAGGAAATGCATTTTTAATCTGTCTATTTCCCAACCAATTCTGTGCAGAGGTAATTGAAACATGGTTCTCATCCTCCACAAAAAAGCTGGTTATAGAGAGAGATTTTGTTAATTTTTCAAATAAACTCCAAACAAAAGAGCCTGAGTGTGCTGGTGGGTACTGGGCAACAAAACTAGCAATTTTAGAGCATTTATACAAACACAAAAAACAAAGTGCATTCTTATCAATTCGACTCATTAATAATTATGAAATCCCACTTGGAGTCATATTTGTGCGAGAAAGTGTTCGAGAAGCAATGAAAGCCAAACCAATTCTACAAACACAATCACAAGAAGAATATATGAGCTATATCCAAACTCATTTTCAAAATCACTTTGCTCACGTTCAACACTCGCGTGTATTACAAGAAATTTCACAAGTGAAATCACTGCGTGAATTTATCTAAATATAAATATAAAAATAGAACAGGAATATTATGTAATAAATAACTCTTAAGAATTAATTAACTAAATTAATTATTCTCAATTGGGGTTTCTTGAGTCGTTTCATTTCCTTGTGCTATAGGAAGTTGAGATTCAATAAATGAGAGAGGAACATATCTGAATATTCTAAATGATAATTTATTTGGTTGAACTTCAATTTCTCCATCTTGGAATAATCGAATTAGATATAAATAATTTCTCTCATCTTCTGATAATTTTTGAAGCATTAATCCAAATGAGATTTCTTGAACATTGAGTCCCTGTTCTTCTTCTACTCTCTCAATTGCTTCAACAAGTAATGGTCGCGCACCTTCTTGAAGTACAGGACCCAAACTTAATTCCTCAAGTATAACGTCAGAAATCTCTTCTTGTGGATTTGGTGATTCAACAACTTGTTGTAATAACTCAACTGGTATCGCTAACTCATCTTGAATAACTTCAGAGAAGGATTCATCTTGTACAACATCGCTCAATGATACTTCTTCATCTTGGATTCGCTCAAATGCACTCCCTTTTAGCGTAATTGTAAACGTATCATCGGCTAAATCTTCGCTTGACTCATAATCACTTTGAGTAAAGGACTCAATAGCTGAAACATCAATCCCTTCTTCTTGAGCAGAGATTGGAATTGAAATTCCAGTAGTAAATTCCTCTTCTCCTTCTAAATATACAACATTTAATGTTGCATCTTCAATTTGAGTCAAGCTTTGAACATCTAAGTAAATAAGCCCTCCTAAAATTGCTATTGAGAGCAGTACAATAAAGACAGATGCAACTATTGCAAGCACTATTTTTTTGATAAACTTAAATGCAAGCACGATTAGTACAAGCACAAGTATAATATATATGATTAGTGTGATATCCATAATACTACAATTAATAATTCTCTAATTAAAAGGATTTGTTTATACTCAATGTAAACAACAATGTAAATAATTATTTTTAATTAATAGATTTTGTTTTTTTATGTTTCTTTATTTTACAAATTTGAAGTGTGTTAAGTATAGACAAATTGATTCCGATAAGCAACAAAACACTTAAAATTTTAAGCTCTAGACCATCATAAGGCAAGAGTCCTACAAATCCTGCAAATCCAATATATGTCAATATCGTAATTGAGCATGCTGGACATCCCGCAACAAGTACTCCCAAAAGAGCTGCTATTCCTCCTGCTCCTTCTTCTTTTATAGAAGTTGAAGAGAAGAAAAATATTTTATACGCACTCAATACGATAAAGAGTGGAAGTAAAAGCATAAGTATTCCTTGTAGCAACCAAACAAAATAAAAATACAAGTACCCATAATTTGCAATAATAAGTTCTGTTTTAGTTTGAGTATAGAAAAACAGATACAACATCAATAATAATATTATGTAACTTGTTCTATAATAGACATGAGAAAATACTTGTTTGAGATTACTTCTCATCGTTGAAAACGAAAATGTCTTAATATTCATACTTATGAAAAAAGATGCTCTTTTATAAGCATTTTCTTGATATGAACATAATGCTCAATTTTTGAACACAAACTTAAAATAAATATAAAATCAAATAATTTTTATTAAAATAAATTAAAATAAATTAATTTTGAACTATTTGACAATTTTCAACTGAATAATCCGCTCCTTCAAGCTCTAATTCAATTGCTTGCTCATATGTTTCAAAAGAACATGCTCCTATAATTAATTTATCATTTAGAGCAACACTTGGAGTACCTGTTACACCAATACTTTGACCTTCTTCAAAATCTTCTTGAACTTGCTCTTGAATACTTGCATCTTGAATACACTCATCATACACACTCTCTTCAAGTCCTACATCAATTGACCATTGTTTCAAATTTGAAGTATTAATTGATTGTTGATTTTCAAATAATGTATCGTGATACTCAAAAAATACTTCATTTCCTAATTCCCTATAAACACATTTACCCGCAACTGCTGCGTTTGCTCCACCAGAAACTGGAAAATCTTTATATGTGAAACTAATTGCTCCTTCTTCTGCTAATCTTTTAAAATTTGGACCAAATGGAACAAAATCAGGTCTTTGTTGAATTAACCTATCATAACCAGGACCTAATCCTGAAGCAGCACCACAAAAAGTACACCTAAAATCACTATATTCAATAATTTGAATAGGTGCATCTGCAGACCCTAGTGTTGGTCTATTTTCAATTGATAATTCTTGAGTAATAATACTCTGTGAACCACTTTCCCCTGCTCCTTGAGTAGAACCTGAATCTTGTGAACCAGATTCATACTCTGGAATATTATTCGTAAAGAAGTTATCTAATCGAGTTACTTTCTCATCAATCTCAGTTAGTGTTGAATTTCCATCCATTGTAGATGAACTATTAAAAATATTTATCACTAAAAGTATAATAACAACGACAAGTAATACAATTATAACATTAAGCATACTGCCTAATTGACTAGAATCTTCACTCTTCGCAGTATTTCTTGAAGTATGAATTTTTGATTCTGTTTTGTCAGAATGATCTGAATCTTGTTTTTTAATCTTTGTTTTTACCATGTAACAATTAAAATTAAGAACTTCACTATTTTAAAACTAACTATTCACTAGAAATGTAAACACAAATAAATTTGTGGGTTAATACAGTTCGAACGTATTTATGGTTAGACGATTATACTCATTTCCTTGCTCTTTAGTATTTGCGGGCTGAAATAGTCGCAAAAGCTTCTATCTTACACCCCAAACCTATCAAACTTGTCTTTTACAAGCGAGCAACGTATCTTTTTTTGAGGAAGGTTTCGTGCTTAGATGCTTTCAGCACTTATCCTTGATGGCGTAGCTGCTCTGCGTGCCCGAGTGGACAACAGATAGACCAGTGGCCACGACAGACCGTTCCTTTCGTACTAAATCCATCTTTCTCTCAGATACTAACACTCCAAGCAGATATTATACCAACTGCCTCACAGCGTTGTAAACCCAGCTCACGAACCCTTTTAATGGGTGAACACCCCCACCATTGGCAGCTGCTGCACTGCCAGGATAGGATGAGCCGACATCGATGTAGCAAACCGTTGCGTCGATATGAACTCTCAGCAACGACAACTCTGTTATCCCCGTGGTAACTTTTCTGTCAATCCAAGGCCTCATTAAGAAGCACATTGGAGATCGATAACCCATACTTTCGTAATTCCGATTGGTATCATGGCAATCAGAATAAAGCTGACTTTTGCGTTTGCACTCTACGTTGGATTTCTAAACCAACTGAGTCAACCTTTGGGCCCTGCTGATATCTTTTCAGCAGGGTGCCACCCCAGCCAAACTGCCCACCAACTACTGTTTCCCATATAGAGATAAGCAATTAGCTCAACCACGGCAAGTATTTCACTTGTGCCGTAGCTCCTTGCTACATGGAAGAACTAATCACAATAGCAGGCTGCAGTAAAGTTCAACGGGGTCTTTACTTCCCACTTGGAGTCCCCGACTTTTGCACCGGGAAAGTGTATTCAGAAGGTTCTTCGTAGGGACAGTGACAATCTCGTTACGCCATTCATGCAAGCCGTCATTTAAACGGCAAGGCATTTCGCTACCTTAAGAGGATCATAGTTATCCCCGCCCTTTACCAGACCTTGGCCTCCTTGAAAAAAGGTTTTAGTTACTGGCAGTGGGCAGACTTCAGGAACTATACGCAGCCTTACGACCTAGCAGTTCCCTATGTTTTAATTAAACAGTCGGACCGTCTTTGTTATTGCACCCTAACATTGTATAAATAAAAAACACAAATTAGGGACCACATATACCGAAGATTTGTGGCTAAATTGCCGAATTCCCTTACATAGATTATTCCTTCAGGACTTAGGCTTCTCACCTAGGGGCACCTGTGCCGGATGTGGGTACATTTACTTAAGATTGAATATATTTTATTTTCAATGAGTCTTGGTGTCATCATACATTACATATCACACTTTCAACAATTTCTCGTGATGACCACTCTCCATTGTCGTATCGTGCTTACGCCAAGCGTGCTTGACTACAACTAACCAAAACCGTCTAAAATATACTTTGTGTTGCCATTATCTACTTAAGTAGTGCAGGAATATTAACCTGCTTCCCTTTCTCATAACCCAATTAGGGTGTAGATTAGGAATGACTAACTCTTCTCTGATTAGCATTGAGAAGAAACCCTTGCCCTTTCGTCCACGGTGACTCTCACACCGCTCATTTCCTACTACCGCCAGGATTCTTATTTTAATAAGGTCCACTACATCTTCAAACATAGCTTCTACCCTTATTAAACACTTGTCTAACTTACATCTATCGAATAGATGAATTGTAGTATCGGTAATTATTTTAGACCCGATTATTTTCGGGGCAGGCACTCTCGAAGAGTGAGCTGTTACGCACTCTTTAAAGGATTGCTGCTTCTAAGCAAACCTCCTCTTTGTCTTCGAATACCGACTCCCTTTACCCGTTATCACTTGAATAATATTTAGGGACCTTAACTACAATCTGGGTTGTTCCCCTCGCGGTACGCAAGCTTACCCCACGCGTACCCGTTTCCTGTCATCTACGAAGTTGTAATATTCGGAGTTGGACATGCGCATGAAGGGCATTTCGCCCCCCAAAACGCAAATCCGTAGCTCTACCTTCACAACCTTCTCCGACAAGGCTTGACTTAGGCCAATTTTGACAAGAACCAGCTATCACGGAATTCGATTGGCTTTTCACCCCTATACCCAGGTCATATGAATCTATGCATTGATATCACTTCAGGCCTCCACAAGATTTTACTCTCGCTTCACCTTGCCCAGGTATAGATCATCCCGTTTCGGGTAATTTCTTTATAACTAAGGCGCTATTAACACCCTTGTCCTCGCATGCTGCGACAACTTGCTTTCGCTACGACTCTCGTCTCGCCATAAAGAAAAACTCCCTGGCCCGTTATTCAGAACGTACGTTAGAACACCTAAATGCCCTAACATGCTATCTCTATTATGTTTCAGATCTTTGCAAGTTCTTTTTAGGAACTCTTTTCAACTTTCCCTCACGGTACTAATACGCTATCGGTCTTGTAATATATTTAGATTTAGAGGTTAGTGCCCCCTATATTCATGCCCAATTTCCAATGGACACTACTCAAGAAACCCTCTATTGCCATTTACTCCACTATACGGGACTATCACCCTTTAAAGTCATGCTTTCCAACATGTTTTAGCTTATGAAATGGGAATGTTGAGGACTATACACCACATCTCTTATATATTACTACATAAGATTCAGTTTGATCTCATTTGCTTTCAGTCGCCCTTACTAACAAAATCTCATTTGATTTCTTTTCCACCAAGTACTAAGATGTTTCAGTTCCTTGGGTGATACTTTCGCTTAGCGAATATATATGAAGTCACATTCAGGAATTCTAGGTTCAATGGAAGTATGCTCCTACCCTAGACTTATCGCAGCTTACCACGCCCTTCTTCGCTCTACAAGCCGAGTCATCCACATAACAGATTGTACGGAAATGTTTTATTTTTTTATCTTTTAGGAAGAAAAAACTTTTGTTGTATCGTCTAACCATCATTAAAAATCATCGAGATGATTTTTTCCGTTCTTCGTAAGTAACAAAGTTACTCACTGCATTAAAGTGGACCCGTCGGGATTTGAACCCGAGGCCCCCGCCTTGCAAGGGCGGTGCTCTACCGGACTGAGCTACAGGCCCATCACGCTACGCACCACCTCCTGTGGCTGGCGATAAAATATATGAACTCAAATCCCTTTATAAAGATTTCTCCCTTGTGATAATTCGCGCACATAGACTTTTAAAAAGTAACTCAAGTTTTCAACTATTTTTTGACTCAAAAACCATTTAAACAAATATTCATTTAATTATAACTAGTATCTGATCCTGTGGTCTAGTCTGGATATGATACAAGCCTCCTAAGCTTGGGATCGCGAGTTCGAATCTCGCCAGGATCGTTATTACATAAGTAAGAGATGAGAAACTTTGCTTTAGCAAAGTGCAAGAACGCACTCAAAGATAAGTGTCTCGCATTAGGTTCCTTTGGTGCAAGAACGAACAAAGTGAGTGTCTCCCACGAATCTCGCCAGAATCGTTTAATTAAGCATTAGATTATTATTTTATATATACAAATTTATTTTGATTTGAAAATTCTTTGCTATATCTATGCCCACTTGTGTGCTCAAATTTCTTCAAATCCTCTCGTGATAATCTATCAAACTCTAAAACATACTGAACAAACTCTCCTTTCAATATTTTTGAAGCGTGACCTTCTAATGTATATGAATTATTATTTTGTTTTGCAAAGACAATTTCAATAATATCTCCGCTATTTTCCATATCTTTAATCATCTCCTTGTGTGAGTTAGGAAGTAAATCAAGAACTAATTTATCTCGACACTCATACTCAAAATAACCACTAAGTTCTTTTTGCCAATATTTTGCAAGAGTCATATCAAACAATCTCATTGAAACTTTACATTTATAATTTGGAATCATATCAAGTGGCTTCAACATTCCAAATAATGCATCCAAAATAAGCACTGAATTATTAAACCGCTCTTTTGACTCTTTATTTAATTGTGCATAGTTAATACTATTATACATCACACCAGCCATTCTCTCAATAGCTGACATACATTCTTCATCTTTTAGCGCAGACATTGTAGAAATTGCTGATTTTAAATTATCTCCCTTCAAGTCAAAAAACGAAGATAACTCATCTTCACTACTCATTCTAATTGTCTTTTTAATCTCGTCTAAAATATAATCTCTCTGTGGCTGAAGTTTAATGAAATGATTATACTTTTTCAAATTTGAAACAAGCCTGTAGGTTATCTCTTCATCTCCTCCACTCACTTTCCCTTCTGAGTTTGGTAATAATATCATATAATTTGTCATAGTAATTGTATAGAATCACTATTTATAAACATGATGAAAAATTAAAAAAAGATAATCAAGTAAATTTAAAAAATCAAAAGCAAATAGTTATACAAGTTCTAATTCACATTGTGTATGTGAACTTTGTTTTTCGAGTTCTGATTTAAATGTTTTAAACACCAAATTTGCATCCTTCATCGTCTCATGTGTTATTGAAATCTCAAATTCTCCTGCCCCTATGTATTGAACTGCCAAATCTGAAAAATTTGCTCTCTCTACACTTTTTGAAATACTCTCTCTCACTCGCACAACTCCATCTTCTTTAATATTATAGAGTGAAAATTTTCTACGCAGAGTTTCTTTCTCAGGTTTAATTCTATTATGAATTGCTTCTAAAAATACTTGTTTCTCATCAGTTGAGAGATGTTTGAGTTTATCAATTTTTGAACTATCAAGCATAATATCATAAAGAGCATCAAACACCAAATCATATTCTTCAAAAATATGCTCATACGTTTTATCAAACAAATCATCTTTTGAAATATTAAGTTGCTTTGCAACATCTTCATACACTTTTTCTGCAAACTCTTCTTTCTTCAACTCTTCAGTTTTCTCTTTTCGAGCTTGCAAATTTACTCTTCTCAGTGACACATCAATTCGATTAGATTTTGAATCAACTCTCAATACTTTACAAATAATTCGCTTATCAACAATTACGTAATCTTTTAAGTTTCGAATTCTCCCTGGCGCAATTTCTGAAATTGTAAGTACTCCATCTTTTTCATATTCTGGAATATGTACAAACACAGTATTTCCATAAATTTTTGTGACAACACACAATACATTTTCATTCACTTCTGGAAATCCATCTCTAATATATAACATATTAGTGACAATTATGCAACCTTTAAAAAGATTATGACATAATAATTTTATATCATATAGAAAGATATTTTTTATAAAGAGTGACAAATAACTTATTTAAAAAAATATCATTACATACTCATATGAATTTAACGAAAAAAGCAATAGTTCCTATTGTTAGTATTGTTCTAATGGTGTTAGTATCACTTATATTATTTGCAAGTATTTTCTATTATTCACAAGATTTCACATTCTCGCAAATTCAACTCTTTAAAGACGATACATCTACATTAAGTGGGGAAAAATTAAAAGTTATTGATTATGATAGTGAGTATCTATACCTTCGTTCATCGCATGATTCTTATCGTGTAGAAGAAATCATTTTAGACGATAATAATTGTAATTTTACTCCCGAAACATTTAATACAGAAATTATCAAGATAAATATTTCACAATGTTACAACAATGCCACTCAGATGATTTCTGAATTAAGAGTAGTTGGAGATAAAGAAGTGCTAAGAGATAGTTTAATAATAACAGAAATTGAGTTGAATATTCCAGATGCCTTTAGTTTCACAGACCAAAGCGATGTCGCAACTAGCAGTTCAATCACTAGTAATTCTCTAACTCCTACTGGTTATGATGGTCCTCTGAGTGTCAGTGTTAGTGGGGATGGTTCTCCACAAATTCGTGTAAATGGAGGTAGTTGGACAACATCCACTAGTATGAGCCCTGGAGACACACTAGAAGTCCAATTAACCTCCTCGGGATTAGAAGCTACAACCTCACAAGCCACAGTTGATTTAGGCGATTATTCCACAACGTGGAGTGTAACAACACAATCTGACACTCTTCCAAATGCCTTTAGTTTCACAGACCAAAGCGATGTCGCAACTAGCAGTTCAAT
>CAZULG010000007.1:0-42902 GCA_964621065.1 uncultured Methanosarcinales archaeon | reverse complement strand
TCACTGTGATTGAGATCAACAGTAATATTGAGACGATAGGAGAGATGGCTTGCTTTAGACTAAATTTATTTTTTGACATTTTTTGCGTGGGAGTTCTGCGGGGGAGTTCTGTGGGGGAGTTCTGTGGGGGAGTTCTGTGGGGGAGTTCTGTGGGGGAGTTCTGTGTGGGAGTTCATTTAATGAATCCCTAAAAATTTGTGGTTTAAAAATATTTGTATCTCTAATTTGAAGTGAATGGGAGCTAATGTTTGAATCAATTTAGAGTTTGTTCATAATGGCCTTCTAGTTTTGGAAATTTCAATATTAATAACTATTAAAATCATAGAAATATGATATAATAACTTTTCACCATTTATTGTTCTCAAAGTTTGTGAATATAAATTGTGAGTGATAAAGAATCAAAATATTTTGTAATATCTATCTTCAAAAATAAAAGACAACATTTCAAATCAAACTATTTAGCAGTATAGTTTTACCAGAAAATAATTAATTTCTTAAAAAAATTAACGTAAAATATTTCTCCTCAAAGTTTTATGCGTTTTAATCCACTCCAAATCACATGTCGCTCCTGTAATCTCACGCATATTATTTTTTCCAGTGAGCAAAGTTGCAACACGACTTGCTCCCAAACCAAATCCATAAATTCGCTTATTTTCAAGTCCAAATGATTTCAATGTCTCTGGTCTAAATATTCCAGAATTTCCAATTGAATACCATTTATTCATTTGAGAATCAAAATAATGAATCTCCATACTTGGCTCTGTATATGGATTAAATGTTGGTTTAAATTTTAATTGATGAAGCCCAAGTTTTGCATAAAACTCTTTCATAAATCCAATAAGTCCAGCAAGTGATAAATCATCTGCAATAAGTATTCCTTCTGCTTGAAAAAACTCTGCCAAATGAGTTGCATCTACTGCTTCATTTCTAAAATTATGCGCAACATAAAAATATTTTCCATCTATATTTTCTCCTCTTTGAGCTTTTTGTCCTAATTTGTGAAGTGTTCGAAATGTTGTAGATGTAGAATGTGTACGCAAAATAGTATTTCTTGAAACATCTCTATTAAACTCTCCTTCTTGGGTATGTGTTGAATCAATCCCCCGCTCATGCATCTCTTCTACGCTTTTGAGTAAATCTTCATCAACATCAGCTCTTCCTCCCACATAAAATGTATCTTGATCTTCTCTTGCAGGATGGTCTTGAGGAATCCACAACGCATCAAAACACCAAAATTCGCTCTCAACAATTGGTCCTTCCATTTCTTGAAACCCGAGTTCTAAAAATATTTGAGAGAGTATATCATTTGCCTCATGCATTGGGTGTAATCGTCCAATATTGTCAATAGTTGTTGGAATATCAATATCATAATGTCTAAACGTCACATCTTTGAACTTCTTTTTTTGAAGCATCTGTGAACTTACGCGCTCTTCAAGTTCTAAATTTGAATAATGTTTAATTAATTCTTCTCCTACTGCTTTTCCCAACTCTGTGAGCTGAATATGAATTGATGTTTCATGTAATGTTTTTACAAATCCTTTTCGTTTTTGTAATTCTTCACAAATTGTGCTCTCATTTTTTGATAACTCATCTACCTTTTTTTTACTTTTAAATACAAGTAATGGGTTTGAGTATGAGCGCAAGAACTGTTCATAATCCCCAGTTGCTTGAAAACTCAATTCACCATTTTCTTTTGAAATTTCAATTAATTGTTTTTTTTTCAACTCTCCAAGAGCAGAAGTAATAATATCTTGCGTAAGAGTAATCTCAGCTCTTCGTTTCTTCTCACCTGTTTTTAATTCTTGAAGCAGTTGATATTCAGGCATTTCATTTTGTAAAAATTCTTCCCCCAATGTATCTAAGACAACGTATTTGTGTTTTTGAATTGAAATTTGAACAAGTCCTCGCTGCTCAAGTAAGTACGCTCCATCAACAATTTCTTGAGGAGGATTAATAATTGAGTCTGACTTTTGCTTGATACAATACATTAGTGCTTGTTTAGCAATAGAATTTAATTTGAAAATAATACGTTTATTTGTATCTTGAGAAGAATGGTTTGATGTTGTTTGTAACATAGTATAGTAATGTCTCTTGAGATTTAAAAATATTTAGTTTTTGAATGATGTTTCAACAATTATTCTAATTGTTTATTATATGAATATTCTATATACTCCTTCACCATTCGATGTGTGTTAAAAAAACTTCCTGAATTTGCAATACTGAGTTTCATCTCACCAACCCATGATGATTTGTTTGAATCATAAAACATTGGAATAATTTTATACCTTAAAGCTGTTATGAAATCAGCATACTCATACATTGGAAATCCTCCTCCATTCATCTTAAAACTCTCAATTGCCCATCCATCAATTCGTGAAAAATGTAAACATCCATTTACTGCTGCTTTCATCCCACTTGTCCCACTCGCCTCATTTGGAGGAATTGGAGTATTGAGCCACATATCACATCCTGAAACCATTTTTTTAGTTACATCAATTCCATAATCTTCCATAAACGCAATTGATACATGATCTTTCAAATCTTTAGCGTGTTGAATAATTCTCTGCATTATCTCTTTTCCTTGTGTATCATTCATGTGTGCTTTTCCTGCAAAAATGAACTGAACTTGAGTCCCTAATTTTATCAAATTTCCCATATTGTAAAAAATCAATTCAGCATCTTTATACTCAATAAAACGCCTTGCAAATCCTATTGTTAATACATCTTTTTTAAGAGTAACAGGAGTAAATGTTTTCTCATTCACATATTCAATTAACTCATCTTTAATCTCCTGATGAGTTGAATATAGTTGAGAATTTGGAATTTTGAACATATCTTTAAGATCTGTTGAATTATATCTCCACGTTGATGAATATTTATCAAATAGTTGTGCCATTTTCGGATGAACCCATGTTGGTGCATGAATCCCATTTGTAATTCCCATAATCTCAAACCCTGGAAACATCTCTTTTGTAACATCTTTGTGTTTTTGAGAAACTGCATTTGTAGCTTTTGAGAGTGTCATTGCAAGCTGAGTTGTATTAAATATCTCACTCCCCGCTAATTCTCGTAAATTCAAAGGCAAAATATCCTCTTCTCCTTTAAGTGCTTCTTCAACTTTGTGGTATTCAAAATGATCGTGACCTGCAGGAATTGGAGTGTGAGTTGTAAATACACAATGCTCTTGCACTTGCTTGTTATTCCAAACACCATTGAGTTTTCCATAGCGTTTATATAATTCAAGTGTTAAAAATGCACTATGTCCCTCATTCATATGATAAATATTAATTGGATGCTCAAGTGCTTCAAGAACTCTCACTCCTCCAATACCTAGAACTATTTCTTGTGCAATTCTATCTCCAACATATAAATGATGAGTGAGAGATTGTGCAAACTCTGAATTACTCTCATGGTTTGTGTCTAAAAAATAAATAGGAACTTTGTGTCCACTCACTCCTTCGTATTCATATTTCCATACTTCAACAATTACATCTTGCCCATAAATATTAACAATAATTTGTGTATCTAGTTTTGTGAGTAACTTTTCATACTCCCAACAATCTGCAAGCTCAACTTGAATATTCTCTTCATTAATCTTTTGTTTAAAAAAACCATGTTTATATAATAATGTAACTGCGCATGTTGGATGCGACAAGTCTGCCATTGCTTTAATTGTATCTCCTGCAAGAATTCCCAGACCTCCTGAGTATGTTTTGATTTGATTATTTAACCCAATTTCAGCACTAAAATATGCATGTGTAATAGTATTCATATATTAAATCTAAAATTATAATAATTTAATTTTATGATACAACTTAAGAGGAGAAAAGAAAATCAATTGTAGAAAAATATATGAACTATAAAAACATTTGTAGCTTAAAAAAAACTTGTATTTGACCATCTTCCAACTTGTTGGCCTTGTTGTGGTTGCACAGAAAATGAAGAAGGATTCATTCCATACTCACTGTACTCGGGCCTTCGATTATATTCTCGCTTCAAACTCATCCAATCACTTACTTGAGTGCTTCCACTATTCACAACACTGTGATGAGTTGTACTACCAATTCGATACCCATCTTCATCTTCTGCGTGGAGTCCTGCTTTTGAATTTGAATCTGCAAATAATGAGACATTAAACGCATCATAGGCATTGAGGAGATGAAGATTTGAATTCGCTCCTCGCCCTCCTGCCTCTACAATTAATGCCTCTTTATATCCTGCTTTTCTCAGTGTTTCACGAAGTCCATGAACATCTAATACTCCTTGTCCAATTAAATTATGATCATCATCTTTTCCTGCTGAATCATTGAAGTGAACGTGTTTAATAATCCCTTCTTTATACATCTTCTCTACTTCTTGATTCATCCACTTATTAAAACGCTCAATTCTATGCTCTTCACTCTCTTCTTTTCCTGTTTTTGGATTTACTTCTTTTTTAAAATGTTTCAGCCACGTTGCAGCGTGTGCGTTATCAAATGTTCCAGCAATATGATTTTTAGCAATTTGTTGAGCTTCTTCTATTGTTTGAATTTTTTTACCTGTCACCTCTTCATATTCTTGTCTTAATTGCTCATATTCACTCTCATCACTCAAAAGTCTCTTTGCAAAATCTTCTTGCGCCATTCGAATCACTCCTTTATATTCATCCAAGCTTGACAAATTTCCATAACCAGGAAGCATGTTCTCTGGTGAGAGATATAATGGTCGATTCTCGATATCAACATCATCATAATCTTTTGTACCAATCCATCGCTTTAGTTTATACCGCTCTTTTGCAATCTCACTTGCCAATTGACTTTGTTTAGCAGGATCGTTTATTGAATCATACTCTTTTTCAAGCTCTTCAACTTTTTTATTAATCTTCTTCACTTCCTCTTCACCAATTGCAGATTTTTTCTTCAAATCAATTTGATACTTCAACGCTTTTGTTCCCAAATGACCCATTCCTGAGACATTTTTTGTAAACACTTCATCTGTGAGCGATTTTGCAGTCCCAATTCGCTCTTTTACCTCATATTCTTGCTTATTTAATTGAGCTATTGCTTGATCATATTGTGATAGTTGTTGATACTCAGGATACCCCATTACTGAGACTAATTGTTGAATTGTATTGTTTCTCTTAGAAATATCTTCTTTTATTAAATCAACTGCTGCGCCATGTATAGACTCTTTTTTTGAAGAGTTTTCAAATTCTTGAAGTTTTAAAATTGCTCGTTTATTTTCATCCTCTAATTTTCTAATTTGTTTCAACTCTCGTGAGAACATCTCATATTTTGTATGAAGTTCTTGTTTTTGAAGACCAAGTTGTTTAAGTTGAGATTTCATCTGAGATTGGAAAAACTCCTTATCAGCAAGTGAGAGCAAATTTTCATTTTTATGCAATACATCTTCATACTCAACTACTATTTTTTTTCGTAAATTTTGAAATGTTGAATCATCAACTGAATATAATTCTCGAGGTTTTCCATTAGAAAATAGAGCTAATGCTTTTTGATAATCATTAATTGAGAAGTTTCCAACTTCAATTCCTGCCTGCTTTAATATTTCTCGCTCTTGTGAGCTAAATCCTTGTGGGTTTGAGAGTGTATCAACATTGACAAATGCTTGATTTCTATCAACTTGTGTAATTTTATCTCCTACAACAACATAGGGTGATACATCTGGGGAGATTTTTTGCTTATCAAGTGTATAATCAGTAAAATATGCTTTGTAGGGTTCAATTCCCTTTTCTCGTCCAATTTGTTGATATTTTTGATATTTCTCAGGATTCTCAGTTTTTAATTTTTCAAAGTCTTGTTTTACTTCGTATTCTTGAAGTGGGTTATCTACAATTTTTCTATCCAACAAATTTTCAGACAAACGCTCTTCTTTAAGAGTTTTATACTCCTCAGGTCTATTTACTTTGAGCCAGTCTAAGTACTCCTTTGAAATATTTGGCTCACTTCGTGTATTTGAAAACTGCTCACCTTGCATATGAAATACAACAGCTCCTCCTTTTGCTGTTTCAGCTGCAAATTTTAATGTCTCATCAACTTCTTTAAGAGATGACCAACGCTTTGCCTCATCAAAACTTCCTCCTTGTCCAAGACCGGTAAACGATGTTAAATCAAGTGAAGCGTGCACACTCAGTGTCTGCTCATTCATCTTAGCAAGTTGCATAATAGTTTTTCGCTGTTCAAACCCATATTTATCTGGTGTATCATTTGCACCAAAATTTCCTTTTCCCGAACTATTTAAATGTAATTCAACATGTTTAACACCTTGGCGTACTTTTGCTTGGAGTTGTTGGAGCTGATCTGCTCCTGGTTGAGTTGTTGTTCCAAGAGAACCCAATGATTCTCGAAATAATTTGGGGTCATGTTGATCATGAGTAGAAGGATAAGAACGTTTAACCATAGATAATTTATATTTAGTAACTATTTAAATGTTTATACAAATCAAGAAGAAGAGACAAGATAAGAGAAAAAAGATCCTAAATATCAAATATATAAAATAATTTTTTTGCAGTAGAGCAAAGCTATATATGAAGGCACAATATTATAAGCATTTCCACCTAACTGTCTAAGTATCAAAACTGTGTGTATGAGAACTCGCTACATTTGTTGTACCCAAGACATATTATAGAAGCCAAGAAATATTTGACCACTACTAAACTTCCTTTAAGAACTCCTTTTTCGTAAGAGTGGCTATGCGTTTCTAAACTTGATGTTGAACCCAACTTATAATTTCGATGACTAGGAAATTCATTAGTAATTAATTGAATGTGCTCTTCTCAACCATTTTGTAATCTCCCATATGAAGCTAATTCATTACCCCTATTATTCATTCCAATTTTTAGAACTAAAGTATGATATGTAACGTTCAAATTCCGTTGATATTTGCAAAAGAGAACATAAATAAACATTGGATTATTGATAAAAATAGAAATTACTTGAACAAACTAGTTTTTTATAACAAAATTTTAAAAATAATGTGACAACTTTAAACTGAAAAAAGGTAAAATTGTTAAGAAGTTACATGAATTGAGTCTTCATTAAATCCTTCTTGAACAAGTACTTTAATAATTTCTTTGTGTTTGTCCGATTTCCCTAGCAAAATTTCAATTTCTCGCCCTTTGACAGTTCCACCACACGCCATTTTGTTCTTGATAATTTTCATCAACTCTTTTAATTCTGAATCATTTAAATCAAGTCCTGAGATTATCGCCCAATACTTTCCATATTTTCTTCTCTCAACTTTAATTTGAACTGTCGCTGATGATTTATCAACATCATTCATCAACTCTTGCAGCTCGTCTGGTAATCCTCCCATTAAATCTTTTGACATATTTCTTAGTTTATAGTTATAGCTCTTTGTTATTTAAAAGCGTTTTTATTCTCGCAATAGTGAGTTTTACACTTTTTTTCTTTGATTTTTTCTTCATAAAATCTTCTCCTGTAAGTGTTACAGAGTTTAAATTAAACATTTCTTTTTTTTGTTTCAATAATTCTTTTTCTAAATCATCTACATTTAACTTTTTCAAATCTTGTAATTTCATTTTCTCTCTTCCTCCACAGCAATTTTATCACTTACAGCTGAGTCTTCATCTACAACTTCTTCAGATGTTGAACTCTTCGCTAAATCTTTAATTTCTTGAGGCATAACTTGCTCAACAAATTGTACTTTATCTGGAAGTGGTGTGTCTGCTCTCATAATTTTTACTTTTATTCCAACAACACCTGATTTTAATGTTATATGATCAATTGCTGAATCAATAACATAATCACTCACATATCCTGTTTTTTTCAAGTATCCTTTAAAGAATCTCCATGACTTTGCACGAGCTGATGGAATTTTTCCAGTAATTCTAATCTCACATCCCATTGCTCCTGAGAGCATAATATTTTGAATTGCTTTAAATGCTGTAAGTTTGAATTTTTGAGGTCCAAAACTCGCTAAGTTGTTTGCAATAATTTTTGCAACAATTGGAGCTGATAAATACCGCTCATCAACTTCTCCAATTTTAATTTGTGGATTTTCCAGACCAAAATTCTCCTTCAAATCAACAGTTAGTTGTTTAATATTACTTCCTTCACGACCAATTACAAGACCTGGAGCAGTTGTAAACACTGTTACTTTTTCTCCTTGAGGTACTTTTTCATAGCTCACACTTGCAATAGGTACATCTTTTAAATACTCTCTTATGTATGTGTCAATTTTAAATTCTAAAAATCGATCACCTACAATTTTTCTCTCAATCATTGTGTATTACCTCCACTTTGTTTTGTTTTTTTTGTATGCTTCTTCTTTGTATCTTGAGTCACAATAATCTCAATATGAGTTGCTTTCATCTTTCGACCACTCAATCTACTCATTTTATATCTTCCTGCTCCTTGTCTTACAGAGGCTGATACAATTCTCAAATCCTCCGCTTCTCCTAAATTAAGATTTTGAGCATTTTGTTCACAATTATGTAACACTTTAAAAAATTGCTCTGCAACATTTACTGGGAATCCTCCTGCCATAATCCCTTTTCCTCTTTTGTGAGGCATTTCTTGATTAAAGCGTTTATATTCAACTACTTGTTTTTGAGCCATAACATCTTGTAAATACTCTTTAGCTCGACTCACTCTCATACCTTTAATTGCTCGTGAAACTTCAACTGATTTTTTCAACGAAATTCGTGTGTTAATTGCACAACCTCTTGCCATAGTTGTTGGATCAAATCGTTGAAATGAATAATTATATGTCATTTTTATTTCTTACCTCCTGCGTGTTTAACACCGATTTTTCGAGTTGGAGCAAGTTGTCCAAGCCTAAGTCCAAATGTTTGAACTACTGTGTGCACTTGTACAAATTCTTTTCCATTATACACTGAAATTTTTTTATCAAGCAACTCTGGAATAATAACCATATCTCTGCAATGAGTTTTGATATTTTTCTCATTATTTCTTACCTTTTTAAGCAATTTCTCTTCTTGTTCACTAAATCCTCTCATTACTTTTCTTCTCTCTCGAGATGGAAGCATTTGAAGATACTCTTCTTTCTCCATTGCTTGAATTTCTTCTATTGTTTTTCCTCTATATACTGCATTTGGATCCATCTTTATTTATTCCTCCCTGTATGTTTAGGCCGAAGCATTCCCACTTTTCTACCTGGCGGTGCATTTTTAGGCGCAATTGTTGGTCTTCCTTTTCTCAAGGATCGTGTTCCACCATGAGGGTGATCAAAAGCACTCATTGCAACTCCACTCACAACTGGGAACAATTTGTTCGCTTTTGCTTTATACATTGCTTTCAAACCTGCTTTTAAAAATGGTTTTTCTAAACGTCCAGATCCTCCAATTTCTCCAATTACTGCTCTACATGATGAATTGAATAATTTTTCTTTCTTTGAAGGCAATAACACTTTTGTCATATTCTTATTTTGAGCAACAACAGTAGCGTATGAACCACCAGCTTTCACTAATCTTCCACTATCTCCAGGAGTGATTTCAATGTGATAAATTGATGTTCCATTTGGAATATGTTTAAGCATATACGCATTTCCACTTTTTATTTCATTTGAGTCTAATTCTTGCTTTTGATTCACTTCAAATGTATCTCCAATTTTAGCACCTTCATACGCTGGAATTAATGCGTGAGCACCTGATTCGTACTTAATTTTCATCAGTGGTGCACTATGTCCTCTTGAGTGTACTAAATCAACAATTATTCCTTTACTCACTCCATCTTTTTGATATGTATTATATGCTGATCTACCAGCAAATCGAAATGAGTGGGATCTATATGTTGAAGTTCCTCTTCCTCTTCTTTGTTGTATAATTCTTTTTCCCATTTTTTATCTAATATTAAATTTAGTTACCTCCTAAATCTGCTGATAAATCACTTGCAACTCCCTCATCTTTAAACGTTATAATTGCTCGTTTTCTCCCAGTGTGATCGTTAATCATATTAACAGACTTTACTGCTTTTTTATACTCATTTTCAACTAATACTTTAACAAGTGGTTTTGTCGCAGATTTAATAACTTCAAAAACGAGTTTATTTTCAAATTCTGCCATACGAGTTGCTTTTTCACTCATAATCACACACTTAACAATATCATAGAATTGAACTGATAGATCTTCTTGATACATTTTTTCTTCTTGTTTTTGTGAAGCCATTTTTCTACATCATCACCTCTTTGAACTGCTCATATCCAGCTTGTGTGAAGATAACCATTCGCCCTGGCTTATCATTCATTCCAAAGTCTTGCACAAGTAAAAATTCAGGTGTTATTACATCAAATCCTTTAATATTTCGAATTGCTTTAAATAATGGAGCGTCTATACTTGAGACAACAAATAACGGTCCTCGCTTTACTCTATATCGTCGATTTCTCATTGTACCTCTCCCTGCTCGAATTTTAACAATTGAAGTTCTCTCAATTTCTTCTTCTAAACCAAGTTGTTTACACATTGCTTGTGCATCTTTTGTTTTTGTAATTGTCTCAACTGAATTATCTAACATGAAAGGATATGTTTGAGGCACTCGTTGCCCTAAACTTGCAATTCTTTGTGAGTTGAAACTTGCACTCAATCCACTCTCAAGTGCTCTCATCCACTCTTTATTAGAAATATTTCTAAAAATATTCTTTTGAGCTTTAGGAGCGTGTGCTCGTCTTCCACCTGTTGTCATTGAACCAAATGCACCTTTAAAGCTAAATTGAGTTCCTCTTGACCACATTACTTTACGTGGAATTCTTGACATTGAACGACCATATGTTGTTCTTGACTTTCTTCTTCTTCTTGATAAATGAATCACTTGCTTCTTTCCAGCTTGAGGATCTGATCCGTATGATTGTTTTCCCCAAGATGATTCTACAAGAACTGCTTTTTTGAAAATATCATCTCTAATATATGTAAGTGATGTAACTTCAACATCAGATGTTTTTTTCCCTGAAGCATCAATAATTGGTATTTTTATATTTTCTTGTGCCATTTTTATGTGTTAATGTATGTTATCTCCGGTGCAACTTTTGGATACCTCTTATTTGGACGTGTTGCTCGAACAAATGTCACAAGTCGCTTTACTGGTCCTTGAACACTTCCTTTAATAAGCATATATTCTCCTCGCACTTCACCATAGTGTCTAAATCCTCCTTTTGCATTCACAAGTTGAGTGTTTGAATCTACTTTTAACACCCACTTATTCCACTCAGTTCTCTGATGAAGACCATGTTGTCCTGGAAGTGGTACTGTGTGCGGAACTCTTGATGGAGTCCAAGCACCCACATTACCTGCGTGTCTTCGAGTTTTCTCGGATTTGTGTGATGTTAATTTAACTCCAAATCTCTTTACAGCTCCTTGATGTCCTTTTCCTGTTGTAATTCCATGAGCATCTAGAAGTTCTCCACCATTGAATAAATCACTTGCTTTTACTTCTTGTCCTAAAATTGAGTGTGCGTATGTGATTGCTTCTTCAATAGAACCACTTACTCCAATTTCAACAATTTCAGGTTTTTTCTTTCCAATTGTAGTTGAGTGAGGTTGAGTCATTACTTTAACTCTCACTTCTTGAGCAACTACATCTTTAGCCAGAGCAATCATATCTTCTACACTTGGAGGCGTTGAAGTTTTTTTTGCTGTATCTATCTTTCTGGACAAATATTTTTCTTTTACTTGTGCATTGAACTCTTTTGCAACTTGTAAATTCTCTAACTCATCTTTAGAGTATAATTTTACTGATAATACTCTCACAGGTGGACATTCAATAATTGTAACTGGTACATTTACTTCTTGTCCTTTTGTTTTTCGATGAGAAAAGTTATCAATCACACCAATATTTGTCATTCCTACCTTATACCCGGGAAAACCGAGTAAACTTGTTTCTTTTGGAAGTTGTTTTGAATTCCAGCTATTTACAACTGCAGTGAGTTTTTTAGCTCTCACTCTTGGCCAGAATTGCTTACTTCCTCTTTTTCTCGTACTTGGGGATGCCATTTTTATACATTGTATATTATACTACATTAATGTTCAACTCAACATAAGTGTATAATATTGTGCATGAATAACTCAATTGTTTACACCAAACAAATAATTTAACAAATTGAGTGTTTTTGTCATTGCCCTTGGGGTTACAAATAACAGCTTGTATTGCCCAAATCAATTTGATTGTTCAAGGGATCACTACGTTCATGTCTGCATAGTAATACTAGAAGAAATGAATTTTGATTTATAAAAGTTTATGAAATAAGCACTTCAATGTTGAAATTGTCTCAATGTAAGTATTATTACATACTTAAAATTACAATGCTAAAAAATACTCTACTAAAATTTTTATTGAATTAACTGCTAGAACAACTATAACTACTGATTTGAATACACTTGCTGAGACATACTTTCTCAAAAATGAACCTACTGCAAAACCTATGAGTATTACTCCTAAAATCATTGCAGATATAATAAGCCCTTCAATTGTAAATAAATTGGCAAATAAGTATACACTCACCAAAATAATATTTGAGAGAAGAAGAAATGTTACAAGTGTTACCATATACTTTTCTCGTGGATATTGATGATACATTAAATAAATCGTTGCAATAATACCATTTAATGTGAATAATCCTGTAAATATTCCTGCAATGAGTCCAAATGCTCCATTATGTTTCTCATCAGGAACTGAAATTTGATGTTTATCAACTTTTGAAATAAGAACAATAACAATAACTAATACTGCTACTGCAAAGACAATTTTTAAAAAATCCACATCAAATTGTAATAAAAGAGCTGTTCCTAAAAGTGTTCCGATAAATGTTGCCATAAGTGTTGTTGGATGAAGCGAAATATTAATATCATACTCTATTGAGAAATGTTTTCTATGTTCTAGAAATAATAGTATGTCTAGTATCACAAAGAGAGGAACTAAAATTGGCATCAACTCACTTGGTTCAATTCCAATATTTAATAATGCTCCAATTAATAACAAAGACATTCCAAATCCTACAAATCCTTTAATAAATCCTGAGAGAAGTATTAAAAGGATAATTGTAAGTGTAAACTCCATATTTAAAATTCTTTAAAAATGATATTTATAAAATAGTGTCTTCTCAACGAAGTTTTAAAATAGAATAACTCAAATGAATCTATTTGCTTTAGAATTCTAATTACTCTAATTTTTTACTCATTTTTTATTATTTTGGTAACATTTAATTTTAAAGCGAACGCTTCACGTTCGCACCTATCATTTTCATTATGTTTTAGTTTCTCAAATTTTTTGTTCCGCTCGCATCTAGCTCGCTACCACACATCCACGCATTCACACTCCACATATCCTGTAGCATTACAGCCGCTCATTGTGCACTAAGCTACGGCTCATACGAGCAGCGAAAGCCAATGAGCGAGGCCTCAGACAAAGGAGCAATGTCCAAGAACGCAGTGAAGGCTCCTGCGTCCGCACCACCGCCCCAGCCCCCACCGCGAAGCAAGGCACGCCCTGTTGAATCGTATGAGTAAATTCGTCCTACTCCTTCATTTGCATTATAATCTCCCAATGGACCCATTTCATACCTCGTATCAGTAGCATTATCTTTTGAATAGGGAGCTACAAAACTACACTCACTATCACCATCATTACCAAAGTAACTATACCAACCACCTCCTCCTGAACACGCATTTCCATCTATTGTGTTTCCATTCTCTAATAAATCAACCCACTCATAAACATTTCCTCCTACATCCCAAATAACTTCACCATTACTTAATGTGAGCATTGCTTTTGTATCAGTTTCTATTGATCTATCAGCAGGGTTTGCTCCATCATATGAAGCACTATCATCAATTCCTACATTTCCTCGTTTTAGTCCACCTCCACTGCTAACTTCTGAACCTACTACTCCATCTGCCCAATTTGCGCTTTGTTGTTCTGCATTCCTAGCTATTGTCATCCATTCCCTGTTCGTAATCATCTTAAATGTTCCCTCTAAACTACTATGCTCAGTATTTAAATCAGTGCAAGCACTGCGTGCAGTTGGGAAATCAATAATCACCCATGGTGTTGAAGAAGGTTGTGAAGTTGCAACTCCTGATACATCTTTGGCTTCAAATTGCATGACACAAAAATTGTCTGTTCCAAAGTAGCTATTCCCAGGAACTTCTATCCAATCTCCAGGGATGGATGAGCAATCAACGCCCAGGTCTTCTTCTGTTGTTACACTCCACGTTGTGGAATAATCGCCTAAATCAACTGTGGCTTGTGATGTTGTGTCATATGAACTCGAAGAAGTTAAACGAACTTCTATACTATCTCCAGGGCTCATACTAGTAGATGTTGTCCAACTACCTCCATTTATACTAATTTGTGGAGAACCATCTCCACTAACACTGACACTCAGAGGACCATCATATCCAGTAGGAGTTAGAGAATTACTAGTGATTGAACTACTAGTTGCGACATCAGTCTGATTTGTGAAACTAAAAGCATCTGGATCAGTGTCCTGACCATCAACACTACAACTTGAATAATTGTAAGATGAATCACCATCTAGTGTTCCATCATCGCAGGTTCTAACGATACTTGAGCAACTATTTCCAAAAGCAACACTGCTTGAGTTATAAAAAGTGCCATTATTTCCGTGAGATACGGTCTCACCATCAAGAGTGCAAGAGGAAAAACTAGGACTTCCTCCTTCTGTCTCACTTCCAGAAGTGCTACCACTAAAAGAGTCGATTTGAATGTTTTGTTGAATTACTCCTTCATTAGTTTCAATTGTCAAAGTTCCACTGGATTGTCCACTTGCTTGTGCGCAGCTGCTCATATTTACTCTTAGTGGCTTTCCACTGACAACTCCACTATTGTTTGTACACTCAACTCCTTCATAAATGACTTTGGAGATGTTGATTTGTTCAAATGGAGTTTGAATGATACTTTGATCAGAGTCTGTAAATATGGAGCGAATTTGCAAAGAGTCTAAAATAGCGTTATTTTCAACTGTGCGTTGTGTGTCTTGGACATAATTTGTTAAAAATTGATATAGTCCTAAAGAGATAATGACTGTGATTGAGAGTAATAGTATTACTGAGATGACTGGGGAGATGGCTTGCTTTAGACTAAAATTATTTTTTGACATTTTTTGTGGGGGAGTTCTGCGTGGGAGTTCTGTGGGGAAGTTCTGTGTGGGAGTTCTGTGTGGGAGTTCATTTAATGAATCCCTAAAATTTTGTGGTTTAAAAATATTTGTGTCTCTAATTTGAAGTGAATGGTGAGCTAATTTTTGTATCAATTTAGAGTTTGTTCATAATGGCCTTTAAACTCATAAGTGCTTTTATTTGTGGCTATCACCACACAAAGAAATCTTGCCCCCAAATCTTATTATTCCTATTAAAATAAATTATAAACGGATTTGAAGAATTAAAAATGATATTAATTTGATTTTTTTTCAACTTTTTTTTGCGCAGCTCGTAGATTTTGAGATGCTTTTGTCCATTTAAATTTACGATTATCTCTTCCTAACTTGAGCATATTCTTCTCAGATTTTCTATTTTCAAAATATAAAATCTGTCCATTATCTTTAATATACATTTTCCCAAAACCAGGTTTTAACTCTTTTCCACTAAAACTACAATATTTTGCCATTTTTATTTATTAAAATTTTCCTCCTGCTTTTTTCTTTTTAAAGATTTTTCTTGCTTCATACTCTGTTTCAGTCATCATAAGTGTATCTCCTACCTTAATTGGACCTCTTACGTTTCGTGTAATAATTTTTCCTTCATCTCGACCACTTAGTACTTTTACACGAACTTGAGTCACTCCACCTTTTGCTGAAGCGTTTCCAACAATAGTTTCAACTGTCCCAGGAATACTTGCAATGATTTGGTCTTTTTTATTATCTTTTGCCATTTTGTATTATTGTTTATTCGTATTTAAATTTGGCGATACAAGAACGAAGTGTCTCGTATCTTTTGCTATTTTCTATTATTTTTTTAATATAGTATTAAATACAATTATTCCTCACTTTTTTCTTCAGTAGTTGACTCTTGTGATACTTCTTCTAATTGTTCTGTTTTTTTCTCTTTTTTATCAGATCCTTCAAATAATTCTTTTTGTAAATTTGCTAATTCTTTTTTCGCTGAACCTGCATCAATAATTGCTAGAGCAGTTGTTGATTTAATTTGTACAAGTGCACCAAGTTCTGCTTTTGAACCACCACTTAAGTATGGAATTTTCATTTCTTTGCACAACCCCTCAAAGTGTGCAACAATTTCAGCTGGAGATACATCGCTTGCTGAGACAACTAATTTTGCTTGTCCTCTCTCAACTGCTTTTGTAACTTCATTAGCTCCAATTTTTACGCTTCCTGTTTCTTTTGCTCTTTGAATTAAAGAGAATACTTGTTTTTCATCGATTTCTACCATTTTTATATTTAAGTATCATTAATCTCAAAACTCACTTCAAAATATAAATATATACTATTGAATAGTTTTGATTAGTTATAATAAATGAGATTTTGTTTATAAATTTAGAGGTTTAATAATCCTATAAAAGTCACGACCTGCTTTTTTTAATTATTAATATTTGAAGATTAAAATTGGAACAAATTTTAAACATAGCTAGTTTATTAATAATCAATCCAAAAAAATGGACTTAACTTCTTTCCATATAAACTTTTCATAAGATTCAATAAAATTTATATCAAACTTAGTTGATTTTTTAGTTAAATGAACAATTTGAGCATTTGATTTCAAAAAATAATTTCTCTCATTCTTATAAAAATTTAGTTTCTCTTCAAAATTTCTACTAGAAGCTTTTAAATTATCTTTTTCTGCTATTATAGTTGAATTTGAAATGAAGTTAATTCCAAAATTTCTTTTTGCTTTAATTTCATTAAAATCTTGGGTGAATTTTTCTGAAGCCTTTTTTTTAGGGAAAATATGTTCCAAATTATAATCCTCACTACTAAATCCATTTATTTTCATCATGATAGTAAATAAAAGTTTATCCGACATTCCATCTTGAAAAAAATTAATTTTTATTTGATCTTCAGAATTATGAAGTTTAAATAATTCATTTTTTATTAATTTTAAATCAGAATGATTTTTAAATTCTTCATTAATTATTTTTTTACTAAGTGAATGAATTAAAGGTCTACTTTTAAAAGGTAAATTTTTTGAGAATTTATTCTTAAATACAAACTTCTTCGAAATTTCTAGAACTTCTTTAAAATAAAAATTTTTCTTATATGAAGCTAACAAAAGCAAATATATCTGCTCCACCTTAAATCCGTTTATAGTATTAATGTCATTTAATAAGTCTCTATTTTTAAAAAAATTAGATTTTGGAAATCTCAAATTGTGTAAAATTTCAATATCCTCTTTAAGATTCAGTGCAAAATTGATGAATGTGATATCTCCATTTTCAACTCTATCTTCAAAATCTCTAATCAGTTCTGACTTTTGAATCAAATTATAATTTAAAATATAACTGTAAAAAAAATTATCTGAAAATTTTTCATAAAAACTATCTAATAAATTATTCCATATTAATATTATATCTTCTCTTTCATCCTTTTTACACTTCCAAATCACCTCATTTTTTATAATCTCATCCTCAGTTAATCCCTTTCCTCTCGTATTTAATACTTTAAAGATTAAGCTTGCAATTTCTTCATTTTCATTATCTATCTTCACAAAATTTACTTTTTCGATTAAGCATCTTTTAATTTCCAATAAAAAAATATTTTTATCTCTTATACTTTTGTCTTTGATATATTTTTCAATTTGTTTTTCAAATCTTTTATAAGCTTTAAAAATTAATTTGTTAGAGTTATTAGGTTCTTTTTTCAAATCTTCTTTAATTTTTGAACTATTTGGAGACTGGATGAATAATTTAAAAAAACCTTCATTGTTTTTATTTAACTCAAGTTTATAATTCCCATCTATTGTTTTTAAATAATTGTCCTGAATTATATTTTTTTCATACTGATCCGATAGATTTTCTTTTATAACACTTAAAAAAATCAGAATTGTTGTTAATCTTTGTTGCCCATCCACTATATAATGTTTTTTATTATTAGATTGGTCTCTTATTAAAACTAATGCTCCAAAAAAATATTTATCAATATCTTTATTTTCATAAATTTTTATAACATCTGATATAAAATCATCTATTTGTGAATTATCCCACGAATATTCTCTTTGATAATCAGGAACCTTAAAAAAATAACTTGTTTCTAGTAATTCATAAACATACTTATCTTCTAAATCAAATTTTTTGCTCATTTTTCCATTCCTTTAAATCACTAAATAATTTATAATCAAAATCATATATTTTCTTATCTATGTCTTCACCCTTTTTTAAGTTTTCTAAACGTTTTTGTATAATTTTTACATTTTCCATCTCAATTGTTAAACAATTTCGATTTTTTTTAACACAAGAAGCAATTGTAGTTCCACTCCCTCCAAATAAATCAAATACAATATCTTCTTCAGAAGTTGTTATTTCTATCAGTTTATTTATTAATTTTTCAGGTTTTTTTGAGTCTTTGAAATCAATTCCTTCTCCTCCTTCTTTAAACATTAAAGTCACTTCATCAGTATAATCAAAATCTCCATTAGATACTTGTTTTTTTCTTCCGGCACCTTCAAAAGATTGAAAATAGATACCACGTTTTCTTTTTTCGTTTGGAGTTTCAAACCACCTATATCCTTTCCCATGATTTTCTAAACCATGAATTTTAATTAAACAATTATTATCAAAATGCTTTAAATTATTTTCATAGAATTCCCCTGACCAGTTTGCTGTGGCTATTTTTCCAGAAATTGAGTACTTTCTAAAAAATTCCTTAGAGGTTTTACTCTTATCTGAAATAATTTCATATTGCTTATTAGAGTAAACTTCTGCTTTTTTACCCTTAATCTCCATAATTTTCGGACTATTATCTAGTATTCTTATTTCATGATAATAATCATTTAAATCTGGTTTCTTAAATGTTGTATTAAACTGACTTTTTGGATTTTTTCTATAAATCAACAAATATTCATAAATATCGTGAAATGAAGCTCCTATCATCAACTGTCTATCTGAATGTCTAATTTTTATTGGAAATAATCCTACAAAACAACCTTTTTTATTAAATACTCTGTCGATTTCATTTTTTAAGCTAAATAACTCTGTTTGATTTATTGATATCGCTAAAAATCCATCTTCTCTCAAGTAATTAAATGATTTGTCAATAACTTCATATATCGATTTTTTCCAATCAGAGTTGTTATCTGAGTAACTTTTTCTTGCACCTCTGCTTCTTTTTGTATTGTAAGGCGGATCCATGTATACTAACTTAACTTTTTCTTTAAATCTTCCATTAATATTTTCAAACCAATCTTCATTTTTTCCTTTACAAACATAGTAAAAATTATTAGTTATCATTTTAGATTATAAATATCAATTAAAAAGTTCATTTATAATTATTTGCTATTCTAATTAAATAAGAAAAAATCAAGGCGTCATTTTATAAATATTATATGAATACTTTATATATGGATTCAAAAAAGAGTGTATCAATGTTAGAATTTGAAAATAATTCTCAAATTGGAATGTATTTTTTAGCAACAGATAAATTTGTATTATGTGGAAAAAAAGAATTAACTCCTGAGCAAATTAAACAAATTGAAAATGTGCTTCATGTTCCTCTCATCTCCATTTCATGTTATAATAGTGATTTAATTGGAGTATTTTTACAAGTAGACAAGGGCTCAAATATAATTTATGTTCCTCATGATTTATACGAAGAAGAACTAGAAGAACTTAATACGATTGCAGACAAATATGAATTCTCAATAGTGCGTGTTGTATCAACTAATAATGCGCTTGGAAATTTAATTGCTCCAACTCCTACAAGTAATATTATATCATATGAGCTGAAGAGTCAAAAATCATTCATTGAAAAGCAATCGAAAAAAGAAACTCTCATTTTGACTAATGAAGATTATCATCAAGCAGGAGCGCTCGTGTATTCAAGTAATTCAAAAACGCTTGCAAGCTCGCTTTTAGACGATGAATCACTCGAAAAAATTGAATCCTCAGTTGATAATATTACAACTGCAAACTCCGGATCTGCATATGTTAGCTCTGCAATTGTTGGGAATTCATATGGAGTTCTAGTTGGGAGTGCAACTACTTCTGTTGAAGTTCAAATTATTTTAGAAACACTTGAGTATTTGTAAAAAATATTATTTTTAATATACTCTTCTACCTTTAAAATTTTCACACTTAATCTACATTTCAATATTCTCTGTTTGTAATACGTTTTTGAGTGTTGAGATTAAATCAGTTGAAATATTAACTCGCTCAAACTCCAACTCTTTTGGCATTTCAACTTCTTTTCCTGTATGTTTTGTTAAATTAAGCTCATATACTGATGAAGTTGTGAAATTATGAACATATATGTGTTTTCCAACTTTAAACACTTCTGCTCTCAATTGCTCAGAACTATCTTTTGGCGTATAGTAAATTGTGACTTTTTGTTGTGAAATTGATGAGATATAGTGTTCTTCTTTAATACTTTTAATCTCACTTAAAATATTTCGAATTTCTTTAATGATTTTATTTGACTCTAAACTTGTAATTGTTTTTTGAGACGAAGCTTGATTAGAATTAGAGTGAATTTGATTCATTAATTTTTCAATTTCTCCAATTGATTTCTCAACAAATTGATTCACCTTATTTGTTTTTACATACTCTTTTACAAAATCTTTAAGCGGAGTTTTAGAGTTTGAGTTGATATATTCTAATTCTCTAATTTGTTTAATTAATTCATCGTATGTGCTCTCAACACTCTCAACAGTTTTTTGATTGGTTACTTCTTCAAATCTATCTTTTGATTTTTTTAAAAAGAAATCTGCATCTTTTAATCGTTTATCAAGCTCTTTTCCACTCACAACATATGATTTATCATGTTCAATATCTTTAAACATTTTAACTGTGTCTTTGAGAATTGTTGCTTCTCTCTCACTTACAAATTGCTCTTTTTTAAATAATACGTCTTCATAAATTTTCACAGTCTCTTTTGGAGTTGTTGGGTTATAACCTTTGAGCATCAACATTGCTTGGGCTGGATTTAATACTGCGTAATATATATCTTGCATTGCAATTTCTTGCATTGTTTTTTTCGCTCTATCCATAAGTTGAGTTGCTCCGTTCATATGCAAATCAATTGACTCAGGAGATGGACGAATTTTTCCAAGTTTTAATAATTCTTTCCAAGCAGAATATAATCCTCTATCATAAAATGGAACTCCGTCTCTCAAAAATGTGAACATAACAGGATGAGCGTCTTTAAGTGCGTCCCAAAAATCAGTGAGTAAATAGACTTGTGCGTGTAGACTCACTCCTGTAAGTTGAGAGACATCTTGAGCCATTTGCCAAATTATTCGAGTCAGTTGATCTTTTACTTGAATTCTTGACATTCTCTTCACATCAGTATCATCAACAACAACGAAAATATCAAAATCATTACTTTTCTCTCCTCGAAGCCATGAACCAGCTCCTGCATAGACTACAACATATTTTTCAAATTTTTGAAGTAGCATATTTTTGTGAATATCAATTGATTTTAGTGCTGAAATAAATCCTCTGTAATCACTAAAAATAAATGATAACCCTAAGTGTTTCAAATCATCATAAATTGAGTCGAAGCAATTTTCTCGAAGAATTGAAATTGAAGAGCCCACAAATCTCCACTGAGGAAATTTTTTAAATGAGTATTCGTGGTACTCTTCTCCTTGAGTCTCTTTTTTAGTAGTTACATTAAGATAGTGTTCAAATTTGTCTGAGAGAATTATTTGAGGATTAAACTCTGTAATTGGTTTTTCAAAATCATCTAATAGAAAATAAATTGTGAGTTTTTCTAGATTAATTGTGACTTGAGCATTATTTTCTTCAAGTGTTGGCACAACATAGAGTCCCATTGATTTTCCTTGTGATTTTTCAAACAATTCATCATTAAATTCTTTTAAAAAGTCCTTAACTGCCAATAATTCTTGTTGTTGAGATTGTGATAGTTTTGAAATTTCTTTTTCAAATATAATTGCATCATCAGAAGTATTTATATTATCCTGTGTTTTTTTTGATTTTGAAGAAGATGATTCTTTTGATTTGCTCATATCACAAGTTTATGTTTTTATGCTTATAAATTTTTGTACTGAGTTGTTAATTGTTGTTAAAACCAGGCTCTAAATTGTAGATATGAATATACAACACATTAGTTTTCATCTTTAATACAATATCCATTCGAGTAAAACTCTTTTTCAATAACTCTGCATGTCAATCCTTCTTCGCACTGGCCCTTAAAAGAAGGCGTTTGACACGTTTCTCCTTCTTCAAGTAGCTCATTTTCTTGTGCATATAAATCAATTTCTGAGACTCCTGGCAAAGACACAAATACAAACGCCCCTGTTACGACAAAAATACTAAATAATAAAAATAACTGAGCCCTATCCATAATTAATTATATCTAACAATCACTAATTAAATATATTCCTGATTGTAGAAGAGTAGTGAAGAGCCTATTTTACAATAAATACTAATTTTTAAAAAGATTTAAAACATATAATTAGTATGACTTCAATTTTTACAAAAATAATCAATAAAGAGATTCCTTCAGCAATTATTTATGAAGATGAAGAGTATATTGCATTTTTAGATATTGCTCCAATGGAGAGAGGACACACACTTGTTGTTCCAAAAAAAGAGTTTGAGACGATATTTGATATGAGTGAGAAAGAATTTTTAGAACTGCAACGTGTTGTATTCAAAATAGCAACTCATATTCAATCAACGCTAAATTGTGGGATTAATATTTGTCAAAACAATTACAAAATTGCAGGACAAGATGTACCTCATGTGCACTTTCACATAATTCCGCGTAGAGAAGAAAAAACCATTTACAATAAAGATGCACATATTCAATACGAAGATGGAGAAATGGAAGAATTTAAAAATAGACTTGAACTAGATAGAAAAGATTAATTGTAATTAACAATAAAATAATGTGAAAAATGGTAGATTTTTGTGAAAAATGTGGCGCTCTAATTATGGGGACAGCAGGAGAAGATATTACATGTTCAAGTTGTGGACATGAAAATAGAGCAACAAGTAGTATTAATTTATCTCAAGAAGTTGAGAAAAAGCGAGAACTTGAAGTGCTAGGAGATGAAGCAGAAGCTGAAGTAAATCCTCTCACATCTGCTGAGTGTGAGAGATGTGGACACGATAAAGCATATTTTTGGACAAAACAAATGCGAGCAGGAGATGAGCCTGAGACACAATTTTACAAATGTGAAAAATGTGGACATCAATGGCGAGATTATATGTAGTAGTTCTAAGTTTTGCTTCGCAAAACTTGTATATTTTATTTATTATTTTTGAATTAAAATTGTTTATAATTGATTTAAAAGATTAAAATATATGTTTAAACATAAAAATGGACTTTTTATTCCCAATCTGAGCATTTAAGAATCTCAGAAAGTATTGCATTATTGTATGGAAATAATGAATTTGAAAAACCATTTAATTATGAAGTGTGGTTACAATCAATTGCAATTCATGACAAAATCTTTGGAATAATGATACTGATTTACTTGGTGAAATCTCTTCTTTAAAAAGAGAAAAGTAAATTAATAATTGGATTAGTAGTAATTATAATAATATAGAAGAAAAACTAATGGTCTTACTTCATGTGAAAAGAATTTTAAAGGATAATAATTTAGAATTATCAAATTTAGTTGAAGAAAAAATTTGTGGAAATAATAATTTAGATTTAGAAAAATATCAAAAAATTGATTCAATAACAGATTTATGTGATTTAGCATCATTTTTATTTTGTTTTGGAGATAATAAAATAACTTCATTAAATATTTTTTAAAATCAAAAGGAAAGTGTAGAAGTTCAAATTGAAATTCACAATGATCAAATAATTTTAGACCCTTGGCCTTTATCTATTGAAAAGAATGAAGGATATATTCTAGGATATGAAACGATAAATGACTTGAAAAATTTTAATCCTAAAATTATTAAGTTTGTTTTATGTCAAAAAAGATAAATTTTCTCTAAAAAATATTTACTTAAATAAAGATAGTAATTTATTTTCAACTTCTTTTGATTTTTTATTAGATATTGAGCCTATTTTTCTAATTATTAAGTCCTTGTGTAGTGTAAATATCATATCACAATTAATATATGAATCAAATTTTATCTCTCCTTCACAATCTGATTTTAATAAATTAATTTGGTAATCCTTAGTTAGTTTTTCTTTAGTTGAAATTTGAATAAATATATTATTTTCTCCTTTTAAACTACTAACTAATAATGCTGGTCTTTTTTTAGTAGATGAAATATTACTAAATGGAAATTCAACTAAATAAATGTCTTTGTTCATTGTAAATAAGCAAATGCTCCCTCATCTTCTTTTGATAACCAATTCTTTGCAAGGGCTTTTTCAGATAATAATGAACATTCAAATGCAAGCATCTTCTCATTAAATTCTTCTTTTTTTAATTCCTTAAATTCTTCAATAATTGTATTTATCGCATCATTTTTATTACTCAAATTTCTTTGAGCTTTAAATATTTCAACAAACCCATTTTGTGTCTGTCCTAAATTAATTGTTGTTTGTACCATTTTACTATATATCACTATGATTTGTAGTATTATAAAGTTATTGGAAAATTTGAAATTGATTTCCTTGAGAAATTATTTCAATAGTATCATTTTCTATTTTTAAAGCTGAATTGTCATCTATTGCATAAATTACTTCCCCTGGATTTTTTTTGGAGATTTCTAAAAGAGATTCTTCATTAATTGTTGCTCTATTTTTTGAATTAAAATGAGGCCTAAAATAAAAATCTACAAGTCCTAAACCTTTAGGAGTATCTTTGATTTCTGAATGTAATATATAGTCTGAAGCAGCCCAGATTGTGTTATTTGTAACAATACTTCCTGCACTTGAACCAACATAAACTTTACTTTTAATTAATTCTTGTAATTTTTCATCTAATTTAGTTTTTTGTAACCATTTTAGTAAAAATAGAGCATTTCCTCCTTCAAAATATAAAATATCTGCTTGTTGAAAAATTGGCATATATACTTCTTCTTCAAGAACTGCAATATCTACGATTTGAAATGTTTTAAAATTTAATTTAGCTACATTTGACAGGTTTCTTGAAAACCATTTTTTATCGCCAGTCGCTCCATGACTTGATGTTGGAACATATGCTAAATTGCACTCTTCAAGAGGTTTTTCAACTAATTCAATTAACGCATTTACAATTGATTGATTATACAAACCTTGAGATGTTAGTAATAATTTCATAATAGTTTTGGGTGAAGGAGATTTATAATAATTTTGGAAATTATTTTGACTGACTATTATAAATTTCTCTTAAAAAATAAATTTGATGTTTTTGTGCATATAAATTACATATTTTATCAGCTAGTTTTTTTTCATTACTTCTATATAATTCTAGAACAATTTCAATTACAATTTCTTTTTTATAATCGTATAAATCCTCCGAATTTTCAACAATTCTCAATAAAATATTACCAACACTATTTGGAGATTCTTTTACAAACTTTTCTAAGTATTCAATAATAAAACTAAAATCTATTGTATTGTTTTGATTAGTAGAATTTAATGAAAATTGAACTAAATCATCATCTAATTTGTTAAACACACATAATAATTTTAAGGATTGACTCATTATTTTACAATCAGATTTATATTTTAAATTAATTAAATTCCAAATATTTTTAACTTTGTCTTCTTTGTCGATTATTTCTTTGTTATTTCTTAACCAAATATATCTAATTATTGTTTCAACTGATTCTTCAAAAGATAATAATTTATTAACATTTGTTTCATCCTCCCAATCTTCTAAAAATGCTAAAATAATATGTTCAGTCAATTTACTTTTAATATTCTTATTCCAATCTTTAAAATTTTCAATTAAATACTCGTATAGATTTTTATTTTTAATTAATTCAAAAGACTTTTTGTAGACTAAATTATTAAAAAAATAACCATCTAAACTAGCTTTTAAAAATTTACTATTTTCTCTTGGAAATATATTATGAAAATTATATTCAATCCATTTGATATCAATCGTTATAAATTGAGATAAATATCCAGCAATTATTGAATTAATTTCAATAAATTTATTTTCTTTTAATTTTTCTTCAAAGTATTCTTTAATTTCAGGATTAAATATTTTTCTTAAATTATATTCTCTAAATACAAAAAAAAGTATAGCTGAAATTAACTTACCTTGATTTGAGTTTAAAGCAAAAGTGACTGTATCATCACTTTTACACTCAAAATAAAATTCGTGTTTTGATAAATTTAATAATATGTTCTTAACTAAATTTAATAAATATTCTGGTATTAGATTATTTTCATTTTTTAGTCCTTCTTCCAATAAATTTGAAAATTCACCTTGAAACCATTGTTGTTTTTCAGTTAATTCTGACCAGAATTTTTCTTTTTTTATTACATTATTTAAAAAATTTAAAATTTTTTCCCAGTTAAATTTATTTTTATCTTTACTTGAATTAATAAAACCTCTAAATAAATATGGTAAGTACCTATTTGGCATTTTTTCAAATTTATTAATATTCTCAGAAATCAAATTAGAATCATTTATTACTTTTTGTTCTAAAATTTCCCCTAATCCCCTATAAGACGGATTACCAAATCCTTCTTCTTGTTTAAATTCATTTAGATATTTAATAATATCTTCTATTTCTAAACAATTAAATTTTTCTTGCGATAATGGTTTAGCTTCTCCTACTTGGACATCACTAATCTTAAAATTCAATCCAGCCATCTTATTTTTATTTGGATTTATCTTATTATATTTGTCAAATTCTTGTTTAACTAATTTATTTTGTGTTGGAATTAAAATTTCAAACCATTCTTTTTTTTTATATGCTAAAATCTTATCTCTTATTTCTTCATTATAAATATAATATTCAGCTGACTCTATGTTTTCAATTATTTTATTTATTTGAATTTCTGTAAATTTGATAGCATTATTTTTTATTAATTTATATAATTCATGTTTTAAATCATGATTCTCAATAAAATTATCATCTAACTCCCAAAAAATTTCTTTTAAGTAGTCATAATGTTTATCAATTAAGAATAATCCAACTCTTACAAATATTACTTTTTTAGTTTTTAATAATAATTTCACATCATTTTCTAAATTGTCAGATTTAAGTTCAATACTTTTTACTAAAACATTTAATAATATATTTTCATAACTATTGCTCAAAGAATGAATTTCTAAATTATTCAAATTTGGAAAATTTGAGATATGAAAACAATTTTCTTCTTCATTTATTAGTTCGTTAATTTTTTCAGTAGATAATAAAATTAAATCTTTATGAGATACTTTTAGTAAGTATTCAAGATTATTTTTAAATAAATCTACAAACCAATAATTTTCCATAACTGGAGAAAAATTTTTGAAACTAAATCTTTCATTAGACATGAATCTTAAAATTACTTCTTTTAATAATTTTAATACTAAGTCTGTTCTATTTGAATCAATCAAAATTGGAAGAAAACTTTTTCCAATTTCTGCTGAAATTAGCGAATTTTCAAAATTAGAATTATAAGTTTCTTTGATAAAAATAATATGTTTCTCTTCGAGTTTATCAGCTGGAATATTACTTAGTATTTTTAAAATTGAATAGTTTGTATTATTATTATCAATAATGTTTCCACCTTCCCTATGTTCTATAATTTTATTCAGAATTTTCATAAACAAATCTAAATTATCATCATTTAATTTTTCAGAAACAAATTCCAAATATTTAATAGGTTTCCAAATATGAATTCTCCAACCATTTTCAAATTCTATTGGCTTTGGAATATTTTTAGGATCAAAATAATTTCTATTATTTAACCCTTCTAACCAACCAGTCTTTTTTAATTCTCTAAAAAAATAATTTTCTCTTGCCTCAATTTTTAACAAATTTTCTAATGTGTTCAGAATTACCTTATTTGGTTCTTCTTTATCTAATAAATTGTCAAAGTTATTTAATAAATTTAAATAACTTCCACTTAACTCAAATAATATTTCTTCGAACTCTTTCCAGTAACTTTCAAAAGATTCAAAATCTTTAGTTTTTTTCCAAGCTCCACTTCTATGAGCAAAGCCATGAAATTTTCTAGCAGTTGAAAACCATTTTTCTGCAAATTCATCTTCCTCCTTGGGATTTAAATTTAAAGCAGAATAAATTGAGTTTTTATGTGAAAAATTATTTATTTTTTGATTACAACTTTCACACTTTATCTCATCCGGTGTTTCTGAAAAAATATTTCTTAAACTACCATCCATTTCTCTAGCTAAGTGGGCAACTAAGTTTACTTTTGATTTAATTTCAGAATTATTTATAATTTTTAAAGCATCTAAATAAAATGTTGCAATCTCTTCCCCAATATTTTCTAATTGAGAGTATAATTCTTCTTGTTTTGGGTCTAAGTGGAAACTTAAGTCTAATTCTCTTTTAATCATAATTATTTTAAATATATTATATTTATAAAATAATTCTAATCTTTAAATCCACCAAGAGAACCAACAACGGAAAAATCAAACTAAAATCTTGCTCCCACACAGCTTTTCTTTACCATTCCTCTTCGAGTCATTAAGAAAACCCGTAGCCAAAAGAATTGAAACTTCGTTTCTAAAATTCTAATCCTTGAACCCACCAAGTACTAACAATGGAAATGTCAACGAGAAATCTGCTTCAACTTTAACACTCATAGCATTTGCTTTTACTTTTCCCCACGATACAGCTTCATCAATTGGTGCACCAGCGTTAGAGCCTTCCATCTCAAGACCTGAATTTAAATACACACAATACTCTGCTCCATCTCGAAATAACCCTGCGTTTGCAAGAGCATGTTTTGGAACTGATCCTCCAAGAGTAATAATTCCCATTTTCTCACAATTCAAAGCTAAATCTGTAAGTTCTACAATATACTCGCTCGTTTCAATTTTGAACTCTTTAAACTCTGGCTCTTTTTTGAAAAAATAGAGCATGTCTCCAACACTCCCATCTAAAAGTGCAGGACAGAAAAAAGGCAAATTGTTTTTGTATGCCCAATACGTGAAGCTCTCTTCTTTATTCTCAATATTTTGGAGCTCTAATTCTCGTCCTAACTCATAGACAAATTCTTGAATTCCAATAATTGTATTATTTTGTTGTTGCACTTCAAATAGGCGCTTTAGAAATATTCGCATAAATGTATCAAAAAATGCATATCTATCATTTGGAATAAAAATATTTCCTGTTCTATTAATTCCTTCTTCGCGTAAATATACACCATTTGCTCGAAAATCTCCAATAACAAATGGTTTAAAACATTTAATTATGTCTTCTTCAATTGCTCCAATTGTTGTACATGCAACATGAACTTTTTTGTGTTTGAATAAATATTGAATATACTCTCGAATTCCACTTGTTCCAGCATTTGAAGTGAATCCTAAAAAAATTGTAGCGTTATCTCTTTGCATTTGTTTTGTAATTTCAATTGCCTTTCCAAGCTCAGTTGCTTGTTGCCCTGTTGATGTGAGCGATTTGAGAAAATTATTCAAATCAAATTCCTCTTCTACATTGTACCCTTTGATTTGTGGCCAATTATCAAGTGAGTTCGATTTTTTTAGCACATTCTCTTTAGAAGAATTCATTTTTTTAATCATATTAATAGTAATTCACGTAAAATTATAAATATTTAGATTAAACCAAAAGTTTTTTTAAAGATGAAATTATAGGGTAAGTATGAATATTCAATCCAGTTCTGAATTCACCCTGCAAAGAATTGAGGAAAGCCCACCTTCAACCTTAGAAAATAGAATAAAAAAAAGAATTAATAACACTGACAAGCAAAAAGAAAATTCTCTTGATTATTATGCTGATTTATTATTTAAAGAATTTCATAAAGAAGAAACTAAAATCACTAAGCAAAAAAAATTTATTCAAATCCCCTTTCGCTTCTTTCAATGGATAGATATATTTCCTAATAATTATGCATTATTTACTCACTCTGGGCAAACACTTCCTTATATTTTTTCAAATATTGGAGATGGATTTTCTGTTTTAGCATCTCCTGTTGTTGATGGATATTCAAGGAAACATATAGAAAAGTTTTTTAGAGAATCTTCAAATCCTCAACTTTATATGTTGTTGAAAGAACAATAATTTTCTACGAAATTTTATAAATTATTATTAATTGTAAATGAGTATGACATTAAAACAAGGAGATATGATTGAAATTTCAATGACAATTGAGAGTGAAGGGAAAGTATTTGATACAACTAATAGTGAGCTTGCAAAACAAGAAGGACTTCAAGGAACTGGGAACAAAAAAATCGTGTTTGGGAAAAACATGCTTCTTCCAAAAGTTGAAGAAAAGTTAAAAGACGCAAAAGAAGGAGAAGAATTTACTCTAGAATTGGGAGTTGAAGATGCATTTGGTCGAAAAAAGAAAGAGTTCTATCAAACTTATCCTGAGAAAGTGTTTAAGGAGAAGAATTTGAGAATTCAAACTGGACAAGTCTATAATTTTGATGGAAATTATGGTAAAGTAAAATCAGCATCGCGTGGAAGAGTAATGGTTGATTTTAACCACCCTCTTGCTGGAAAAGATGTTACATTTAAGTTTTCTTTGCAAAAAGTACTCACCGATATTAAAGATAAAGTTGAGACAACACTTAATGTGTTAATTGGTTTAAGTGAAGAAATGTATAAAATTAAAGTAGAGGATAAAACTATTACACTCAATGTTCCTGAACAACTTGCTCAAATGAGTGATATGCTTAAAGGAGCACTAAGTGAACAATTAGGAGATGAAATTAAAGAGTATACTATTGAAATAAAAAAACTTGAAAATAAAAAATAGTTTTGAAAATAGTTAATAATTAAAATATAGTTTACAATTAATAATACGTATTTTAGCTACAAATAGCATATTAGTTAATATTGAGTATTACTTTTTCTCAAAGAATGTTATAAAAAATCCTTGTGTATTCGAATATGGTGGATGCAGGCGAATTGAGTGTTCAATGAGTTTTTTGTTTTCAATATTTTTTGAAATATGAGTACTTCTTACCTCATACGGGAATGTGAATTCAATAGTACTTAAGATAGGTTTTGAGATGAGAGGGAGATGTTTTTGCGCCCAAATTACATTCTTCTCATTTTCTTCAATTTCCATTGAACAAGTTGAATATAATACATCTCCCCCTCTTTTACATAATGTGGAGGCTTTTTCGAGGAGTTGTTTTTGAATTTGTGCATTTCTCAATACTCCTTTTGAATTTCGCTTCTCAAACCAATTTCTCTCTAAGATGAAATTTCCCGAACATGGAGCATCAAGTAGTACAATATCAACACTTCCTGCTTTAACTTTAAGTTTTAGAGCATCAACACATTCAATTTCAATATGTTTCAAATTCATTTTTTGAATATTATTTATTAGTTTTTTTATTCGCTCTTGTTTTAACTCAACTGCTATAATCTTTGCACTAATACTGTATGTGTTTAAAAAATAGGCAAGTTGTGTAAGTTTAGAACCTGGGGAGGAGCACATATCAACAATTGTGATTGTTTTATGTTGATATTTAGAAAAGTCAATACAAAACAGAGGAATTTGAGAAGTGATATCTTGTTCATAGCACAATCCACTGAGTTGAGGAAATGAACCACTAATTGAAAAATGAGATTTGAGAACTCTATAACAGTTTGGAATATACATTTTCTCTAGCTTCATTCGATATGTAGATGTTAATAACTCATATAATTTATCCTCTTCAATGAGTGTAGGATTAAAGCGTAGATATTTAATTTTTGAAATTGGACGTTGCAGTGAGATCAACTGAGTTGAATTATTAAGTTGTTTTTCATAATTGTGTAATAATTCTAATTTATTGATTTGTGGTTTTTTTTTTGTATATTTAAACTTTTTAGAAGATCTATCATACTTATTAGAATCAAACGTAGAGTGTTTCATTACTGAATTTAATTAAGATATATTTATAAATCTTGATAACATAGTATGATTATGAATATAGAGCAAATATTTAGTGCAATTGGAATTGTTTTTTTACTCATTACAATTGGATATTTTGTTGGAACGTATTTGGATATCATTCCAACTGCTATTAAAGTAATGCTTGGATTTTTGTCAAGTGCAGCGCTATTTGTAGGCGCAGATATTATGAGGAGGTCTAATTTATAAAATGTCAACTGGTTTGTCTATTGCACTCGGGTTTTTTGTCTACTTTGTTGCTCTCATTGTAGCAATTATATTTTATGTGTTATATCGAAAATATTCACTTGTTGTGTATGTTGCAAGTATTTCAACATTGATTTTTTCAATATTCTACACCATTGATGTATATAATTTTAATAGAGATTTAATACTGCTCACACTTGTATTCTCAACTGTTGCATTTTTTGTACTTGGAAGATACTTTAAAGGAATTGAATATAAACGGAAAAAATGAACAATACGCTTAAGATTTTATACACAGTACTTGGACTCATCATTGTAGTTTCAATAGGTCTTGTTGTGTTATCCTCATCAGGAGATATTGAAAAAGAATACTCTATTTTACTTGACCCATCAATTAGCGTAGAAGAATTGTCAGATTTACAGTTTCAAGGGCTTAATATGCTATCAATTCAATATACAAACACAAACTCTTTGTTTCCAAAACGAGTAGAAGTTGAAGAAATATATGGTTGCGTGTTTCATTCTCAACATGATACATTATTGATTTCTAAAAATTTGAACGCTAATTCATATCAGTACTCAACAAGTAGTGATGTGTTTAATTTAAATACGCGATTTGTAGATATTTCTGCAAATTCAACAGTTAATGTAATCTATTCGGGATATATTAATAAAAGAGATGTTGAGCAAATCAACGAGTCTTTAGGTAATTTTTATCTTGAATTTAAAGTTCCAACTCAAAATGAGGGGAGAATGAGATATATTAGAGAAGAAGATGTATGCACAGGAAATGTTGATTCTAGAACTCTTGAAATTTGAATATAAGAATAAAAATTCAATAAATTATGTGTTTTCAACATCTCCTACGATTTCTCCATCATGCAGAGTAATAATTCGCTCAGCTTGCTTTGCAAGTGAATCATCGTGTGTAATTAAAATAATTGTCTTTCCCTGTTTATGTAAAGACTTCAAGTACTCCATCACAACTTCTCCTGTTTTAGAGTCTAAATTTCCTGTTGGCTCATCTGCTAAAATAATTGAAGGATTATTTGCAAGAGCTCGTGCAATTGCTACACGTTGCTGTTGACCTCCTGATAACTCACTAGGTCTATTTTGTAAACGCTCTTTCATATCAAATTGTTCTAGAAGTTGTGTTGCTCGTTTAGTTCTTGTTTTTTGATTTACGTTTGAAAAAATCATTGGAAGCTCTACATTCTCTAGCGCTGTGAACGATTTAATTAAATTAAATTTTTGAAAAATGTACCCAATTTTCCTACCACGTAAAATTGCAAGTTCACTCTCACTTAATTTTCGAATTCCTTTTTTATTAATATATACATCTCCTTTTGTTGGAGTGTCTAAACACCCGATTTGATTGACAAGAGTTGTTTTCCCTGATCCTGATTTTCCAACAATCGCAGTAAAGCTTCCCTCATATATTGAGAATGTAATTCCTTTGAGAACTCGAAGCGTATTTGTTCCAATAGTATACTCTTTAATCACATTATTCACATCAATAATTGGGCTTTTATGTGATGAATTAGATGATTTTGAAAGTGAAGCATTGGGTTTAGTTTTTTTAAACGAGGTTTTTAGAACCATTTTCAAACTACCTCTCCCCTTGAATACTCTCTACATCAACTTCAATATTATTAGTATTTACAATTTCAACTGGAAATGATATAGGAGGACTTGAAAAAATTGAGCCATCATTACAAGTGATTAAAATTTCATCCGTTTCACTTGTAATCTCAATTGGTGTTTCATATACTCCAAATTGTGTGACTCCTTGAGTTGCATCAATTTTTGTGTTGAAAAAAAGTGATTCTAAAAAGTTCAAAACTCCTGAGTTTGAAACATCAACAGTGCACTCAAGATTTTCACTTTGATAGTTTGTACTAAATTGAAGATTATATTGAGAAGTTCCTTGAGGAATTCTAATTGGACTATTATCAACATTAATATTTATGTCTGAGTTTTGTGTATTTGTTAAAGAGACAATGTTTACATCAAATTGTTCTTCAAGAACTGAAACATCATATCGTTTAGTTGGACCTTGAGTTCCAAGTGGATTTTCACATACAACCTCAAGTGTATACTCTCCTACTCCTTGTTCAATGATTCCTGAATAACTTCCTTTTAGATTTGAATCATCTGTCAATAATTTAACTGATTCTCTATTATTATTTTGTGATTCAAGATTTGCTTCACACACTACATCCTTAAAGCTTGATTTTTGTATAATTTCAAAATTAATTTCTCGTGCATTTTCTGAAGGAAGAATATATTGTGTCTGCCCCCACTCAAACTCAACAGTGTAATCTGGAACTGACTTCACATTGTATAAATACGCAGCAACATCATAATTTGGCTCTGATTCATTATTTGACTCGCAAGATATGATTACTTTTCTTCTTCCATCTCGAATTTCAAATGAATTCTCATTAGATAAATCTAATTCATAGATATTTGCATCAACTGTGTCAAATTCATATTGAACTCCATAATAGCCACTATTGTCTCCAGGAGTTAATCTACAAGATCCCACTTGAGTTGTTGTTTCAAATCTAAGTGTTGGGTTTTCACTTTGTGTATACCATGTTTTACTAAACTCAGAACTTGTAAATGTATTTTGACTATCTAATACATTAATTGAAAAATCATTACTTAACTCAAAAGAGACTGAGCTAGAATTCTCATTCCCGTTTTTATCTCGCGCCTGCACATCAATTGTGTATGAACTCGGAGGTAAGTTTGAATAATCTATATTGTTAACCAGTTCATTTCCTAAATTAGAATCAAATATTGATTCATTAACCCCATTTGGTGAGTTAAGTGTTACAATCACTTCTTCAAGTCCCGAAGAGTAAGATAATTCTTCTCTTACACTAATTTGGCCAGATACTGAATCTGAATAAATTATATCTTCTCCATTTGTGTTTAAAGATATATCTATTGTAGGAGCTTGTGAGTCAATGGCAACACTAAACTCATCTGTTAAAGGACTTAGTTGTGATAGGAACAAATCTATTTCAAATTCTTGATCAGGAGTTGATTCATAATTACTCAAATCCAGTGCATTGTTTAAATGTAATCTATAAATTGAACCTGATTGTTCTACTGAGCTCTGCATTGAATCTACATTATCATCAATGAGTACTTCTCCTGTTTGTTTATCAATTAATTTAACACTTGAACCTTGCAAATTTGTTAAACTTTCTACAGTAATATCTAAATTACCTTGTGAATTCATACTTCCTTGAACATCAATTTGTCCATAATTAAATAAGTTAAGAGTATAATCTTCAAACACTCTTTGATCTGAATTTCCTGCTCCATCAATACATTCAACTCTCACTGTATGTTGCACTTCACTTGGGTTTGTAATTGCTCCACTTGTGATCAAAAAATAGGGATTCTCATCAGCTCTATTTCCATCTCGTGTAACAATTAAGGCTTCAGAGTCTTCAACAATTGATGTTCCTATTGCATCTACTGTTTTTGAGTTAGTAGCATCTATAAATGAGTTTGAACTTAATTCATTCACTTGATAAGTACATGATATATACTCTTCAGAATTATTGAGAATAATTTGAACATCACTTGTTAACTCAGAATTTCCAACAAGAGGCAATCCCCAATTTTTTCCAAGTCCTGAAAATTCTATATCTTCAATTTGTGGAGGAGTTGAGTCTTCTTCAAGTTTAAATGTTTTTGAACTTGTTTGATTAAATAAATCTTCTTCGCAATTAACTGTTAATGTCTTTTCAGCGTTTGGATTAAAACCAATCACATCTGTGTCATCTGTGATTTGAGAAGCTGTTACTCGAACTTCTCCTTGAAGAGAATTTCTTGAAACGCTAAATGAGTTCCCACCTACTTCTAAATTCATATCACACGTAAAATCTCTATCATTTCTGAGTCCCATATCAACAATGAGCTCAGGATTATTTGAATTATAATAAATAACATCACTTACTGCTTCTCCTCCTCCAGCAACTCCAATTGAAATTTTAGGAGCAGATACTTCAAAGAATGTATCAATAGTCTCATATGTCAAAAATCCTGTGATTGATTCTAATTCAATATCTGATATGAATTTTACAGTTGTTTGAGAAAAATCAGAATCAACTTCACATCTCTCATCATCTAAATTTCCAAGTATATTTTGCGAAATTGGAGTTATATTTGAATCTACATCCATTGCATTTGATGAACAAATACTCACAATATTAATTTTGTTAATTTCTTCTTCTGAAGTATCTATAAATAACTCTACATTTGTGTTTAAATAGTTATTAAACCCATTTGTATCAACTGTGCCTGTAGAACTCACTAGACTTCTATCAACTGCATTAATATATAAATTTCCCTTATACATCTTCCATTTTGACTCATCTTGTTCTTGAAGTTGAAGTGAGTCAATATTAATTGAAGAATCATCATATTCAAAATCTAATTGCTTTTCAAAATATCCCCCCTGAAAACTACACTCTTGAACATATGTATACATGCCATTTTCATCAATACTTGAAAAATCAAGAGTCGTTGAATATGATTGATTATATACATCTACGCTTGAACCTGTAGAAAAAGGAATTTCTCCAAAATTATCTATTTCATCTTCCCCTGAGTCCTGAACATACGAATTTTCACATGAAACACCCTCTTTAGCTGAGATGTTTAAAAACATCTCTTTTGTCTGTGGATTCATATATCTAGTATTATTTAGATTTAACAAATTTAAATCTCCAAATTGATGAACTATAATCTCATCTTGATTTGAAAAAATATAACTTCCTGAGTCAGTTTTACTTTGTCCGAAAACATCTCTACACTCAATAAATAACTCAACTGGGAATGTTTCTCTTCCACCTTCATCAATTGAACCTTCATTTTGTGCAATACGCTCACCAATATTATACCTCTCGTTTAAATCTTGTGATGAAACTTCTTGTTCATTTATAATAGTACTAAATCCATCATCAACATCTGCAACAAAAATATCACAACTTACAATTTCAAGATCAGGTTCTAAACTATTCACGCTTAGCTCAGTAATTGGATACACTTCATTTTCTGATTGAGGAGTTAATTCAAATTCAAAATCTAAATTAGGATATGTATTTGTTGAAGAAAACTCGTGTGAGAGTTTGTCTTTATTTCCTGCTCTATCATACGCAGTTAGTTTACCATTTTGCATCACATCATCTACATCAGATACGACTCCACTAATTAAGTTTTTAAATTCATCATAACTATATATTTTTTGAAAGAATTCACTTCCCCGTTCATATTCATCAAAAATATCTTCAAAAGGAACTTGAACATTATTTGTTGATGTTTCAAAATTTAATGTTACGGAGGATTCATAATTTTCATATACCCGACATTGAGGAGATACAGGTTCTTCTAAATTGACAACAACAAAGTCTAAAACTCCTGGTGTAGTTGAATAATCTCCTGAAGCTGGAACTACTTCAACTTCTCCATTGTTGAGAATTTTCTTGTAAGTCATAATTGAAAGACGCGGAGGCAGTACATCACATGAGAGTTGAAAATCATTTAATGTGTCATCTGTGTTTGGATCAATAGTAAACTCATCAAATGCATTTAAACTAGAAAATTCTGACAATTGACCATTATTTAATATATCAGGCTCATTATTTCCATCTGAGTCTTTATAGCAATTATTACGCGCTCCATCCCATCTACATAATTGGTCAGTACTATGATAATTTGAAATTATTGAATTTAATTTATTATCGCCTTCACATTGTCTTTGGTTTGAATACACACCACAAAACACCATGTCTTCTTCAATAAATGTGTTTTTCTCTTCTTTAGGATTCTCAATATACGGATTCACCATTCCATCTACGCTTGATTGATATCTTGATTGAGTATCATCTGCTACTAATTCACAGTTTCCAAATTTATTAATTAACTCTTCTTGACAAAAATCACTGCTAAATCCTGCTTCACACATTGAACACATAAAACTATCTTGAGGAAACATATTTTCAGCATATACATTAGAAATTGCATTTTGCTGAGTTGCACTTACATCCGCTCTTGGAAGAGAGAGAGATACTGCTAAAATATCTACATTATTTGTTGTAGCAGAAATCTCTACATCTAAATCTGCATTTTCAATCGTATTTTGATACACAAACGTATAAGCATGCAAATTAGATTCAAACTCATCATAACTAAACAATGGATTTGATTGAGAAATAGTGAGTTCTTCTCCATTAATATTTGCTTGAAGTCTTGCGTCTTCAGTCGCTATTATTTTTAATTCCAATTCGACATTTCCAGGAACTCCTGATACAAACTGAGAGATTTGAGAATTTGAAGAACTAAATCGAACAACATTTGAGCCATGTAAATTATCATATTGGGCTGAAGATTCAATTGAATAATCTTGACCTTCCCAGTAATCAAGTGTGTTTGAGTCTTGAGTTACCTCAAAGAGCGGATTTGTAATAAAGTTTTTCCTCTGAATTGAATTTTCAATTCTAATTGATTTGAATTCACTTGAGTCTTTAGCTTCTTGGTTTTCAAAATATAAATCTTTTGTAACACACTTTCCTGCTTGCGAGTTAACACTTCTCCACTCGCACCCATAAATTCCCATTAAAGACTCATCATTTGGATTTAATTCAGACTCATAATCTTGACATAATTTTTTTGAACGAATGTCTTCACATACACGAATTTCATTTGATTTTGAAACACACATACTATCTGGTCTTAATGAACTAAAAATCCCCTCATCATTACTATCTCCTTCATTTTGAACAAGAGCCCCTATTCTATACGGATCATACACACAATCATCTCCTCGAGCTTCACATGTAGATTTTGATAAGAATAATTCTCCAAATGGCGTTGTTGAAGAACAACTGCTCTGTGAAGTTTCACTAAACGGAGCTTGTCCCAAATCTTCATCAGCAATTGTGAATTCTTCAGAACTATTATAATTAGGATCAATTATTATAACTCCTGTATCATCTTCTTTTTGGTTTTCACCACCTCCTATCTCAACAGATCCTGTATACCATGCAAGAGGATCATTTGAAGAATACTCACATACACTTCGTTGAGGATAATTTGTTCCATCAATTTGAAGGTAAAAACGACTTGTATCGTATTCCCCTGTGTTAAGTTGACAATTGACTCCTTGATCCAACACAAGTTGTGTACATTGTTCATCAACCTTATTAATTGAGTCAAGACTCTCATCTAAATTAGGAACGCCTAAAATAAAATTATTCGAATTTGATTTACAAGAACCAGCTAAATCTGTATCAACACCATTACTGTCAAGATTATAACAACAAATTGTTTGACCATCAGGAAAATCTGCAGAATATGATACTGATAACAATAAAAGTTCTAATATTAAAATAAAAAATACGCTTTGATATCTATAATTCATATTTGTAATTAATAAAAATAATTTAAATAATTCTCCTATACCTAAAAAGTGAAAACATTAAGTCAATGAATTAAGTAATTACTCAATTTCAGGATCCTCTTGATTATCTCCTGTTTCAGATGAACCCATTATTTTATGGTATATCTCTTGGATTTCTCGAGAATTCTTCAAATTAGAGTGTAGTTTTCGTAGCTTCTTTTTACGAGCTAAATATTCATCTTCGTAATCATTATCTGTCATGTTCTTACTATAAGTAACACAAAAATATTTATAAATGTTGTGTTACTATGCTCACACTGACAAGAGAATCACTAGAAAATAGAAACATTTATTTTTATCAATAAATATTAATATAAAATTAATTAAAATTAAAAGAGGAATAATTTTAAATGATTAAAACTACATTAAATTATGGAGAATGTACTAATTATATTAACAGTATTAATCTTAGCGATGATATTTATTGTCATTGCTTTTTTTATAGGAAGAAGTCTAGGAAAGCGCTTTATGTTTGATATTATGAGCGATGTGCTCGAAAGAGAGAGACAAAAAGCACTTAATAAATCTAGAAGTGTTATAAAAGGACAACTTGCAGAGCAATTTGCTCCATTTACTCAAGATTTTCCATGTAATACGACTGAGTGCAACTTTCAGGGGAGGCCAATTGATTTTATTGGATTTAAAGGACTTGATAACTCAAATGTTGAAGAAATTATTTTTATTGAGATTAAATCTGGGAACTCACAACTTTCTCAAGTTCAAAAAAGTGTGAAGAGAGCAATTGAAGAAGGGAAAGTGAGATTTGAAGTGATTCGCATATAGTTAACAATATGATATAATAATATGAGGTTAAATTATTTAAACTAACCTATTTTTACAATTTTATAATGTCAAATTCACAAACTTCAAAATTAAAATACACATATCTTCTCATTGTCCATGGAAATAACCCCCAATTTTGTAAAGAAGAATTTAAAAGTTTATTTTATACATATTTTCCTACGCAACAATATTCTCTTCAGAAACTTCAAAATTCACTCTATGAGTTAAATGTGTCATTTGAGCTTCCTAATGAGAATCATTCATTTTTCACTCGCCTCACACTTGTTCGAGGAGTATATAGGTATATTGCTCAAGCTCTAGATTTTGACTCAATACTTGAGGAGTTGAATTTGCAAACATATAGTTATGAAGAATCGTTTGCAGTGAATCAAATTAGTGTTAAAACAAAAGCCAATATTGAAAATGCAACTCTTGCCTATCCTATTGGAAGACAACTCTCGCACTTGCGTGTTGATTTGAAAAATCCTTCTCATCTGTTTTATTATATTTTTATTCCTAATCAAGTATTTTTAGCTGAAGCAGTATTTGAGAATAAAAAATCGTATCTTACTCGAATGCCCGTGAAACGAGCAGTGAATAAACCCTATACACTCAAAGCAGATATGGCTCGAGTGTGTATTAATTTATTAGGTGTTAGAGAAGATGATATTGTGTTAGATCCATTTTGTGGAATCGGAGGAATTTTGCTTGAAGGACTAGATATGAATTTAAAAATGATAGGAAATGATATTAATCAAAGTGATTTGGAACATACTAAAACAAATTGTGCTCACTTTGGGTTTAAACTTCCTCGGTTGTATAATGTTGACGCTAAGGAGCAATTTTTAGAAGAAAACTCTGTTGATGGAATTGTAAGTGACATCCCCTATGGAAGATCTTCGCGAAGATTGGGAGAAGAATTATATGAAGATTTTGTCAAATCAGCTCAAAAAATGTTGAAACCAAATAAAAAGATGGTCATTATTTATGGATGTTTTACACATTTTAAGCCAATTGCTTTAAAATATTTTGAAGAAGTTACAGAAATTGAACAATATATGAATTCATCGCTGACACGATATATTTTAGTGTTAAAGAATTCTAGAAAGTAGAATATTTTTTGACTTATAAACGACTAAACGCAATTTACAAAGTGTGTCATAAATTTGAAGAAGTAAGAGGACTAATTTTTAGGAAATGAAATAAATCCTGCCACTTGATCATAGGGTTTTGAATTGTATAGGGAATGAAGATTTCCTACGTAGTGAGTTCCGTTATAGTAAAAGACATCTCTTGGTTGAACTCTAAAGTCTCCTTCTAAAATTTCTTCAAATCTTCCAAAGTCTTCCTCAATAGCAACTTCTCCATTAAATTCATACCTCTCATATTGTGAAAAAATCGGTTTCCCGTGAGACATTAAAATAATAAAATCTAAACTTGTTGTCCCAATTTGATAATTCTTTTCATTTAAATCGACTAATGGGAGCATAATTTTTCCATCAATTCCACTTTTCTTTCTTGGGGTTTGATTTGCAGATATAGGATTCCCTAAAAAGTCAACTAAACCTTGATAATCCTCAAAACTTCCCGTTCCCTGTTTTGGTCCAAATAATATAATTGATAATCTTAAATCATCTCTTTGTGAATTTTCAAATGTAACAGAGAGGTCCGCTCTTGCTTGATAAGGTTCTGTAGAGTGCTTTCTAACCCTTTAAAATCCCCTAAACTAATTCTTCCTAAATTTCTAGGAATTGCATTTAAGTTTATTAAATTTTTCTTATCAAATTTATCTGTATAGTCGGGTGACATATGTCACCATTGTAAAAACTTTTTGTTTTTACTAATTTTATGAAAATTCATGAAATTAGAAAAGAGTTCTTAAAATTAAGAGTTAAACAAAACTCTTATTCAGAATCTCAAAAAATTTTGAGAGATAAATTTGATTTTGAAGTTAGTGTTAGAACTTTAAAACGTTGGCAGAAATATTTTTCTACTCAGAAAAATTGGGATTTTAGAGACAAATCTAAAGTCCCAAATAAAATTTATTACAAAGTTACTCAAGAATTAGAGGCTCAAATCATCAATTTTGGCAAGAAAACTGGATATGGAGCTCTAAAAATCAAACAATGTTTAAATCTAGATATTCATCAAGATACTGTTAATGAAGTTCTCAAACGAAACAATTTTACGAGAACTGAGCACAACCACTCATTTCGCGCAAAATATATTCATTTTGAGCGTAAGCATACAAATTTTTTATGATATATTGATGATAGTGATTTTAGTGAAGAAGGCAAAATTATAGCAGTGATTGATGATGTAACTCGTTATTGTTTAGAAATTTTACATGTGAAATCAGTTACAACATCTGTTATAACTCAAT
>CAZULG010000006.1:0-48317 GCA_964621065.1 uncultured Methanosarcinales archaeon | reverse complement strand
TTATTATAAATATTACTCTTCCTTTAACAGATTTTTAAAGAGTTGATTATTTTCGATTATTTTATAAATATAAACATTCATAATTTTTAACACATGAGCAAAGAAGTGAAATTATATCTATTTTTATTCACAGGACTAATACAATTCCAACTACTCTACGCACTTGAGATTTCTGAGATTAATTTTAGAGGAGATGAGTTTGTTGAAATACTTATTGAAAATAATTCTATTGTTGATTCATTCAATGAATCAGAATTTTTAGTTGACGATGAAAATTCTCAAAATAATACATTCTCATTATACAAATCACACTCTAATACTTCAACTCTACTCATTGTTGGAAGTAATTTTATTGATACATATGAAAATAATGACTCACTAGAATTATCAGATTTAAACTGTCAAATTTATATGGCGAGTGGAACAGGAGTTGGTTATAGTGGACTAAAGGTAGGAGGAGAAGCATTTACAATTCACTTCAACTCAAATCTCACTTTGAGTTATGATGATAATTATGATACTCCAGATGATGAAGGAGACTCTTTGCACTTCAACTCCACGTCTCACTTTATTGATAAAAATTCTCCATGTGAGTTAAACGAATTTCAAAATGCATCTAAAATATTATCAGAAGAAGATAGTGAAATTGAAGAAAATTCTACGCAAACAAATTCACCTTACAATGAATCTTTGAATGAAACATCTCAAAATGATACCCCACAACAAAATTCATGTGATATTGAACTCTCACTTGATGTTGAAGAAGTAATTGAAGAAGATAAAATATCCTTTCAATTCTTTGGAAACACTTCATTAGGTGTAACATATAAAGTCGAAGATGGAGTTGGCAATGTTGTCAAAAATCCTTTTACTTCCTCAACTACGTCAGCTAAATCATATACTCCTCGAAAAAATGGGAAATTTATTGTCTTTGGAGAAATTGAACTTGATAATTGCACAAAGCAAGTTAATCAAACAACATATTTTTATAATCAAGATTTAGATCAAGATAATGATGAGAGTTCAAGTTCTTCTCCTCGCGTTAAGAGAGATTCATTTATTGAGATATATCAAGTGATTCAAAATGGGTATAATCAAGTAAAACTCATAGGTGAATTATCTCGTGGAGAGAGTAATTCATATCGAGTATCTGTGAATGTGAATGATGAGCGAGTTGCTCAATTTGATGTTGGAAAGTATGGAAACTTTGACTTTCAAATTCCCTTAACTCTAGAACCAGGTGAGCATGAAATTGAAGTGAGAGGATTTGGTGAGCGTGATGTTGTTGATGTTGAAATTGCAGATGTGATGGGTGAGTTAGAAGAGCGACTTGTAACACTTTCTCAAATAAATAGTAACTCAAATAACACAATAGAATTTGATGAAGAGCAAATGAAAAACTTTATTCAATCAAGTGATTCTGTGGAAAATCAACTCACATCAGATCCTAGTGGTGAGAATCAAACACAAATAAATTCAACACAATTATTCAACTCAACTGAGCAAAATCCAACACAACAAGCAGTATTTTCACAACATTTTTTCTCCCAAAATGTTGGGGTTTTGACAATGATTGGAGGAGTTGTATTAGTTGCAGGAGCAATTATTGCTCTAAGATAAGTAAAAGAGTTTCATTTCTTCAACACACTCATAATCCTGCTCCCTTGTGGAATAAATTTTGGGAGTTGAAATTTTCTATCAAGCCCTAAATGTTTGATAATATTTTTATGTAAATCTTTAGGCTCACTCATTGTGGGCGTTAATACTAAAATTTTCCCATGAGCATATTGTTTTAATAACTGTGGAATTCCAAGTACAATTTCTCGAGTTGTATATTTCTCATCCTCTTCTTCATTAACATGCTCAACATCTACAATACTAACACCCAACTCAAGCACTACATTATTAACAAATTGCTTTTCTCCTCGAATCATAAATGAACCTTTTGAAATAAATTCACCACTTTGAGCAGTTTTACTGACTTGATCAACACCGACATAAAACACATCTGCACTTCCAAGTCCTCGTGACCAGGCTGAGGAGAATGCTCCAATACATAGAGCCATTGTTTGAATATCATCTAGCGTTGCACTGTGTGAGTCTTGTTTAATAATTCCAAATGGTGATCCAGGACTCTCAGTGTGAAATACAATATCATTTTGTGTTGCATATTTTTTAATGAGTAATTCATTAAGTTGAGCATTTTGCGCCCAGACTCCAATGAGTCCACTTGGAAGTTTCGTGTGTCTGAATTGATGATACCATTGCTGTTTTACGTGTTGAAACAACTGCTCTTTTTTTTGTTTTTGTTCTTTTTCTTCGTGAGATTGTTTAAATTGTTCAATTTCTCTCTTCGTTCTCTCAATTGCTCCTTCACTTCCTGGAATTTTTTTCTTCAACTTTTTTGCTTTTTGATAATATATATTAGCATTTTCTTCAAGTGAGTAAGAGAGTTTAAATTCAATATTCATAAATTTCTTAATATTTGAGTTTTTATAAAGTTGAGTAATGAAAAAAATATTTAAATAAATTATGTAATTTATCAGTATGAATAAAAAAGGACTCTCTCCTATAGTCTCTATCATTTTATTATTATTAATATTAACAATAGTTTTAGTATCAATTAGAAGTGAAGTAACTTCTATTACACAAACAGTGTTTGATTCGCAAAGAGACACAGAGCAAGAGGCTCCAATTGAGGTAATTGAATTACTTGAAGATGGAACATTGTATGTTGGAGTGAGTGAGAGAGGAAGATTTTCTCCTTTGACACAAATTCAATTAGATGATCAAGATTGTTTAATTAATGTAAGTAATTTAACATTTGGAATTAATGAAATTGATTTATCAAATGCGTGTGATGAGGCAAATATTACAACTGCTCGAAATATATTTTATACTATTGAAGGAAAAGAGTATGTTGAGCGAGTTGAATTTGTTCCTACATCTGTTCAGTCAGATTCAAGCGTTGATTGCTCATCCATCCCTGGGGATTGGATTGAGGTTCCCGGGAATAGCTACTTTGGAACAAGTGATTTTTGCGTTATGCAATTTGAAGCCAAAGATGTCTCAAATGTTGCAACATCACAACCCTCATCAACACCGTGGAGGGGCATTAATATTCAAGATGCACGCAGTGCTTGCACTGATTTAAACACTCAGTATAGTAGTTTAGAGGGAACATTTAAGTTGATTACCAATCGTGAGTGGATGACAATAGCGAGGAATGCAGAACAACAAGGGGCAAATTGGGATAGTGGTACAGTTGGCAGTGGGAGTATGTATAGAGGACATAGTGATAACAACCCTTCTAATGCATTAGCAGTAAGTGACACGGGAGATTATTATGATGGCACTGGCAATTCAGCACCAAGTATTGAGCGAAGAGTATTAGAGTTAAGTAATGGTGAAATTATTTGGGATTTAGGAGGAAACGTTTATGAGTGGGTTGATATGTTAGAGGATGGCTCAAGTTTCAATGGAAATGCATGTTCAGAAGGTGATAATTGGTATAGTTACTTTGGTAACGATGGACAAAGTGAGTGTAGTTTTGTAGCTCCCTATTCAAAAGATAGTGCTGCTGATACTCGTTACGAAATGGGACCTTTGGGAGATTATAACACAGATGAAGGAGTTGGGCGAATTTACTCACGAGATGAGAGCGGGCGTGCTTTGCTTCGCGGTGGGGTCTGGTACAATGGTGCTCGCGCTGGGGTCTTCAATGCGGACTTGAACCGTGCTCCTTCGTATCTTGGCTCGATTCTTGGCTTTCGCTGCTCGTATGACAATTCTCAGCAAGATACTCTTCCAGATGCCTTTAGTTTCACAAATCAGACTGATGTCGCAACTAGTAGTTCAATCACTAGTAATTCTCTAACTCCTACTGGATATGATGGTCCTCTGAGTGTCAGTGTTAGTGGAGATGGTTCTCCACAAATTAGTATAAATGGAGGTAGTTGGACAACATCTACTAGTATGAGCCCTGGAGATAGTATAGAAGTTCGTTTAACTTCTTCGAGTTCAGATAATACAACATCACAAGCCACAGTTGATTTAGGCGATTATTCCACAACGTGGAGTGTAACAACAGAAGAAGGTTCAAGCGTTGATTGCTCATCCATCCCTGGAGATTGGGTTGAAGTTCCCGGGAATAGTTATTTTGGAACAGACAATTTTTGCGTTATGCAATTTGAAGCCAAAGATGTATCAGGAGTTGCCACATCACAACCTTCTTCAACACCGTGGGTGAGTATTGACTTTCCAACTGCACGCAGTGCTTGCACTGATTTAAATACTGAGCATAGTAGTTTAGATGGAACATTTAAGATGATTACGAATCGTGAGTGGATGACAATAGCGAGGAATGCAGAACAACAAAGCACAAATTGGGATAGCAGCACTGTTGGTAGTGGGAGTATGTATAGAGGACATAGTGATAATAATCCTTCTAATGCATTAGCAGTGAGTGACATAGGCGATTATTACGATGGCACTGGCAATTCAGCACCAAGTACTGAGCGAAGAGTATTAGAATTAAGCAATGGTGAAGTTATCTGGGATTTGGGAGGAAATGTTTGGGAGTGGGTTGATTTATTAGAGAATGGAAACACAATAGATGGAAATGCGTGTTCAGGAGGAGATAGTTACTATAGTTATTTCGGTAATGATGGCCAGAGTGAATGTACTTTCAATTCACCATATTCAAAAGATAGTGCTGCTAATACTCGTTACGAAATGGGACCTTTGGGAGATTATAATGCTGATGAAGGAGTTGGGAGAATTTACTCACGAGATTTAAGCGGGCGTGCCTTGCTTCGCGGTGGGGGCTGGGACCGTGATGCACGCGCTGGGGCCTTCACTGTGGCCTTGAACAATGCTCCTTCGGTTACGTACGCGACCTTTGGCTTTCGCTGCTCGTATGACAATTCTCAGCAAGATACTCTTCCAGATGCCTTTAGTTTCACAAATCAGACTGATGTCGCAACTAGTAGTTCAATCACTAGTAATTCTCTAACTCCTACTGGATATGATGGTCCTCTGAGTGTCAGTGTTAGTGGAGATGGTTCTCCACAAATTAGTATAAATGGAGGTAGTTGGACAACATCTACTAGTATGAGCCCTGGAGATAGTATAGAAGTTCGTTTAACTTCTTCGAGTTCAGATAATACAACATCACAAGCCACAGTTGATTTAGGCGATTATTCCACAACGTGGAGTGTAACAACAGAAGAAGGTTCAAGCGTTGATTGCTCATCCATCCCTGGAGATTGGGTTGAAGTTCCCGGGAATAGTTATTTTGGAACAGACAATTTTTGCGTTATGCAATTTGAAGCCAAAGATGTATCAGGAGTTGCCACATCACAACCTTCTTCAACACCGTGGGTGAGTATTGACTTTCCAACTGCACGCAGTGCTTGCACTGATTTAAATACTGAGCATAGTAGTTTAGATGGAACATTTAAGATGATTACGAATCGTGAGTGGATGACAATAGCGAGGAATGCAGAACAACAAAGCACAAATTGGGATAGCAGCACTGTTGGTAGTGGGAGTATGTATAGAGGACATAGTGATAATAATCCTTCTAATGCATTAGCAGTGAGTGACATAGGCGATTATTACGATGGCACTGGCAATTCAGCACCAAGTACTGAGCGAAGAGTATTAGAATTAAGCAATGGTGAAGTTATCTGGGATTTGGGAGGAAATGTTTGGGAGTGGGTTGATTTATTAGAGAATGGAAACACAATAGATGGAAATGCATGTTCGGGAAGTGATGGTTACTATAGTTATTTCGGTAATGATGGCCAGAGTGAGTGTAGTTTTGTAGCTCCATATTCAAAAGATAGTGCTGCTAATACTCGTTATGAAATGGGACCTTTGGGAGATTATAACGCTGATGAAGGAGTTGGGAGAATTTACTCAGATAGTGCAAGCGGTCGTGCCTTGCTTCGCAGTGGGGGCTGGTACAATGGTGATCGCGCTGGGCCTTTTAATGCGCGCTTGAACAGTGCTCCTTCTGTTAAGTCCGCGATCTCTGGCTTTCGCTGCTCGTATGCACCGTAAATTTTGAAAAAATTTATGGATGTCTGTGTGAAAAGGGTTCACAAGAAGCCTTGAACCAATGAACATTGAGCGGCTGTAATGCTACAGGACATGTGGAGTCTAAAAATCTGGATTTCTGGAGGGCGGCTAAATGCCGCCCCAACGAGAGAGTTTGAGCAAAAAAATATAGATGAGCAAAATAAGATTTTTGCGAATTGATTTTTTAAGGTCTTTATGTTTGTATAAATATGATACTAATAAAGTCATTTGTTTTAGTAAAATCAAATGGGTAAAAAAACTCACACAAAGTGTTTATGTATTAACTTAAGTGATGTTGTATTAAATAGTAATTTAAAAATATTAAGACAATAGAGATTAATTACAATGAGTTAATTATTTAAATTCTCCCCCATCTCAATTACTATGAAGAAAAATTCACAAGACACATTCTATATTACAACTGCAATTGATTATGCAACAGGAACTCCTCATATTGGACACGCGTATGAGAAAATTGCAGCTGATATCATTGCGCGCTTTCAACGATTGAATCAAAAACACGTATTTTTTCTCACAGGAACTGATGAGCATGGACAAAAAGTGTTTGAAAAAGCGCAAGAAAACAAACAAGATGTTCAAGCATTTGTAGATGCACAATCACAAAAATTCATAAATTTAACTAAAACACTCAATTTATCAAATGATTTTTTCATTCGAACAACACAAGAAGAGCATAAACAATTTGTCCAAAATGTGCTCCAAAAAGCCTATGACAACAATGATATTTATTTAGATAATTATGAAGGGTTGTATTGTGTTGGATGTGAGAAGTATTATACAGAAAATGAATTAGAAGAAGACGAAATATGTCCAATTCATAAAACGAAATGTCGAAGTGTCAAGCAACAAAATTACTTTTTTAAGCTCTCTAAATATCAAGATTTTTTACTTGAGTATTATGAAAAACACCCTGATTTTTTGTCTCCAAAACATCGAAGAGAAGAAATTATTAATCGAGTCAAAGAAGGCTTGAGAGACATTTCTATTTCACGCCCTAAAGAATCACTTAGTTGGGGAATTGAATTCCCATTTGACACCTCTCATGTTACATATGTATGGTTTGATGCGCTGTTTAATTACCTCTCTGCAACACAATACGAAGAACTCCAAGAATTCTCAAACCATTGGCCTGCAAACATTCATGTTATTGGCAATGATATCTCGTGGTTTCACATGGTGTATTGGCCCGCATTTTTGAAATCGTGTGGATATGAACTACCAAAAACAGTTCATGCTCATGGAATGGTGTTGGATAAAGAAGGACATAAAATGAGTAAATCACTTGGAAATGTGATTGACCCAATTAGAGAAATTGAAACCTACGGACTTGATGAGTTTAGATATTATAGTATGTCACTTGGAAACTTTGGAGATGATTGTAGGTATTCCCATGAAGAATTTGAGCAGACCATTAATAATGATTTAAATAATGATTTAGGAAATTTAGTCTCACGAATATATACAATGGTTCAAAAATATTGTAGAGGAAATATTGAGCCAATTAATAAAACAAACGTAGAAGAAATTGACAATCAATTATTTAAAAAACTAGACATAAAAGAAGAATTTGAACAACTAATTAATACATTTGAAATTCACAAAGCCCAACAACTTGTTTGGAGTAGAATTCGAGAACTCAATGCATATATTAATGAAACTCAGCCATTTAAAGAAGAAGATGAGATGAGAAGAAATAGTATTGTTCAAGTTCTTATCAATGCCTTGTATAATATTACACCATTTATCTCAATATTCATGCCACAAAAATCTCAAATATTAGCAAATCAATTAGGGTTTGAAATTAAACAAAATGTAGAATTTGATTTATTGAAAAATGAAATACAATTAGGAGAAAAAATCCAATTATTCAGTAAAGTGGAACAAAAAGAAGAAACTTCAACTGAAGACAATCAAAATGAGATAAAAAATTTATCTCAAAACAAAATCATCAAAACAGATGAATATAGAAATTCAATTAAAGCAATTATTTTTGATTTTGATGGAGTTTTAGTTGATAATTATAAAGAAGTTTATAATGCTAATAATCAAGCATATGATTTAACAGAAGAGAAATTTAAAGATTTGTTTGATGGAAATGCAATAACTGGATTTAAAGAACAATTTGAAGAGAATAAGATAAAACAATTTTACAAAATTTTAGACGAAGCAACTAAAGAGATGAAAATTGAGAAAAAAGTAAAAAAAGAAGTATTAGAATTATCTAAAAATTATCAATTATTTTGTGTTACTTCAAACATAAAAAAAAATATTGAATTAATTATTAAAAACTCAAAATTAAATGATGATATATTTGAAAATATTTTATGTGGTGAATTTAATTCGTGTAAAGAGCAAAAAATCAGACATATTCTCAAAGAAGAGTATAATCTAAATCAAGATGAAGTTGTGTTTGTAACAGACACTCTTGGAGATTTAAAAGAAGCAAATAGAGCAGGAGTGAGAACAATTGCAGTTGATTTTGGATTTCACGAAAAAAAGAGATTAAAACAAGGAGCTCCATACACAATTGTGTCATCATTTAAACAAATTCGAAGAGAAATTGACACTTTGGAAAAATTCACATATCAAGAATTAGATATTATTTATGAAGAGAATGGAAAAGAATTAATTATAAAATCTCATCTTATTAAACAACATCCTACGCGTGAAAATAAAAAAGTAGCACTCTTTGTACATGGATTTATGGGAAGTTCAAAAGGGTGTGAATTTGATGAATGGAAATATTATCTATTGCGAGAAGGGCTCGATGTATTGAGCTTTGATTTTCTAGGTTGCGGTGAGAGTTCATCATATTCGCTATCAATTTCTCATCAAGAACTCGAACTCAAATACATTATTGAAATTTTGACAGATCAACTTGGATATGAAGAAATCACACTCATTGGACATAGTTTAGGAGGATATTTAACATTAAATTCTACTCAACAACAAATTATTCAAAAAATTGTAGTTGCTCCTTTAACCCACCCTCGAAAAAAAGAAGAATTATTTAAAATTTTACAATTATCACAAGAACAAATTGAACAATTAAAAGAAGAAGGGAAAGTAAATTATTATAATGAAAAAAATAAAAGTGTTCATAATATTAATAAGAAAATAATTGGAGAGTATTCTCAAGTATCAACTAAAAAATTACTAAAAATAGCAAACAAACAACAAATACCTATTCTTCTACTTCAAGGAGGACACGACAAACTAGTTTTACAAGAGGAAAGTGAGATATTTGCACAAGGAATAAACTCATCAATAATTCAATATGTGTTTCATGAAGATGGGACTCATGGATTTCAATATAACACTCATGAAGTAAATTCATTTTTTTACTCTCATATTCAAGAATTTTTAAAAAAAGGGATTGTTAAACCTGAACCTCAATTTCAAGATTTACGATTACAACTTGGAACTATTATTGAAGTTGAAGATCATCCCAGAGCTGATAAGTTATATATTGAAAAAGTAGATTTTGGGGAAGATGGAGTAAAACAAATTGTCTCAGGTTTAAAGCAATATTTTTCAAAAGATGAGATGAGAAATAAACAAGTACTTGCTGTGACAAATATTCAATCAACACAATTTAGAGGAGTTGAAAGTCAAGGAATGTTACTTTTAGCAGAAAATGAACAAGGAATACTCTCATTTATTAACACTTCAAATAAAGTTGAAAACGGGAGTGTTATAGCTATACAAAAAGATGGAGAACTAGTCGTTGCAAACAGCACTATTTCAATTTCAGCTGAAGAGTTCTTTAAATATAGCATTAAAACATCAAATCAAGGAGTTGAAATTACTATTGACAATAATGATTACATTTGCTTTGAACAAGAATCAGGACAAAAATTGGTAAGTGAAACACAAGTTTATGGAAAAGTAAGATAATTAATTAAGAACTTAGAATAGCATTTTTGTCATAATTTTTTTATAACTTTTTTGTAGTTAACAAATCTTATATCTTTTTTAAAAACAAATTATCTTATGTTACAAAAGAAGAACATGATTAAATGGATGTTTAGCATGATTATTATGCTATTAACAGTGATGTGTGCTGGATTTGCTACTCAAGAGCAAATTGCAGTAGATGTAGATGAATTCGTAGATCAAGAGGTTAAATACAATCCTATTGAGGATGAAGCAGCTCCCTACGAAGTGAGCACAACACTCACAGGAATAATTAATATTACTAACAAAAATGCTGATGCGACAATTTCAGATATTTTTGTAACATTTAATAATGCAAGTAATATTACAACTCCTCAGTATCTTTCAGGAAGAAATGGAACTATCTTAGATAATACTTCAGATGAGTTCACGATTAGAATTTTTGAATTAGAAGCAGGAGAGAGTTCAGTTTGGAATTACACAATTGATAATGTGTCTGTAAATCCACCTTTAGAATTATCTACTAATTATAGTGATTCGAAAATTCTAGCGGGAGATTCAATTACAATTACAGATAATATTACAAATAACTTTGTAGCTCCATCATACAATACAGATGCGTGTATTTTTAACGTTGAATTGAGTCAAAATACATACCCTATCAACTTCTCAGGAAATTCATTTGAGTTTGTAGATCCTGCAACAAGTCCATATGGAGGAACTGATTCTGCAAATGCAGCAGAAGGAGCAGACAACACAAGTCTTATTTGGGATGTACTAGATGGGTCTTGTTTAAACACAAATGATTCATATACATTGTCATACGATATATTATCACCAGTAAATATTGGAGAGACAAATACGTTCAACATGACAAATACAACATTATCATATCAATTAAACAACACAATTTCATACGTGAGATTTGATTCATTAACAGCAATTGCTAGTGATAATGTGTCTCTTGAAATTGAAAAAGAGATTGTTGGAATTTCAAACCCATCATTACCAGATACAAATGTAACTTGGAATGGTACAGGTCGTTTGATCAGTAACTCAAATATTTCGCTCTTATTAACAGAGTTCTCAATATGGGTGGCTAATTATTCAGAGCAAGGAGATCCAAATACAAGAGATGTGGATTCAATTGATGGAACAATCTTGGAACAAAATTATACAGATCTGGATTATGTATTAAATTCAACTAATAATACTTATCAATCACCTACGTGGTTGTTTAATTATACAACTGAACCAGTAACACCTATTTTATATGGTAAACCAACATTTCAAATTCATGATGATGGAACTCAAATTGTAAATAGAACAGTTACACAAAATGGAGATGATATATTCATTAAAGAATTGTATTTAGTACTTGGATATTGGTTAGAAGTGAACAAAAATATTACTTCTCTAGGACAGGATGAATATAATATCAGAGTTGAAGTGTATAACAAAGGAAACCAAGTGACTCCACTGAACTCCATTGTGTCATTGTATGACTTTGTACCGGAGAACTTCAATATAACAAGTAATTTAAGTGATATTACAAGTTCATCATTCTATCCGGTACAATCTACATGGTATGAACCAACTTATAATAATGTAAGTATTACAGGTTCAGGATTTAATGGAACTATGCTTACATGGGGTCTTGTGGGTCAACAGCCAGATTCAAACACTTCCTTTGCACAAGGTCCAAGAAATGGAAATTTCTCAGGAGATGGAAATTATGATAATACAACATTTGTGGTTTCATATAATGTGACCGGTGAAGGGGAGTATAGTTTACTTGATGTATTCGTAACTGGTGTGGATCCTCAGCAAATTGATGGTGCATCAACAGCAAATGGAGTATTTGTTGAAGAATTCGTTGAGCGAGTGAAAAGTGTAGAAGGAATGTTTGCAGCAATGGCAAGCTTCATGTTTGTGCTTGGTTTGATAGTATAAGTGAGTAGTATAATAAACTTATATATCATAACTTTTTATTTTTTTTAATATGATGCAAAATACATATCTAAAAACGTTATTATACGTATTTTTTTTGATTACAACTATAATCTCAAGTATGAGCTTAATTTTTGCTCAAGATTACGAAGGAGAAACATTTTCAAAATATTATTCAACAGTTGAATTTGTTGGCAATGATACAATTAAAGTGTCCAAGGATATGGCGATAAAGAATAATTATGATAGAGCAATTCTTCCAGGACAATTGGAGTTTAGAGTTGGAAGTGGAACGCAAGACTCAGCTACAAGTATAAAATTAGACAACATAATTGTCCAAGATTCGTTTGGAAGAAACATTACCTACACATATAGAGAATTTGAAGAATATAGTGCGTTAATATTAGATATATACTACCCTTTGCTTCCTGATTTTGAATACGAATTCACGCTTGAGTATGAATTAGAATTTGAATCATCAGGAATTTTTTTCAAAAATTTAAAAATCCCTCTTAAAGATAGTACTATTCCTATTGAAGATGGGAGATTTGAAGTAACACTTCCAAAGTATAATCGTTTTACATATATTGGAGAATTAGAAGAGTTAGCAACTATTGATAAGAATACAGGAGTTTGGGATTTAGAGGATAATTTACCAAATAGTGTAGAGTTTGAATATTCATTCATACCTATTCGTTCTCAATGGTTGAGAGGTTCATATTTATTTTGGATATTAATAAACACACTCCTATTTGTGTTCTTAGTATATCAAATTAGAAAAGAAGTAGTGAAAGTTAGGGAAAATAAAGGAGAGTGAGAGTAATGAGATGGACTAGAGTAGTAAGTGTAATTTTCATAATCTTTTTTCTCTGCTCTAGTTCGTATTCTCTATATATCAATCATACTGTAGAGGAAGAACAATTTGTTGAAGAAAAACTCAATTCTGATTATGAGTTGAAAGTTTCAGGAACTCTTCACATAACAAATCCCTCACTTAATCAAACAATTGATGAGTTGAAAGTGACTATTAACACACCTCAAAATGTATTTGGAGGATTTAATAGTATTAGCTCAAATGATAATACTTCAACAGCAGAATTGATTTACCAAGGATTTCAAGAATTTGAGTTTGAACCAAATTCAACTTTAAGTATAGATTACTCATTCTCTGGTGTTATCAAAGAAAATGAATTTTTAAAACTTCAAAATGGAAACACATCATTTCTTGAAGTGTATCTCTCCCCTGTATATATTTTAAATCCACATATCTCAGTAGAGAAACTAATAATGGAGTCAGAAAATCAAACTATTCAAAATCCCTTGAATAGTTCAGAGTTTATAACATCTCCAAATAAAACATTCTTCAACTCCTCAGACTCATCTCAATCATTCACACAAGAACCGATGAAGAATAGTTCAACACGTGTTGTTGGCTCAACTGTTAAGAACCCATCAGAGTTTAATTTAAGAGGAAATTTTTTAGAAATTCAAAGGAGTAACATAAGTCATATTGACACACTATTTGAGGTAGGAGAAATCCAAAATTTTACTGTTGCTCCATACAGTGAGAAGAATTTCAATTTTTATGATGACGATAGTTTTGAAGGCGCAATTTATTGGGTTCGCTCAGAAGTTGGTGCAATGTGGAATTGGTCAAGAAATATTTCATTCTCATTCACTCAAGAACAAAATCCAACAGGAGGGGGCGGAGGTGGGTCCTCAACTGGAGGTGGTGGAGCAATAGGAGGTGGTGGAGGAGACGATTCTTCAGTTTCAGATTTAGTGATAACTAAACGAGTAGATAAATTTTTTGTTGAGAGAGGACAAAATTTAACAGTAACTTTAAGAGTTATGAATTTAGGAAGAGACGCTCTTGAAAATATTTCATTTAGCGATATAATTCCTGAAGGGTATTCACTTGTACGCGTGAATAATGCTAATGTTGATGGAAATAGATTAGATTTCTCAATTGATAAATTAGAAGGGTACTCAGAAGTTGAATTTAAATATATATTAGTTAAGAATGAAGATTCATCTCAAAGTTTCACATATTTCACGCCAGTTGAATACGATGGAGACGCAATCCTTGAAGGAGCGTTGGTTCTTGAAGAATTACTCGGAGACACGAGTATTTTAGTTCAAAAAAAAGTTGAGCGAGTAGACTCAGATTTTTCAAAAGTTAAAATTACAATTAGAAATGTAGGTAATAATAAAGTGGGGAGTTTTAGAATCTTTGATAGATTAAATGAGAGATATTTAATTAAAGAGATATCTCAACCATTTTATTTGTCTCAACGTGGAGTATGGGAGATTAGCTCATTAGCTCCAAATGAAGTATATGAAATTGAGTATCTTGTAGAGACCCACCCACAAGTATCTCAATTTCCATCAATTGTAGGAATTGAAGATTCAAAGGTCTATACAAGTGTTTTGATCGACTCATTTGTAGACAGTGCAATAGATACTCAATCTTCTTCACTTGTGTCTGAAAAAGTGGGCTTATTCGTTGCATTATTCTTGTTATTAATATACTTATTATATTAATATCATTTATAGATAAAACATTATTTATTCAAAGCTAATGTGGTTTTATGATTATTTAATTAGATATAGATAATTTTCTATAAAAAATATGAGTGGTTTATATAAGAATTTAATTTGAAATTTTCATATTATATATTATATTAATCTAGAAGTATATCATTTTAATTTGACCAAAAATATTAAATTTTAAAAAGATAAATATTTATCTGCTAACTTTCCAATATATGGAACGTAGGATTTTTTATTACTAAATATTGCATGCGTTTGAATAACATATAATGAGAATAGAAAAAATATAATTACTCCCATTAATGAGAGAATTAAAATTGTAAGTATTGGATTTGTAAATATAATTCCACTTGGAAACACTACATACATGTTTACTGCGATGATAACTCCATATACAATATATGATATGAATGAATAATTGACGGCTTGTTTTACGTGATGTTTTGTAAATGAATTTCTTACATTTTTATCAAGCATATACCAAAATACTCCTACTAAAAAATAAGCAGAGATTGCAACAGACTCATTAGTTGTTCTTGATCTTGTCATAAAGAATATTTTAAACTCATCTTTTATAAATCTATGTATTAATTTATTCTTAATAAAAATAAGTTATTATTTACTTCTAACATAAGAATAACGTTTCATCTTACTTGATTTTCCATACCCACACGAAGAACAAACTGCTGTTTTCATGTGATATGAGCGACTTCCACATCTTCTACACATAATATGTAGTTTCCCTTTACTTTTTTTACCCATGCTTGGTGTTCCTTTTGTCATTGTATCTACTTTTACAAATAAAAATGTGTTTATAAAACTTCAGGTAAATTATTCACTATTAATAGTTAAGAAGAGAGTTAGAACATAACTCTTGATATGTTTTCCAGCTTGTTCGAAATAAAAAGCGCAATTCTTTATTTTTCCCATTTTGTTTTACAAATTGACGAGTTTTCTCATCTCCAGGATACCCCGAGCCAACATCTTCTTCTACATTTTGATGAATTTGAGCAATTTCTTGTTCACGAAGTTCTTTTGCAATAACTGAAGCAGCTCCAACGATTGGATATGTTGAGTCTGCTTTATTCTCAGCAATAATTGTGCACTCAAAATTGAGTGTTTTTTCTAAAATTGTTGTAAATTTTTCAGTATCTTTCATTAATGCGTCAATAATAATACATTGAGGTTGTTCATCATTTAATACTTTAGCAATTGCTGCAATTTCAAGTTGCATTAAATCTCTTCCATTTTGCTTGTTCTCATCAATAATAATTGGAGTGAGTTGTGCGTACTTCATATCCATCATCTCTTTGAGTGAATTATAGATATAATTTCGCTTTTTAGGACTCAATTTTTTTGAATCCATAACTCCTAACTTTTTTAATTTATTTTGATACTCATTTAAATCTTTAACACCGTTTGCTAAATTAATAATTGAAAATCCAATAAATAATGAACCGAGTACAGGTCCTTTTCCTGCTTCATCTATACCAATGACTTTATACATAACAATACAAAAGTGAAAACATTTATAATTGTTATTCATCTAAAATTCATATGAATATTTTCATTATACACGGAGCATATGGAACTGGAGAAGAAAATTGGATACCCTGGCTCAAAGAAGAACTTGAACAAGAGCATCATAGAGTAATTGTTCCACGATTTCCAACACCACAACATCAAACACTTGAAAATTGGTTAAATGTATTTGAGGAGTGTCGTGAGCATATTACTCAAGATTCTATCTTCATTGGTCACTCAATTGGTTGTGCATTTATTCTCTCATTATTAGAAACATTGAATATAAAAATAAAGGGGTGCATTTTTGTAGCAGGATTTGTTGATTATTTGAATAATGAAGTATTTGATGAATTAAATAAAACGTTCGTTGATAAATTGTTTGATTGGAATACTATTTATAATAATTGTGAACAATTTTATGTTCTGCAGTCAAAAGATGATCCATATGTTGATTTTTTAAAAGGAGTAGAGCTTTCAAGAAACTTGAAAACACTCCCAATTCCTTACGATAACGCGGGGCATTTTAACAGCGATGCTGGGTTTGATACATTTGAGGATTTGCTATTTTATATAGAAAAAATTAAAAAATTTAGAGGGTAGATAATTCTAGAATCGAAGATTGTTTAAATAATTAAAACTCTTCTACATTATCAAATGCTTCTAATAATCCTTCTTTTTGAAGTTGTCGAATTTCATTTGGTTTATATTTGTAAATCAAATCAGATTTATCTTTCTCAATCTCCCATGGTTGTAAAATAACAATATCTCCTTCACGAATCCATAAAAATTTTTTCATCCTCCCAGGCACTCGCGCCATTGATTCTTGTCCATTCATCCCACGAATTGTCATTCTTGAACCTCCATGACGTTTCTCAACAACTCCTATAAATTCCTCTCCTCTTGGTTTTCGAGCTCGTGATGGAGCTTGATTTTGCAAATCTTGTAATTTTTTTTTCTGTGACATCTACTAAAACTAAAAGAAGGTTATTTATAAATATTAAGGACAAAAATGATATGATTATTACAAACATTGTAAATATTGAAATAAATACAAGAAAAAAGAAATTAATAAATTGTTTGAAGTAGTTCTTCTCGTTCTTGTTGTGATTTTTTTTCTCATTGTATCTATATATCTGAACTCCTTCATTTTTATCCCACAAATTCCAAATCTAAATCGCTTCCAAATTTTTTTAGTCGGATTCCCAAATAGTTTATAGATTGAACTTGCACCATCGCAAGTAATATACATTCTCACACTCTTACCTTTCATCAATCCTTTTGGAAATCCAAACTTTGTAAATTTAAACGCAAATTGTGCTGTGAACACACTATCAAACCAATTCTTTATTATAGCTGGTGTGTCTAAATTCTACATTGGTGCTATTAAAATAAACTCATCTGTTTTTTGAACTTTGAGTTGCATTTCTTGAATATGCTTTGGTTCACAAATTTCTTTAGGATGTTCTTCAAATTGAGCATATTCTTTTGCAAATTGTGTTTTATACAAATCAATAATCTCAACAATATTTTTATTGACTTTTTCTTTTTGTTGAATATGCTTTGCAAGCAAATGCGTAAATCCTTTTGAAGATGGATGCGCAGTTACAATGAGTATTGTTTAATCATTATTATTTGAGTCAGGAGATGTATATAAATATTTGGAATTATAGGATTAAAGTTAATTTTGTTGAGCTAATTGGTTAAATAATTCTTCATAACTTCTTATACTCTCACAGTCTTTGCCTTTTATTAATCCCACTTTTTCATTTGAATATAAAATAGGAACTCTTCCAAATAATCTATCATTTTTTATATTTTCATAAGAGAGTAAAATTTTTAATGAACTCTTTAATAACGAGTTGTTTGCCATAAGAATTCTCAATATTTTACTTTTTTGATTATAAACACATAATCCATCACGATTAGAAACACTTATTATCAAAATACCTCCATGAAGATTATCTAATTTAGGACTATGAAGTATTCTTGAGATTGGAAGCACTAAATAACCATATTTAGGAAGAAATGAATTATTATTTTCGTTTATAATGTCAATGAATTCTCTTTTAAAAGAAATTTCTGGTTTTCTTCGACTAACTTCTTGTTCCATAAATTGAAACACATCTTCATAAAATTGATTCATATTTAAAGTATAAATTACTCATTTAATTATCTTTCTACTCTTCATCTCACCAATATTTATAAAATATAGGAAATCATAATTACTATGTTAGAGAATTTATCATATAATCAATTTTGGGCTATTTTTTATAATTTGAGTATTTTAATTTTGGTCGGAGTTTTCATTTGGCTATTTTACCCTCAGCGAAAATATTATTTGAAAAAATTAGAACAAAAAAGGGAGGAGACAGATAAAAAATGAAATTTCAACTAAAATCAAAGTATTCTCCAACGCCTCCTCAGGAAAATTCAATTAATCAAATTGTTAAAGAATTTGAAAAAAACCCTCAAGGAGCAAACCAAACACTTCTGGGAATTACAGGATCAGGTAAAAGTTTTATCATGGCAAATGTAATTGAAAAACTTCAAAAAAAAACCCTTATTTTAGCGCACAATAAAACACTCGCTGCGCAGTTGTATCAAGAGTTCGTGCAATGGTTTCCTCAAAATCGAGTTGAATATTTTATCTCATACTATGATTATTATCAACCAGAGAGTTATGTTCCAACAAGTGACACATACATTGAAAAAGAAGCAACTGTAAATGAACAAATTGAAAAAATGAGACTCAAAACAATGGCTTCACTGCTCTCACGAGATGATGTCATTGTAGTGGCGTCTATTTCATGTATTTATGGAGCAGGGAATCCAGAAGACTTTCAAGAACTCTCAAAACATATTAAAGTAGGAGATGAAATTCACAGAGGAACACTTTTGATGAAAATTGTTGAAATGCTCTATGAGCGAGTGAGTGGAGGATCTTTGGAAAATGGACAATTTAGAGTAAGAGGTGATACTATAGAAGTGTTTCCAGCATACGATAATACAGTTGTTCGAATTGAGATGTTTGGAGATGAAATTGAGCGAATTGCAATTTTAGACCCCGTGACATTTGAGTGCTTGCAAGAAATTGATGAAATTAAACTCTATCCTGCAAAGCAATTCGCTGTCACTGAAGAAAAAATCAACTCAGCCTTAGATGATATTAAAAAAGAATTAGATGACTGGCTCCCTCAACTCTCACTACTTGAAGCTGAGCGATTAAAGAGGCGAACAAAGTACGATTTAGAGATGATTGAAGAGGTGGGATACTGTTCAGGAATTGAGAATTATTCAAGACATTTTGAGAGGCGCGCAGTTGGAACTCCTCCTCATACTCTTTTAGATTATTTTGGAGATGATTTTTTACTCATTATTGATGAGAGTCATCAAACGATTCCTCAAGCACATGGAATGTATAACGGGGATTATGCACGAAAAAAAAATTTAGTTGATTATGGATTTCGACTGCCTTGCGCGTTTGACAACAGACCTTTGAAATTTCACGAATTTGAAAAATATTTTAAAAATTGTTTGTTTGTGAGTGCAACTCCAAGTGAGTATGAAATGAATAGATCAACTCAGTTAATTGAGCAAATTATACGACCAACTGGTTTACTAGATCCTATCGTTGAAGTATTGCCGTGTGATGGGCAAGTAAAAGAGAGTATTAAACACATAAAAGCAGAAGTTGAGAGATTTAAAGATAAAAAAGATTTGGGTGGAAGGGTATTTGTAACAACGCTTACTAAAAAAATGGCTCAAGATTTGGCTGAGTATATGGCAAAAGAGCAGATTAAGGTGAGGTATTTGCATAGTGATATTGACAGTTTGGAGCGAATTGAGTTAATGAGACAACTCAGAATTGGAGAATTTGATGTGCTTGTTGGAATAAATCTTCTGCGAGAAGGGTTAGATGTTCCTGAAGTGAGTATGGTCTGCATTTTAGACGCAGATAAGGAAGGATTTTTACGAGATGAAAAATCTCTTGTTCAAACAATTGGACGAGCTGCGAGAAATGTTGAAGGAAAGGTATTTTTATTTGCTGATAGAATGAATAAATCACTCATAGCTGCAATTGAGAAAACAAAATATAGAAGAAAACAACAAGAACAATACAATAAAGAACATGGAATTGAACCTCAGCAAATTATCAAAGTGGTTGAAGAGCGTAATGAAAATACGTTTAAAAAAGAGCGTAAAAAGAATGTGAAGAGTGAAGTCAAAGCAATGACAAATTATGATATTGAACAAAAAATTATTGAGTGTGAGGAACAAATGGAAAAAGCAAGTGAGGAGTTGGACTTTGAGCGAGCAATAAGATATAGAGATTTGGCGGAGGAGTATAAAAAAGAATTGAAATAATTCAGTACTTTCAAATTGAATTAATAACAAGTTTTAAGATTATAAGGTTGAGCAAAGCGAGTGCCTTATTTCACAGGTCCATAGGAGTGAAACTCCTGTATTGGGGAATGTAGTGAGGAGTTGGACTTTGAGCGAGCAATAAGATATAGAGATTTAGCAGAAGAATACAAAAAAGAATTGAAATAATTCAGTACTTTCAAATTGAACTAATAACAAGTTTTAAGATTATAAGGTTGAGCAAAGCGAGTGCCTTATTTCACAGGTCCATAGGAGTGAAACTCCTGTATTGGGGAATGTAGTGAGGAGTTGGACTTTGAGCGCGCAATAAGATATAGAGATTTAGCAGAAGAATACAAAAAAGAGCTGAAATAAAATGAATAAATATGATACTTTAACAAAAGAAGTACTTGAAAGATTATTTTCAAGTAATATAAATTTGCCTGGTTTTTTCATCGCTACAGAAAGATATTATATTCAAGAAAATTATTCAGGAGGTTCTCCAAATTATACTTATATAGTTCCAGTAAGTTTAAGTAGAGGAGACATTATAGATTCTTTTTCTAAAATTGAATTTTTTATAGGTTATTTAATAATGTTCAAACTTGATAAAAATATAAAGTTTGACAGTACGAAGTATTACCAATTAAGAACCTTAATTTCAAAAATAACATTTGAATCAAAATTTAAAATTCTAGAAGAATGGAAATTATTAGATGATATAAAAGTTGATGAGTTTAAGAAAATTCATTATAAATTGAAAAGTGTTAGAAATGTTTTAGCCCATGAATGGTATATATACAATGCTGTTTACGGGAGGAATAGAACCATTGAAGGTAACTTCACAAGATTTCAAAATGATATAAAGACTTATTGGAAGTCACTCGTTGAAATTTATGAAAAATTGGAATCTCAAGAGAAACAACTATTAGAAGTTTTAGATTTTTTGAAAATAAATGAAAAGTAGCAAGTTGCTACGCAACTTCAATATCTTTATCCACTCTTAAAATACTTATTAATGACATCATAGACATAATCATTTGCAGTAGTCTTGCACCATTGCCTATCATACATTATTTTTTTAAACCATAAATGATTGAGCATAATATTTTCCATTCGCTCTTGTGATATAAATGGTTCAAATCTTTTCGTAACATTTTTCAACCCATCAAGTTGTTCTTGAGATGGAATCATAAACACTTTATTTCGAAACTCCCATAATCCTCTATGTAATTTTTTTGTTGAATTCCCATCAACAATTTCAACAGGCTCAAAATTTCGACACGCAATATTCATTGTAAAATCATACCACCATCCTAAAACAGGAGTTTTTTTTCGAAAATGCCACTCAGTTTCAAAATCATATGTGTTTCCAGTTGAGTGTTTAACTAATCGTTGTCTTCGCTCAAACATACCATTATGTCTTGATCCTTTATATCCTTTAAATTTAGAATCATCACTTGGATCAACCAAAATACCATACTCTTCAATATTTTCATTTTTTAGAGCTTTTGAATTTTTTTTCCGAGCGCTTCCATCAATAAACCCTTCATTGATTAATGTGTTGAATAACTCTTTATAAAATCCCCTAAAATCAGTTTGAGCTGTAAGTTTTTCAGTATTATTATCATATACTTGAATACCATCTCTTTCTAACTCACTTATAGAAAAATGTGTACTTTGAACCATATTATACTCATATTTTATAGTTAGAATTATTTAAAGTTTTGTACACATTTATCACTCAAGATTATAATTAAGAGAAGTTAATTATATAAAAACGTGAACATTATAGTACATATGACTAAAAAACTCCACTTTCTAGGAACTGGTTGTATGATGCCAACACAAGAGCGGAATCATTTATCAGTCTGTCTTGAATTAAACGGAGAATTATTACTCTTTGATTGTGGAGAGCACACTCAACTTCAAATTAAGAAAAAAAAACTCCCACTCTCTCACTTAAAAAAAATTTTTCTCTCTCACTGGCACGGAGATCACGTACTAGGCCTTCCTGGATTGTTAATGAGTTTAGGAAATACACAAAATGTTACAACTATTGAAATTCATGGACCTAAAGGAACCCTTAACTACATCACTCATATGAAACAATCAATGATATTTGACTCAAAACTTGATTTGCAAGTCTATGAACATACTCCACAAAAAAATACACTTCAAGTTATTTCAAATACTTCCAAATATACTATCTCCTGCGCTCAACTCAATCACTCAGTCCCATGTATTGGTTTTCAAATTAAAGAGCCAGATACTCTAAATATTAACCCTGTAAAAGCAAAAGAATATGGACTGACAAACTCACCTCTACTTGCACGCGCAAAAATGGGTCTTGATATTGAGTATAAAAATACACTTATTAAAGCAGAAGAGATAACCTATTCAAAAAAAGGTTTACAAGTTAGCTTCATATTTGACACACGTCCGTGTGAAGAGGCTCAACTCCTTGCTCAAAACAGTAATTATTTGGTCATGGAAGCAACATTTTCATATAAAGAGCATGCACATAAAGCAGAAGAGTACGATCACATGTCTGCAAAAGAGACTGCTCAACTCGCAAAACTCAGTGGCGTTAAAGAACTCTATATTACACATTTCTCACAACGCTACAGAGAACTTGATTTACTCATTGACGAGGCAAAAGAAGAATTTGAAAATACTCACATCACTTATGATTTAATGAGTGTTGTATTAAAATAAAATAAAATAAAATTTAAACTAAAACTAAAAATGAACTTAATGGATTATACACAAAAAGGCAACAATTCTCAATTTAAAAATACCAAAAAAGAAGTTTTCAAAAATGATCATCTTCAAGTAATTCTTGATAATAACCAATATATCATAACTTGCTTTGACTCAATTGGACTTGATGCAATGCACAGTTGTTTTCAATTTTCTCCAGCAAAATATATTATTGCAAATACTATAAATGAGATTGAAGAATTTTACGCGCGTAGTGTTGAAGATAATCAAGAAGGAATTATGCTCAAAGAAATGAATAAAGAATATCGCTCAGGAAAAAAAGTAGGATTTATGTATAAAATGAAACCAACATCAGAAGATATTGATGTAGTCATTGTCGCAGCTCAGAGAGGAAAAGGAAAACGAGGGGGGTTTTTCTCAAGTTTTTATGTAGCAATTCAAGATTCTAATGGTGAATTAAAAACAATTGGAAAAGTTGGCTCAGGTGTTAGAGAAGAGGCAGAGGATGAGCTATCAATGCAATATTTATCTGAATTATTATCTCCTCTCATTACAAAAGAAGATACAAAAGAGCAAATTACGTATTTTAAACCTCAAATTATTGTTCAGGTTTCATACCAAGACTTACAAGAATCACAAACGACCCAGAGTAAATATGCTCTTCGTTTTCCAAAAATTGTAGCACTTAGAACAACAGATAAATCACTCAAAGACATTACAACACTTGAAGAAGTATTAAAGCAGCATAATTTAAATAATTAAAAATGATAAAGCTGTGAAAATGAGTGTATTATTACATATGATAACATACTTTTTTAAAACACCAACTTAGTAATTAAATATGTCAACACAACCTCAAAAACATCACCCTTCAAGAAAGTATAAAACTTCTAAATATTCAAAAAAATATATATATTCAATACGTTTACTCTCAATAGTTGGATTACTATTGGCACTTTTGTCTTTTGGTTATGTTCAATTTCAAGCACAATCAATGTCATCAGAGAAGAACTCATCAATAGTATTTGAAAATACAATTCCTCTTCTAGCAGTTGGGGAAAATAGAGAGGGTGAGATAGTATCATCTTCACAAATTCCTCTTCGTTTGAAAATTGTTGAAGGAGATGGAAATGTATTTGTAAATTTAAACTCGTTTTCAGAATTAGATACTCAAATTTCAATAACAAACTCTCACTACACTGTGTGTACTCTTTTACAACTTAATTGTAATTCATTTGATTTTTATTATACATTTGAAGACGCATCATTAGTGCTTAAAGGCCCATCAGCCTCTACATCAATTGCCGCGTTAACATATGCAACTCTTAATTTTATTGAAATTGATAATTCATTTGCACTCACAGGATCTTTGAATACAAATGGAGTTATTGGAGTGGTAGGTGGAATTGATGAAAAAGTGAATTTGGCGTCAAATCTTAACTTTGAAACAGTTTATGTTCCTTTTAATTCAGTATCTTCCGAGCTTAGAGATGAAATAGAGTCAACATCTTCTCTATCAATTGTTGAGGATTTTGATATTATTTCAGTATTGCAAGATATTTTCCCTGAAGAACAAGAGAGTCTAATGCTTCCTTTAGAAGAATTTTCAACAGATGATTACACAGATGTGATGCGCTTTATAGGAAGCGAGTTATGTGAAATATCACAAGATTATATTACACAATTGGAATCATATAACACAACAAATTCAACACTTGTTGAAAATAGTAATGAGCAATATAATTATTCAAATCAAGCATTTGAGAGTGGAGAATTTTATTCTCAAGGAAGTTTTTGCTACAGTGCTAATTTAGGATTTAAAACATATTTAAATCAACAAGAACTTGAGTCAATTGATGATATTCAATATGAGATTAGACAAATTAACACATCAATTCAAAGTAAGAAAAAAAAATATGATCCTATCGTATATCCTCAAACACTAACAACGCTCAATGATATCTTTGTATATCTTCTTGTAAGTGATAGAATTGCACAGTCTTCTAATTTTATGGAGTCTGCTCAAGAGCGAATTGATACATACGAGAATAGGTCTTTAAATGATTCAGTGAGTGAAGAACAACTAAATTCTCTAAAAAATCAAGCAACTCAACAATTAAGTTTTGCTCAAGAGAGATTTACAACAATTGAGCAATGGGAAGAAGTATTTGATTCAACATCATCTCAGCAAACGAGATTGTCTCATTCAAGAGCACGAGAGATATGTCAATTATACATCTCACAAACACAAGTGAGCGAGCAACTACTACAACAATATTCAATAGATGTACTCTCAGATGAAATTGATGAGCTAAGCGAATTACTTGATGATCATCCTTATAGATGTATTTATTCAGGTATGGATTTGAAGGGAAGGATTAATACAATGTTCTTAGGAGCTGAGAATTCAAACCAAACACTTGTCAATACTGCGCTAGAAGAGTTACAAATGATAGCAATGAGTAGAATGGAGTTTAAATCTCAAGGTGAAGTTCCGCTAATTCCATATGTTTCTTATGAATATTCAAAATCACTTCAAGAAATTGGAAACTCACAAAGTGCAATACTTTATGTAAATAATGCTCTTGCATTCTCAGAATTAAACATCCTCCTCTCAAATCAGCCATCTTCTACAACTGATGAGATATCTTCATCTCTACTCAAATATCAACAACAAAAACTCTCAGAGCAATCATCAATACAACAATATTCCTATCTATTCATTGTACTTGCGCTAGGATTTATGGCATACTTATTATTTTATTAATTTAGATGTTTTTGTTTTTTGAAACTCAATGTATAATTAAATTTTTCTAAACACACTCACAAAAAATCCATTAGTATCATAATGATGAGGCCAAATTCGAAGAGTATTTTTAGTAATAATTTCATCAAATTCTTCTCCATTAAATGATCTAATTACTTTTCTCCTCTCAACTCCTCTTAATTCAATACACTCTATAGAGATTGTTTCTTTAAACTCTTCAAGTGCCCATTGAACGATACATTCATTTTCTTCAGGGTCCATTGAACACGTTGAATACACAAGCACTCCATTTGGTTTTAATAGCTCAACTGCTTGTTTGAATAGTTGTTTTTGTAAATGTGTCACTTGATGAAGCTTTGTAGGATTATATTTTTTAAGAGTTTGAGGCGATTTTCGAATAACTCCTGAACCTGAACATGGAGCATCAAGAATGATCCTATCATATTCCATTTCGCCTTGAATGTGTGTTCCATCTAGATTTGTAATAACGATATTTTGATACCCAGAGCGCTCAATATTGAGTTTTAATGGAGCAATACGTGAATAATCCAACTCATTAGCAATAAGTATTCCTCTATTGTCCATTAATCCTGCAATTTGAGTCGTTTTTGAGCCAGGAGCTGCACACATGTCTAACACTTTAAAATCATCTGAAATCTCTTTTGGATGAGGAATTTGAGCAACTAAAGGAGGAAGCAACGAAGTTGCTTCTTGAATGTATAATTGACCTAGAAAGTGCTCATACAAATTTCCTAAATCAATTCGAGAATTAGAATTGTATTCAACAAAATACGCAATATCACACCATGGAACGGAAGAGAGATTTAGGCCTTTACTAGTAATTTTTTGAACTAGTTCATTGTTATTTAAAACTTTATTTGTATTAATTCGAAATGATTTACGTTGAGGACTAAGAATAGTTTTTATAAACTCATCATATTCTTCTTCTAATAATTCTCTAAAACGCTGTTCAAAATGTGTGTTAACTTGTGCCACTCTACTTTAGAAGAATACATTACGTATTAAAAAGATTTATGATTTATAAACTGCTTGTTTTAATATATTAATTGATAAAATCAATATATATAATATCTCCTTTGGACTCAATTCGAATATCCTTTGGACCTTGATTCGTATGTTCTCTATCATAGATATATCTTCCAGAAGATGAAGGTGAACAAGATATAGAGCAGTTAAGATAGATGAATAAATCACTTGGAAAATATTGAGAACTCACACTAATCTCATTTTGTTGTTGTGTTACATTAATATAATTAAAAGAATCTCCACTTGAAGAAGTTCCATTTTCAATAGTTATAGACTCAACTCCTGCAGGAAGCGTAGCCTCAACAGTGATTCGATTACCATTCCCAGAATAATATACTCGACTAGCTTTAGACATGATGTCTTCAAACACTCTATCAATTTGTTGAGAGTTTAAATCATCAGTTGCCGCCTCTGAATATATAATATAATACCCTGCTCCTAAAATTGTGAGTGTGAGAGAAAATCCTAGTACAAGAAGTAATTCAAAGGATGCTTGAGCTGTTTTAAGGTTCATATGTTATTTAAAAAAAAGAGTATTATAAACTTTATTATTCTTCAATACTCGCTCTAAAGTTTCCTCGAGAGAGAACTGGGAAATCAGTTCTTTGATTTAAAGCTTTAACAGTTATTGTTCCTTCCAGAATTCCATTTTCTGCTAAGTCTGCACTTCCTGCATCACAGTCAAATTCAGCAATTCCTGTGTGCGATCGTAAAAAGTAGGGTCCATCTCCTGCAACTGAGTTAGTTCCTTGAGATATTCCAAAATTAGGAGAAGGACTTGTTGAGGATCCTCCGTCGTCATACGAAGTATCAGTATCAGTATTCTTAACCCAGACCATATCGCACCGTTCATTTAATTCACCATTAATTGTCGAATTTGTATCACTAGGATCTATAATAACTCGTTCGTTTCCATTATAAGTAAATGAAATTAAGACTGCATTTTCACTTTCACTTGCTCTAACCTCTGCAGGATTTCCCCTAAAGTTATTATTCAAATCAACTGTGTTTGGAAGCAGTTGTCCAAAGTCTACGAAGGAGAAAATCAACGCTCCTACGATTAATACTACTAAAAGCATCCAACCATATGTCATTAAAAACTCGATTGCAGCTTGTCCTTTTTTATATTGTTTATTGTAAAATAAATTTACCATAATTCAGATTTATTATTTTTATATATAATTATTTTTTACTCTTTTTTAGAGACTAACCATAGAAATTCTAAACATAATATTATATGTATGTTCGTTCACAAACACTTTTTCTCATATACTAAGATGAAAGTAACCAGCATTCCTTTTTTACAAATCGGGAAGTTTTCTTGGATTAGTACGTTTTTAGTAAAAAATAAAAAGTTTTATAAATATAAAAAGAGTAATATAGTTTAACAAATCCGATAAATTATTGTTCAAATAAGGATTTAAGATAAAGTAATCATAAAATATAAAGATAGAAAATGGCAAAAGAAAAAATATTAGGAATTGATCTGGGAACAACTAACAGTTGTATCTCAATTATTGAAGGTGGAAAAGCAACTGTAATTCCAAACAGCGAAGGAGCACGAACAACTCCTTCAGTTGTACACATTAACGCTGATGGTGAGAGAATTGTTGGGGAGCATGCTAAAAAACAAGCAATTGTAAAACCAAATGAGACAGTTCTCTCAATTAAAACTCACATGGGAGAGGATTATAAAGTAGAGATTCACGGGAAAAAATATACTCCTCAAGAAATCTCAGCAATGACACTTGCAAAATTAAAAGCAGATGCTGAGAGTTATTTAGGAGAGAAAATTACAAAAGCAGTAATTACAGTTCCTGCATACTTTAGTGATTCACAAAGACAAGCTACAAAAGATGCTGGAAAAATTGCAGGACTTGAAGTTGAGAGAATTATAAATGAGCCAACTGCTGCTGCTCTAGCGTATGGGTTAGATAAAAGTGAAGCTCAGAATGTATTAGTTTTTGACTTTGGAGGTGGAACATTTGATGTATCAGTATTAGAATTAGATGATGGAGTCTTTGAAGTAAAAGCTACTGCTGGAGATAATAAATTAGGTGGAGATAATGTAGATGAGGCAATTATTAAATATATCACTGAAGAATTCAAAAAAGAAAATGGAATTGACTTGTCTCAAGATGCTCAATCTAAACAAAGAGTTAAACTTGCTGCTGAGAAAGCAAAAATTGAATTATCATCCAAATCAGAAGTGCAAATTTCAGAACCATTTATTACAGCAGATGCGAGTGGTCCAAAGCACTTAGATATGAAACTCACAAAAGCTAAATTTAATGAATTAATTGATCCAATTTTGAAAAAGTTAAAAATACCTACAGAGCAAGCTATTAAAGACTCAGGACTTAAACAATCAGAAATTCACAAAATTATATTAGTTGGAGGATCAACTAGAATTCCTGCAGTGCAAGATTTAGTTAAAGAGTTGAGTGGTAAAGATGCTGATAAGTCAGTAAACCCAGATGAAGCAGTGGCGTTAGGTGCTGCAATTCAAGGAGGAGTTTTAGCAGGAGAAGTGAAAGATGTTCTACTTCTTGATGTGACTCCATTAAGTTTAGGTATTGAAACGCTAGGTGGTGTGTTCACTAAAATGATTGAGAAGAACACAACAATTCCAACGAAAAAATCTCAAGTATATTCAACTGCTGAGGATAATCAACAAGCAGTGACTATTCGAGTTGCACAAGGAGAGAGATCAATGTTTAATGATAACAAATTGTTGGGAAGTTTCAACCTAGAAGGAATCCCTCCTGCACCTCGTGGTGTTCCACAAATTGAAGTAACATTTGATATTGATGCAAATGGTTTAGTGAAAGTGAGTGCTAAAGACATGGGTTCTGGTAAAGAGCAAGATATTACAATCACAGCGTCTACAAATTTAAGTGAAGAAGAAATTCAAAAAATGCAAGAAGATGCAGAAAAACACGCAGAAGAAGACGCTAAGAAAAAAGAAGAAATTGAAACAGTTAATCAAGCTGAACAATTAGTCTATCAAACTCGAAAGACTCTTGATGAGAATAAAGACAAAATTGATGAGAGTAAAGTTCAACCAATTTTAGACAAAGTACAAGAGTTAGATGATTTGGTAAAAGCTGAAGATCGAGATATTGAAAAGATTAAAGCGAAAATTGAGGAAATCAACAAAGATTCTCAAGAAATCTTTCAAGAGATGTACTCCAAGATGGCTCAAGAACAACAAGCACAAGGAGGGGATGAAGCAGCAGATTCTTCAAAAGATGAAGAAGGAGTAATTGATACAGAAGCAGAAGAAAAATCAGATGAGTCTGAAGAGAAGAAAAAATAAATTTTTTTCTAAGAGCTTCGCTCTTGAATATTTTAAATATATATTTTTTAATCTTGAATGAAAAATGAAAATATACTTTATTGCTTATCTTTATGATATAAGTCTAAAAATAAAATTACTAATTCATTTTTATTAATTTTTGAGGTATTAATTGATTTCATATTTTATTTAGGTTTTACAAATTTATAACTTAGTTATAATTTTTTTCTTACATTGATATGATTTTATGCTAATTTTAGTAATTCTTCTATATCATATTCTTCTAATAATTTTTCATCTACAAATGTTGATTGTAAAAATAATTTGTGAAATTCTTCTCCTCTCTCTTTGGCTCCATTTATACAGGTTTGTAAATATTCTTTTTGCCTCTTGGTATTATAAATTCTATTATTTAAATTCTGCTTTGCACTAAAAGTATACACCTCAAGAGTAGGATGAGATATTTGAATGATATCATATCCTTTTTCTCTTATCAATAATTGGTTGAATTCTTCTTCATCACTAACTTTAAATATTACTCCATTTACGAAAAAATTAGTGCTATCTTTACAAAATTCAATATTTTTTGCACAATGAGTCTCAAACTCTACGTTACAAACTCTTTTATAACCATCAACGATATATGTCTCAATTATTTGAGCGTTTGGACATGTTCTTCTCAATGATGATTCTAAAAGTAAAGAACCGTATCCAAAAATATAAATTGGTAAGTTCATAATGGTTAAAATTTGGAGGAGAATAAAAATATTACTATTAACTAATTTATTTAAAAAAACTTAAATTAATTCTTTGTAACAAGCAACACTTCTTCCTCCTCCGTGCATGTTAGTTTTCAGACTTTCTTTTTTAGAAATTCTCATCCAAGGATTTGAAAATTCTCCTCCTATCATCATAATCCCAATATCAAAAGAATTCCCATTATAAGTCATTGCATTAACTCTTTTTTGTAGCACTGCATTTTGTGAATTTGGAGAATTCATGATATTTTCCCACTCAGAACTTGATTTTTCAGCACCTATAAAAACTCCATCTCCTCCATAACTATCAGGATATTTTAGAACATACAAATCTTTATCATCTACAATTTCGAGTTTTCTACTTTGTTTAATATCTGACACATAAGAAGTCTCAGGTATGTATTTATGAATACCTTGTATAAGATAATCATTAAAATCTTGAATAAAATCTGAATTTCTAAATAATGGAAATAATCTTTTATTACCAACAAAATACGACCAAGAAGGATTTATTAAATTAATTCTTTCTTTTCTAACCAACTCTTCAAGCTGTAAATTTCTTGGAATTACTCTTTTAACAACTAAACCATATAAATCTGATAAATCTTCATTACTTGTTCTATATTTAACAATAATTCCTTTTTTTTCTAACTCATAACCAAAAAATTTTGTATCTAAAGCATGCGAATTATTTGGAATTTCAACAAAATTAATCTCTGGAGTCTCTTGTGATAGTAAAAATTCTAAAAATCTAGTGTGTGAATTTAAAGGTAATATAGAATCAGATATTTTTTTATTTCTCCTCAAATAATTTAACGCTTGAACTGAAGCTGCCCCTGTATTTCCTGGAAACTGAGAATTGCATTCAATAATTTGCGGAACTCCATCTTCAGAAATTAAAGTATCTAGCCTCATCAATGGAGGAATCTGAAATCTTGAATATGTTGAATCATTAAATTTAATAAGTTCTGGAAAAGTAGACAATAATTGTTCATCTTGACTAAGTAATTTTTCTCTAATTTTTCTACTAATTTCTGACCAAAAGGAAGAAACTTTTTTTAGTTCATCTAATTCTGCTGAAGAAAATACTGCAGGAGTTTCATATAATTCATTTCTATATCCAAAATTATCTTCACTTTCATTCTCTAATTGAGGTATCAAAGAGCTATCTGCTAGTTCTGGCCTAAATAAGTTTCCAAACAATACCATTTTAAATTAATTCTCCATTCCTAAAATTTTCTAAATTTTCAGATTCACTAATAAATGTATTTTTAATAAAGAATTCATAAAAACCTTGGTTTCTTAATCTTGCTCCATCAAGACAAGTTTTAATATAATCTAACTGAAACTCATCATTTAAATCAAATATTAAAGAATTTTCTTGGGAATATGAAAATGTATATGCCTCCATTAATTCTGAACCAACTTGAATTTGAACTAAAATTATATTATACCTAAATTCCCTTTGAATCATTTCATAAAAATCTTCTTTATCTAATTCAATTAATACTCCATTTACTCTACAATTCTCTTTTGGAATTAGATTTAAAGCTAGATGAGTTTTATTTTTTGAAGGTTTATTGAATATCCTCATAAAATTATTTAATAATCCTTCTCCTACAATTCTAGAATTTGGTGCTGTTTTTTTTAATGAACTTTCTAATAGCAACGAACCATAACCAAAAATTAAAATTTTCTCATCTGTAATTAAATTTAATTTTTCCATTTTTAATTAGTATTTATTTTGGTATTATCACAGAAATATATGGAGTTTGTGCTGATAATAATCCAGGTTGTAGCATCAATGAATCATCTCCATATTTTTCAGTTAATCTTGCAAAATCTTTAGATTTTTTAAATTCTCCAAAAGAAGAATAATTTCTACTAACCGGAACATATTGGACATATGATATTGAAGTTAAATCTTCTCCTCGTTCATTTAATCTATATAAAACTTCATGGGGATAATAAGCTGCTGTAACTCTTGCATTTAATTCTATGGGTAAAATTCTACCATCAGGTGTTCTAATAAAATCTCCTCCAAATGCTCCATCATACCCTTCTTGTGATAATGCTCTTGCCAATTTTTGTCCTTCTTGTAATAATTGTGGATTATCTAATTCTAAATTTAATGTTGTTCCTTCATAAGCATTATTTTCAATTAATTGCTCAGTATTATTTAAAATTCTTGCCCCATTTACATCACTCACTCCAATTATACTAGGGGAAGTTACATCATCATAAAACCTTTGAACTACATAATTAGTTGAGTCTTCATCACTATTCATTTTTTCAAACAATTCAAGTGGATTTTCCCCTCTTCTATAAACATAAATACCTCTTCCACCAGATCCTTCAACATGTCTAATTATTATTGAATCTCCAAATCTTTCAATTATTCCCTCTAATGTTTGAGACGAAAGTTCATCCTTTTTATATTTTGAGTAATCATCAACTGTAATTCCGTGCTTTCTACAAAATTCTAAAAAATTAAATTTGTTTCCTAAGTATGCATTTAAATTGTTTTTAGGTTTGAATTCAAATCTTTTAAAGTCTAATTTTTGAGAATCTCCAGATGTAACTAGTTGGGTTCCTAAACCTCTTTCTGTTAAGTAATTCATATAATCTTCATCTATTGGAGCCCTTTCATCAAAAACACATACATCTAATTCACTTCTTCCAATAACTAAACCTCTTTGCCAAGCAGAATATTGATTAGGGAATCTTTTTAATTGAGTTCTATGATCAATTACAGAAGAATCTTGATTTTGAAAATAACTTTGAGGAAAATATAAATTAGAAACACTTTCTAAACTTACATCTTTAGGAGTTCGGGACTCAATTTTCTTTAAAACTGGCATAAATTCTTAAGTTATCAATTTTATTAAAAATATCTTCTCAATATTTTTGTTGATTTATACTTTGAAATTATAAAACATAAAAATAATTACATAAATTTATTTGAAAAAATTAAATCCTTTTGATTTTTGAGAAACAAGCCCTGTATTTTTAATAACATAATACACTTCTGCCCCACTCTCAATAAATTTATGTTTTTTCAACACTGCTTTAGTATCAAGTCCTTCTTTGACTAACTCAACAATTGTCTTAGACCAATAATGAATCACATTTCCTCCAACCATTTTTCCCTCTTTTGTCTCAAAATCGTAATACATTTGATTAGTTGCAATAATTGCAATATTAAATCTGCGAGAAATCTCAGTGAGCATTCGAAGTTGTTCTCCAAGCTCTGTATTTATTTTTTGAGGAGCATCCCCAAGTTTTAGTCGATAGAGCATCACTAAACTATCAATAATAATGAGTCCTATTGCCCTATCATTTTTAATTTGTTGATTGAGCTGTAAAATCGTTCGCTGTTGTTCTTCAAAACTTTTAGGATTAAAGCGAATAATATATTCAAGCTCTTCTTGCGTAGCACCTAACTGATACATTCGCTCAATTGAAAATCCCCCTTCTGTATCAATAAAAATAGCTTTTTTATGCTCTCGAATACACTCAATTATGTATTGGTACATAAGTGTTGTTTTTCCACATGCTGGAGGACCATAAAAAGTAGTGATTGTATCTTGTGTAATATAGGGTAAAATTTTATCAATAGCACTCTTTGAAGTGAGCTGAGATTGTTCATTCATATACAAAAAATACCCTCTATTTATTTAAATCTTTTTAAAAAAACCAATAACATCTCCTTTTTAGTAAAAACAAATCATTTAATATTTTCAATAACAAAGTAGTTTATGTTAAATCCTTTTAAAAAAAAAGACAATTCTTCCTATAAACTTGATGAAACCCAATTACCAAAGATGAATTCAATGACCTCATCGCAACAATCGTCTTCACAACAAGACTCAAATTCCACATCTACAAGTTCATTTGAGCAAAACCCTCTTCCTAATTTTCAAGCCCCTAACACAGCAAATCAACAACTAAATAATCAATATCAACCATTTCCGCAAGATAATTCTCAACATCCAGCTTCAACGGATTCAGCAGAAAATATGCAGTTTGCTCAAGACCATGCTTTTAATGCAACTCATTTTCCACAACAAAATTTAAATTCATTAAATACCCAACAACCATCTTATACCCAACCATCTCAACAAGACACGTTCAGTCCGTCTCAATTTCCCCCAAATGTTAACCAGCCTCCTGCTTCTTCAGAACAATCTCAAACAATGTCTTCTCTTCAGCTTGAGACAATTGATAAAAAGTTATCTCTACTTGACACTCGAGTGAGTTTAATGGAAGATAAAATCAATAAAATGTATGAGATGATTAGTTTGGAAGTGAGTCCTCAAACAAAAATGAGAGCAAGTATGAGTGCAAAACAAGCTAAAAACGAAAAAGAATTGAACCAGCATTAAATCAGAGGTTAAATTTAATATAGTCAATTCCAGAACAAACAAGATTGATTTAATATTAAAAACTATAATTCTCTAAATACTTCTAAATTTATCTCAAATGCACTCACTGGCACAATCATTCCAAAGTTGTCTAACACTTGCGGGTGTAATTCTCCAATAACACCTAACTTCTCACTATTATATAAAATTTGAGCGCATCTTCCTTCAATAAAACTCTCATCTTTTGCTTCAATATATTCAATATTGTCAAACACTCCTAAAAGCTTAAAGAGTGAATCACACACTTCTTTTATTTGAGTATATGTAATCTCAGGCCCAGCCAAACAACTCGCTAAATGCCACTCATTTCGCGCCTTTGTATCACAAGTTTCATCTTCTTGAATTGTCATTCCAACTTCAAAAACTTTTTGTGGATACTTAACTCTTCGATTCAAATGTAAAGAATATAGCAACTCACTAATAACGCTTGTTCTCATCATATTAATTCCATCTTCAGCTGCATCTTTAATTTTTACAAATTTTTGAGATACAATATCTTTGTTCATTTTCTCAAATTGATTTTGAGTTGATGTGAGCATATATGTGTATAATTCAATGAGTCCTAATTGAGCGCAACTATTTCGAATAGAATTTCGAGTTATTGAAAATCCAATTTGTTCAGCATTTGTTGGAATTTGAGGAGACACACTCTCAATATTGTTATATCCATATGCCCTTGCAATATCATCAACAATATCACACGCACTCCACACATCAAATTTGTATGCAGGAATTGTAAACTCAATTGAGTGTTTATCAACTTGTCTTGCTTGATACATCATCTTGTTCGAGAGTTGAACAATTTCATCTCCTGATAATTTCAATCCAATTAATGAGTTAACATATTCAATAGAGATAATTTTAGTAGAAGGAGTTGAATCAACTCGGTAGGTGTAATCATCATCTACATATTTAACATCAAGACTCTCAATTTCAGCCCCAAACGAGCGAAATACTTGAGCAAGAGTGAGTAAAATAGCGTTTAAATGAACCTCGTTATGTCCACTCACTTCAACAAATACATCTTTATGGTGCAACTCAACGCGCCCAGTTGTATGTGAGTTAATAAGTGGAGGTAGTGATAAAATATTGTCGGATGAGTCAATAAAAGTAGGATATTTTTTATGACCTTTGAGTAAATGTGCATATTTTTTTCCAGTAGGATGAGAAGTGAGAATATCAACTCCTCTCATTTCCACATCACTCTCAAGTGGGCGAAATTTAATATCTTCAGGTTTCAATGCTCGATAGTAAATTGGAAATGATATATTCTGCATTGGATAAATCCCAATTGCTCCCTTTTTTCTATGTCTTCCAAAACTCTCATGAATTTTTTCTTGAATTTCAATAATTTCATCTAATAACTCTTCACTTAAATCTAAATTTCTCACAATCATTGCGCACGTTTTTGGTCGAACTGATTTGACAGATTCTTCAACAATAACACTTTCTTTTCCTTGCGTTATTGGGATCTCAATTTGAGGTGATGAAAGTTCTAGATATGCATTAATCGCGTTTGCAATTCCAACACTTGAAATTAAATCAACCCGCTCAGCAGTAATTTCAATTTTTAACTCTGGATCATTATCTTCACTCACTCCTTTCAAATCCATTCCCATATCAATGAGTGCTTGAGAAATCTCATCAATAGAGAGTGTTTTTGAACTATATTTATTCAGCGTTGAGAGTTTAGAATATACATATACCATTTTTTATATTATTGTAAAAAAGAGAGGATTTATATATTTTTAGGAAGAATTGAGTAATTGTTGAATTTTTCTATAATGAGGATGATTTTCTGGAATATATACTCCTGAACTCTCCTCACCTTTAGAATTTTTCATAGTAAGTAAGTTTGAAGTTGTATTAAAATTTCCTCTAATACTCAATACTCCTTCTTGCAGTTCCATTCCACAAGTAACAATATGTTCAAAATATTCTTGGGAGAAAGGAAATGGAATTGTAGTAAAGGATAAAGAATGAAGATTTTGTTTTCCTCTTCTTCTTGTATTTTCTCTCATTATGGTTTCATATATATCACTTACTTTAGATTTTAATTTTCTTTGAGCATCAATTAAATATTCTTCAAATCCTACTAATGCATAAGATATTGGTGCATCTAAAATTCTAGAATAAGGTTTTAATATTCTATCTCTAATATGAATTGAATCTACATCAATTTTACCAGTTTTAGATTCAATTACGACATAACTTTCTTGTCTTTTTCTTCTTGTTAGTCTTTTTCTAAGTCTTAGAATTCCATCAATCTCAGAAATTTTATTGAATCCAAATTTAGAATCTCCATTCCATGAATTTGATTTTTTTATTAAAACAATTCTTCCAGCCGAGTCAAATTTTACAACTTCTCCTCTATTTGATTCACCTATCACATATTCTTTTCCTCTAAAATCAAATAATTTATTAGAATCAAATTGAGATTTTTGTTCCAAATTATATCTCATAATTTCTCTTGAAACAATCTCGCCAAGTTTTCCTTTTAATTCAGAGTGACAAAAATCAACTCTTCGCTCTTTAATTAATTGATTCACCATATCTTCTAAATTCAAATGAGGTGGTTTTATGAGACTTTTTGGCTGATAGAGCTCTCCTTCAAATTCTCTTGGAGATACAAAATCCAACATTTACTCTTTATAGAAATCTACCATATATATAACTTTCGATTATTCTCATTATAATTAAAATAATAAATAATCAATTAGTCAAAAGAATTTAATTCTTCATGACTTCTTTTTTATAACTCTCCTGCAGAGCTAAAATTAAATTTGGAATATCATTGACTGAAAATGATTGACCATTTTTGACATTTCCTTCTTTATCAGTATATAATCTTGACACACTCATTTGATGGTACTCTTTTCCTTCTTGATTTGTGTGTGCCCATACTGCTACGTGACATCCTCTCACTGTTAAATAATCAACAGGAGCATTTCCTTTTCTCTCACTTTGTTGTGTTTCTTCGTAATTTTCTAACGTTGCCATTTTTTACTTAATTGAAATTTGATTTGAACAAACAACTTGGAAGTTTTTTGTATCACGTTTCAATTTGTAATTAATATATAATTTCAAGATTTATAAAGAAGAAGAATGAATTGAATAGAATTTGAGAAAGTTTCTATAAAAAAGTATAGAAAAGGTTTAAAAATAATTGGTTTTTAATGTGAGTATGTTAATCTATATTACAGCGATTGGAAGTGGTCATAGTGCAAAAATTCCTATTGGAATGAAAAAATATAATGGAATTATTGGAATTATTGAAGAGACAAAAGCGATGGGAAAACGATACAAATCTCAAGAAATGGATCAAGATAAAGTCTTTGATTTTCTCTACTCCAATTCCCAATTTGAAGTGATTGAGAAATGTATTATTAAAGCAGATGAGAGTATTTATTCAAAAATTAAACAACTCTTAGATACTATTTTAACAATTATACATAAATATCCAAATGCACAGTTTCAAATTGAACTCTCTCAAGGCTATAAAGAACTTGGACATATTTTAACCATTGTAGGAAGATTACTCTATAAACACATTCACTCAATTACATTTCTTCGCTATGATGGATCACTTGTGAAATTTCCTAATTCAGAATTTACAATTTCTAAAGAAAAGTTTGAAGTATTGAAAGGATTTTATGAAGGAACAAAAGATACACAATTTAATGGAAGAATTGCAACAAATAAATATATGCACTCAGGTTCTAAACATCGAAAATATATTTATGCAGTGTTGAAGTGGTGCAAAGAGCAAGGAATAATGGATGAGAATAACTATGTGACAGATTTTGGGCGTTTATTATTAGAATACAAAAATTTAGTTGTTAAATAATTAGTAATCATTTAAATCATTAAAGTTATAATGCTTGAGTAATTAGTATATACAATATAGGATGAAACAATTTGAAATAGAAGTGAAATCAGAGTTTGACTCAGTTAAACCAAAAAATTATTTGAAAAAAATACTTGATGTTAATTATAATCAACTTATTAAAGCAATTAAAAATAAACGAATCAGTTTAAATGGGAAAAAAATTAAAGAAGATTCAATTCTACGAAGAGGAGATATTATTGCAGTATGGGACGCTTCAATTCAGTTGAGAAAAAATATAACTATTGATAAGTATAATTCTTCAAAGCAGTTGGGAAAAACAATGCCAGTGGAGATGAAGGATTTAAATATTGAGATTTTATTTGAGCACAAAGATTTTCTTGTTCTTAATAAGCGAGCAGGAGTTGTGGTTCAAGGGGCATATGATAATGACGAATCTCTCTCAAAACATCTAAGATATTTAGAGCATAATTTTTCTCAGTTTTCTCATCTACATCATGTGCATAGACTTGATAAAGATACAACAGGGTGTTTATTAATTGGAAATGGTACACAACAAATTCGTGAATTAAACGCATTATTTCAACAAAGTGCAATTTCAAAACAATATCTTGCAATATGTTCAGGTCATTTTGAAAATAAAGAAGATACTATTGAGTTGAAGTTGAGGAGAAATGAAGAAGAAAAATTACCCAAAGTGATTGTTGATGATGTGGGAAAGACAACAAAACTAAAATATAGAGTCGTTGAAGAGTTTGAAAAAAATGATGAGCAACTCTCACTTGTTGAAATTGAATTAATCACAGGATTTATGCATCAAATTCGAGTCACAATGCACCATTTAAACCACCCAATTGTTGGAGATGTGATGTATAGCAATGAGCGAGTGAATGAAGTATTTTCATCAATTATTTTAAGACAACTATTGCACGCATATAAATTAGAATTTAAATGGGGAGAAGAAGATATTGTAGTTACAGCAGAACTCCCGGAGGATTTTAAAAAAATTATGATAACAAATAATAATTAATTTTCCTTTTTCTTTTCTTGACGAGTAATTTGTAGTACAATTCTTTTAATCACGAGTAAAAATAACACACTTCCTATAATAATTGTTCCAATTTGAAACTCAATTGGTAGTGAGCCAATATAGGCCATTGTAAACGCAAATGGAATAATTCCAATAAATGTTGCAAGTGCATAAACTCCAAGGGGGATTTTAGAAAATAGTCCAAGAGCATAGCTTAACACATCTGCTGGGAGTACAATTCGAAGTAGAATAATTGAGATGAAAATATCTTTTGTTGGAATCATTGACTCATAGCGCTCAATTTGTTTGAGTGAGACAAAGCGTTTAATAAATTGAGCACCATATTTTCGTGAGAGTAAAAACGCAATCATTGAGCCAATCCACCAACTCAACACACTCAACACTCCTGCACCAAACCAACCCCAAATACTCACAGCGACAGGCAAAATGGGCAAAGAACTTACAGGAGCAAAGACTGTTGCAAAAATTCCAATTCCAACATACACCAATACTCCAAAAAATCCACTATCTAAGTATGGAGTAATTTCTTCTTGATAACTTTGTAAAATATATGAGACGAGAATAAATAAAGCTAGAACAACAACTCCACCAAGAATTGCATTAATATTTTGTTTAATTTTTTCAAGCATACACTATATTGAATAGAAGAAGATTTAATTATGTTGTTGTTTAATTAATTCTACATTAATATTTAATAAATGTTCAAAGCAACATTCTCTTACAATAAATCCTATTGAAATTTTTCCTACGACAATTCCACCAAATTTGTGAAAAAATTCATCCAATTTATCTCTAAGAGAATTAAATTTATTAATATCATCTTCATTTAAATTATCAATATGTCTATATATTTCTCTAATTTCACCTAAGTACGTATAGATATGATAAATTTCTTGTTTTAAAGATTTAGGAATTTCGACTGAATGAATTGCTAAATGAAATACGTGAGTGATTTCACTTGTTATCCTATTCATATAAAAATCTACATATCTATTATTTGATTCTTGAATTTGAGAAGATAACTCTCTGGATAAATTTTCAATTCGCTCATATAAAAGAGTCATAATTTTTTCCATCTCAGAAGAATCATATTGAACTAAAAAAATTGATTTCAAATCTGAACCTAAATTAAAAGTAAATCCTAAATTATTTCCTAAATATTCCAATTCATCAAGTTTTTTATCAAATAACTCCCATTGAAAATACTCATTTTTACTAACGAAGTATTCAAAAATATCAACCATTTTTGAGAGGATTAATTGAGTACTTTCAGTTGAAACTTTAAGAAGTTCTAACTCATTTTTGAGCCGAAATCCACTTAATTTGATGAACTGTTCTTTTAATTTTTGTATTTCTTGTTCCGAATCTCTTGTTTTTAATTGAATTTGAATGTTAGTGAAAATAGTTCGCAAATCATGTATTAAATTCTCAATTTGCTCTCCTCTTTTCGTTGATTTAATTCCAAACATCTTTTACTCCTCTATTTTCTCTACTCGCTCTTCTCCACTCTCTAAATTCTTAATCGTAAATTGATTACTCTCTTCATCTTTTTTTCCAAAAATTACTAATTCCTTCACGCCTAAATACTCAGCATAATCAAACGCTTTTTTTAGTTTAAACCCATAAAACACTTCCACATTTTTTTCTTCATGTTTTCTGAGTTGTGTTGCAATTTGTAAACTCTTCACAACTAATGAGCGATCAAGTGGTACAACTAACATATCACTCACTCCTCCACTTTCTTGCTCACCTTCTGCTCGTTTCATCTCTAAAAGAATCTCCATCATTCCAACAACTCCAAATGAAATCCCGACTGCTGGAATATCATCACTTTGCCCAATATAATTAGAAATTCCTCTATTGTATCTACCACCTGCTCCAATTGAAGATTTCACTCGCTTTTGTGTGTCATACACTTCCCAAATATTTCCAGTATAATATGCATGACCTCGAGACATTGTCACATTTACTCTATGAGGAATTGAGAGTTCTTGACACCCTCTCACTAATTGAGATAATTCTTTAACTCCTTCTTTAAGCACAGTATTTATAGCCTTCTTTTCTAAATCTTCAAGTGAATTTTGTGTAAGTAAATCAACTCCTGCTTGAGCAATTTCTCTTTTAATTCCTTTCTCAACTAGTTCACCAATCACTGCGTCTTTTCCAATTTTTTTATATTTGTCAATAATTAAAACACCTGTGTCTAGTTCATCTTCTTCAAATCCACTTTGAAGCAAAGCTCCCTTGAGGATTTTATTTGAATTCAACTCAATTTCAATATCAATTCCTAATTTTTTATAACATCTGTAAAATAGCTCCATTAATTCAATTTCAATATCTTGCCCATCAAGCCCTACAACATCACAATCACACTGCTCAAATTCTCTAAGACGCCCAGTTTTCACAGGACCATCTCGAAAGGCTGAACCTATGTGAAATCTTCTATAGGGAAGTTTTAATGATTTAATATGTTGCGCTAAAAACCGACATAGAGGAATTGTCAAATCATAGCGAAGACCAAGTTTCCTCTCACCCCTATCTTGCACGGGAAAAATCTCTTGCACAATTTCTGCATCTTCATCATATTTGTGCGTGAGTGTGTCTAAATATTCAATATGAGGAGTTTGAAATGGGCGAAATCCATTATTCATAAACTCTTGTTTAAGAATTGAGAACATCTCCTCTTTCACTTTTGCGTCTAAAAACGCAGTATCTTTTGTACCTTTAAGAGTCTGGAAAGACTCTGAGGTGCTAGAAATCTTCGATTTCTTCTCATCTTTTAGTGTTTCAAATGTCATTTTTAATATTTATATAATAACATTAGTTAAGAATTATTTATTAAACTTTAGATATTTAAAAAAACGAAATATATGATAATGAATATTTTACTGCTTCGCTTCTTCAATGAAATTAACTAAATCTGCTTTCATCATTAATCCTGCTTTATCAGCAATGACTTCTCCATTTTTAATAATTGCAGTATATGGAACACCTGAGATTCCAAATTCATCTACAACATCTTCTAACTCTTCCACATCAATATCGAGTGAATAGAAATCAACCCCATCAATTCCTTCTTCTGCTACTTTTTCAAATACAGGTTTGTAACTCTTACACGGACCACACCACGGAGCCCAAAAGTCAATCACTACGATATTATTGCTTCCTTTTACATCTTTTTCATATTGTTCTACACTTGTTATTTCTGTTGCCATATACTCTATAGTTGAACATCTTTTATAAATTATTTTTTTATGTGATAGAGAAGAACAATTCTAAAGCAGGAAAAAGGAGGAGAAAAATTATATTCCTATTTCAATTTGCCAATTCATAGGAATAAGAGTTAAATTAATAGGATGAGAAAAATCAATTTCTTCTTTCCAATCCCTTAACTGTATTTTTATATTATTTAAAAGATTATCATTTTCAGTTATGATATTAGCACTTAATCTTATAAAAATTTCAATTGGTGCAATTTGAACCTTTATGTGAGCAGAATTTGTATATACAAACACATCTTTAATTCCTGTTGTAAGAGAAACAATGCTCTGAATTGCATTTGACAAGTAGATTGCTTCTTCTTTAGATATTTTAGTATCATCATATTCAATATTAATTTGTGGCATATTAAATTGCATACTTTGAAGTATTTAATATTTTAGGTTGATATATAAACATATTTATTTTAGAATTACTTTTATCTATTTTTATCAAAGAAAATATCTCTCTCATTAATAATATCTTCAATTTCTGTTCTAATTCTTTGTTCCTCTTCCTTCACATTTTTCACATAATTGCTTTGATATTTAATAATACATCCGATATGAACAAGTAATCGAGAAAGATAATAAAAAATTCTTCTCTTCTCATAATTTTCATCTAGATCAACTATTGAAGTATATCCTCTCAAGAATGCTTCTTTAAGTTGAGAATTATTTGTAAAATGGGCTCCTTCAATTCTCATTATTTCTTCTTCACTATGACCAACAATTGCATCGTCAAAATCAATGATTCCTGTAATTTGATTTTTATTTATGAAAATATTTTTTTGATTTAAATCAGTATGAAGTAATCTAGGAACAACATCGTATTCAAACAAATGAGAATGATTTTTGAAATAGTACTGAATTGGTTTAATTAAATCTTCAAAAGATGAGTTTCTAAAAAGTTTAAGTCTTGAGTTAATAATCTCTCTGTGCATATCAATCCAAGAATGAAACGGTCCTTTCTTGTTAGCTTCATTAGACTTTCCAACAGTTTTCATATCAAGACTTTCTCCAAACATATCAAATGTAATTGAGTGAATTCTCCCAACAACTTCACCTAAATTTGAGTACAACTCTAACTTTTGTATTTCACTTAATGTTGTAATCACTTCTTTAATAGGTTTACCTTCTACTTCTCTGAGTATAATATAAGGATTTTTTATTTGGGTTGAACTATTATCATATATTATAACTTGAGGTGTTGGAATCTCATGTTTTGATAATAGAGAATAAATATGAAACAGTTTGAAACCAATATCTTGTTCATTTAATGATTCATATATTTTAATAAAAAAAATTCCATCTTGTGTAAACACTTTATACACAGAATTTGCAAGAGTTAGAATTTTTTCATAATCGATAACGTTATAGTTTAAATTATTGAAAATTGATTTAATATCATACATATAAATAAATGGAGTTTTATTTTTATTAAGTTATGTTTTTATTTTCTCCAAGGGCTCTCAATTAACTTAACTAACTCATTATCTACATCAATTTGAGCATTTATACCTAGAGGAAGAATGAACTGAGGTTCAGTATGCCCAAAATCCATATTTGTAACAACGATTAAATCTTCTCTTTCAAATTCTCTACAGACTTGTAAAATTACTTGTTCTAATTCTTGTTTCTCTTCTTGAGTGTAATCTTTAGCTCTTCCAAATAATATTGCATTTATCTTATTTAATATTCCTTGTGTTCCATAATTTCTGAGCATCCACTTAACTTGTTCAGGAAGAGGTTTTTCCTCAGACGTTTCAAAAAACAAAATTTTATTATCCCAAAAATCTTCAGCAGGCCAAAATCGTGTGCCTTTTAAAAATTCTAACACTTCACTACATCCTCCAAATAACTCTCCTCTCACTATTCCTTCTCCTTGAATAAAATGCCACGTGTCAGTGTTTTCAACATAATTTGTATTTTCTTTATCTAAATTATCTGGTTCATTCCAATCAAGGTATTTATTAGAGTATCTTTTAAACGCTCCATATTTAAATTCATCCCACTCATCAAATAAAAAATGTTCAATGTGTTTGACAAAATCATCTTCTAATTTTAGTGATTCTGCAAATCCTGCCATTACAGTTGGTCCATTAAATGTAACTAAATTGTGTGAGTTAAAGTACGTATTATATGTTGCAGTGTCTGAGTATCCCATAAAGAATTTGAAGTTATTTGAGATTAATTCAATATCTAAATAAGGTAACACTCTCACTCCATCATCTCCTCCAATGATTGCAATAATCCCATCAACAGTTTTGTCTAAAAATTGTTTATGAACATCATCTGCTCGCAGTCGAGGATTTTCGTACAATTCTTGATTTGAATAGTTAAACGTATCTCCTTTTATTACATTAAAACCAAATTTTTCTAAGCGCTCTATTCCTTTATTTACAACATGAGGGAATACATCGTGTCCACCCCATGAGAGAGCAATAATAGCAATTGTATCTCCTTTTTTCAGTTGTTTTGGCTTAATCAAATTATTCATGAATATTGTTTATATTCAAATTATTTAAAACTTCTTATTTTTACAATAATAAAATTCCCAATTCTTTATTCTTCAAATAAATACGCAGATATATTATACCAATTTTTTAAAAATTTCTTATCCTCTTCCACTTCTCCAATTCCAACAACTCGATTATAAAAAAATACTAAATACCAATTATTGGAAGTAATATTTTTTTTGGACGCTTTTGTAACTCCAAATTCTAGTGGAACATCTTTTGAATATAACCACTCATTACACCATTTTTGAGATTGAAGAGTAAGTAGTTGATTTGTTGAAATATGTTCTTTGAGCCAAGAGTAGAAAAATTGTGTTGGTACAAGTTCTCCTTTGAGTTCAATGAGCATTAAATTGTGAGAAATTAATTGTTTTGACAGACAAACCCCAACTCCTTGAATTAAGTAGAGTGTTGAAAAATAAGACTGAGTAATTTCTTGAGGAATTGAAAAATTCTCACAAATCTCACATAGAGGAGTTGATTTAAAAGAAATAGGTGTTGATTGAAGAGTTGACATACAAACTCTAAAGCGTAAATATTTAAATATCTATTGTTCAAGTATTGAATATGACAAATTCACCTCAGTTTATTACAGGAAATGTGAATAAATTCAATGAAGCAAAGCAATTTATTCCACACTTAGAGCAACTCAACATTGATTTAGATGAAATACAAAGTTTAAACCCAAAAGAAGTTATTGAGCACAAACTCAATCAAGCAAAACAACTCGGACACAAAAACTTTTTTGTCGAAGATATTAGTTTATTTATTGACAAATACAAATTTCCAGGTCCATTAATCAAATGGGTAAATGAGACAATTGGTCATGAATTAGGAGAGTTATTTGAAAATGAGCCAATTACAATTATATGTTCAATTGGATATTGTGATGAGCAAGGAAATATTGAATATTTTGAAGGAGTTGTTAAAGGAAAACTCACACAAGCTAGAGGAGAAGATTTTGGATTTAACCCAATAGTGATCCCTGAAGGTCATAACATTACGTACGCTCAAATGCCAATTGAGATGAAAGGAAAAATAAATCATCGAGCAATCGCTCTTAAAAAGTTGCAAGAATTTATCAAACAAAACAAAGAATAAGAAGTTTAATAAATAAAAACAGCAATATGATAATAAATGGTTAAAATTTCTTTATTTGGTCTTCCAGGAACTGGAACAAGTAGTGTTGGAAAATTACTAGCGAGTCGAAATAACTTAGAATTTAAATCTTCAGGAGATATGTTTAGAAATCTCGCTCAAGAGTATAAAATGAGTCTTGCAGAGTTTGGAGCACATTGTGAAAACAATCCTCAAATTGATAAAGAATTAGATTCAAGTATTACCAAATTTGGAGAGAATACAGATGATTTTGTATTTGATTCTCGACTTGCATGGTTTACAATTCCTCAAAGTTTTAAAATAAAATTATTTTGTGAAGATAAAGAGCGAGCTCGAAGAATTCAAGAACGAGAAGGTGGGGAAACAGAGACAATAATTTTTGATATGAATGCTCGTGAACAAAGTGAGAGAGTGAGATACAAACAATATTATGGTGTAGAAGATTATATGAATGATTCTCATTTTGATTTGATAATTGACACAAGTTCAATTTCAGTTGAAGATATTGTTGAAAAAATCGAAAAAGAAGTGGGATTAAAATAATTCTTACAAAAAAAACACCAAGAGTGGGATTTGTGCGGAAAAATCAAAGATTTTTTGCACCAAAGGAACTTCGTTCAAATCCTAGAAAAATATCAGAGAAATTTAATTTAATAATTGAACGCGAAGAGTGGGATTTGAAGTCCTAGAAAATCTCTGATTTTCGGATACAAGAACGACTTACAACTTGTTGTAACAAAGTGAATGTATATCGGTGAGAACTCTACTCTTAAGTTTTGAGTGAAACGAAAAACGCCAAGAGTGGGATTTGAACCCACAATCCCAAACGGGACAACCTTTCCAGGGTTGCGCAATACCAGATTATGCGATCTTGGCAATGATTAATAGAAAACAACTTGAAATCTATTCATTAATAAAAAAGGTTCACGCTCGGGATTTGAACCCGAACTATAAGGACCACAACCTTATGTGCTAACCAGATTACACCAACGTGAACATAATATTATTAGCTAAATAAACCAACAATACTAAAAGAGATAAAATATTGCTTATAAATCTTTTGAGAATTTTTTAACTGTGTAGTCGTGTGACATATGCGCCACCTCAATTTTCTT
>CAZULG010000005.1:0-67041 GCA_964621065.1 uncultured Methanosarcinales archaeon | reverse complement strand
TTCTCTTCTTATTTATGAATCTCCATAGATTCATTAAAAAAATTGAATTTTTAACTGGTAGCATATGCTACCCGATTACACACTATACATAATTTCCCTTTTCATACAAATATTTATTAATAACTATCTCCATTGTATATTTATGATTTCACGAATTCAATTATTAATTGTTTTAAATCTGCTCTATATTATTCCTTCAACATATATATTTCTACAGCGCTCAAATATTGAGTTTTTAGCGTATTTAGCAATTGTTTTACTTTTAGGAGTAATCTTTATCCGATTTCTACAAAAAGGGTATTTGAAGCTACATGAGATGTATTTACTCTCATTTTGGGGACTTTTACACATCATGGGTGGGTTACTCATATTTTCAAATGGTTCAAATTTGTACTCTCAAGTTCTCATCAATATTATAGATAATGGAGGAGGATATGTTATCTTGAAAATGGATCAAGTGATTCATATGTATGGATTTGGTCTAGCAGCATACATAATGCACAGAATCCTTCATGAGAAAACACAAACTACACAAACTTCTTCTATATTTATTGGAATTTTTGCAGTAATAATTGCAATAGGATTTGGAGCACTCAATGAAGTTGTTGAATTTATGGTGGTATTACTCGTTGAATTTCATGGAGTTGGAGATTTGTATAATATGGGATTTGATTTAATATTTAATTTAGCAGGAGCAATACTTGGAGCAGGAATTCAATATTTACGATTAAAATAATGTTTCAATCCTTTTTTTAAAGATGAATCTTTAAGATTATATTTCTCAATTTCCCTCATTGAAATCCATTTGTAATTGATATGCTCATCACTGAGTTGTATTGAATATTGTTGAGGAATTGAGCAAAGATAATTTTGAACAATTACTTCTTCATTATCGCTACTACGAATAAATTTCCATAAAAATAATTTTTCAATAATAGTAATGGTAATTTTTAATTCTTCATAACATTCTCTTTTTAAGGCATCTTTTTCTATTTCATTACGTTCAATTAATCCTCCAGGCAAATCCCAAATATAGTGTTTTGAAGCATCACTTTGTACAAATAAAATTTCTTGATTTTGATTTATAATTATTGCTTTAACAGCTTGTGTAGAAAGAGAATTCATATTATAAACATAAATATGAAGTTAATAAATATTTGTTTTAAAAGGAAATAATTTAAATTAAAAGAGTTATTTTATATATTATGACGTATGAGCCTGCTGAAGATACTTATTTATTGCTCAATATAATAAAAACTCAATTACAAAAAAACTCAATAAACAAAACTATCAACATATGTGAAATAGGATGTGGTTCAGGAGAAATTATTACAACACTCGCTCAAGAATTCCCAGAGCATTTATACTTCGCAACTGATATTAATCCTCAAGCTATTGAGGATACAAATCAATTAGCAAAAGAGAAAAATGTTCAAGTTGAAGTAAAAAAAGGTTCATTTCTTCACCCTTTTCCAAATCAGCAATTTGATATCATTCTCTTCAATACACCATATCTACCATGTGAAGAAGGAGAGCGATTTGATAAACTCAATATTGAAGAAAAAGCACTGTATGGGGGAACATGTGGGTTTGAAGTAACAACTCAATTTATTGACTCATTGCATAGTTATATTCATCAAAATTCTCAAATATACATACTCATCTCAACACTCACGCAACAAAATATTGTTGAACAATGCTTGAAGAATAATGCATTTAACTTTGAAATTATTGTCAAACAAAGCCAATTTTTTGAAGAACTCCTCGTATATCAAATATCTCCTTCTCCACTACTTCAACATTTGGTATCAAAACAATATCAAGATATACAACGATTTGATAAAGGCCGACATTCATATATTTTGCAAGCACAACATCCAATTACACATAAAAAACTGATGATTAAATTTGGAAAATCTCAACATATTGAAAAAGAAGTAAAATTCTTACAAAAACTCCAAGATACAAATTATGCTCCTCACATAATTGAGCATTCAAGAGAATATGTTATCTATGAAAAAATTGAAGGAATAACAATAGAAGAATTCTTTAAACGAGTAAACCAACAAGAGTATTCAATGCAAGAGATTGAAGTTGTTATTAACAGATGTTTTGCAATTTGTTTTGATTTAGACATAAGAGGAATTTGTAAAGATGAATTGACGCATCCTAATGAACATATTTTTATTAACCCAGATCAACTTGAAGATATTTTTTTTATTGATTTTGAGCGCTCAGTATTTTCAAACAAACGTGCAAATTCAACTCAATTTTTACAGTATATATTGAGAAATTCTCAAATTTTAAAAATAGTAGGTATAAAAATCTCACGAACTCAGTGTATTGAAGTTGGAAAACATATTATGAGGAGAAATTCTCCAATTACACTTAAAGATTTAACAATATAACACACAAAACCAAATATACTTAAAATATACGCACTTGATAACACTATGAATAAATCAAATTATGCACTTATCACCGGAGCAAGCTCAGGAATTGGATTTGAATGTTCTAAATATTTAGCCAAAAAAGGATACAACCTTATTATTATTGCACGAAATAAGCAAAAACTCAAGGAGATGAAAAGCCATTTAGAAAAAATTTATGATATTGAGTGCATTATTATTATAAGCGATTTAACCCAAAAAAACGCCCCTTCAAAAATCATATCATATATTTCAAAAGAGCGTTTGAGAATTGAAGTTGCAATTTTAAACGCAGGGTTTGGAGATTTTGCAGAATTCAAACATTCAATGCTCTCACGACAAATTGAGATGATTGATTTAAATATTACATCTTTAGTGGAACTCACACACCACCTAATCCCAAATCTTGAACAAAATAAAGGATACTTACTTCACGTTGCATCAGTAGCTGCGTTTCAACCACTTCCGTATTTTGCAAATTATAGTGCAACAAAAGCATATGTGTTATCATTTTCTCAAGCGCTTCGTGTGGAGTTGAAAGGAAAAGTCAAGGTATCAACACTGTGTCCTGGGCCTACAAAAACTCAATTTTTTAAAACAGCTCACGCAGAGCAGATGATAGAAAACGATTCAAATACAATGAGTGCAAAAGATGTTGCTCAAATTGGAATTGATTCATTATTTAAGAATAAAGCTCTTATTATTCCAGGTAGTTCAAATAAACTGATGACATTTGTAAGTGGCTTTTTTTCAAAATCAATGCAATCAACATTGGGCGGAAAATTACTCAAACCCAAAAAATAATTTTAATATATAAATCTTTATTTGTTTTCAATAATTGTTAACGAATCAATATCAACACCAGATACAATTGAATACTTTATTTCTTTATTTCTTTTTTTTATAAATTCATAAGCAGTTCGAGTGATTTTTTTAAGGGGGTTTCTATCAAGTTCTAAACTTACTAATTTGTTAAGATGTTCTATATTTTCAATAATTTCTATATTGTTGTCATTTAGCATTAATATGCGAATAGTTGAATTGAGATTTCGTGGAAATGATGTTATACCTTGTCTTGATAAATTTAGAGAATCTCTAATATCAAATGCATTTTTAATTTCATCCAAATAAGGTTTTAAAAAATCAAACATAGTATCATCAATTTCACAAGAAAGGAAATTTGTATTGCTCTGATTGATTAAAGAAATTAATTTTTTATACTCATAACTTCCTCCTAAGCCTTCACTTCCTGATTTATATTGAAAAATTCCAAATTTATTGTCAACACAAAAATGTACAAAAGTTTTAACCAGTGAGTATGCTCTTTGTGAAGTAAACAATTCTCTAAGTTGTGACATATTTTCTGCAGTAACTTTAATTTCTCTGTTATCAAATGAATTTGCAAATAGTAATATAAAATATGGAAATATGTAAAATGAGTCTTCTCTAGAATTGATATGAATAGTTATGGGATTATTTAATACTTCTCTTTTTAGCAATTTAAGTTCCTCATTATTTAAGTCTAAAAATCCTAAGATATAGGAAAATACAATATTTTGTTTAATAAAATCACTCATCATACTTCGAGAGTTAGGTTTAAGCGTATCTTTTAAAAAATTTAAGGAAATTCTTCTAATCAATTTTTTAATCTTAATAAAATCTTTTTCACTATATCGAAATTGAGTCAGATATAACAATGATAAATCATAAGTTCCAGATGTCACTCTAGATGTTTCTCCGCTCCTAATTATTGCAGAACAATGTGCTCTATAATGGTAAATCCAATAATTTGCTCTAAATTGAGTAGAATACCAGGGCAGTTTTTTAATAGCAGGATTCTTCCTCTCTTTAATTGAAGAAATTTTGTCTCTCAACTGTTCTAGAAACTTCATTAGATATATTTAGATGTAAAATAATTATAAATATATGTTTTTCAATCAAATATTAGTTTACTTCTAAAAAAACTTATTCAAATTATTTTGTTTACTATTATACACAATCTCATCAAAGTTTAAACCAATTGCCTCTAAGATTTCATCACTTACACCTTTGAGTTGTTTATCGATATAGTGTTCATAATCAAATCCTTGTGCATTATCATATAAAAATATATGTTTTGGACCTTGTGTTGTCATCACATATTCAACCACTCTACCATTAAACTCCTCTAGCTCACGCGCAGCTTTCACATGTGGGGGCGTCATTTTTGTATATTCCTTTAGCGGTTTTGTGATTTTTTTTGTATATACAAGTTTATCATCATACTCTCCTTTTTTTAATTGTTTAATTTCATCTAAAATAAATGAGATAATTTTCTCACGTGTTGAATCACGAAATATATGCTCAATGAGTTTCACTTGAAATTCTTTTGCAACTTGAGTCCAATCACCTCGAACACTCTCCATTCCAGTGAAGTGCAACTTTTTATCTAAATCTTGTCCAACATAACGCTTTTTACTCGCAATAAAGAATTTTTCAAACAATTTTTCTCCCTCAATTGTCAAATGACTCTCAACCCCATATTTTTCTGTAATCCAAGATGAAAAATGTGTATTGATTTTTTTTTCAATCTGTTTGATCTCTTTGAGCTTTTGCGTAGAACTACTATTATTTGAGAATTCCATTTGAACAAACACAGAGTCTGTATCTCCGTAAATAACACTCATATTAAGCGATTCTAGAAATGTTTTTGCTTGCACAAGACACTCACGTCCAAACGCTGTAATTGCTTCTGCTAAATGCTTATTATAATATCGAGATTTAGGAGAGGCCATTGATCCATAAAATGAGTTCATTGTAATTTTTAAAGCGTGAGATTTTACTGAATTACTCTCAGATTTCGCTCTAACACGCTCTTGAAATAACTCTTGAAGTATTGTTGGCAAAATTCCTCTCTTCTTGACAAATGCTGCATTATTAGGAGCTACAATTTCTCCTTGTTTTGAATATGTAAATGGGTCAATATTAAACGTAATCATGAGTGATGGGTAGAGAGACGCAAAATCAAATACGACAATATCATTATATAAACCGCTTTTTGGTTCAATAACATACGCTCCTTCAATTGGAGTTGTTCCTTGTGTTGGATGGTGTGTATTTGCAACTTTCTTTTGTTTATGAAGTCGTTTTAAATACATTTGATCCAACACAGCAATTGGAGATTGTAACCGTTGAAAGAGTGTTTGTGTACTCACAGATCGCTCAAACATTAAATCAAGAAGTTTAATCTTCTCAACAATATCTAAAACAAGTGTTGTGTCAATATAATTATACCACATCAATTTTATAGGGTTTGTATTCCAATTATGTTCAATAGTTTTAATTTTCTCGCTAATACTAAAATCACTCTCATCATCATCTAATAAATCAATTTTCTCTTCTCCTAACACTTCTTTTGCAACAGAGTTGAGTTTAAAGTCTTGATATTGAATATAATTCACTTTTAATAGCTGAATACAATCTAAAACAAGCATTCCTGGGAAGATAAGATAATCTTTTCCAAAAAAATCTGAGGAGATTCTCATCTTTGTTTCTCCTTGAAACTTAGAGAAATTAAATGTAATATTATGAACAGAGCATTTTTGTTTAATTATTTTAAAATCAAAAGCAATAACGTTCCAACCAATAATAAATTGTGGCTGAAACTCTTTAATTGCTGCAATAACTTGTTCAAGAAGATCCTTCTCATCTCTACACCATACAATTGAAACTGGCTCGTTAAATTCTTTAGATACATCTGTGTGCATCAAATGTTTATGCTTTGAAGGGAACTCTTTGCAATTGACAAACACTCTATTACTAAATGCTTTTGAATACGAACTTAGGGCAATGAGAATGATTGTTTGATTGTTTGAATCACCAATTGTTTCAATATCTAAACTGATGATTTTACATTCTTTTGCTTGAGGGGGAGACGCAATTATCTCAGGAGTCTCAATTAAGTAATAGTCACTCTCATTAATATCAAACTCAAATGTTTGTAATGAATATGTTGAAATATATTCTAATAATTCTTGCTGAGCTTCTTTTGAGTGAGGAGTGATTTTGATGATATTACTTGCATCTATTGAAGAAAAATTTTCCTCAAGTGTGAATGTTTGAGTTACATCTGAGGAACTATAAATTGCAAAAAATTCTTTTTGAATTAAAAAAATGGGTTTGAAGAATGTGGTCGTTTCAAAGAATGTTGAATGTTTAGAATCAAGATAATATTTTTTTATTTCATGTAACTCTTTATCATATTCAACGTGAAACAAAAAGGATGAATTCATACTATTTTTAATTCTATATTTTTTAAATATTTATGTGTTTTAGTCAAATCTGTGTCACAATGCTTTATTTAAAATAAATATTAATATTTAAATTTATTTAAAAACATTTATTTATATTTATAATTATAATATAATAAATATTTATAAATAGAAATATTTTTTAATTAATTAAATTTTTTTAAATATGATTTTTATATTACATATATTTGTTATTTAAATATTAACATTATAAATAAATAAATATAAATATATTAGTTAGTAAATATATGTATTTATATATTTAAATTTATAATTCTATATTTTTATTTAAATTAAACTATAAATTACATTTTTATTATTTTTTAATACACTTTTTCTTACATTTTGCTCTCAATTTTTTAAAAATCTTAAAAAATATTGTTGCTAGATATGATACGTATCAACGTGAAAATGGTGATAAATGTATATAAGTTTGTTTATTTATGTGTTATTATGAATGTGTTAAATTATTATAGTAATTTTTTTTTTCTAGGAATTTTGTCGTTATTTGGAACATTTATTTTTTATCATTTTATTAATCAAGAATTCCAAAGGGCTTTCTTTTCTCTACTTGGAGCCTTTGTATTATATTTTTCATATGCAGTATATGTTTCATTGAAGCATCCAAAAAAATCATCTCCACAAGCACTTATGGAAGTAATTACAATATTCTCATTATTTTTGTTCCCACTTGTGGCGTATGGAGTATTATTGTTTAACTCATTTCTTCTCGGATTAATATTAGTAGGATTATTTACGCTCACACAGTTATTAAATTTTATACAAAACTGGACACGATATCGCTTTGAAGAAAAAGGATTCCCCATTATGTTACATGGATTGTTTTTTCCATTAACGTATTTTGCAGTTCAACTCTTCATTCCAAACTTTGAAACAGCTGCTTTTATTGTATATTACGTATTAACAAGTGTATTGAGTGTGAGTCCTATTCATTTTATGAATTATCAAGAAAATGTATTTCATCCTAATTCAGAGTCTCAAGTAGAACACGCGTATTATAGTAAAGAGAGTGATAATAAATCTAGTAAAAACATTGCTCAATCAAGCGCTGAGCAACAAAATAACACAAGTGATGAAAACGAACTACTTAATTCAATTCCTTATTTGAACTCAAAAAACCCTGTTAAAGAGTCTCAAGATAATACTGTGCAAGGAGAAGATGAGTATATTGATGAAGAAGATGAGAACTTTTTCAACTCATTAAACACAGTGAAGTAAGTTAGCTGTAATATGATTATTCAATATTTTTATTTTAGCCTTATTTGTTACTGAGTTCTTCATTTAAAATTTTGCTAATAATTTTTCCATCTGCTTGTTTTCCGAACTCTTTCATACACAATCCCATTAATGCTCCAAAAGGTGCATTTGGATTTTGTCCAATAATTGTTTGAATTGATGCTCGAATTTCATCAACACCGAGTTGCTCCTGGAGTAAATTATTTTCTTGTAAATATTGTTCAACATTAATTGCATCTTGAATTTGTTTTTGATAGAGTGAGATAAATATGTCTCGAATACTTTGTGTGTTCATATTATTTTTTGTAATTGTTGTGAGTAAATCGTGAAGGAGCTCGTGTGAGAAGTCAACGGGTTCAATTTGTTCTCGTTTTTTAATATCTTTTGGAATGGTGATGATGTAGTTATATAATTCTTTAGCTTTGAGATGAGTTGATTCAATGAGTGTAGTAATTGTGTCTTCTTCATATTTTTCAAGTAGTGAGAGGATCTCATCTTTATTTAAATTGAATTCTTTTTCTAATCGTTTAATTTTGTGATCATATTTTTCAGGAAGTGTTTCTTGTAGCTTTTGAAGTGGAATTGATTTGCGAGGAATTGTAAAAATGTCTGTTTCAGGATACATTCTACTTGCACCAGGCATTGGTCTGAGAAATTGGGTGATTGTTCCTTTAGGATCAACTTGTCTTACTTCTTCTTGAACTCCTTGAATTAACTCACAAATAATTTCTTTTATGTATTCAAGTGATTGTTTTGCAATAGTTGAGTTGTGCGCGAGGAGAATAAACCCATCATGCTCTTTGTCAATATTGAGTGCTTGATATATTGAGCTGACTTCTTCTTTACTCATCCCATAATTTGGTAGTTCATCGCTGTGAAATAATCCTCTAATTTGAGTGAATCGTTTCTTATTTCTATTTGAGATTTCTGTTGCAAATCGATAATTATCTTGAATTTCGTGTCCAAGTATTCCTCTCATATTGTGAAGAGGAATTGCAAACACACCTGAGTTGTCTTGTTTTAGTGCTTGAGAAATCACCTTTGCAGTTGTAAATTGAAATAGTTGAGTTATTTCTTGAATTTGTGAATGTTCGTTAATATTTTGAGGTGTAATATTTCTGAGTTTACACTCTTCTTGAATTGAGTGCATAATGAGTTGTCGTTTTGCTTCTGCGATAATGACTTGAGGAATAAGTTCTAAATTTTGTGCTCCTTTAATCTCAACTCTTTGACCAACACCTACTGAGACATTCACGTCTTGTCGAATTGTTCCAAGCCCTCTTCTTGTTGCCCTAAAACTTCTCAAAATATTTCCAATTTCAAGTGCAACTTCTTGAACCGCTTCAGGAGTGTGCATAACTGGCCCAGTTGTAATTTCAATGAGTGGGATTCCTTGTCTATCAAGTGCGTAAATGTGCTCATTGGTCTCTTTTGAAATTATTCTTGATGAGTCTTCTTCTAAATTAATTGCATGAATTGGAATTTCACCATGATTTGTTGAAATATTTCCACTCACTCCCAATAATGCAGTTCGTTGAAATCCACTTGTTATTGATCCATCAACAATGAGTTTTCGCATAAATACAAATGTGTTGAAAAATGAAATATTAAGCATTTGTCCAACTTGAATGGCAGTGTGAAGTGCTTGCTCATTAGGCTTTGTTGGCGGTTCTTCGTCTAAATCAACAAGTGTTGCAATTTCATCATTATAATAGTATTTGTACGTATTTTGCTGAACAAATGCGTGCATTGCTGCTTTATCAACTGAACCATCTTCTGCTTTTGAAAACCTGAGTTTTCGTGTAATTGATTTATTCAACTCTTCATTTGGAACGATTTTACACGGTGCTTGTGAGAATAATTTTCCTGTATTGAGTTGTTGATGAATTTCAAGACCTGCTGTGAGTTTGATATCTTCATAATTGAGTTCTTGTAAGTCTTTGAGAAAGAGGAGTTTTGATAATTGTGACATTTCTATATCAATAAAGTGTATTGTAATTTATAAGATTTGTTTTTATTAAGTTTATTTTTTTCTACTTATTACAGGAGACATATTTATAAAGCTAATTTTCATAAATGAAATATGCAACAAATGAATACAGAAAATATCTGGGGAGGACTAACTAATCAGTATAGTTTAAGTAAAACACTACGTTTTGAGCTAAAACCAGTTGGATTTGATGGAGAAGAACTGGTGATTGATGAAAGCTTGAATTCGATTGAAAAAATAATTGAAGAAGATAAGCAAAGAAATGAAGATTTTAAGATAGTAAAAAAAATTGCAGATGAGTACTTTAAAGAGTTTATTGAGAGAAGTTTAAAATTCACAAAAATATCAAAAACTAAACTTGAGGAATTTGAAAATATTTATTTAGAATTTATTAGAGATAAGCAAAATAAAAATAAAAGAGATAATTTTGATAAATTAAATAAAGAACTTAGAAAAAATTTGAAGGAGTTAGTTAAATTAAAATTTAAAGACGAGTTCTCAACATTTTTTAAAAAAGAATTTTATGAAAAAGTTCTACCTTTGTGGTTAGATAAGAGAAATAGGATTGAAGATAAAAAATTAGTTGAGAAGTTTAAAGGATTTACCACTTATTTTACAGGATTTAATTCAAATAGAGAAAATGTGTTTAGTGAGAATAATATACCAACTTCAATATTTTACAGAATTGTTGATGATAATTTGCCTAAATACTTAGCAAATTATGATAAATTCAAAAAAATATTAGAGGTTTCAAATGATAAATTTGGAGAGTTACAAGTTGAATTGAAAGATGAATTAGAAGGTCTAACTTTACTTGAATTTTTATCAATACAAAATTATAATTTATTTTTAAATCAAAGTGGAATTGAAAAATATAATAAAAGGATAATTGGGAAAATTAATTCTAGAATTAATGAGTTAATTCAAAGAGATAAGGATTTGACTAGAGAGCAAATTAAAATTTTGAAAAAATCAAAATTACAAGTTTTATTTAATCAAATTTTAAGTGATAAAGAAAGTTTATTCACATTTGATAAATTCAATTCAGATTATGAAGTTTTAACAAAAATTGATGAATTTTATAATAATTTAAATTCTAAAAATCAATTTGATGAATTTTCCAATCTATTTGAAAACTTGGACTCTGAAAACTTTGATTTAAGTCTAATAAAAATTAAAAATGGAAAGTTTATTTCTGATATTTCTCAAAATATTTTTGGAGATTATAATGTAATTAAAGAAGATTTGAAAAGAGAGTATATTAAATCAAGAAATTATGATATTGAGAAGTTAAATAAAAAACAACAAGAGGAAATTGAGAAATATCTGAAAACTGATTATTTTTGTTTTAAAGAAATTCAAAACTCAATTTCAAGAATTAAAGAAACAAGAGATGATTCTGATGAAATTATTACATTATTTGATTTTTTTAAGGATTTTAAGTTTTCAGTTGAACATAAATCAATAGATTTATTAAAAAATATTGAAGATTCATATAAGTCTTTTAATTCAATTAAATTTGAAGAATTTAAAAATGAGAGTCAAAAAAAATTAACTCAAGATAAATATAATGAAGTTGTCAACGTAATTAAAGAATTCTTAGATGCTCTTCAAAACTATTATCATTTTGTGAAACTATTAAAATTTGAAAATGAGTATAGGGATGAACATTTTTATCAGATATATGATGAGTTATTAAATTTAATATCTCAAATTACTCCCCTATATAATAAAGTTAGAAACTATATTTCTCAAAAACCTTTTTCAACTCAAAAATTTAAATTAAATTTTCAATCTAGTAGTTTTTTAAATGGTTGGGATTCAAATTTTGAAACTAAATCTGCTGTAATTTTAAAAAAGAAAATAAATAACAAAACCAATTATTATATTGCAATCTCTCCTAAGAAAATTGAAAATAATGAAAATGATTTTTCAGTCAATAAAGGGAATTTTGAAATCCTCAATTATGATTTTCAGAAACCAGATAATAAAAATATTCCTAGACTTTTTATTAGATCAAAAGGAGATAATTTTTCACCAAATGTTGAAAAGTATAATCTGCCAGTTCAAGAAATAATTGAAATTTATGATAAAGGTTATTTTAAAACAGAATTTAGAAAAACAAATTTTTCTAAATTCAAAGAATCTTTAGTAAAACTAATTGATTATTTTAAACTTGGATTTCAAAGGCACGAATCTTATAAACATTTTAAATTTAATTGGAAAGAATCAAGAGAGTATGAAGATATTTCACAATTTTATTTTGATGTAGAGAGTTCTTGTTATCAATTAAATTTCAAAAAAATTAATGAAGAATATATTAAGCAACTTGTTGAAGAGAATAAATTATACTTATTTCAAATCTATAACAAAGATTTTTCTCAAAATAAAATTAAAAAAGAGAATTATAATTCTAAGAAAAATCTTCATACGATGTATTTTGAAGAGTTATTTTCTGAAGAAAATTTAGAGGATGTTGTATTTAAATTAAATGGACAGGCTGAAATTTTCTATAGGGAGAAATCAATAGAATATAAACCAACTCATCCAAAAAATTTACCAACAAAAAATAAAGATCCTATTAATGGAAAAGAAGAAAGTTTATTTTCTTACGATATTGGTAAAAATAAAAGGTATACTCAAGATAAAGTTTTATTTCATGTTCCAATAACATTAAACTTCAAATCAAATTCAAGAGTTAGAATTAATAATGAAGTTAATAAAGTGATTAAACAAAATTCTAAAAATATTAATATTTTAAGTTTGGATAGAGGAGAAAGGCATTTACTGTATTATACATTGCTTGATACAAAAGGAAATATCAAAGAAAAAGGTTCATTTAACTTAATTAACGATTCTTTTAATAGGAAAGTTAATTATCATCAGAAATTGTCTAAACTTGAAAAAGAAAGAGATGAGAAAAGAAAGTCTTGGCAAAATATTTCTACAATCAAAGAACTAAAAGAAGGATTTTTGTCCCAAATTATTCACAAAATCTCAAAAATTGCAGTTGAAAATAATGCAATAATTGTATTAGAAGATTTGAATTATGGGTTTAAGAGAGGAAGATTTAAAGTTGAGAAACAAGTATATGAAAAATTTGAGAAAATGTTAATTTCTAAATTAAATTTTTTAGTATTTAAAGACAAAAAAAATGACGAAATAGGAGGAAATTTAAAAGCATATCAATTAACACCCGAAGTCAATGTTTTAAAAGATATTGGAAAACAAACTGGTATTTTATTTTACATTGATCCTTATTTAACTTCAAAAATTTGTCCAAAAACTGCATTTGTAAATAGATTATATCCTAAGTATGAGAATGAGAGTCAAGCAAAAGATTTTATCAACAAATTTGATTCAATAAGATATTTAAAAGATGAAGATTTGTTTGAGTTCTCATTTAAGTATTCTTCTTTTGGAGTTAAAGATTTAGTTAAGGATGACTGGAAAATTTATTCAAATGGAATTAAATTAGTTCAAAGTAGAGATAAAAATCAAAATAATAATTGGACAACAAAATCTGTTAATGTCAATGAAGAGTTAAAAAAATTATTTAATGATTTTAATATTAAAATTGAAGAGTCTCAAAATTTAATTGATGATATTGTAAAACAAAATAAATTTTTCTTAGAGAATATAATTAAAAATTTGAAATTAATTTTACAACTTAGAAATTCGTATACAGATAATGAATTAAAAATTAATAAAATTACTGAGAAAGAAGGAGATTATATTTTATCTTGTGTAAAAAATAAAAAAGGATATTTCTTTGATTCAAGAAATGCAAATAAAGAAGAAGTTGATAATGCTGATTGTAACGGAGCATATCATATTGGACTTAAAGGTTTAATGGTATTAAATAAGATTAAAGAATTTGAAGATATAGAAAAAATCAAATTTAATGACTTAAAAATAGAGAGAAATGAATTTTTAAATGAAATGATTAGAAGAAATTGGAGTTAATATTAAAAAAAATGGATGAGAAAAATAAAATTATTGTTTTTGAAGATAAACGAATTAGAAGAACTTGGTTTAATGATGAATGGTGGTATGTTGTGGAAGATATTGTCTATGCTATAACTCAAAGTGTTAATGTAAAGGATTATATTAATAAATTAAAAAAAAGAGATTTAGGACTATTTGAAGGGTGGGGACAAATTGTCCATATCCTTGAAGTTGAAACAAAAGGAGGAGTTCAAAAAATGAATTGTACTACTACAAAAGGTGCTTTTAGAATTATTCAGTCAATTCCTTCAAAAAGAGCTGAACCTTTTAAAATGTGGCTTGCACAATTAGGGCAAGAGAGAATTGAAGAAATAGAGAATCCAGAACTTGCTCAAAATAGGGTTAAAGAATATTATGAATTAAAAGGGTATCCAAAAGATTGGATTGATAAACGACTTAGAGGAATTGCAATTAGACAAGAATTAACTGATGAATGGAGAAATAGAGGTATTGAAAAACCAAAAGACTTTGCAATTTTAACTAATGAAATTCATAAAGCAACATTTGAAGTATCAATTAATGAACATAAAGAGATTAAGAATTTTCCTTTGAAAACAAAAGCAAATTTAAGAGATCATATGAGTGATTTAGAGTTAATTTTTTCAATGTTAGGTGAGAGAGCAACTACTGAAATTACTCAAGTTAATGATTCAAAAGGTTTTGATAAATTAAATAAAGATGCAAAAAAAGGTGGAACTATTGCAAAAAATGCACGAGTTGAATTAGAAAAAGAAACAAAACAAAAAGTAGTTTCAAAAGAGAATTATTTTGATGAAATTAAAAGTAATAAATTGGGAGAAGATAAGAGATAATAATTGAAAAATGGAAGAATATAGTTATATGAAAAATAGATATAGTTTAAATAAGACAATTAGATTTGCACTTTCTTTAAATTATGAAAAAAATTATATTAGAAATGAAGAAAAAACACATTACACTCATAAAGTGTTAGAAAATGAAATTAAAAATACTTATGATAAATTAAAAGAGAGTCTATATACTAAGAAAGACTTTAATGAAGAAGAATTACTTATAGAAGTTAAAGATTGTATAACTAAAATTAATTCTTTTTATAAGGAATGGAGAAATATTTATATAAGAAGTGATAAACTTTTCATAATTAAAGAGTATTATAGAATTCTTGGAAGAAAATGTTTATTTGATATTCCAAAGGAAAAATATTCTAAAAAACAAAAAAAATGTGTAAGAATAATTTATTCTGATAATACTTCTTTAAATTCATTATTAAATAAAGATAAAATTACAAATTATTGGAATAAGAATTTTTTTTATTTTCAAAAATTGCAAAAGGAGTTGGAATTTGAGATTCAAAAATATGAATTAACTCTTAAAAATAATTTATCAAATCAAAAACCAAATTTAGTTGATTTTAGAAAAAAAAGTTTAGCTATATTTAATATAGCAAATGAAATTTTAAAACCTTTAAATGATAAGAGTATAACTTTTCTAGATTTGAACTTTTTATATGAAAATAAAAAAAATAATTGGAAATACTTTGGTGTTAATGATGAATTAAGAATTGAATTAGAAAACCAAATTGAAGAATTGAAAAATTTATTTAAATATTATGGAGGGAATTCATTTTATAAAAAAATTACTTTGAACCCTTATACTTTAGAGAAAAAGGTTGAAAATTATAATTTGGAAATCAAAGATATTATTTCTGAACTAAAATTAATTGATTTATTAAATAGCTTAAAAAGTAAAAATAAATTTGAAATTAGAAATTTTTTTTTAAATAAAAATGAAAAAATAGAACATTTTAAAAATTCAGTCTATAAAAAAAATGATAAAGAAGAAAAAGCAAAATTAAATATTTTAATTCAATCAATTCAATTGTTTAAATCTAAACCATTAAAACCGATTGTTAAATATGAGCTTTCAAAATTTTTAGAGGAAAATTATAAACAAGATTTAAATTTAAATCAAGATGAAATTTATACAATTTTAAATAATATTGGAGAAAATATTGAAATTGGAAAAGAATATAACGAGGAAAAAGAAGTTTTTGATTTAAATAATTACCCTATAAAATTAGCTTTTGATTATGCTTGGGAGAATTTAGCTAAAAGTGAATATTATGAAGTAAGTTTTGATAGAGAATTATGTGAAAATTTTTTAAAAACTAACTTTGAGATTAATATTAAGAGTAATGATAATTTTATTTTATTTTCAAAACTTTCGTATCTAAAAGATCAATTAAAAAATATCGATTATAATAATAATTTCAAAAATAGAAATAAAAACTTAGAAGAATATAAACAAAAAGTTAAAGAAATATTGAATGAGTTAAAAGAATTTAAAATTGAGATTAATCAAAACAAAAAAATTCCTGCTTTTAATAAAAATGATGATATTGGCAGTATAAATAAAAATATTATTAGTTGGATTAATTTGAGTGATGAGGGTAGAATAAATAATAAAGAAAATAATTCTGATTTATACAAAGATTATAATAAAGCAAAACAAAAGTTAGGTCTTAAAAGAGGTGAGCAAAAAAATAATATTAAAGAATATAAAAAATTAACACAAATATTTAAAACTCTTTCACAAGATTATGGAAAAAAATTTTCTGAGTTAAGAGATAAGCTAAATGAGAGATATGAAATAAATAAAATTGAGGATTTAGGGATAGTTATAGAAGATGAAAACAAAGATAAATATGTATTAACAATTCCTAAAAATTATAAAGATATTTTATATAAAGATTTACTTAAAAAAAATAATGGGAACCTAAAAGGATTTTATGTTAAATCTTTGACATCTAAAACCTTAATTAAAATTATTAAAAATAAAGGAGCATATAAAGAATTTAATTTAGACTATGATTTTAATGAAATTAAAATTAATTGGGACAAAACTAAAAAAAATAAATATTTTTTAAATATATTAAAAAATTCTTTACAAGAATCAACTATGGCAAAAATTCAATATTGGAATGAATTTAATTTTAATTTTTCTAATTGTAATTTTTATGAAGATATTGAAAAAGAAATTGATAAAAAAGGATATATTTTAAAGAAATTTAATCTCTCAAAAGAAAAAGTAAATGAATTAATTAAAGATAAAGGTTGTTTTATTTTTCCTATTGTAAATCAAAATTTAATCTCTCAAAAAAAAAATTTAAAAAATCAATTTACAAAGGATTGGAATTTAATTTTTGATGAAAATAGTCTTAATTATAGACTACATCCAGAAATTGATTTAAGTTATAGATTTTCAACTCCTAATTATCCTAGTGGTAAAAGATATTCTAGATTTCAATTAAATGCTCAATTTTTATGTGAAATAGTTCCACAAAATCAAGGATTCTCAAAGAAAGAGGTTTTAGAATTATATAAAAAAAGAAATTTAATAAACGAAATTAAAATATTTAATGAAAACAGTTTTATTAAAAATAAACCTTTTTACATTTTAGGTATTGATAGAGGAGAAAAGTGCTTAGCTACTTTATGTATATTAAATCAAGATGGTGAAATACAAGGAAATTTTTATATTTACACAAGAAGTTTTGATACTGAAAAAAAGATTTGGGAGCATATTTTTTTAGAAGAGAGAAATATTTTGGATTTAACAAATTTAAGAGTTGAAACAACGATTAAAGGAGAAAAAGTATTAGTTGATTTAAGTAAAATAAAAGTTAAAAAAGACAGATTTAAAGGATTTGAAGAAGATAATTTAAAAGAAAATAATCAAAATATTAAATTAAAACAACTAGCATATAGAAGAAAATTACAATATCAAATGCAAAACAAAGAAAATAAAGATTTAATTTTAAGAATTGCAAATAGTAATGATGATTGTGAAAAAATTAAAAAATTAAAAGAAAGTACTTTAATATCTGCTTTTGGAGTTGGAGAAAAATATGAAAATTTAAATCATAAAGAAATTTTAGATTTATTAAATAACTTTAAAGAAGTTATGACTGATGAAAATATTTCTGAAAAAGATAGAGAAAAAGAAATTAATCGTATAATAGAATTAGATTCTGCTGATGGATTAAAAAAAGGTATTACTGCAAATATGATAGGTGTAATTAATTATTTTATTGAAAAGTATAACTACAATATTTATATTTCTGTTGAAAATTTATCAAAATGTTGGGTAAGCTATATTGATGGCTTAAATGGGATTATACTAGAAAAAAGTTATAAAGATAATTCAAAAGAAAGTGATGTTGATTATAAGAAAGTTGCAAATGCAAAATTAGCAGGTCTTGGAACTTATCATTATTTTGAAATGCAATTGTTAAAAAAATTATTTAAAATTCCAAATAAGAATAGTGAAATATTGCATTTAGTTCCTCCTTTTAGAAGTGTTGAAAATTATGAAAATATTGGAATTGAAAAAGCAGATTTACAATATAAACAATTTGGAAGAATTTTTTTTGTGGATCCTAGTTATACATCTAAGAAATGTCCCAATTGTGATAGTTTGAAAACTAAAAGACTTTTTAAAAACGGAGATAAATTAATCTGTAATGAGTGTGGTTATGATTCTACAAATGATTCCACTATAAAACATAGTCTAAAATTAAAAAATATTAATTTTATTGAAACTGGTGATAATAATGGAGCATATCAAATTGGAATTAAAACATTTAGAAATCTCAATTATTTAAAAAAATAAAAATGGAGGAAAATATCATTATCTCTAATTTAAATGACTTTATTTTCTGTCCTCGTTCAATTTATTTTCATAATTTGTATTATCAATTTGATGAAAAAGTATTTCACTCAACATATCAACAAAAAGGAAAAGATGCTCATAAGAATGTAGATACTCAAACATATTCATCAAAAAAGAATATATTACAAGGAATTGATATTTATAGTGAAGAGTTAGGAGTTATTGGAAAAATTGATTTATTAGATTTAGATAATAAAGAACTCATTGAGAGAAAGAATGTTATTAAAACTATTTATGAAGGATATTATTTACAAATTTGGAGTCAATATTTTTGTTTAATTGAAATGGGTTATGAGGTTGAGAAATTGAGTTTTTATTCTATGAAAAATAATTCTAAAATTTCAATTGATTTACCAACTGATGAGAATAAAAGACGATTGAAAGAAGTTATTTCACAAATGAGAAGTTTTGATTTATTTGACACCTTATTTTCTCAAAATCCTAAAAAATGTGAAATGTGTATTTACAAGGAATTGTGTGATTATTATAAAAAATGATGTCAAGACCTGATTTTATGTCAAAACAACTATTATTTATTGATAGTGATTCTTCAAAGAAAATTAAATTTAGAAATTCTAATTTAGTTGTAGTTGATGAGAATAATAAAACGATTTTACAGCATTCTTGTCATAAAATATTTTTAGTGTTTATTTATGGAGAGTTTTCAATTACTTCTGTATTGATTAAACAAGCTAAGAGATTTTCTTTTCCAATTATCTTTTTAAATTTTAATTTGAAAATGTATTATAGTGTTATTCCTGAAAATAAAGGAAATTTTTTATTGAGAAAAAAGCAGTATTTGGATGTTAATAAATTAGAAATTTCTAAATTTTTAATTTCAAATAAAGTTGAAAATCAATTATATTTAATGAAATCTCTGCGTTATAAAACAACTCAGGAGAAATTACATATTGATAAAATGAAATTTTTAATTTCTCAAATTAATAGTTGTTCTTCTAATCAGGAGATGTTAGGAATTGAAGGAAATGCTTCAAAGTTATTTTTCAAAGTGTATTTTAAAAATTTGGATTTTAAAGGAAGAAGACCACGAGCAAAAGAGGATATTTTCAATTTACTTTTAGATATTGGTTATCATTATTTATTTAATTTTATTGAAGCAAATTTAGAATTATATGGATTTGATACGTATTATGGAGTTCATCACACATTATTTTATCAACGTAAATCGTTAGTTTGTGATATTATTGAACCGTTTAGATGTATTATTGATAGAAAAATTAGAAAAGGATTTAATTTAAAACAAATTGATAGAAATGACTTTTATGAGAAAAATGGTCAATATTTCATTAAGAAGGAATATAATAAAAAGTATTCTCAATTTTTCTTAAAAGAGATTTTAAGTTTTAAAGAGGAGATATTTGTATTTATTCAATCATACTATAGAAATTTCATTAAAGAAAATGATATTTCTCAGTATTCAAAATTTACTTTGGAGGGAAAAAAATGATTATTTTAACATATGATATTAAAGATGATAAACTCAGAACTCAATTTTCTAAATTTATTTTAGAATATGGAAGAAGATTACAATACTCGGTGTATGAGATTAATAATAGTAAGAGATTACTTGAAATTGTTAAAAGTGAAATCAAATCTAAATTTGAGAAGAAATTTACACAAAGTGATAGTGTGATGATTTTTGAATTAAGTGGAAGTTGTCAAATTCATAGATATGGATATGCTAAAAATGAGGAGGAGGATTTAGTTATGTTTTAATTCATTTTCAAAAGTTGCAAACCTTAGTCTTTATTTTTATTGTATCTGAATATAAAAACATCATTTTTATTAGTTTCTAGTACTTTTAAGGCAAATATTTAAATATTATTATAATTTAAAATTAATATCTTAACTAGGCAAAATGAGTTTTAGAGATTTTTCTAAAATGATAAAAGAGCTCTTTAAATAGCATAATACCTTATATTTAGAAAAACCTAATTAAAATCGACCTATTTAAGAAAATTAAAAAATTTCTACTATTGTAGATTATATGTGTGGCATATAAGACTTATGGCAATTTAAGAAAATTAAAAAATTTCTACTATTGTAGATATATCTTCATCAATTCTATCTCTCAATAAAATTTAAGAAAATTAAAAAATTTCTACTATTGTAGATAGTATACCATACCTAAAACCGTATGGTTATTTAAGAAAATTAAAAAATTTCTACTATTGTAGATAAAATTGATTTGGACGCGAAAACTTCACACGAATTTAAGAAAATTAAAAAATTTCTACTATTGTAGATGAAATCCTCGCTCAGGTATTCCTAATTTTATTTAAGAAAATTAAAAAATTTCTACTATTGTAGATAGAAGAAAATTAGATGGCTCTACTGTTCTAATTTAAGAAAATTAAAAAATTTCTACTATTGTAGATCAAAGGTGGTAGTGAAGGAATCGCAATCAATTTAAGAAAATTAAAAAATTTCTACTATTGTAGATAATAATATCACAAATATCATTCCTAATATCATTTAAGAAAATTAAAAAATTTCTACTATTGTAGATATTACGGGGATAGTGAATCAACTGTTGAAATTTAAGAAAATTAAAAAATTTCTACTATTGTAGATTTGATTTACTTCTTGTCCTTCACTTACATATTTAAGAAAATTAAAAAATTTCTACTATTGTAGATTAAATGTTGCGTTTTTTTGATAACTTATTATTTAAGAAAATTAAAAAATTTCTACTATTGTAGATTCTAATAATTCAATGTCTCCATTACCCACTAAAATTTAAGAAAATTAAAAAATTTCTACTATTGTAGATAGGAGGGATGCATAAAATGAACCTCCTCATTTAAGAAAATTAAAAAATTTCTACTATTGTAGATTGATAATATTAACAATGATTTTATCTGTTGATTTAAGAAAATTAAAAAATTTCTACTATTGTAGATATGGGAATTGGCATAAATTAACAATTGCTATTTAAGAAAATTAAAAAATTTCTACTATTGTAGATCTGGAGAAGTTGCACAAAGTGCAGTACAAGATTTAAGAAAATTAAAAAATTTCTACTATTGTAGATAGCTTGTAAGCTTCAAAATACTCAAAATTTAAGAAAATTAAAAAATTTCTACTATTGTAGATAATGTAAATTCTCAAACACAACAATCATCAAATTTAAGAAAATTAAAAAATTTCTACTATTGTAGATTAAAAATCTCTGCCAATCTCAAAGTATTTGATTTAAGAAAATTAAAAAATTTCTACTATTGTAGATCTTCTACTATTACTAATATTTCAATATTTAATTTAAGAAAATTAAAAAATTTCTACTATTGTAGATCTTGATCAAAGAATTTAAAGGATGAAGAATATTTAAGAAAATTAAAAAATTTCTACTATTGTAGATAAGAGAGTTATAATCCTCCTACACAAATAATTTAAGAAAATTAAAAAATTTCTACTATTGTAGATGTATTAATACGATAAGTTTCTAATCCAAATTTAAGAAAATTAAAAAATTTCTACTATTGTAGATGATAATTTTTTTTCAACTCTACTGCATAATATTTAAGAAAATTAAAAAATTTCTACTATTGTAGATATGAGAGAATTAAATTTTTATAATCATTAGCATTTAAGAAAATTAAAAAATTTCTACTATTGTAGATTCTATCATCTTTAGTTACCTCTTCTATTCATTTAAGAAAATTAAAAAATTTCTACTATTGTAGATTTAAATCTCTTAAATAATGTTCGTGGAATTTAAGAAAATTAAAAAATTTCTACTATTGTAGATCTATTTCTTCAAATTCATAACCTTCAACAATTTAAGAAAATTAAAAAATTTCTACTATTGTAGATGTTGTGATTTTTGAATTGTTGCTATAAATCATTTAAGAAAATTAAAAAATTTCTACTATTGTAGATAAGCTCCTTAGAGAGATTAAGGAAGAAAATTTAAGAAAATTAAAAAATTTCTACTATTGTAGATCTTAATATTATTCTCAAGTTCAGTATTTGCATTTAAGAAAATTAAAAAATTTCTACTATTGTAGATGAAACAATATAACCATCTTAAAGCTCAATTATTTAAGAAATTAAAAAATTTCTACTATTGTAGATAGGGGGTGGCAAATTGCCTATCCCCTTTTGTTAAAAAATTATTATTATTTTTAATCTAATTATTCACACATATGTCTTTCTCCATTTTAAAGAAGTGATAAATTCATTTATACTAAAATAACTCATATTAATTATGCAAAATAAAATTTCGTTAAAAGCAGGAGGTCCAGCTGGTGAAGGAGTATTTACAATTGGACTCTTAATTTCTAAATTTTTTAAGATGAATGGTCTGCACGTGATGTACACTACAGATTATCCATCTCTAATTAAAGGAGGACATAACACGTGTTCAATTCGAGCAGAAGATGAAATTGTGAGTGCAGAAGTAAAATTTCACGATATTGTGATTTGTCTGGATCAATTAGCTCTGCAAGAAGATATTCCTTCAAGAAATCATAACGGAATAGTCTTAACAGATTCAAAATTATTAGAAAAATGGGAGCATGTGGATGAGTATATTGTCTCAATACCTATTGATGAGTTAATTAAAGAAGAAGGGAAGCGATTTAAAAACACGTTATTATTTGGATCAGCAGTTGCGCTGATGTGTGAAGATAACTCAATGCTCTCACAAGTTCTTCAAAAACACTTTGCAAAAAAATCTAAAGAATTAATTGAGAGTAATATTACAGTTGCTCAAAGAGGCTTTGATTATATCGTTGAGCATTTTTCCCATAAACGATTGAATAGAATTTTTAAACAAGAAATTACTCAAAATATGATTATGATGAGTGGAAATGATGCAGCTGCTTTGGGAGCATTGAAAGCAGGAGTAAAGTTTGTGAGTGAGTATCCAATGACTCCTTCATCTTCATTTTTATCATTTTTTGCTGCAAAAGAAATTACGCACAACATTACAACAAAGCACGCAGAAGATGAAATTGCTGCGATTAATAATATTATTGGAGCATCAGCTGCAGGAGCTCGTGCAATGGGTGCAACATCAGGAGGAGGATATGCGTTGATGAATGAAGCAATTTCATTTGCAGGAATGTCTGAAAACCCTTTAGTAATGTTTGAGTGCCAACGAGCAGGGCCTTCAACTGGGCTTCCAACATATACAGATCAAGGGGATTTGATGCATGTGTTGTATTCAGGTTCTGGAGAATTTCCAAAAGTTGTCTTAGCTCCAGGGGATTTAGATGAGTGTTTTTATGAGAGTTTTGAAGCGTTTAATGTTGCAGATTTGGTGCAAACTCCTGTGATTGTATTGTTAGATAAACATATTTCAAATTCACAAAGTATGACTAAACGATTTGATACATCTAATTTGAAAATTGATAGAGGGTATTATCAACCTTTTGATGAGAATATTGAGATGGAAAATTATAAGAGGTATGAGTTAACAGAGAGTGGAATTTCACAGCGTGTAGTCATTGGGCAAAAAGGAGCGTGTCATGTAAATTCTTCATATGAACATGATGAGACTGGATGGACGAGTGAAGATGGAGATATGCATAGACTTCAAATGGAGAAGCGAAATAGAAAACTTCAAAACATACCTAAAGAGAGAACTCGTCCAAAAGTGTTAGGTTCAACTCAAGATTATGATATTACACTTGTGTCTTGGGGTTCAAATAAAATGATTTTACAAGAAGCAAGAAAATATCTAGAAGAAGATGGAGTAAAAGTTAGGCAGATTCATTTTTTATATCTCAATCCGTGCGATTGGGAATTTGTTGAAGAGTTACTCAAAGATGATGTTGAGAAAAACAAAGTAATGTTATTTGAAGGAAATATTGGAGCACAATTGCATTCGTTAATTAGAATGAATACAAGTTTAAATATTCAAGAGAAAAGACTTCGATATGACGCTCGTCCATTTTTCTTTGAGGAAGTATATCAAGAAGTGAAAGATTTTATGGGAGGTAATAACAAATGAAACTCGTTGAAACAAGTGAAGATGTATGGAAAAAATCAAAAGAGATTAATGATCATGAAGAGGTTGTGAGATTGTATGAAGAACACTCAAGTGAGGTGAAAGATTGGGATGAGCCTGAACACAAATCACAATGGTGCCCAGGGTGTGGTAATTTTGCAATTTTACTTGCGTTCAAAAAAGCGATGGTGAGTTTAAATATTCGCCCTGAAGAAGTGTGTATTGTCTCAGGAATTGGACAAGCGGGAAAGTTTCCACATTATGTGAAATGTTTTGGAGTTGAAACACTGCATGGTCGTGCACTTCCTGTGGCAACTGGTGTAAAACTCGCAAATAAAGACACAAATGTTGTCGTTGTTGGAGGAGATGGAGATGGATTTGGTTTAGGTATGGGACACTTTGTTCATAGTGCGAGGAGAAATTTGAATGTTACGTACTTAGTGCATAATAATGAAATTTATGGACTCACAAAAGGTCAAACTTCTCCTACATCTCCACGAGGAACGAAGACTGTGTCAACTCCTAATGGGTCAATTGAAACTCCCGTACATCCAATTGAGCAAGCACTGACTAATGGTGCAACATTTGTAGCGCGATGTTTTGCAGGAGATATGGAGCATACTACCAAAATTATGGCGCAAGCAATGAAACATAACGGGTTTGCTATGATTGAATTATTGCAACCATGTGTCTCATACAATCCAAGTAAAAATCATCAATTTTTCAAAGAGCGATGTTTCAGAATTGAGGAGAGTGATGATTATAATCCAACGAATAAGGCGTGGTCATTTGCAGTAGTTCACAGAGAAAAAGCAGGAGGGTTCAAAAACGAAGCAATTCCTTGTGGTGTGTTGTATCATAATGATAATGAGCGTGATACGTATTTAGATGAACTACCTGAGAGTGCCGAGATTGCTCTTGCAAAACAGGACATTACAAATATCGATATTGAAGAATTGCTTGATAAATTTGAGTAACTAAATATTTCTACGAAATATTTGAATTCTTATTATTTTGAAAATTTTTTATGTTTTTGGAAGTAGTTAAATAAATAGTTAAATTATTTAAAATTTTAGTTTATATGGAAGAGGTTGAATTAAAATTTCTCAATATTAACGTTGAAGAAATTAAAGTTAAACTTGAGAAGTTAGGAGCAGAATTACAATATAGCACACAGATTGAATCATATCCTTTTTTAGCTGAAGGATTTCATGCTTCAAATTCTCAAATGAAATATTTACGAGTGAGAAATGTTGATGGAGATGTAACAATTACATATAAAGACCCTGTAAAATCATCTGAGATGACAAATAGAGATGAAGTTGAAATTAAAACAAATGATTATGAAGAAGCAATTAAACTTATTGAAAAATTAGGATTTGAAAAAGGAGACGTATTTAGAAAACACAGAGAACATTATGAGTTAGAAGATGTTCATTTTGAATTAGACACATTAGAACATATTCCAACATATTTGGAAATTGAAACGCAAAGTGAAGAGAAAATGAGAGAAGTGTGTGAACAATTAAATTTAGATATTTCAAACGGGAAAAGAGGAACTATTGTTGAAATTCTACCTGAGATGTTCAAAGATTAAGTTAAATGGTAAAAATAAAAAATGACAAAAAATATTAAAGTGTGGCATTTATCCTCCTGCACAACGTGCAAGAGAATTATTGATGAATTAAATTTGAATTCTTCAAATTCAACTCTGATTGATATTAAACAACACAATATTACACAGCAAGAGCTTGAAGAGATTCAAAAGACAATGAAGTGTTCGTATGAAGAATTGTTTAACAAACGCGCTCAAAAATACAAATTTCTAAAAGATTCTCTAATTGAAGATGAAGATTTTAAAGCAGCAATTTTGCAAGAATACACATTTCTCAAGCGCCCAATTATTCAAATTGGGCAAGAATATTTTGTTGGAAATTCAAAAGGAGTAGTTGAAGCTGCAAAGCAAAAAATTGGTTAATTCCTCTAAGGAGGAAGAAGAATTTCTACTTTTCCAAAAAGTAACATTTAAAAGTTTTAATTTTTAATCTAAAATATGGATGTATCAATGTATCAAAAAGATGTATTTAATTCTTATACGAATAATTCTCAAATTGCACGAGTACTCACTGAAAATTGGTTTTCAAATGAGATGTATTGCCCGTGTTGCTTAAGTAAATCAGTTTCTACTTATGAGCATAATAAAAAAGGATATGATTTTTATTGTCTAAATTGTGGAAATGATTTTCAACTTAAAAGTTCAAAAAAACCATTTGCTAGAAAAGTAGTTGATGGAGAATATAACACAATGAAAAAAATTATAGATGAAAAGAAATCTCCAAATTTTTTCATTATGCATTATTCAAGTGATGATTGGAGAGTAAAATCATTAAACATGATTCCAAAATTTTTTGTAACTCACTCAATGATTGAGAAAAGAAAACCTCTCTCACAAACAGCAAGAAGAGCGGGTTGGGTTGGTTGTAATTTTTTACTTGATAAATTACCACAAGAAGGAAAAATTAAAATTATTAAAAATGAAGAAATCATTGAAAAAGAAAAAGTAAATTCACAATGGAGAAAAATGTTCTTTCTTGCAAATAAGAAACCTGAGTTGAGAGGATGGACATCAGATGTTTTGAAAGTTGTTCAAGATATTGGAGATGAATTTACTCTTAATGATATTTACAAATTTGAAGGTTATTTTAAAGAATTACACCCACTAAATAACAATATTCAAGCAAAAATTAGACAACAACTTCAAGTTTTAAGAGATAATAAAATATTAGAGTTTAAAAAGAGAGGTGTGTATAAGTTAATACAATGAAACGATTTATGATATTAGAAATTGGAAGAGCTTGCTACACAGAATTTAAAACTAAAAAAGGAGAGTTTGAACCAACTCAAGACGCAGTGTTAGTTGATACAATTGAAGCTGAATCAAAAGAAGAAGCACTTCAGAAAATGTATTTAAACTCTAATCATAAAGAGAAAGAGTTCGATAGATTGATGATTTGTGAAGTTGTAAATACTTCGTATTCTTAACTTCATCTTCTTCCAAACAATTTCTCCAAATACTTAGAGGAGAACTCCATAATAATGGGCCGTCCGTGAGGACAATTAAATGGTTCATCGAGTGTCTTTAATTTCTCAATCAACTCAACAAGCTGAGAGTGTGTTTTCTCCTCTCCTGCTCGAATAGATGCTTTGCATGAGAGAGAGGACAAATGTTCAATTAAATATTCTTCAAATGATTCACTAGATTGATTAGAATACTCATCAAAATCAAGTAGCATATCTTTAATAATTTGAGTTGGTAATTCTTTACCCTTTAAATTAAGAGGAACTTGACGAATAATCAACTCATTTTCTTGCAAAAGCTCAATATCAAATCCAAGTTGCTCAAGTAGTTTATTTAATTGTTCATATGCAATGCGCTCTTCTTGAGAAATTCTTAAAATTTCAGGTTTGAGTAATTGTTGTGTTGATTTCTTTGTTGAGTGAAATTGAGATTTGAATAATTCATAATAAAATTTCTCCTCAACAACATGTTGATCAATGATGAGCATTCCTCTTGGCGTTTCAACAATAATATATGTTTTTAATAATTGTCCAACTACTCGATACTCACCCAAATACTCAAGCAGAGGAGAAGAAGATTGCGAATTAGTTTGAGCCTGAGAATTTTCTTGCACGTGAGAAGAAACAATTTCTTGCTCATCCTCTTTGTTAATATCAGAAGAAAAATTAACTACATCTTCATTTAATGAATTATTTTGTATCTCATATTGCGCAACTTCTTCATGAACCACATTACTCAATTCTTGTTGTAGATCACGAGAAAAATAATTTGAAAACTGAGGATGATGAGAAGAATTATGTGAGGAGGTAGATTTGTTTGAGAGAGTTTTTGCAACCTGCTCATCTTGAATTAAACGAGTATTATTCCTTTGTTGTTTTGAAGCATGTTTCATTGAAGGTAAAATAGATGCTTGAGTAAATAATTGAGAAATTGCTTCACTCACAACTGAAAATATGACTAATTCTTGTTCAAATTTAACTTCTTTTTTAGACGGATGAATATTGACATCAATGAGTTGTGGGTCAATAATAATATTAATCAAATATAGTGGAAATCGTCCACTGTGAATATTTGTTCCAATTCCTGACATTATAGCTTTGTGCAATAAAGCAGATGTGATAGGGCGTGAGTTGATAAATAAATAGCAATATTTTTTTGTTGCAAATGTTATTTCATTTGGATTTGCAATGTAGCCTGAGAGTATCATTTGAGGCGTTGAATTTGAAACTTCAATTAACTCAGTATTTGAAAGAGTTGAGGATAATATATATTGAATATTGGTATGAAGTGAGTCAAAAAATGGTTTTGAAAACAATGTTTTGGAGTTATGCACTAGAGAAATTTGAAGTGATGGATGGATGAGAGCAATTAATTTTACAACTTCTATAATTTTTTTCAACTCATGTTGAGGCGTTGAGAGATATTTTTTTCGAGCAGGAGTGTTATAAAACAAATCAGAAATAATGATGGTTGTTCCATCATTACTCGCGGCTTTTTGAGGAGTATAACCAACCTTTTTTTGCGAAGAATTATTATTTATATTTGTAATTTTGTATGCATATTCTTGATATTTTGGTTTTGAAATTAATTCAACTTTGGCAATTGAGAAAATGGATGCAAGCGCTTCTCCACGAAAACCCATCGTTGAGATAGAGTATAAATCTTCAAATGTTGAGATTTTAGACGTTGAGTGTCTTAGAGGTGCAAGAGATAAATCATCTTTTTCAATTCCAACTCCATTATCCTCAACTTTAATATATTTAAGACCTGACTCTTCAATTGTAATTGAAATCGTATTTGCTTTAGCGTCAAGAGAATTCTCAATTAATTCTTTAATAAGCATTGCAGGACTCTCAATTACTTCACCAGCTGCAATTTGATTTGAGAGTTCATCTGAGAGCACGTGTATTGACATATATACAACTTAATACTTAATAATTTATAGAGTTTGTGTTTATAATTTTGAGATAAACTTAATTATAATCACACAAAAGTTTAAATACATTTAGATATTGAATTAATTATGGGTGACACAAACGAAGAACTACCAATAATTACATTTAATTCTTTGTATAATGTCTTACGAGAAGAAGAGAAATCAGCGTCTCTACACTCACTCCCCACTCACTTTTACAAAGGTGTTGAAGAGTTTCTCTCCTCAAAAAAACAACAAATAACTTCATCGAGCAGTCAAAAAGATAAAAACACGTATGAGAGTTCTGTTAAAATCTATGAAAAATTATTAAAACTTAGAGCAAAAAAAATTGCAATTTTAGCAATTGACACACTCAATTTACCAAAAGAAGAAGATCAAGAGTTGACATCTTCTGAGAAAACATTCAAACAATCAATTCAAAGCGAGTTTAACAAAACATACAATCAAATAAATAAGTAAATTAAAAAACTAAAGAAGAATTTAAAGATGGTAATTAATCAGCGATTTTCAAAAACAGCAGAGAGAAATTTTATACTCAGTCTAGGATTTTTATTTATGTTTTTAACATTTTTAGTGATTGCCGATATTTTATTCGTTCTCATTTTAACTATTCTTTTAGCTTATTTTTTATATCCTCTCTACTTAGGATTTTTAAGACGATTCCCCTCAAAAAGTTTTAGTGCAATACTCGCTCTCACAAGCGCATCACTTGGTTTTTTCCTTCCACTCATGTTTTTATTTTATTTCATCATTATTCGAATGGGGATATTAGTGTTAGAATATAGAGAATATATTGAAAATCCTGAGATGTTAAACGATATGATTTCATCTTTGCTTGCTCAAATTACAAATTCACAAGTTTTTTCATCATTTGATCTATCTTCAACAGTCATTGGTCTTATTCAAGTTATTAATTCTCAAATCCAAGTGTTTGTTCAATCAATCCCTATTATTCTCATCAACTTTTTTATTATTATCTTTGTAACGTATTATCTTCTCGTATATTCTGAGCAAATTTTTAAAGCAATTAATGAGTATATTCCTCTCACATTGAGAAAACAAAACGAAATTTTTGCAAATATTTCAAAAAATATTAATGTATTATTTCGAGGCTATTTTCTAACAGGTCTTATTCAAACAGGAGTTGCTGCATTAGGATATTTAGTGTTAGATTTAATATATGGATTTCCAAATTTACTCATTATCATTTTTTTAACACTTATTGTGAGTTTAGTTCCTTATCTGGGAACTCCAATAGTTTGGGTGCCTGTGAGCATATATTATTTTGTAATAGACCTTCCAGAAGCTGGAACGTTGTTGTTTATTTATGGAATTACAATCATCTCATTAATTGATAATTTCCTGCGTCCTATCTTAATGAGTCACAAAGAGACAACTCCTCCACCTCTTGTATTTGTTGGATTTGTGGGAGGAATATTTGCATTTGGTCTTATTGGATTAATTTTGGGTCCAATTATTATCTCAATTACAATGATTCTACTGCGATATATTAAAGAATTTTATGAACAACCACAACTCATGGAAGAGTAGCGTTTAAATTTATTTTGAGATTATTTTTCAACAATAAATATTTATTGGTATTTTACAATACATTGTGTACAAATAAAAACATCTTTTCCTTTAAACACTCCTTGAAGAAGAGGCCGTTTTTCCTCAGTAATTGTACAATTAAAACACACTCTCACTCCTTCTCCTCTTGAAGTAGATTGTGCGCCTTTAAATGTTTCTTGGAGTTGTAAATCCTCATGTTGGGAGATACTTTGTCTCACATGCTCAGGAGCTTGAGAGTTCTCATCTTGTACAACAAATCCCATCTCTTCACGAACTTCCATTGACACCAAATCAGGAGTCCATCGCGGCTCAAATGTCAACTCAACATCACACTCTTCAATTTCATCAACACTCATTGCCGCTTCTTCGACCATTGCTTGAATATACTCAGCAGTTGGACACGTTGGAGATGTGAGCGTCATTGTAATATGACACGATTTTGAATCTTGAAGTTCTATTTTGTAAATAAGTCCTAAATCATAAATGTTAATAGGAATTTCAGGGTCATACACTTCTTCTAGCTGAGAAATGATTTTTTGAATTATAGGATTTGTAGTATCTGCTTCAATTGACATATTAATTATAATAGTTTAGTATATTTAAATGTAGTGTTATTATAGATTATATGAATTTTAAAAGAAATAATTAACATTGATATTTAACACTGAAATTGGAAATTAAAATCACTCTCTTCTCGAATTTGACAACCATTTTGAGGGGACGCTAATTCAACATTATCACGCAGAGGAATAATATCATAAACAATAAACTCATCAAGCTCACTTATACCACTAATACTTGTAAAATCAACATCTCTTGGTCCATTGAGCAGTAAAACTGTATGGTTTTGTGTGAGTCCTCGATCTTGCGCTATTTGAGTAAATTGAGGAGAAAATTCAGAAGTATTAGAGATGTAGCACACGTGTGTGATTGAGTTTGGTGCAATGTTTAATGATTCCAATCGTCCTCGTTGAGAGGACTGTGCACAAATTCCTGTTTGAGAGAGAATGCTTTGACGCAAATCATTTAACTCTTCCTCATCAAGCTCTTGTTGAATTCCTGTAATTGAATTATATCCAAATATTAAAATACCCATAAATGCAACAAGCATTAATATTGCAAAAAATGCTTGATTTGAAAACTGTGCCTGAATTCTTTGTAACATATTAATCATAATATATAATTAGTTTTTAAAAAATTGTCACTACATTTCACAATATTTATAAAACGCGTAAGATTACTATTAATAACGCAAATCTTCGCGTTATACTATATTTAATCATTTCTTTGATTAAATATAGAAGAAGTACTAAAAATGAATAGTCAAACAATTGTTTCAAAAATCAAAGAATTAAGAGAATTGACTCCAAAAAGAAATTTTGATCAATCTCTTGATATAATTGTAAATTTACAACAAATTGATTTGAAGAAACCAGAACACAAAGTAGATCTTGTTGTTCCTCTATCAACACCTATTAAACCAAAACCACTCAAAATTTGTGCAATAGTAGATAGATCACTATCTCAAGCAGAAGAAGTATTTGATAATGTTTTGTTTAATGATGATATGATGGCAATGAAAGGAGATTTATCACAAATTAGAAAAATTACTCATGGATACGATAAATTTGTTGTGCAAGCAGCATATATGCCACAATTTGCGCAAGTATTTGGTAAATATCTAGGTCCTATGAACAAAATGCCATCACCAAAAATGGGGATGGTAATTTCTGATAAAACTCCTCTGCAACCTCTTTATGATAAACTTCAAAAGAGTGTTCATTTGCAAACACGTAAAAATTTGGTTCTTCAATCATCTCTAGGTAGCGAGAGTGAGAGTGATGAAGTACTTGCAGAAAAAATATCTCAAGTATACACATCATTAACTCAACATCTTGTGAATCACGAGAATAATATTAAAAATGTTGCTATTAAATTTACAATGAGTAAGGTGGTGAGGTTATAAAAATGGAAGTTGAAAATTATACGCCAAAAATTAATGCAAGAAATCAAGACTTCGCTCAGCGAATTAGAGATTACTCGCAACAATATTCTATTATTGGAATTATTGATGTAGAAGGACTTCCAGCATTACAATTTCAGCGAATTCGTGCATCTATTAAAAAATATGCAGAAGTATTAATTGTGAAAAAGAATTTAATTGAGTTGGCAACAAAAGAGTTAGAATCTAAATTCCCTCATATTAAAGATTTGAATTCATACTCAACAGGTGTAGTAGGTTTAATTTTTACAAATACAAATCCATTCACACTGTATAAAACAATTCAAAAGAATAAATCTAAAGCTCCTGCAAAAGCAGGTTCTATCTCACCAAAAGACATTATTGTACCAGCAGGTCCTACAGGATTTGCACCAGGTCCAATTATTGGAGAATTAGGTTCATTCAAAATTAAAGCAGGAATTAATGCAGGAAAAGTTGAAATTAAAGAGGATGCAGTTGTTGCAAAAGAAGGAGATGAAATCTCAGCAAAACTTGCAGAAATTTTAACTCGACTTCAAATTGAGCCAATGGAAGTTGGTTTAAATATTAAAGCAATATATGAAGAAGGAACAATTTATAATAGATCTATTTTAGACGTAGATGAAGAAGCAATCCTTGAAGACTTGAAAGCTCAAGCTGCTCGTGCACACGCTTTATCAATTGGTCTTGAATATTATACGCCTGAAAATATATTGCACTTTGTAACAAAAGGAGCACAAAGTTCACTAGGTTTGGGTATTGGAATTGAATATCCAGCTGCTGAGACAATTAAACAATTACTCTCAAAAGCAAATTCACAAATGGTTGGCGTTTCAACAACACTTCCAAGTGAATTACAACCTGCTGGACTTGTAGTACCTCAAGCACCAGTTGCTCAACAAGGAGCAAATGAAGGTTCTTCTCAAACTCAAGAGAGTTCAACAGAAGAAGAGAAAAAAGATACAGATTCATCTGCAGGACTTGCAGATTTATTTTAGATATCTTTATATAATACATACAATTATTAATAAATTAAAATGGAATACATATATACAGTAATGCTATTAAACAAAGCAGGAAAAGAAATTACAGAAGAAAACATTATGGCTGTATTAAAAGCAGCAGGTGTTGAAGGAGATAGTGCAAAAGCTAAATCATTAGTGGCTGCATTAGATGGAGTAGATATTGAAGATGTAATTGCAAATTCAGCAGTTGCAGCAGCACCAGTTGCAGCAGCAGGAGCAGCGGTAGCAAGTGAAGCACCCGAAGCGAAAGCTGAAGAGAAAAAAGAAGAAGCACCAGCAGCTGACGCTGCAGCAGGACTTGGGGATTTATTTTAATTAAATTAAATCTATCAAGTTAGTATTAAAATTTAAAAACATAACACAGTGTTAATAAGTTAGCTTTCTTTTAATAAAAGCATTGTAGTATCTAAATACCAGTTATTAAAATTATAATCAAAAATGGAAAAAAAGGCAATTCAAGATGAATTGAAGAACGTTCAAGAAAAAATTAAAGAGTTGAAAAAAGACTTCTTTGATAAGAAAAAGGTAAAGGAAGAATTTTTCACAGCAGGTGAAGAATTTAGTGAACAAATTAATTCTCTCTACAATGAAGTTAAAACAATAGAAGAAGAGAATAATTTGAAAGCAGTGAATGAAGAACTTGAGTCTCATAAAGCTGAATACGAAGAGAGTAAAAAACAATACGAAGAATTAAAATCTCAATTTGAGACGTTAATTGAACAATTAAAAAAGTCTTCTAAGCCAAAAACTGAGGAATCATCTCAATATGATGAATCTAAACAGCGAAAATTGTCTCCTGATAGAGCAAAAAAACAACTCAAAGAGTTAGAACATAAAGTTCAAACACAAGTGTTAAGTCTTGATAAAGAATCAGAAATTTCTAGAGAAATTGCAGAATTAAGAGAAATAATTAATTCAAAACCAACAACGTCTAAACCAACAAAGCCAGTTGAAGATGAAGAAGTAAAAGCAGTTAAGAAGAATTATTATGATGCACGAAAGAAGTTTAATACAATTGAGAAAAAAATTCGCTCTTTATATAAACAAATTCGACTCATTAGTAAGGATAAGAAGCAAAAATATAAAGAAATTGACGAACTTCGTGAGAAGAAAAAAGAGGCATTTGATAAATTTAAAGAGCAAAAGAAATCCTATATTGAAGTAAGTAAGCAACTTCGTGAGCTATTCAAAGAAGAAGAACGATTACTTCAAGAACTAGGAGAAGAAGCTCCAAAGAAGAAAAAACGACACAATGCTGCTGCTTCACGAACTCAACATAACAAATCCCAAAAAGAATTTGAAGATAAGTTAATGAAGAAAGGAGCAACTATGACAACAGAAGATATTTTAGCACTTCAAAAAATAAGTAGGTAAAATATAATTAATTTATTGTTTAAAATTAATATATTTTAGTTTTACTTATGTTTATTCTTAAAAATAGAGATAACAAATTATTTTATTTAAAACAAATATTGATAAATTCTACTCCATTTCTTTAATTATGTTAGTACTTGGAATTGAAAATACAGCGCATACATTTGGAATAGGAGTGATAGACTCAGAGCAAAAAAAAGTGCTTATTAATGTAAAAAATGTGTATACATCACAAGATTCAGGTATGGATCCTCGAGAATTAACTCAATATCATGTGAGCAATTTTAATGCGACACTTAATGATGCAATTGAAAAACTTGAAAATTTGAATTATTCTCTTCAAGATATTTCTTTGATATCTTTTTCTCAAGGTCCAGGCATTGGAAACTCATTAAAGATTGGAGCACTTGTTGCAAAAACACTCTCAAAACTACTTAATATTCCTATTGTTGGTGTCAACCATATTCAATCACACTATGAAATTGGTAAAATGGTAAGTGGATTTGAAAATCCTCTATTTGTCAACATTACGGGAGTGAATTCTCAAGTTGCTGGTAAAAACTCAAATGATGAATATGTTGTGTATGGTGAAACTGAAGATGTTGGACTTGGAAATTGTCTTGATGCGTGTGCAAGAGTGATGGGACTTGGATTTCCAGGAGGCCCAATTATTGATAACTACGCGCAACATGGTCAAGTATTATTTCAACTCCCATACACCATTAAAGGAATGAATGTTGCATTTTCAGGAATTGTGAATTTTGTGAAGCAAAAAATAAGAGAGTTTGAACAAAGAGATGGGCTCGTGAATTGTAGTAAAGATAAACAAATTCAATATACATCAAAAGAGCAACTCATTTATGATTTATCATTTTCTCTCATTGAAGTTACATTTGCAATGATTCAAGAAGTAGCCAAACGAGCATTATGTTATACAGAAAAAAAAGAGTTAGTATTAGTTGGAGGAGTTGCATCAAGTAAAAGATTTTGTGAAATGACTGATGATATGTGTAAGAGTATAGGTGTTCAATATACAACAACTCCTTTGGATTTGTGTATGGATAATGGTGCAATGATTGCATGGCTTGGTTTTTTACGAGAAAACATCTCAACATTTAATATTTCAAAGTGTACTCCTCAACCCTATATTCGCGTAGATGAAGAACCATTTTTAGTAAATAAATAAAAGTAATATTTTTAAGTATTGAATTATTTAATGAGTTATGAATAAACTCCAAATGTATTTAATTATTAGTATCTCTACATTTCTGGTGTGGTCTGTAATTACAATGTATGCGTATATTACTATCACTTCATAAGTGTATAAATAACACTTAAATACATAAGCTTGTTAAAATTAGATATATGAATTCTAAATCAAAAATAGCAATTATTATGCTTGGAGCACCAGGTTCAGGAAAAGGAACTCAAGGAGAAATTTTAGAAGAGAGAATAGGGTTTAAGCGATATGTTATGAGTGATTTAATAAAAAAAGAACTCAAACGAGGAACTGAGCTCCATAAACAAGTATTTGAGAGAGGAATTTTACTCAATGATTCTCATGTATTTGAAATTTTTAGAAACCATTTCAAATCAGAGAATGATATTATACTTGATGGAGTTCCTCGAACACTTGATCAAGCATATTGGCTATATGGATTTTTAAAAAATCACGAATATAATATTAAATTAATTTTTCTCAATGTTGATGAGAAACTATTGCTCAAACGTGTAACTTCTCGTTATTATTGCCCAAAATGTCATCGATTGTATAATACTCAAATTCCAAGTTTAATTCCACAAACAACAGGAGTTTGTGATGATGATGGAGAAAAATTAATTCAACGAGATGATGATACTCCTCAAGTATTCAAAGAGCGTCTTGAAATTTTCAAACATGTTGAAAAAGTAATTTTACAAGTTTATAAAGGAGAAGTTATAAAAATCAATGGAGACAATGAAATCAATGAGGTTTCTCGAGAGATCATTCGAAAAATTATTCTAGAAAAATAATTGATACAATTTTGATTATCCTTCTTCTCAAATTTTTCATATTAAAAATAAAATAAAATAAAAATAGTGATTAAAAAATTAATTATTTAAATAATCCTGAAATCATTGCTTCTCCTACAGCTGGCATTAATGTTAAAAATAGCATTAATCCAATTCCAATAATAATAATAGGCACAAAAATCACAATGAGCGTTTGTGGAAGTGAAAATTTGTAAACTGTTGAGATAATGTGAAACATATCAATAAGATAGTATAGAGCAAATGCTGCAAATAACATTGCTCCAAATTGAACTGAAGCTGTTAAAATGAGCGTCATTACGTAAATAATTGGTGCATATGCTATTGCTGAGTGAAATCCTGCTGAGAGCAAAGGTCTGACATGGTTTTTTGAATTAACAAGCTCTGCCATTAATCCAAAAAAAGCGTAGAGTGCATATACTACAATGTTATATGCAAATGGATACATCAACAATAATCCCATAACAACAGGCATGTTTAATGCTCTATCTTCAATCATCAGTTGTCCACCAACTGCTACTATTACAAGAAAGCATACGAGTACAATCATGTAATTCACAAAAAGAGTACTTAAAAATATGTCTTCAAGACTCTTTTCCTTTGAAACTTTCTTAATTACTTGCCTATTAAAGCCAAGAATTTTTAACCCATCTTCAATTGCATGAATAATATACATATTTTTTTTAGACTCCATTCATATAAATTATTTAGTTATTCTTATTTAGTTATGAAAATATTATTTTGCATATGATATAATAACATAATATATTGCAATAGTACTTGCAATTACAAGATAAACATCTGCAACATTAAAAATTCCAAATAACTCAACACCCATAATTGATAACATATCTTGAACACCCATAAACAATATTCTATCTATTGTGTTTGATACAATTCCTGCTAAAAACAATGATGTTGCAATTACTCCAAATTCTTCTATAATATATGTGTAGAAATAAATTATTCCAATTGACATCATAATTCCCAATACTGCAACAAGTTGTGTGTAATATTCAACTTGTGAAAACATCCCATATGCAGATCCTGTATTGAGAATACAATTTGAAAATAAAAAATTTGTATGACAAAATTCTATTTTTACAATTTGATCAATTATAATGAGAATTATTGAAAAAATTCCTACTTGTTTGAAATTATGTAGAGAAAAGTGAAGTTTACTATTTTTCCTATTTTGAGATTTCACACTAGCTTGATTTGAAGAATTCATCTTAATTACAAATATATTTAAATATTGGATATTTATAAATATTAATATGGAATATTTCAAGTTCAAATCCAAGCATTATGTTGTTTGTAATCAGTTGCAACAATCAAGACAAGCAATTAGTGCAACAGTATTTTCATGGGTTTTTATGACAATTATAGGTGGTATTTTAATTCTATTTACATATTCAATTCTTCAATCATATTGGGCAGTTGAGACTGAGAAAAATAATTTAGAATTTTCAAAAGCTCTCACAAACTCTTTAGAAGTATATGCATTCAATCCAAGTCCTCAAAGTGCAACGGTGTTTAACACATATCCGATTTTTGCAAATAAAGAACTTGAATTTACATGTGTAGAGAATGAATTTACAAGACTTCAATTTGAAAATTCACAACTCTCATATGGACCATTGAATAACATTTTAGATCAATATCCAATTATGATGTCAAGACTTGATAATGAACTACCAGAGAGTGTATATTTAATTCAAGAAGACTTTAGTTTTCCAATGTCAATTACACCGCTCATAGGAGTTGTACCAACAGGACATATTATTGTAATTAATGAGTCTTCACAAACACATGATATTTTAAGCTCTTTATTAAATACAAAACGAAGTTATAGACAATTATCATTTATTATTTGGGAGGATGATCTCTCTGAGGAGGACAAAATTTCACAAATTAATAGTAGAAATCCAACAAGTATTTCATTTCTAGGGTTTGATAACACATCTGCTACATCAATAATTGACAATTATTATTCTTCAGTGCGCTTTGATGTATTTGCTCTTAAGTACAACTTTCAAAGAGCTCCTTCATATTATGATCCCCTAAATGAGAATAGAATTGTGCTTGGAAATTTATCATATATTTATTCAAATAATAAGCGAGACTTTGAATATACAAATCAAGATAATTTAGAAACTCCTCACACGTTTAATTTTGCTCATTTAAATGATGAAATATCACTAGTTACATTTTCAATGTTCACCCCACCTTCAATTTTCTCCTGTGCGTATTTATCACTTCAGTTGCAAACTGATTTTGCATATACACTTCGAAAAAATAAAGTTCAAACTATTATAAATAGTCCAAATAATATAAATACAACATATTGTTCAAGTTTTAGAGATAGCTCAATACTCAAAGATAGCTATGAAAATATAAATATGAGTTTACACATTTTATATGAAAATTCAACGCATAATTTTTTTAATACACTTACAGCAACGCAAATCAATACAAATATTAATATTATAGAAGAAGCTCAACGAGACCTCACAAATGATCGTTGTGAATTAATTTACTAGGCATTGAAATGCAAATACTATTATCAACATACAAACATATAATTATTAAAAATGAAATCAACAAAAACTACAATTACAACACACGCTCAAGTTGATGATATTGCGCGTGAGTTTATTGAGTCTCTTCCAAAACAATTTTCAAAACAATTAATCTACAAAGCGTATGAATTTGCAAAACGAGCACATCAAGTTCAATATAGAAAAACAGGTGATTTATATATTACACATCCTCTTGAAGTTGCAAAATTGAGTTTTCACTATGGTCTTGGTCCTCAATCAATTTGTGCAGCGCTACTTCATGATACAGTTGAGGATACATCAACAACACTTGAAACATTATCTTCTCAATTTGGCCCAGAAATTACAATGCTCGTTGATGGTCTTACAAAAATTGAGCAACAAGAAACACGAAGAAAAACAGATATTGAAAAAAATATTACTGAGTTGAGAAAAATGCTCTTAAGTGCCTCTAAAGATATGAGGATTTTAATTATAAAATTGTGTGATCGATTGCATAATATGCAAACACTATATTCTCGAGGAGTAGAATCTCAAAAGAGAATTGCAAAAGAAACCCTCTACATTTATGCTCCAATTGCTCAAAAAATAGGAATTTATTCAATAAAATGGGAACTTGAAGATTTATCCTTTAAATATTTGTATCCTAGTGAATTTGAGATGATAAAACAAAAATTGGGAATTAAAAAAGAGACAAGGCTTCAAATTTTACAACAAGCAATAAATGAAATTCAAGATTTTTTGCACCAACAAAATATTTCAAATGTCAGTGTATTGGGACGTTGTAAAAGTATTTATAGTATTTATAGAAAAATTGCAAAAAAAAAAGTTCAATTTGAAGATATTTACGATTTATACGCTATTCGAGTAATTACAAGGGATATCTCTTCATGTTACGAACTACTCTCATTGTTCAACTCTCACTATACAACGTATTCAAAACGAGAAAAAGATTATATACTACACCCTAAAGAAAACGGATACCAATCTTTGCACATTGTTATTCACTCACATATTATCAATCATCCAGTCGAGATTCAAATTCGTGATGTAAGCATGCACAAACTCGCTGAATATGGAATTGCTGCGCATTGGAAATATAAAGATATCGGAAGAGATAAACTCTTTGACAAACGTATAACATGGCTTAGAGAACTACTGCAATGGGAGCAAGAGAATAATGAGTCATATAATATGATGCAAATATTAAAATATGATTTATTTGACAATGAAATTTTTGTATTGACTCCAAAATACGATATTATAGCGCTTCCTCAAGGTGCTAAAGCTATAGATTTTGCATATTACATTCACACACAAGTTGGAAACACCGCTTCAAAGTGTAAAATTAATGGTGCAATATGTAATTTAGATAAAACAATTCAAAATGGAGATATTGTTGAGATTATAACTAATCCTAAAGCTAAAGCAAATGAGAAAATGCTCCAAATTGCAACTACCAATAAAGCTAAATTGTCAATTCGTCAAAGTCTAGGTTTAAAACTTCCAAATAAAAGAACTATTGAAACTGGTGAGACTTCATTTAGTGAGATAATTCAACTCATTGAAGGATTAAAATCATATTCAAAAGTAAAAAACCCTCTATGCTGCACATTTTGTGTAAAAGATGATATTGTTGGAATTGAGTCTCAAAATGGTAAAGAAATAACAATTCACAAAACTTCGTGTAAAAATGCAAAATATTCTCTACAACGAAAAATTAAATTGTTGTGGAGTGAAGAGCTCTACAACACAACACATTTGGAGTTATATTTACAATCACACTCAGGAATTTTAATTGATTTACTCGATATTTTAAAAAAAGAGCAGTTGACACCTCTGCGTTTAAAAAATAGAATCAATAAAGATGGGAGTGTGTTTATGAGACTTAAAATTGCAAAGACTAAAAATTTAAACTCATTAATTTCAAAAATTAGAAATATTAAAGGAGTTGATGGAGTTCGAGAAGTTGAAACACACGCTTAATACATAATAGTAACGTATTAGATAATAACTATCATTGAGTTTTTTCAAGTAATGTATTTTTATAATTGGTTCACTAATGCATTAATTTGGTCCTTTCTAATATTTGCAAATTGTTCAATATATTCAATCGCTACAAAGTCTCTATTTGTTGTTTGTCTCTCTTCTAATCCATTTGAGTTGAGAATAATTCCAACAAGCAGCAAAGAGGCAAATGTGTGCTCTATTGGAGTATTTGTGAGTTTAAATTTTTCAACGATGAGTGTTGAGAGTGAATGTTCTTCTTCAATGTGAATTTTTCCAAATTCATCTTGCTCAATATGTTCAAAATATTGAGGTACAAAATTTGCAATAATACCTGTAATATTATTAGGTTCAATTCTAGGATGAATTGAATCTAGTGAGCTAATATTTACTAAAATAAAATTACAATTATCCTCTTTTATATCTTCAAGTTGCAGAGTTGGAAGTTCTGCTTTACACATTGTTATAACTTCTTGTTGCAATTCAGTTAATGCATTAGGAATGATGCATATTGCTTGTTCTTGTTGTTGTGTAAGAAAATGTGTATAGGCGAGCATTGAACATAATGTATCAATTGAATTTAGTGAATCAGTTGTGACTACAATAACCATAATATACAGAGTAAGTTGTATTTTTTAAATGTATCAATTATGATTAGAATAATTTATAAAAACTAAGAGAAACTATTTTAAAGTCTCAATTATTCCCATAAATATGTTAAGTTTAAAGAATATAAACGTATCAATTGAAGATTCTTCAATTCAATTACTTCACGACATTAATCTAGAAGTTAGTGAGGGTTCAACTACAATGCTCATGGGTCCAAATGGAGCAGGTAAATCTAGTTTAGTTCAATCAATTATGGGAAACCCTCAATATCAAATTGAGGGGAGAGTTTCTTTTTTAGGAGAAGAAATTCAAGAATTAGAGCCACAAGAGAAAGCTCAAAAAGGTATTTTCGTATCATTTCAACAACCAATTGAACTTCCAGGAGTGACTCAATTATTATATTTAAGAACTATTGTTGAAAAATTTAAAGGAATTAAAATTAAACCTCGAGAATTTAGAGAACAGCTCAATGAAGCAATGTCTTTTTTAGAGATGAACTCAGAATTTAACAAAAGAGAGATGAACGTTGGATTCTCAGGTGGAGAGAAAAAGAAAAATGAATTACTTCAACTCCTTCTTCTTGAGCCAAAACTTGCAATTTTAGATGAAATTGACTCAGGAATTGATGTAGATGGATTAAAAACGATTGCAAAAGTAATTGCTCATTTGCAAGAGAAATGTAATACAACATTTTTAATTGTCTCACATCACGAGTTTTTATTAAAACACTTGAATATCTCAAATGTAGTGATACTAGATAATGGAAGAGTTGCACAAGAAGGTGGCAAAGAGCTTGGTCTTTCAATTTTAGAACATGGATTTAAAGGTAAAAAAATCGAGTAGTATTAATATAATGTAATACTTAACATAAGAGATACTTAACAAAGAAAGATAACATATGGAAATCCCACAAGATATTGAAACATTACACTTAGAATTTGAAAAAATACTTAGTAAGTATAATTTAAAAGAAGAGAGTAATGCTCAAAAGCTCACAGAATTTATTACATCAAAAATACATCACAGTGCTAAAGAGCTTGCGTTGAGTTTTAATATGAGTGAATATGAAGCAGGTATTATTTTAACGTTTTTACAAAAAGGAATTGAATTTAAAAAGCTACAATCTAATTAGAAACATTAAATGTTTGTGATTTAGAGGAGGTATGTTGTTTTAATAAATGGAGTTTATATGTGAGAGTTTATGATAATGTTTTTAAATATAATATATTTATCTATAAGTATGAGTTCTCAAGAGAGAGTAGGTAAAAAAGCACAAGAAATTTTAGACTCTTTTGCAAATCAGATGAATACTACATCAATTGAATCTTCATATACTCTTCAAAGACACACTTCAATGAGAGAAGAAGGAGAAGGAAATTTGGCAAGTGATGAATTTAGAGAAGATTTTTTAAATAATGCTCACAAGCGAAGTAATGATGCAATTGTTACAAAAAAAGGAGAATGGGTGAAAAATGAATAAAAATAAAAATAAAAATAAGCAAAAAAGCAATAAAAAAAAGGAATCATTAAGTTATGAACAACAACGAGAGCAAGAAACTAAAAGAACTGTAAAAATTTTATCACTTGTTCTATTAATTGTAATGGGACTATCAGTATTTGGATTTTCAATGATTGGAACAGGCGCTGTGAATTCAGGATCGGGTGAAAACTCACAAAATGTACCATTTACCCAAGATTTATTTCAAGATACACAAAGTGGGCAAACATATGCAGGAGCTGTCATTGATGGAGCACAGTTCATCTTTTATGAAGACATAAATGAATATGAAAATAACCAAGAGTTAGAAGAACTTGCACAATCACTTAAATCATATAATAATTCAGCGGTATATGAGTATGTTGCTGATGATTTTACTAATGATGATGCGCGAATTTTAATTGCACAAGCTTTGCGAGTAAACGATGTGGAGTTACTCCCAACAAACCAACTTAATTGTGAAGAGCAACCAACATTAGTGTTTACACACAACGCCTCATCAATTAATCAAGACACTCAAAACTGTATGATGTTTGATGCAAATACCACTCAAGCATTTTCACTCTCAAATGGATTGGCGTATCATTTAATTAAAGATATTAGATAAATAATACACAAACAATAAAAATATAAGATGAAAGATTCAAAAAACAAACAAACACAACATTATGATGTAATTGTAATTGGAGATGGCTCAGGAGCAACACTTGCTCGAAAACTTGCCCAATTTGGCTTTAAAACAGCTCTTATTGGAGAAGGAAGACCCGGAGGAACATGTTTAAATAGAGGATGTATTCCTTCTAAAAAACTCATAGGACCAGTTTCAAAGTTATATTCTTCTTTAAAAACTCTTAAAAAGTATACAGAGGATGAAACATTTCAAAGAAAAAAAGTTCTAGATTATATGAGTTTCACTGATTTGAAAAGAGAAGTATTTCAAGAAGTGTATGCTGATTCAATTAATTCTAAACAAAATATGGAAGAAGGAAATGTAGAGAATTTAACGTATATTAATGCGCATGTTGAATTTCTCAATTCAGAATGCTTAGTTGAGACAAATAAACCTTCTAAAGAGTACACATTTGATAAAATCGTATTAGCAACAGGGTCTACTCCACGAGTCCCACACGAAATTGAAGGCATTGAGAATATTTCTTATGATACATCAACTGAGGCATTATTTTCTCAAGAAGAGATACAAGAATATACTATTTTAGGAGGAGGAGTAATTGGCTCAGAAATTGCAACACTTTATGCAATGGTTGGAATTGATGTAACTCTTCTCTCAACAGGACAAATTTTACGCCCAGTTGATGATATGCTTAAAAAGGATATTGAAAAGTATATGCAAAAATTGGGAATTAAAATCATTAAAAATATCTCAGTTGATCGTCTAGAGGAGAAGAATTCATCAATTGTAGTTGAGTATTCTCATCAAAAATTATCTCAAACACATATTACTTCAAGAATGCTCATTGCGCTAGGTGTAACTCCAAGTACTCAAAAACTAGGTCTTGAAAATACAAATATTGGTGTAAACAAACGAGGATTTATTGAGACGAATTCTAAGTTTCAAATTAATGATTCAACAAATTTTTTTGCAATAGGAGATTGTTCTGGAAAATCTCTTCTTCGACACGGAGCGAGTTTTGAATCAAGAGAAGTATTTAAACAAATTGCGTTAAAATCAAGTGAAGTATTATCTCAAGAATATATGCCATCAGGGATTTATTTGGGAGAGAGTGAAATTGGAAGCTGTGGAAAAACATCTCAACAACTCAAAGAGTTAAAAATACCATTCAAAACGCACACTAAAAAATTCGAAGACACAGTGTATGGAAAAGCAAAAGGTCTGAGAGGAAAAATTGTTCTACACTATCACACAAGTACGTATGAAATTTTAGGCTGCCACATATTTGGACCAGATGGAGTAAATTTAAATCAAATAGCAGTCCCCTATATTGAAAAACATCAAACACTCTTTGATATGGCTGATACAATTTGCCCTCACCCATCACTTGCAGAGGCAATATTTACAATTCCAATTCGTGAGTTAGTATATGATATACTACACAAAACGTTTAAAAATACTGAGCAGGAGGAATAATTACAATGAAAACAAACTGGAGAGAGAACAATAATACACTTTCAAGAACATTTGAATTTAAAGATTTCAAAGAAGCGTTAACATTTGTTAATGAAGTAGGAGTAATTTGTGAAGAATTAAATCACCATCCAAATATTTCAATGTATGATTATAAATATGTTATAATTACAACGACAACACATGACGTTGGAAATACATTAACTGAGTTAGATTATACTTTAACTCAACGAATTGATGAATTGTTTGAAAAATAAATTAAGTTTAAGTTTAAGTTTAAATTTTCTCATTATTTTATAATGTTGCAAGTACAGATCCTCCAACATATGAGAACATTAAAATTCCAAGAGCTACAATAACACTATATTTTGTCATCGCAGACATAACAGTTGTTCCAAGTTCATATTGAACGTGAATTGGATCTGAGTTTGAATCTAATTGATTAACAATGAGAATTAAAATCATTGTAATAATAACTAAATAAATTCCAACACTGGTTTGAAATAAAAATGTAGGCATTCCATTTCCAATACTAAATCCAGAAATTGCAGCACCATCAGTAGTTGATCCAATATCTTCAATAGCAGTAGATAATTGTCCCATAATTAAACTCACTAAACTCACAATTGAGACAACAACTGCTGAGATGAGAGGAGCTAAAAATTTTGCTTGTCCTTTCATAGATGAGACAGATTCTGCGAGTAAATCTTTCATTCTCTCATTTGCTGAGTGCATCTCTGATAAATATCGTGAGAGATCAATGAGGGTTTTTGCTGCAATCTCGGGTCCTTTTTCAACTGCTCGAATAAATATTTTCATACTTGAAATAATAAGTTCTGATGGGTAGTTTAAAATTGCTCCTCGTTCATTATCAAAAATTGCTCGCTCAATATTCATACCATTAAATTTAATGTTTTTATCAATTATAGAGAAAAAGTCCCCAGTTGGTGTTCCTTTCATTGTATCAGCAACAGCTCCAAATGCAAGTTCTGCAGAGATTCCCTCATTCAGCCGATTTCCTAACTGAAATGTTGCAGTTGAAAATTGTCTCTCAAGTTTTCTAGTAGTATCATGAAGATTGATAAATGGTTTATTTTTGAGTTTAAAATATGAGCTAAACATAAATGCAATACTCAATGGTACTAAAATACTAAATAATCCAGGAAACACTCCATATGGACCATAACAAAATAATTCTTCTTCAACTAAATTTACATAATTTTGAAATGTTCCAAAAATTGACTCTCCAAATACAGCATTAAATCTTGTATTCAAATCTTGCTCAATAGGTGTTAGACAAGAATCTTCTAAAGGAGTTCCAATATGGATGAGAATAGGGATTAAGCCAATGGCAAGTAGAATTGATCCTAAAAAGAGTGATGTAAAAATTGGAGGGAATTGAAACTTTCTCTCACCTCCAACTTCATGATACCACTGCCATAAACTCGCACGCTTAATATCTTTTTGAGAAAGCGTAGAATTTCCCCCTGGTCTATTTCTCATTAATGAAAATCCTGAATATAATACAAACACAGGAATTAAAATATTGTATAATATAACCATTACCTCAAAGACATTTTGAGGGTTTGAAAATGAGGCAGCAAGAGGTAAGACAATAAGTCCTAAAATTGGAAGAACAATTCCAAGCATGTTAAACGATGACACTTTAGTCTTTAACTCTTGAGCAAAGTGAAGCATTTTTTCATAATTTCCTTGCAAAATAATATCAAGCGATTTATCTAAAAGAGTCAATCGCCTACTTTCTTCAGATTCATATAAAGAAGATTCAATTAAATAAATAGCTTCTAAAAATTCTAAGTTATCATCTTTCCACTTATCTAAATACGCATCAAACGCGTATTTTAAATTTGGATATTGTGAAGTTTGAAGTTGCCATAAAATTCTCTTAAAATCAAGAGAGAGCGGAGGCTGGAGATAATTTGCAGCAAACTGCGTAGCAAGTTCAAAATTAGAGTTAAAACGCATATATGCTACAATATAAAATACAGAAGTTATAATTTGATCATTTGCCTTATTTCTAAAATGAATTGCAAATAATTCAGGAATTTTTTGAACAATAAAATATGCAAATACTGCTAAGAGAATAAATCCAACTCCAAGAGCATTTCTTTGAAATATAACAAATGTTCCACCAATGAGTGATATGAAAAGAGCAGACATAATTGTCAAACTCATAACTCCTTGAGGCGTAATTTTTAAATGAGCATCATCAATATATTGTTCAATTTGAGTTTTTGATTTTTTATCTGGCTCAATTGGAAGAAACTTGTTACTCCAATTACACATTTTCTCATAAATGGAAAAGGATTTAGGGAGATTTTCATTTCTAAAAGTTTCATAATCTTGAGAGTTTTGAGAGTCAAATTCAAAGTCACCTTGTTTTAAGTTTTGAATTGTTTTTTTGTCTAAATTATTAGAGAGTTTTTCTTCAAAACGTTTTACAAAATAATCTTTCTCATTCATCCTCATCTCTTTTTTCTATTAATTAGGATACATAATATTTCTCATCACAATGTATCCAAATCCCCATTCATTCTCAGGAGAAAATTGGTCAGAGAAGACTCTCTCGTTTAATTCGGCGTGTAACACTCCACCTGAGACATCACATGAAACCGCATTTGAATTACTAAGTTTATCGTTTTTCTCATAATTATACTCTTTAAAATACCTATCACAATCTTCTGACACACTATTTGTAATTTTGAGTAAATATATTGGAGAAGTTGTATATGAGTCAGTTGGATTAAATAAATTAGATTTATATTTTAACGTCTCACTCTCTTCACTCAACGTATATTGTTTACCATTTTCATATTTAGTATGATAAATTCTCTCAGCACTTTTTCTTGGAAGTGTACTATTTTGCGAATATTGATTATATAAATCACTAATATCAATCTCATCAGTTGATATCGCATACCATGAAGTATAGGGAATTATATATACAAAGTATTCATCATTATTCTCAAGTGTTACTTGATACCTCTCAACATCTGTGTTAACTTCACGAGTTGATTCAACTAGTGCATAATTATTTGAAACTTTACTTTGATAACTTCCAAGGTGTATAGTACCATATAAATTATGACCAGGTGTGAGAGATGATTTTAAATATCCTTCCCTTAAAGCTGCATTCGTAATTTTAAATCTACCACTATTATAAATATTATTCGAAAATTGAGGAGTTGATTGTCCGTCTTCATTGTTATAACCATTAAGACCTGAAAAACTTTTTTCTAAATTGACTGCTTCTTGTTCAATTCCTCTAACAGTTATATTTTGACTTGAAAGCTCATTTTGTGATACAATATTATTTTGTGGAAATAATTCTTCAATTGAGACATTTAGAGCATTGCTTTGTCCTTCAATATATGGGTTTCCCACTGCATATCCAAACAACACAGAATTTTTTGATTCATCTAAATTTTTCAACACACAATTTGAATATCCCATATTTATATTTTCAAAAAATGAAGGAATTGAGGAAAATCGAGAATTAAAATTACAACTTAAACTATAACTATTCCAATCACTAGGTACTTTGACACTCTCTTTTAACTCACTTAATCCACTACAACTTTTAAACACAGGAAATTCATTAAAGTGAGCTTGACAATTGCTAGTACTCTTACCATAGCAACCTGAATTCTCACTTCTATAATACAACAAATTCGATATAACTCTTCCTCCTTGAACACATAATCTCTCATCTTCAATTACAAATTCTTTTTCTTTCTCTCCAATAGCATACCAACTATTTGAAATTTGAAGATTTTCTTTTTCAAATTGTAGTAAACGCTCCATTCCAGATTGACTCATCCAAAAATCATGTGTGAAAATATTATTTGAGTTTTGAACTGAAGTGTCATAATTGTATGCAGGAGCATAGCTTGATATAATATCATCAGGACGGTTTGAGTCAATAGCAACTTGATACAATTGCTCAGGGCTTTGCTTATTATTATTTAATAATAGCGCAATATTAAGTGGATAATAATCACTAATTCTTCCGGGTCCTCTAACTCTTGCTCCTTGATTAGAAATAAAAGAATCAATAGTTGAGTATCCTTCTAATAAGTCATCATCTTTAATAAATAAATCTGATAAAAATCCGCCTGATTCTTCAATAGATGTAGTAAATAGCACATTTCCTTGTGAATCTACAATAGAGCGCTCTTCTTTTTGTTCATCAGTTAAATCTTGAATATACTTCTTAGGAGGTTTACCACCTCCTCCACATCCAGCAATTATGATAAGAGTGATTAAGAAAAGTATTATAATATGGCGTTTGTATTTATACATAATTTTATTTTAAAAATTGATTATTAAAATGTTGCTCATAATTTAAAAGTAGTATCGCTATACTTAGGTATTTAAATAAACATTTCTACTTCAACTAATTCTTCAATATTTCTCATATTAATTAAGTTAATTATTTTCTGTGTTGAGGAATACACGTTGATAAAATCTTCTACATCACTAAATCTTCGCTCTTTGCTAACATACATACTATTATTGTACACAAATAATTGCTCTTGAGAATATTTTTTTAAAAACTCTTTAATTGATGAGTGATTAATATCTAATGTTGGCCCTTTATGATAATACACTGATGAGATTGTGTTTGATTCAAGCACAATCTTTCCATATGCTATTTGAAGAGAATCAACATATTTGAATTCAATAAAGTTAACTTGAAACCCTTCACTCTTTAAGTGTTGAGATAGTTTTTGAACTATTTTTTTACACTTTGAGCCGATAATATCTTTACTTTTCAAATTCTCTAAAACATCTATTTTAACACCAACATAAGATTGTTTAGAGTTGTTAAATATTGATTTATATAAAATTCTCTTATTGGGGTATAGTGGGATTTGAAATTGAGAAATACAAAGAGGATTAATACTAGCTTTAATTGCTTCTAATTTAGCTTTATAAAATAATTCACTGTTTAGAGCAGAGAGTGCATTTCTATGTTTAATAATTGGATCTTGCATTAAAATTGGAGAATGTTTATCTTTTGATAACATCTTTAAATATTCATCTTTTGAAGAGTGAAATGTAAATACTTCTCCTTTGTTAATATTACTTAGTGTGTTAATTAAACGCTCAAACGATTGGAGTTGAATAATTAAACACTCAATTCCATGACCTGAAAATCCATTAATATAACTCTCAGCCCCATACAACTCATTTGCTTTAAACCACTGTTTTGCAAGTCTAATCTCACTGCACAATTGAGGATTTTTTTCTATTTCTTGTTGAACAAATTTAACATGATGAATCGACAAGTCAGTTGAATTTACTGCATCATAAGGATTTTCATACCACTGCGTAGGAACGCATTCAAATTGAATAGACTGTTTAGAGCTTGATTCGTATCTACCTGAATAATACGTCCTTGATCCTTGCTCAATTGAAAATGATACCTTAATACTCTCTAATATTTCTCTGATAAAATTACACATTAGAGAATCTTCAATTTTTTCTTTAAAAATACAAAATATATCTACATCAAAATCTCCCTTTAAATAAGTATCTTTAGCGTATGAACCACCCAATTCAAATGTAATTGAATATGGACTTTTTTCTCCTTGAGCGCGTAGATGTTTTAAAAATTCATCTACTACTGCTTGAGTTTTTATTTTCTCATCTAGACTCGGATTAATTGTTGAGAGAATTTCCTCTCTCAATTGTTGAGGCAGTGAGAATGTTGGTTGAGTTATTTCTTTGTTTTTGTCCATTTTCAATCAATGAATAATTTATCACTATTTCAATACTAAATTTGTCCTCTAATAGGACCAATTACGTATTGATATGCCCAATAATTAATTAATCCTAAATAGGGAACTCTTATTACTGCAACTCCAATAATGTCCTCTTGAGGAATATTTTTCTCATAACTAATGACTTGAGGGTTATTATCACCTTTAGTTGTAAAATAATATGTGTCGTTTTCAAATTTTTTTTCTACAACTCTGTGAATAATAGGTCCATAATCAAGGTAAAATCGAGACTCTTCTTCTCCATTTGGAAGTTGAACTTTATCTTGACCTTTAAATAATACAATATCTCCAACATTAATATTTGAAGGATCTTTACCATATACAATAATAACATCACCTCTATTCATCCCATCACTGTATGGAAATAATTCAAATTCTTCTCCACTAATATTAAATTCTTGCTCATACAATGTTCCACATGTTTGCCAATATGTTGCACTCGAAGATGGAACTTTTCCACATACTCTATCATTCAAATCTTGCTCCATTGACTCAGAAACAATAGCAGTCATTGGATATGATGTATTGAGAACAAATCCAATAGATGGGAGGAGAATAAATTTAAAGAGAATAAATAATACTACGAAAAAGAGAACGTGTGAGAGTAAATCATCTCCTTTAAAAATATAGTTAATATATGATTTAGCTCTATCTTTGTAGGATAATTCTTTAGTATTTTTTTTCATATTAATATTATGTGTAATACTACTAGTTTTTTATATGTTCTCATTTATCTGCTTTTTATTTTTCCTTATCTTTTTTTTCTGCTTTATCTTTGTAAAACTCCTCAAAGCCTTTTTTTTCTTCATCTAACGTTTTTTTCCGTTCAAAAAGTTCCTTTTTCAAAGAGTTATTTTTTTTTGAAGCAGTGGGATTTTTTTCCTTATCAAATTTATCAAACATTTCCTTATCTTTATTCAATGTTGAATTAATAAAATCGTTCAATTTTCCAATATGTGAGTCATATGTTTTTTGAGGCTGATTAACTGTATTTGATTTATCACTTGATCCAGTAATATCTTTTCGAGGAATTGGAGAGTACAAATTATTCGTTTTTGAAGCCGAATTAGTAGTTGATCTACCTGAGAGTGATTTGGAGTGTTTAGGCGTAATTCCCATTTTAATAAGCTGTTTATCTAAATATCCTCTTGAATAGGTATAATACCCACCAGTTCCTACCATTAATAATAAGAATCCAAACGCTGAGAGTAATATCCAATTAAACCCCTCTTCTTCATTTTCAACGGGTTCAACAGGATCAGGTTCTTCAAAGGGATTTCCATCACTCTCATTACCACTAGTATTCTCTTCTTCTGATTCATTTTGATCATCATTCTCATCAAAAGGTTCTTCTTCACTACTATTTTCTCCAATGTCAGTTCCATTCTCATTAAAACCACCTCCTGTGGATGAAGAAACTTGCTCAGTAATACTCACGCTATTTCCTGCTTCATCAAGCGCCTTAGCACAAATAATATTTTTTCCAAAAATATCTATCTCACTATCATTATTATAAGGAGTTCGAGGGTTACAACTCTCTTCAATTGAACTCGTTCCATATTGTATATTAACACATGATGAGAGATCATCACTACACTCAATTACTCTTTTAGAAGATGATGATCCAAGTTGAATTGATAATTCAGGAGGAGTAGAATCAAATGTGAATGATTCTTCAATAGTGTTTGATTGTCTTCCAGCTTCATCAACAAAATAAACACTCACAGAACTATCTTGAGAAAAATCTTCTCTAATTTCAAGAGGCAGAGATGTTGAATTAACTATGATTTGAGAATTACTTAACTCAGCAACATAATATTGAACACTATTAGAAGAGTCATCAACCTCTATATCCATATAACTTGAATTTGAAAAATAAGTTGTAGGACCATAATTTTCATTGAATAAGTTGAGTTCTCGAATAGTTGGGGATGTAGGATCGTATTCAATACTAATTTTTAAATTATAATTTACACCTTCTGAATTTACACACTCAAGAGGCAAGTCATATGTTTTTCTTTCTTGAAATTGTCCCACTTCTTCAAATGTGAGAACTCCTAAATCATTGGATGAAGGTTCAATAGTCTCTCGAGGATTTGAATTTGTAACAATCTCACAACTCGCACTTGGATCAGATACTTCAATCTCAACATCAACAAACTCTTTAAATGTGAGTTTTGGAGACCATGATACTAACTGAACTCCACCAACTGTATCCAATTCAATATCAACATCAGTTGAATCTTCATTTCCAAGTTTATCAACACATAACACATCTCCAATTAAATTCTCAGAATCATTTGATGAGATAATTCCTTCTTTAAAATGAGTTAATAAATTCCCTGATTCAAAATCCATTGGAGTATAACTATCTCCTTTTGTTTCAAAGCGATACTCACAAACACTATCATAATTTGTTGTCGCTTCAATTGTAAATGGAGATGAAGTCACAACACCTTGTGGTCGAAAATTTGTAATCTCAAAATCTGATTGTTCATCTAAATGGACAATTCCAAAGAGAACTTGTGCATCAAACATGTTCTCAGACAAATATGTTCTTGAAGGCTCACTCTGTGTTGAGTTTACTTCTTCACACATAATCCAATTTTTTTCAGGAACAATATCTTCCTCACTAATTGGAATTGAATGCTCTTTAGTATTTGTTGTCACAGGTTCAACATTAAATGTTTCTCTGAATTGATTAACACGTTCTTGATAACAATTTGCTTCTCGATTCGTTTCAAATTCAATATTGAAACTCTTTGAGCTTGTATAAATATTATTCTCAGGAAAACGAGAATTAAAATAATAATCATATTCGTTTGAATCTCTTTTTGTATAAATTCTAGTAATTTCAAGAGGCGGTCCAAGCACATTAAGTGTAAATTCTTCTTCTAGCTCATTTCCTGCAATATCTTTGTATTGTAAGTTAAGAGAGTATTCTCCAGGTCCTAGATTTGATGTGTCAAGTTCAATTAAGCTTGGAATTTCATCTTTAAAATTTGAATCAAATGTTTTTGCACTAAGTTCTTCTTCATCAACAGTTGCAATATATTCAACAATAGGTTCAGAGAAATCAATTTGTAAAAATTCATCAGTGTTACTCAGCGTAATAGGTTCAGACGAATTAATATTTTGAGACGTTGAAGAAGTCTCGTAAGAAGTTGCTTGTGTTTGTGTAGGAGAAATATATGAAATTGTAAATGAAGAAGGGTCTCCAATGAGTTCAATACTTGTTTGTTGATTATTTGAATTAATTGACTCAATCACGATTTCTACATCAACATCTTCACTTAATAAGTCAATTTTTTCGTTATTAGGAATGTTTAATACAAAATCTCTACTCTCTTTAGGTTCTAATTCAAATGGAACTTCATCGATATTTTGCTCAATTTGATTGTATAATACACGTTCAAATAAAATAACTCTGTTAGATTCAGAAGTGATAGATACATCAATAGTTGGTTCAACAGTTGAAACATACGTAGTAAATTCTTCAGTTTCTCTATCTTGGTAAAATTGTGCGTAAGAAAATTGTATAACACATAGCATTGTAAAAAAACACAAGAAGACTATAACTTTTGAATGATTCTTCATATAAGAATATGTAGTTAAACTACATTTAAAATAATGCAATCACTCCATAGAAACACTTAGAGAAACCTCAATTTTAGAAGTAAGGTATCTAGAGCCCTTCAGATGTTGATTCTTTATTTAGTCACAAAGAACTCACAGGGACAAGCAATATGTTTGGTGAGCTCATATAAGTTATACATCGATATATCTCTAGATTTGGGAGTTTTAACCGTGGACCTTACAATTAGTAATAATAAAGAGTATTTTAAAAATATACTTATTCATTTTCAAACAGATATTCTTCAATAGTTTGAGAGCTAGAAAAACCAAGTTGCTCTTCTCCATTAATAATAATAGTTGGAGTTTCAAATACATCTATATCATAATTAAGTCTAAGTAGAGTTACAATATTTGAACTTCCTTGAGTATCAAATGAGAAAATCATTACATCATCTTGGTATTTATTTTTAATATGGTCTAAATATACTCCTTGGTCTTCACATTCAGGACAGTTTTCATCGTCAGTGTAGAAATATAATATTGTATCAAAAGAGAACGGACAAATTGTATTAATACTTTGAGCAAGTATAAAATAACGTGTTTCTAAATTGAAATATTGATTTTGGAGTTCTCTATACTGTTTTTGGTTAAATGTTGCAGTTGATTGATAATTTTCAAGTCTAAACACAGAGTCGTCTAATTGTTCAACACTTGTTAGATATGAATCAGTCAGTGTTCCACAAGAGATATTGTCTTCAGATTCAATTAAAAAATTAATATAATCAATCTCAGCTTGAATTTGGGTAAATTTATTAGATTCTTCACGAAATTGATTCTCTAAATTATCAATTCTAAAATCCTCAACTTGTGATCCTATTAACACTCCAAGTGAGAATATAATTACTGTGAGAATTAATACAATAATGTGTCTGGATTTATGTATCTCTCTATGCATAAATGTACGAAATTAATTATTTTTATAAACTTTTACTTTAATTATTTTACGCACTATTTAGATTTGTGTAAACGGGTGACATATGTCACCCGACTATTCACGCACTATTTAGATTTAATCCATTTATTCTGATCTCCTCTAAAGAGTCTATAAAATACTTTAAACCAAATATAAGCTAGAATAAATTTAAGAATTAAAAAAAAATATAAAAATACAAATACTTTTTTAAATGTTTCAAATACGCTTAATTTTTCCTTAGCATTAATATATGCTAAGAAGATATATAAAAATATAATGAGATAAATAATGAGTCCTCCAAATATCATTTGATAATTAGGTGCAAGTATATCAAAATTAAATGTTATAGATGTAATATAAGTTACAATATCAAAATTTGTTAGATACATTCGTTTAATGAAATGATACATACTTTTTATGAATAAATATGTAATTATTGCAACACCTAAAAAACCCAGTAATCCATTTACTGCTACGAATGGAATGTAGAATATACCAAATTCTCCATATTGTTTATTAAAAATCATATATCTATATGTAATTAGTACATTTTTCATTGATCCTAAATACCACCTTAGACGTTGAGCTATAAATCCATTGAGCGTTTTAGGAGCTTTCGTATAAATAATTGCATCACTTGATTGTTTGATTTCATAATGTTTAGATTGTAAACGCAGCGCCATCTCCAAATCTTCAGTATTATATCCTTTTACAAATCCTCCCAGTTTTTTCACAACATCAGTTCGATATGTACTCAATGGTCCAGGAGTTACATGAACACAGTGAATTTTACTAATAAAATACTTTAAAAATACATTTAAAATATATTCGAGTGATTGAACTTTTTGAAGCATATTGTGTTGCTCAGCTACTTTCATAATTGGCATTACAGCTGCAACATTTTTATGTGTAAATTCTTTTTGAATGTTTCGAATCGCATATTTATCAACATATCCATCAACATCTAAGCAAGCAAAATAAGGAGTATTTACATATTTCAGTCCTTTGTTGAGAGCAGTATATTTCCCACCATTTTTTTGAGTAATAAGTTTAAAATTGTATTGTTTTTGATACTCCTTTGCTATGTTGTATGAATTATCTGTTGAACCATCATCAACAACAATAACATGAAATTTATCTTTTGGGTATTTTGATTGAAACAAAGATTTAAGAGTTGGTCCAATATTTTCTTCCTCGTTCCACATTGGAAGTATAATTGTAACTTCTTCTTCTTTGTTGAGTATCGAGCGCTTTGTTGTAGGAGTGTTATGTTCAAACATAACAAGCATCCAATAGAGGAGTAAATAGAGACTAATGAAATACAAAATCCAAATTGTGTATTTAATGATTACTTCATCAAGTGCCACTTCTATAATGTTAAATAATATATGTTTTAAATAGTTATTGAAATAGACACTTAAGAGTTGAATTTATAAATTGAGATTCATTTCTCTTATGTAGGCAATATAAAAACTGTCTAATTTAACTATAATAAAAAATGGCTATGAAACTAGTGATTGGAACAAAAGAGGGAAAGTGCTATCAAAAAGAACTTTCTGCTCAAGAAGCTGAGGCTTTAAACGGTAAAGTGCTCGGGGAAACTATTAATGGTGAATTAATTGGTATTTCCGGAGTTGAATTAGAATTACGTGGAGGTTCAGATATTGATGGATTTCCAATGAGAAAAGATTTTCACGGACCTATGCGAAAAAAGATTTTATTATCAAAAGGAACTGGATTTAATGGAAAATTGCGTGGGAAACGATTTGGCGGTTTGCGTGTGAAGAAAACAATTTGTGGAAATGAAATTCACAGTAAAATTCACCAAGTAAATGCAAAAGTTGTAAAAGGAGAAAAAGCTGTTGAGAAAGCATTTGCTCCAGCAGAAGAAGAAACTCCAAAAGGGGAGTAATTTTAATTACTTATTTTACAAAAATTCTCACAAATAGATATAAACACTAATTGTTTGTATATATGAATTCATTTGAAAAAGTGAAAAATATATTTGAAAATCTATTTTATGATAATTTTATTATTAATTATTTTACTAAGTATTATCGAATATAAATTCTTTGAGAATAAGTTTCTATAACTTCTTGAATTTACTTGAAATCAAAGGTATCTGAATCAGTTCCAGAATCATTACTTCGTGTTTGTTGAATCATTACTTTTAAAGATTCAATTATTCTGTCTAACAATTCTGCTGGTTGATTGAATAAGATATTTTCAGTTTCGTTAAGAACCCGACTATATGACATTATACATCCTTCTAAATTTTCAATTTCTACACTTGAAATATTTGAAAAATCTAAAGTGGATAGTTCATCAATTAAATTTGTAACTTCTTGGGATTTCGTTTCTATCTGCTCAACGTAAATATGAGGAATTACTGCTTCAAATGGACTATTGACGATGTTTCTGACACTTCTTAACAATTTTTGCAATTTCTTCTCCTTTCTCCTTTCTTTAAGATTAATAATACTCATTTTATTTCATCTTCTCCCTTACTGCTTTTTCTTTTTCAACGTCAAGAACTTTTAAACTTCCTCCTCCATAATGCAGAGCCTGCTCAACGGCTTCTGTAATTCGTTGTCGACTATCTTGATTTACTGTAATTCTATCAATAATATACTCAATCCAGTGTTTTTCATACCGCTCAAGTGTAATTTCATCTTTCACGCTATCGGTGTGATATACTTCTCCATCTACTCGAATTCTGGAAAACCCTTCTTCGCGAGCTTTTTCAAATACTTTCTCGTATGTTCCTTTTGAACCACGAATAATTGGTGCTAAAATCATGACTCTCTGAGCCTCATACTGCCCTAAAATGGAGGTTACAATACTTTGAGCAGACTGGGGGGCAATTTCAGAATTACACTTTGGACAATATTGCTTTCCAGTGCGCGCATAGAGTAATCTCAAATAATCATAAATTTCTGTAACCGTTCCAACAGTTGATCGAGGATTTTTAGACGTTGTTTTTTGCTCAATTGAAATTGCAGGACTCAGGCCTTCTATACTATCAACATCAGGTTTATTTGAATTTCCCAAAAATTGCCTCGCATACGAAGACAAACTCTCAACATATCTACGATTCCCTTCATTATAAATTGTATCAAATGCAAGTGTCGATTTCCCAGAACCACTAAGCCCAGTAATGACAGTAAATGAGTATTTTGGAATCTCTACATCAATATTTTTTAAATTATGCTCACGAGCACCTCTAACTTTTATTGAGTTTTTCATATATATACAATAAAATTGTTGCTTTTAATAATTTTCGTATTATTGTTGTCTCGTAACTTGATGAGAAAAGTCATAATATTTATAATCTTGAGAGTTTTACAAGTAATATGAAATCATGTATACGTTTATTTGAGAATAAAATGGGAGAAGGGTTCGAACTTAATCTTAAAACGCTCATTGCAATTATCTTCTTTGTTATTCTCATTATTTATTTTATGGTCACAGTAGGTGGAGAAGTTATTTCAATTAGAGATATATTTATTGAATAAATAATAAAGGTGTATAAAAATGTATGAGAGAATTAACTTTAAAGATGAGTTGAAATCAATTCCTCACAAAGATTTAATTCAATTTCTCTCGCTACATTTGAAAAAAAATGAGCAGTTGCAAAAAGAATTCATAAAAAAATTCAATATTTCTGTGCAACAAAAATTTATTCAAGAATATGTTGATGAGGCTCTTGCTCAAGCTCAAAAAAATCGAAGAAGTATTGGGAGAGGAGAATTTATCTATTATGTGACTCAATTTAATAAATTATATTTACATCCTAAAATTTCATATCTAAAAACGCTTATTAAGCAAAAACAATATTTAGAGAGTTTAAAAATTGCAATTGCTCTGCATCATTGCATCTCTCATATTGTTGCGCAAAATGGTTTTTTTGAGGATTTGGGTTCTCTAACTACTGCTGAAAAATACGAAAATAAATGGAACAATCTAGAAGATATTATTATTGAGTGTTATTTAAACTTGAGAGAGGAAGAATATTTTTTATTTGATAAACGATACGTCTTTGAATTATTCAAAAATAGCTATGATTTATTGTTAAAATCACCTATATTTAATTTTATTGAAGTGCGAGACCATGCAAAACTGAATTGGTTAAAGAAGAAATTGCGAGAAGAAGACATAGAATTGTTTGAGAAAATTATTAATTTTTAGAAAGATATGTTTTTATAGATACATTAATTATTTTAAACATGAAACACATTATTGTTCCTCTAAGTGCGTTAATCATATACTCATTTATTGAACTTGCAATTTATTTGAATTATCTTCCTGAATTTTCATATATACTCAATTCTGTATCATTTCAAGAATCATTATTATTTATGTTTATAATTATTTTTTTAGAAAGTATCATTTATATCGGATTTTATCTTCCAGGTCAACTAATTGCTGTAATCCTTGTTACTCAAAACTCCCAAGGAATGAGTGGTATTTTTCTTCTCACAATTATGTCATTTTTAGCAGTAACACTCTCTGCTTTAATTAATTATTATGTTGGAAGAGTAATATCTTTTAAGAAGAATTCTCATTCCTATCTCACAACAGAAAAGATTGAAATTAAGAGATTATTATTGAGTATGATTCATATTAACACACTTGCTTTGTTTATGTTTGAGCAAGGACTTGAGCGAAAAAGTATAAAAATTGTTTTTTTTAGTGGATTGTTAAATATTCCATATTATTTCATTTTAATTTTACTTACGTACTATTTTAAAGATGAAATTTTATTAGTTGCAGAAAATTCCTATGGATTATTTTTACTTCTTTTGCTCTGGCTTGGTTATGGTGTATATGAAGAATATAGAGAAAAATCAAAACATAATTTATAAGTGAATTATACTTTTAGATATTTTGAATTATTTAAGAAAAAGTCAATTTTTCTAAATTATAAAAATAATATTAAAATACTCAACGAAGTTAAATATTACATAAATTTAAAAAATACTTTTTCATAATCAACTAAAATTAAAAATTTTTGTTGTGAATGTCGTAAATTTCGCCTTACTAAATCAACAATAAAATTTTCATTTTTATTCTTGAATATATATTTCTTTTCAAGAAATCTATAATCCATAAATGAATTTCTTTTTCAGCTCCTTCTGGAGAATCTTAAAACAAAAATTAAGTTGCAAAATTCCCTGTTTCGTATCTTTTGGGATATAGCATCCACTTCGTTCAGCTATATGTATATTTTTGTTTTAGAACTAAAAAAGTAGATTTTAAATTTACATGAATTTAGAAAATACAGTTTCATAATTATCGTAAATTTCACTCTCACTAAACCATAAATGAATTTCTCTCTCAGCTCCCTCTGGAGAATCTGATGCGTGAATCAAATTAGGTAGTGCTTTTCCTTCAGCGTCTGCTCTTGCATAATTCATATGTGCATAATCTCCTCGAATTGTTCCTGGTTGTGATGAAGCTGGCTCAGTTGCTCCTACCATTTTTCGAACAAGTGAAATTGCTTTTGCTCCTTCAAAGACAAATGCTACAACAGGTCCTGATGTTAATAAATCTTCAAGTCCTGGGTAAAATGGTTTATCTACTAAATCATTGTAGTGTTTTTTTGAAAATTCAGCGTCAACGTGCATAAATTTCATTGCAACTAATTTTAATCCTACTTTTTCAAATCTTGATAGAATTTCTCCAACAAGTCCTCTTTGTACACCATCTGGTTTAATCATTACAAACGTTCTCTCAACTGACATGATAGTTACATAAATTCAGGAGAATTTATAAAAATTTGTTTTGAAAATCAAATATTTAATATTTGAATCTCTTTTCATAATCTTTATGACTCATCCATTCTAACACAATTGAGACAATACAAATCTCGCCATTTGATACTGAATAAATTAATCTCCACGCTTTAGGCAAATCATACTTCCATAAATTATCTACTTCATATTTTTTAAAATAAATATCTGGAATCTGTTTTTTAGGAATTTGAAGTCCACAAAACGCATTTTCTGCTAAATCATCTATTGCCCTATTAATCCACTTGTATAACATCTGATCTTCTGTTTTAGATGTTTTTAGTTTTTCAAAAGCTTCTTTTAATTTCTCCTCTCCAAACACTACTCTTGATTTCATCTTACTCTTAAATTTGGTTTATCTAAATATTTTTTAACTAACTCAGGATTCCATATCCAGGCAATGTTTCCTTTTTTATCTTTTGCTATTTTCCCCGAATCTAGAAGATAATCAAATATTACTTGATAAGTTTGATACATCATCCTTTTTGGAAGATTTTCCCATAATGATTTTTTTTTATATTCTCCCGAATGCTCTTTGATAAACTCTTCTACCATTAAAACTGTATCTAGTTGAGGATAATGTAATATGTTTGTATTTACTTTGACTTGAACCATAAGTATATATGTATATATAACTATTTAAAATTATCGTTTTATATTTGATAAGTAGAAATTTTAGTTTGAAAAATAAAAATTAGGCAACTGATAATAAAAAACCAAAGAGTAATATCATAGTTCCAAGAATCAATATCAAGTACCAGTATTTTTTGAAAAATGAGATAAATTCTTCTCTTAGATCTGCAATATGTAATACAAAATAAAACAATAAGATATATAGTAGAATAAGAATCCCAGATATAATGGAAATTTGAAGTGATTCCATTAAATAAAAGTCTTTTAATGTTTCATAAAAATAATAAAAAAGAGTACCAAACACTCCCATTGCTAGAATAAAGTTAAATGTTGAATTTTTATTATTATATTCATTGATTAAATTTTTGTATTCTTCATCTTTTTTAATCGCTTTTTTTTGTTGTTTTATAAAATCTAAGTTTTCAAGTCTGATTTCTTTTTCTTCAATCTCTTTTTCAAAGTTAATGAAAAAATCATAATGAGGGTCCGTATTTAATTTATGGATGATTCTAACCAATTCCGATTTCACATTATCAGCATAACTAAATTCTTTTTTCGGATTTCCTTCTTTATCATAATTAATCTTTAATGTTTGATAACTAACAATTTTTAATGTTAAGTTATAACTCTCAATTTTTTCTAGTTTAGAGAAAATTTCAGAATTTAATTTTCTCATATAACTAAAAGTATCAAAAAAATCATCAATAGATTTTTGATTTCCTTTATAGTGTTCTCTAATTTTTCTCTCATTATTTTTCGAACTATCTTTTAATATATATAGTAAATTAAGTTTTGAAGTAGCTAAATCAAATTCATGAAGCTGTGACTCTTCTTTAATGTACTCTGAAAAATGAATTTTCAGAATTAAACTACCTTTTTCATCTAATTCGTATTCAAGCACTCTCAATAAATTTCTCAATTTTGTAATACATCTGCTTCTTTGTTTTAAGGTTGTTTTGATTTTTCCATATATCTTTTTGAAATATTTAATTTGTTCTAATTCATCTTCAATTTCAAAAATATTTTTAGGAGACTTTTTCATACTAAGTAAATAACTTTATTACTTATAAATATACTTTTATAATACAAAATCTTTTTAATACATCTTAACTTTAATTAACTATGAAATCATGCGTCCAAAAAGTTGAACACTATCTTGAACAAATTAAATCTAAAAATAGTGAGTATAATATTTTCCTTGAAATCTTAAAAGATGATGCGCTCAAACGAGCACAAGAATTAGATAACAAAGAAGAGTCAAAAAGAGGAATATTATTTGGAAAAATCATTGCAATTAAGAGTAATATTTTCAAACAAGGAGTAGTATGCTCTTGCGCCTCAAAAACATTAGAAAATGTCAAAGCAATTTATAGTGCTGATGTTGTAAAACAAATTGAAGCAGAAGATGGAATTATTATCGGAGTTGTCAATAACGATGAATTTGCACAAGGTTCAACTGGTGAACATAGCTATTTTGGAAAAACACTCAATCCCAAAAATACAAATATTATTCCAGGGGGAACATCCTCAGGTTCAGCTGCTGCAATTGCTGCGAATATGTGTGATATTGCTCTGGGAACAGATACAGGAGGAAGTTGTCGAAACCCTGCGTCTCATTGTGGAGTTGTTGGATTAAAACCAAGTTATGGGAGAGTGTCACGATATGGAGTAGTGGACTCAACTATGAGTTTTGATCAAGTGGGAGTATTGAGTAATAATGTAGAAGATAGTGAACTAATGCTTGAAGTGATTGGAACATATAGTGAAAATGATGGAACAATGCTACAAATTGATCCATTTAAACAACAAAATATTGAGATTAAAACTGTTGGAATATTAAAAGAAGTTGATGAATTAATTGTGGATGAAGAAATTCGACAAACATATTATAAGTCAATTCAAGAATTAAAAGATAATGGAGTTGAAATTGTGGAGTGTTCAATTCAACATTTAAAACTTGGAGTAGCTGCATATTATCCAATTGTCTATACTGAAGTATTTTCAGGAACACGAAAATTTGATGGTGTGAAATATGGAGAACATATTGATAGTGTTGCACTTGATGAATTGAAACTGAGGATGAGAGGAGGAGAGTTAATCACACAAGCAGAATATGAAGGAGCGTATTATAAAAAAGCACTTGGTGTGAGAGAAGTATTAAAAGAAGAATTTAAAAAAGTGTTTACACAAGTTCAAGCAATTTTACTCCCAACTACTCCAGAACTCCCTCACTCCTTTGATGAGACACTCACACCTGAAGAAGAATATGCATATGACGCATTTACTGTAATTGCAAATTTAGCAGGAATTTGTAGCGGAGTTGTTCCAAAAGCGCAAGTTGAAACAAAAAGAGGAGTTACACCAATTGGAATGCAGCTCATGTGTGATGTTGGAGATGAAGCAACATTATTTTCAGCAATGAAATTATTGGAAAATAATAATTAAGAATTATCATTGTAATATTCAACTACCTTTTGTAGAACGTATCTATGTTTATCTTCATAGGGATTTAACTTAATTGCTTCTTCTAGTAATTTAATTGCTTGTTTTATTGAACTCTTATCATTAGAGAAACAATAATATAATAGTTTTGCTAAATTATGCTTAAAAATAGGATTATTTGGTTCTAATGTGATTGCTTCTTCATATAATTGTTTTGCGTATTCTACTGATTTTCTATTATCTGATAAATGTGATATTATTAATAATGCTAAATTATGCTTAAACAATCCTATTATCTGTAAATAGTTCATATTAGTGAAGTACGAATTAGTTGAATTATCAAATTTATAATAAGTTTTATAGAAGTGATCATCTGGATATCTATAACCATCAATATTTAAATGATTGTTATTATTTAAAATATATCTTGCAAAAACGTGTCTTGGTAGTATTACTAGTGTGAATTTTTGAATTGGAAAATGTAGTAATTGAAATAAACTAAAGTAAAACAGAGTGAATTGTCTACACAAACCGTACATATCAAACTCACTTAAATGACTATAATTTGATTCAAAATCAGGTTTTTTCATATTAATTTTATATCTTTCCTTGCTTTCTATTCTTGTAAAAAAATTATTAAATTTCTCAATAATTGATTTTTTTTTACTCTTTAGCCAAATATCACTCTCCATATTTTCAAATTCTTCATCAATCATTGTTTTTTTCATTACCTTAAATATTATCTCATCAAATAATCCAACTATAATTTTTGGTTCATGCTCATTAAATATTTGCTTATATCTTGGATTGTTCTGTATCTCATTGTAGTCAAATTCAACCCCCCACTTTGCACGAATATAATTTTTCACATCATTAACAATAAGCAAAACTTTTTTCTTTAACTCATTCACATTTCTTTGAAACGTTCTCTTATTTACAACTCCTGTTTTAAATTCTTCGTTCATATACCAATACAGAAGCGTATCTTCAAAACGAGTAGTTTGGAAATAGTTCTCTACTATTGATTCGATATTCAAATCTTGAAGTTCAACAATAATAGAGGTGGTAGTTTGCTCTTGATTTTCACTAATTGCATTTTTTAAACTTTGAATTTTTTGAAAGAAAAATTGAACTTTTCTTATATCTTCAAATCCTTCATTTAAATTTTTTAATCTATTGAACTTTTGATAGTTATTAATATGCGTAAGCAATTCATCGTATAATTGATTAATTTTATTCCAATCAACAGATTCTTTACTGATTTCATCAAGAAGTGAATTCAAAATAGAAGAGATGAACGTATTCATAATGAAATACATTTTTCCATTATTATAAATATTACTCTTCCTTTAACAGATTTTTAAAGAGTTGATTATTTTCG
>CAZULG010000004.1:0-78670 GCA_964621065.1 uncultured Methanosarcinales archaeon | reverse complement strand
CCATTTGTCTTACCATATTAGTAATAGAAAATAATAGTATTTAAAACTTGGGACAAATCCTAATTCTATTTTTAATATTTCAATTAGGTTTTTACACCATTTAATTTATTATTTCATATCTTGATTTATTTCATTTAAAAATAGTTACAAACAAATATATATATTTAGTAGACAAAAATATTACGAATGGAACTATTGAAATATCATAGTAAAAAAGCCTCACAAGGAATTGGAACATTAATCATATTTATTGCATTAATATTAGTAGCAGCTGTAGCGGCTGGAGTCATTATTCAAACAGCAAATTCTTTACAATCAAAAGCACTCTCAGTAGGTTCACAAACTGAAACACGACTTGTAACATTTGTAAGTGTAAATGCTGTAGCAGCTCAAGATACAAGTGATGGTGTTATTAATGCATCAGTTGATGAGTTTATTATACCTCTTAGAACAGGAACAGATATTGAAGATATTTACTTGTATGATTTGACAATTCAATTATATACTCAAGATGGAATTCAAACGCTCTCATACAATGAAACGATAACAGATCCACTTACTCAATATAGTGTTGAATATACTACAAACGGAGGGGACCCAACTCTAGAGGGGTACCTAACGGGTTCAGATATGATGACAATAAACTTTGTTAGTGCATATAACATATCTAATAAAGATAATGTAAATATTCAGTTTACTCCTAGAGATGGTTATACTTTAGGTGTTGAGTTCGCACTACCTTCAACTATGACAAATACAGTGACTCGATTATATCCATAAATAGTTATAATGGTTGATAGAAATGATTCAATTCCTTACATAACTATTTTTGAATATAACAATTATTTTACAATTCAAATATTAATAAAGAACTAATTTTATTTTAAAAAATATTCAAGATTATTTAATTCTAAATCCTTCTAATAAATTTTTCACTTCTTTTTCAACATTTGATGATTTCACAACTCCACTTGCAACTAGAATTCCGTTTGCCCCTAACTCTAGTGCTTTTTCAACATCTTCTTTTGTTTTCACTCCTGCGCCCACTAATAATGAGAGATTAGAGTTTTGAGTTATTTCCTCAACTTGAGTTATAATGTGAGGATTAGCTGTTGTTACAGAAATATCTCCTCCAATTAATTCAGGCGGTTCAAATGCAACTAATCCTTTAATGTTGTGCTGTTTTAACTCTTCTACTCTTTGAATATCTCTTACACATACACATGTATTTATGTAGTATGATTGTGCATATTCAACTCGCTTAAGCGTTTCTTGCAGTGATAAATAATGCTCACTGTGAGAGATTAATGTTCCAACTGCTCCAAGGCGCATTGCAGCAATTGTTGGGAAGTGTCCAGTTTGCTTTCCAAACTCAACAGGGTCAATATGTTGAGAAAATATTTCAACTCCTTTGCTCATTTTCACAGCGTCTTTTAAATCATAAGAATTCACACACACACATAAGTGAACATTTAATTCTTGTGCAAGTTCTACGCAATTGTTAAACTCTTTCATAAATTTTTCAAGATTTATGTTAAATACTTCTTCATACGCTTTAAGGTTTATGATACAATATTGTTCATCCATATTATTTACATTTGTTATATTCATTTAAATATTTGTAGTTTAGTGAAAGTGCTAAAGTATAAAAATATGAGCTTTTTTGTTATTTTTAGAATGCAACAATTAAATTATGGAGCAGAAGGTGAAATTTACAAAGTTGATGAGAATTGGTTACTTAAAAAACGAAATGTGCAAACGTATAGACATCCTCAACTAGATTTACAACTGCGAAGAAAACGAGTAAAGAGAGAGTATAAGGTATTACAATTTTTATTAGAAAAAGGAGTGAGAGTTCCAAGTGTTCAAGAATTAAACCTTGATGATACGAGCTTTCAAATTGAATTCATTAAAGGAGAGTGTATTGTTGAAAATATGTCACTTGAAATTTTAAAACAATCAATCATTGAAATTGCTAATATTCACAAACAAGGCGTTGTTCATTGTGATTTAACACCTCTTAATATTATGAAGCGTGAAGAGAGTGGAGAAATTTGTGTTATTGATTTTGGTTTGAGTGAATTTTCAATAAATAGAGAAGAGCGAGGAGTTGATTTAAATGTATTCTTCACATTTTTACAAAATGATTTTCCTGATTTGATATTACACAAAGATGAATTACTCGAATTATATAGAGAAGAGTTTAACGATGATGCAATTGTAGATGAAATATTAACACGACTTGAGCAAATAGAAAAACGAGGAAGGAATAAGAATAAATAACAGCTTTTCTCAAACTACCTTTTTTTCATAAAAAAAGTTAGAGCCCAAAAAACGCTCTCGTTTTACTCAAGCAAAAAAAGTATTCAAGCAACGAAGTTGCTTAGTAAAACTAATAATATTTATCCTTTAACTTCCCACTAATCTTAGTCAATTCTTCTTTGGTGAACTACCTTTTTTTCATAAAAAAAGTTAGAGCCCAAAAAACGCTCTCGTTTTACTCAAGCAAAAAAAGTATTCAAGCAACGAAGTTGCTTAGTAAAACTAATAATATTTATCCTTTAACTTCCCACTAATCTTAGTCAATTCTTCTTTGGGGATAATTCTTAAGCAATCCCATGCAATATTGAGAGTTTGATCAAATGATCGATTCTCATCTCTTCCTTGTTGTAAAAATTTATCTTCAAATGCCTTAGCGAATTGAAGTTTTCGTTTATCTCTCTCACTTAATGCTTCTTCTCCAACAATTGCAACTAATCCTCTCAAATCTCTTCCTTCAGCGTATAATGCAAACATCTGATCAGCAACTTTAGGATGGTCTTCTCGAGTTTTCCCCTCACCAATTCCTTCTTTCATTAATCGTGAAAGTGATGGAAGTACATCAATTGATGGGTAAATCATTTGTCTGTGTAATTCTCTTCCAAATTGAATTTGCCCCTCAGTAATATATCCAGTCAAATCAGGAATCGGATGTGTTTTATCATCTCCTGGCATTGTTAAAATAGGGAGTTGTGTAATTGAACCTTTTTGACCTCGAATTGCACCAGCTCGTTCATAAATTTGTGCTAAATCAGTATACATATATCCAGGGTATCCTCTTCTTCCAGGTATTTCTTCACGTGCAGCTCCGATTTCACGAAGTGCTTCACAATAATTAGTCATATCAGTTAAAATCACAAGAACGTGATACCCTTTTTCAAACGCAAAATATTCAGCAGTTGTAAGTGCCATTCGAGGAGTAATAATTCGCTCAACTGATGGGTCATCAGCTTGATTGACAAATAGAACTGAATTTTCAATTGCTCCACTCTCTTCAAATGATCGTTGGAATTTATGTGCTTCTTCATTTGTAATTCCCATTGCAGCAAACACTACTAGAAAATCTTCATCATCTCCTAATACTTTTGCTTGTTTTGCAATTTGAAGTGCTAAATCATTGTGAGGGAGACCTGAGGCTGAGAAGATAGGTAATTTTTGACCTCTCACTAATGTAATCATTGTATCTATTGATGAAACTCCTGTTTGAATAAAATTGGATGGAAACTCACGCGCATTAGGATTAATTGCAGCTCCGTTAATGTCCATCTCTTTTCCTCTTGTAATTTCACTTCCTGTGTCAAGTGGTCTTCCTAATCCATTAAGCACTCTCCCTTTCATTGATTCATCAACATTAAGTGTAATTGACTTAGAGAGGAATTTAACACTGTCTTGTTTAGAAACTCCTGAAGTTCCACCAAACAGTTGAACTACTACTTCATGCGTTGATGTTTCAAGAACTTGGCCAAGTCTTTTTTTCCCTTGAACCATAACTTCAACCAATTCTCCATATCCAACTGGGTGTGTTTTTTCTACAAAAATCAACGGTCCTGATATTTTGTTAATAGTTTGATACTCTTTATCTAATTTTACCATTGTGTATATGCATTAAAAAAGAAGAGATGTTTAAAAATATTTGTGTTTGTAGGCTCTGTTCGAAAATTCAATTTGATTCAATTTGATAAGTTAAATTAATTTGAAAATAAGTAAATTAGTTATTTTTTATGAAACACATCAACCAATTTAATAACGATTTTCATAGATAAATTATAACATTTTGCCACTCCCTAAAATTAAAAAACCACAATTTTAAGCGTGTTTGTAAATTATACACCAACTATCAGCGGGTTTGTATTATGCTCCTCTTTATTTGGTCTAAAAAATCTCTTCGAGATTTTTGCAGTGAATTTAAAAAGATTAAATGGAAGAGTTGGTTACAATTTAAAAAGTATCCAACTCGTTCAACTCTGCATTATTGGATCAAATACTTCTCACTTAACTTTCTTAGAAAATTAATTGAAAAATTTTTTTGAACTCAAAATCCTGATATTATTATAGTTGGTGGCTCAGAGATTAATTCTGAGTTTAAATTTTCGTATTATCTAAAATAATTAAAAGTAACTAAATCATTTAAAAACCTAAAAATCTACATCACAAATTAAATATTTTAATAGATGTAGAGAATAATCAAATTTTTTTCAAAATTTACATTTAAAGAAACAATTTATGAAGAAAAAGAAATGGTGTTGAGTGAATTTTGGTACTATTTGAGAATAAAAATTGCTTACGCAATTTTTTTATTCTTCAAATTTATTAAATTAAAGCTTTTAATTAATAAAATTATTTGAACACATTTTAATTATCAAAATAATAAGCAAGATATTTTTTCAAATTATATATTATAATTTTAATTATAACTTCTCTTTTTTTACTCATACACTGTTTTGAAATTGTTTTCTAACAATTCGATTATGAAGACAATTTTCTCCTCTATTAATAGGAGGAACAACAAATGTGTTGTTTAGTTCTCCCATTTTAGTAAATAACCAAAAATACTTGGATTTTCTCCTGAATTTCTTTCATCAAGTATTGCTTTGAGAAGAGAGTGGACGAATTGAGTAATCTATTTATGAAGAGAGGATTTTGTAATTAGATATTTTAATTCAATATCTTGATACTACAAAGAATTAGTGTTCAATTTTGAACAAAATTCTCTTAAAGAGGCGTTAGATTTAAAATAGAGAATAATGAGTGCTAAATTTTGAGAGTGCTAAATTTTTTGTTATCAGTAGTATTGATATATTTTAGTAAATTTAAGCCAAGGAGAGTTTCAAATAGCTCCTATTTATATGTGCGTTTTTTCTGTAGAAGAAACTCGTATAAAACCATTTGTCTTACCATATTAGTAATAGAAAATAATAGTATTTAAAACTTGGGATAAAGCCTAACTCATAAAAAAGTATATAAATACAAAATCAGTTAAAAAGATATGGATTCTTCTCAGTTCAAATCGTTTAAGGAACAAATTAAAAAAAGTTTTTCTGCGTGTCGAGAGGATATCGAAACGTTGCAACATAATTCTACTCATCAATCTTCACAAATTAATGAATTAATAAATCAAATTAAACAACGAGATGATACAATATCAATGCTTCAATCTCAAATTAACTCTACTCAGGAACTATTCCAACAAACTCAAAAGACATTAAACATTATTCAACAAACACTCCAGCAGATGCAATCGCAAATGAGTATGCACACTAATTCATCTATGCAACAACATCCACAACAGCAAAATAAGAATAGTTCTAATATCACTGCAAACACATCTCAGCAATTTACATTGGGCAAGAGCAATGTTTCACAATCACAAGATTTTTACTCTGCTCAATTGTCAACTACTTCTCAAACGATGAGAGTTAAATCTAATGAGCAGAAGATGAAAAAAAATAAAGACCCATATGAAGCATTACTTGAATTTAAAGCGAAAATTAACAAAAAAGAAGTAATAAAGCAAAAATTGCTCTCAACAATACCAAATGAGGGAATGATACTTAGTGAGCTTCGTTTTTTATTTGTTGAACATTTTGAATATTGCTCAAAAGCTACATTTTATAATTACTTGAAAGAGTTAGAATATTCAAAACAAATTAGAACAGAGCGAGAATATTCTAAAAATTTTGTGTATTTACAAGGAAGTGTGCAAACTCAGAGCAATTATGTGCCACAACTCAACTTAGATTGAGTTTACAAAATAAAGATAAGTTTAAATAATTTTGTTAATATATAATTATAACATGATTGATTTTACAAATATTACAAATAAAATTGTTGAAGGAGCCGTGGCATTTGCGCCTAAACTGCTTCTTGCAATAGTAACTGTTGTTGTAGGATTCTTTATTGTTAAAAGAATCACAGCAGTTATGGAAGTAGCTCTAAGTAAGAAAAAGATAGATTTAAGTTTGAGACACTTTCTTCAATCCCTTATATCAATTCTGCTTAAAGCACTAATTATAATTGCTGCTGTTGGAATTTTAGGAGTTGAAACGACAAGCTTTATAGCAATGCTCGCAGCACTTGGATTTGCAATTGGACTTGCTTTGCAAGGATCACTTTCAAACTTTGCAGGAGGTGTGATGATTTTACTCTTCAAGCCTTATAAAATTGGAGATTTTGTAACTATTAATGGAGAGAGTGGAACTGTTCATAAAATTGATGTATTAATGACAATTTTAAAAACTCCACAAAATGTAACTATCTATATTCCCAACGGTTCTGCATTTGCAAACACAATGACTAATTTTTCACAAGAAGAAAATAGAAGAGCAGATATTGATTTTACAATTTCATATGAGAGTGATATAGAAAAAGCACAAAAAATTCTCAAAGAAGTTTATGATACTGATTCAAGAGTTTTAAATGAGCCTGCAGAGGTATTTATTGCTGTGAAGCAACTTTCAGATTCTGCAGTTGTAATTACAGTTCGAGCATGGGTTAGAGCAGAAGACTTGTGGCCTGTAACATTTGATATGCAAAAACAAGTTAAACTTGCATTTGATAAAGAAGGTATTTCAATTCCATATCCTCAAATGGAGTTACATATGAAAAAAGAATAATTATTTAAATCTTCTTTTCATATATACTATATGAGTTCAAGTACAATATTAATTTTAGGAGGTAATTCTATTGAGCATAAAGAGTGGATTAAGACACTCAAAACAGAATTTAATGAGTTTAGCGATAATTTTATTCTCCATAGATATAAGCATTGGTATTGTGAGGAAGAAATGATTGATTTTTATTTTGAGTTAGAACAGATGAGAAAGTATGATGATTATAAACATTTAATTATTATTGCAAAATCTGTTGGAGCAATTCTTGCAATCAAAGCAATTCAAAATAATATATTAAACCCTGAAAAATGTGTTTTTATGGGATTTCCACTTGATTGGGCGTATAAAAATTATTTAAATATTGACTCGTGGAGCGCTTATTTTTCAACTCCAACACTCATCTTTCAAAACACCAAAGACCCTTATTGCTCATTTCCTAAACTACAAGAATATATTGAGTGTCAAGAGATGCAAAATATTGAATTTTTCACGTTTGAAAACTCAACTCATAATTATATCAACTACGAAAAAATGAGAGAAGTTGTGAGAGATTTTTTGAACAAATAGTATTTTTTTATAGAGTAATTAGCTCCGTACAAAAATTGATTAAAACTCAATTTTAATAATTCAATTTTTATTTTTTCATATAATGAGACTTAACTTTTATTTTAAGTCCTTGAACTCGTTTCAAAGAAAAAACTAGACTCTCTAAATTATTTCTTAAAGTATAAAACTCTTCATATTCATAATATAAATTATAAAATTCTCATCTCACAATTTTATTGTGAATGCAATTTTTCCATAATTCTTAGAGGAACTATAAGAGTTTCTCCTTTTTGTTTAATTAAACAATGTAATTGACATCAACAATATCCTTTATCAACTCCTGAACCATCAATAGCAATTATTTGAGGTGTTTCATCTTTAATTGTAAACTCAAAGAGTTTACGAATAAATATTAAACTGAGTGTTTTTAGCCATGAATGAAGAGTTGATTTAGAAGGAATTTTTCTTAATTGTAATCGTTGCTTCCAAATTAATAGTGAATCAATTTTATCTTTTACAAAGTCACGAAGCAACTTTTTTATTGTATAAATAAAATAATCAATGTAACTCGTTGATAATTATTAAAGAGTTTGCATCCAAAGAGTTTGCATCCACGCACAAAATTGTGAAGTTATAACTTTGCGTGATTGCAAAGTTTAATGATTTCTTTGTATAATTCATTATTAAATTGGTGAATGTATATCATTAAACTTAACCAATTTATCTATTTTTAAATTAATTTACTCACAAAAATGAATCAAATTTGAATTTCTAGGTAAAGCAGTGTAACTTATCTAAATATAGTGAAAAATTTTTATAAAAGAATTTTTATTTATAGCAAGGTACAATGAAAATACAACAAAAACTAGCAGTATTTTTTTCATTGTTTTTCGCGGTCTTAATTGCAGGATGTTCTGCGCAAGATCCAATGGAAACAGTGGTTCCAGAAGAAGGTGACAACCCGACGAGTGAAGATAGTCAAAATCCTACAGATGAGACAACTCCTACTACTGAGGACACAACAGCGTCCCCTGATGATGTGAATACACAAAACTCGCAAGAAACAACTGAGCAGAATTTAGACGAAGTTGTTGCTAGAGTTAATGGAGAAGAAGTTCAAAGAGGTCAAGTAGTTCAGTCTCAACAAAGTTTGATGCAACAAGGTCAAGAGGCTTCAGAAGAACAAGTTCTAGATCAAGTAATTGGACAGTTGCTTTTGACTCAAGAAGTTGAAAATCAAGGGATTGAAGTTAATGATGAAGAAGCAGAAGAAGCTATTGAACAACAATTATCAATGCAAGGAATGAGTCTTGATGATTATAGAGCACAAGTTGAATCTCAAGGGCAATCATTTGATCAAGAATTTGAACAAATTAAACAAAGTTTAGCAGTTCAAGAGTATGTTGATGAATTAACAGAAGATATGAATGTTGAAGTAACTGAAGAAGAAATTAATCAATATTATGAGTCATTTCAAGCACAAATGGGAGAAGAAGCTCCTCCTTTAGAGCAAGTTGAACCTCAAATTATTGAAGCAATTGAATCAGAATCAGAGCAAGAAGTAATTAATGAAAAAATTGAAGAATTGAAAGCAGAAGCAGATATTGAATATATGTAAATGATTCATAACATTTCAATTTTTAATTTTTAAATATCAAAAATTCATCTTTTCACTTTTTCTTATACACAATATACGCCTCATTATCAGTTTCATAAATTGAATAGGTCCATTTTTCTCGCTCCAAAAACTTTAAAATCCATGCTCGCTTCGTAATTGGAATTTTTTTTCGTCTTCCAAGTGAGTATGTTGCAAAGGAGATAACTCCAATGTTGTAGTTTAATTCCTTTAATATTTCAAATGAGATATTTCTTCTAATATGTTCTAGACTGTCTAATACTTTAAAGGCGAATAATACATCAACTCTTATTTCTTTGAGTTGTTCAACATCATCTTCTCTTGTTAAATCACACGAGAAAAATTCTCCTTTAAAGTTAAATCGAGAGTATGCACTTGAGAGATAATTCATATCTTCTTTATTAACCTCACATCCTATCCATTTAATTGAGTTACGTGTAAGAGGTAGTTTTAACTTTGTTGATTCTTCTTCAAATATTTCAATACTTAAAGGATTCATTCCACATCCAATATCTAAAATTGTTAATTTTTCAAATTCTTCTTTTGATAAAAATTGTTTGAGCAAGTAAGAGTAAATTTCTTGATATGATTCAACTCGCTCTTGTGTTGATTTGTGAATTGTAAGTAATTGAGTGATTGAACTTGCGCTTTCAAGAAGTTGATGTTTTTTAGAATCTTGAGATGATTGAAATTGGGAGTATGTTGTATGTAATTCTCGTTGTAGTTCTTTAATTGATTGTTTTACAACTTTACTTTTAAAAAAATGGTTCATAGAATCTTCTTCTCTATATTTTAAATACAAAGCTTCAATTTCTCTAACAAATGTTTGATTTCTTTTAATAAATCGAGTGAGATGTGTGAGAATATGATTTTTAAGTCCACTTCCACGTTTCTCAATCATAAATTGATATATTTTAAACACTCCTGGATAATGTGTTTGAATATCTTCGGGTGTGAGGAGCGATTGATTCATATGTGTATAAAAAAAGCAATATTTTATAAATTATTGGGATTTAAATATGAATAGGTAAGGTATTTAAATAAAAATGGTGAAGATTTCAATTAATATAAAGCGTAGACAAGATTTAGAGCGAATTCATACTGCAACACATCTTCTCAATTATGCAGCAAGAAAAGTGCTTGGAAATCATATCTGGCAACATGGTTCAAGTTTAAAACCTCAAAGTGGAACGTTAGATATTACGCACTATAAGCAATTAACTCAATATGAATTATTTGAAATTGAGAAAGTTGTTCAAAACGCAATTCATAATGATGAGCCGATTTTTATAGAAGAGCTAGAGAGAACTACAGCAGAGCAGCAATATGGATTTAGACTCTATCAAGGTGGTGCAATTCCACAACAAAAATTAAGAATTGTTCATATTGGAGAAGTTGATATTGAAGCGTGTGGTGGATTACATACTATGACTTCGTCTCAAATTAGTTTATTTAAAATTAAAACTACATCAAAACTTCAAGATGGAGTAATTCGAGTTGAATTTTGTGTTCATAATTATGCATATGAATTTATACAAGAACAACAAGAAACACTTCAAACAATTGCACATACTTTCTCAGTTGATTGGAAGCAAAGTATAAATGCAAGTGAGAAATTTTTCAATGAGTGGAAAGAACAAAAAAAAGAAATTGAGCAATTACAAAAAGAAATTGAGCAGAGTTATAAACATCAAATTCTAAGCTTAGATGATACTTCAAAAAATTCTAAAGGCATAATGGAATTTAGAGTTTCAGATTTGCTCCCAATGAAATCAATGCAAACATTATTTGAATTAGGAATGAATACATATTCACAATTTACACTTGTGAGTTCAACAAAAATTTTATCAACTGAGGATTCAATTGAACAAGTATATCAAAAACAAATTAAAAGGGGGTCGTTTTACCAATATATTTGTAAATAGAACTTTCTCAAAGAGAAGAATTTTATTATATACAATTAATAAACATACAAAATGAAACATAAAACAACTTACTCAATACACCAATTACATAGATTAAAATATGCAGATATGGAGATTGAATCAATCATTAAGTTAATACTCATTGGAATTGGACTCATTATTGCATTTGTAATTATAACCTCAATTTTTAATCAGGATGTTTCAGAAGGAATGGATAGATTTTTCAATATACTCCCTTGATTATAAGTTTTTGAAGATAAAATTATACAAAAATTACTTTTAAGTTACACACTATATTTTTAAATTTTTTAACTTTATAATATTACAATGTTTCTAAATCTTACTAATGTGCACAATAAAGACTATATTCTTCGTCTTATTAAAAGAGGGTTAATTATTATACTTGCAATTACACTCTTTCAAATTGTGGATCTCATTGGTATATACTTTTATATAGATGCAGTTTTAAAACTTACCTTGCTCTATGTCATAATTCAAAATGCAATACGAATTATTTCTCGAACAAGTATTTTCTTGTATATGAGAGCTAAAAACCTTCCTCTTGATTCTCAGGATTTATTCATTGTGGGCCTTAGTCATATTTTTATGATTTTAAAATATATTTTTCTATTTACAGCGGGATTGTATTTATTTGGAATTGAAATTGAAACATTTTTTACATCAATTAGTATTGTTGGAGTAGCTATTGCTATTTTATTTAAAGAATTTATCTCAAATATGCTCAGCGGAATGTATCTATTTTTTTCAGAACACATCAATTTAAAGCACTATGTTGAGATCAATGGCATTAGAGGAAACGTAAAAGACATCTCATTTCAAGCAATTGAGTTAATAACAGATTCAGGAAATCATGTCTATATTCCAAACTCTACTATTCAGACAAAAGAAATTATTAATTTCTCAAAAGAGAGTTTAAAACAAATCAATATTGAAGTTGTATTACTCAGAGATGAAATGCCTCTTATTAAGCGAATTGAAAAGGAAGTCCAAAAAAAACTTAATAAAGAATATGAACAATTACTCTCTAAAAAAGCTGAAGAACCGATCCAACTTGAATACAGAGAAATTTCAAGTAAAGATGTAACATTTGCATTTATTATTACAACATCAAAATTTTCCTTTGACATAGAATACGATATTAAACAATTCACTTATAAAGTAATTGGAGATTTACTTATTAAGTACCACGAAACAGAAAAAAGTAGAGCAATTGAAAAAGAAGAAGGTGAATTAAAGTAATTTTTAGTTATAATAGGTTTTGAGAAGAACACTTTTATTTTTTTGAGTACTTTATAGATACAAATATTTATAAAATTAAAAATATATTATTATATATGAATTCAAAAAAATCAAATGACTCTCCTCAGAGAGTTCGAACACCCATTAGAGATGTGAATAAGAAAAAATTTCAAGGAGATAATATAACAAGTAATCATAAAAAGTCAACTCCTGAATATGTTGCACATAATGAACCAACTGATAACTCAACTTCTACGACTCAAAGATTATTATCATTTGCAATTATCATTTTAATATTTATAGCAGTTATTGTAGGAGTATTTTTCATATTTAATACTTTTTTTGAAGGGGTAGATACTCAAAATGATGATTTTACGCAACAACAAAATCAAAGTGATCAACCAATTAATTTATTAACTCAATTAGCTCAAAATAATAATAGTGTGAGTTCTCAAAACACTATTTTAGTTATTGAAAATGAAAATTGTGAATTTTGTCAAGTTGAAGATTTAAATGATGACATAATTCAAGTGTTTGAGAATGCTAATAGTTCAACGAACTATACGCTTAAGAGAATAAGTGTTAATTCAAATACATCTGAGTCAATTTTTTCTCATCTACAAAATCAAGGAATTAATTATCAATTTACTCCATTGTATGTATTTTCATCACAAGTTGAAGAAGTAAGAGAATTTTCTCAAGAATTATTTAATTCTTTATTTACAAATGTTCCTAACTCAACGAATTATATTTTAAACCCACAAAACATTGGAGTGAGATATTTAAACTCTCAATTTGAACTTCCCAATTCAACAATTCAAATTGGAAATTTGAATGCAACACCAATTACAATTATGAATGATTACTGGTGCACACGGTGTCAAGTTGTTAATGGAGACGCATCAACAATTGCAGATTCACAAGAAGAAGGGACAATTCCACAAAATTATAGTGCACCAATTTCAGGACTTTTGTTAGCTATAAAATCTGTTGAATCTCCAGAGGAGTTATCATTTCACGTAAACTATGTTCCATCTCCCACTTCACAAGAATCTGAACAAGTGCAACGAATGAATTATTGTGCGCATGAGCAAGATTTGTTTGTTGAGTTACATGTTTTACTCATTGACACAATACAAAATTCTCAAGAGCCAATTTTGTTTAACGATTCTCAAATTTCAAGTCTTGCACAAGCAACAGGATTAGACGAAGAATTGTTTATGGATTGTTTGAACTCTCAAGAGGCAGATGATTTTGTTAATGAGATGAATGGATTTTTACAAGAAGAACAAATTACATCACTCCCATTTATTACTATTGGAAATTACCCGTTATTAGAAATTATAGATTCTCAAATTCTCTCACTTCTACTTGAGAGCGAGAATGAAGTATTCAATAATTAAATATTATTTTAAATTGTAATAACAAATATTTATAATAGTTATTCTCTCATATAAAAGTATGTTGGATTTGATGAGTGTAGGAATAGGGATTATGAGTGTATTGTTTGTATTTTTATCAACACTTCTCTCAAAACTCTCTTTTGATGAAACACAATATCAATCTAATTTGAAAATAGGAGGAATTATGGGAGTTCTAGTATTAAGTCTAATTGTTGGAGTGGTATATGAGTTTTATGTTGAAATGCTCCTTGTATTTCTCTTCTCAGTTATTGTATTTACAAAAATGAATTCTTATTATACTCATAGAAGTTCAAGTTATGTTCTTATTTACATATTATTGTTTATGCAACCAATTTTCGCATCATTTGTAGCACTCATTGAATTCTTTAACTTATCATTTACAAAACAATTTAATGTTAGATTTGAGCTACTTCTCCTTTTTGGATTTCTTGCAATTGTATTGAGTGTTTTTTTCTTTTCATAATTGATTGTCTTAAATCCTTGATGATATTTTTCATATAAATATATGCATCATACGGAGAAGAATGGTGAGAACTATAGCGTTTAGCATCTTTTCCATCTTCAAAATATTGCGTTGACATATCATAAAAATGATTTGATGTAGTAAGTTTTTTCCAACTTTGAATCTCTTGAAGTGTTCCATATTTTTTAATATCACTCTCAATTGAATATAAATCGTGGAGTGCTTCTTCTTGCATTTTATTTCCTCTCCAATTATATACACATCCATATTCATTATTCCACGAAATTGGGTTTTCAATATGTAAACTCTCTTTTGCATCTATTTCAATAGCTTCACTTGGAGTCATAAATGTCGTATTTTCGTTCTCAAGTAGTGCTTGAGGTAAATATTCTATAAAATTGAAAATACCACTCTCTTGCGTATGTAATTCTCCAAATGTTTCATAGTCTAAAAATAAATTCACGATATCTCCACTCACTCCAGTTTTATGGATCCAATCTGAATATGTTTGGGCATCAAGTGGCCAGTGTTTCCAAGAAGTGTTTGAAAATCTAAATTGAATGTCTTCTGAGAGATTATAATTTTTTGCAAGCAATTTGAGCGTCTTTGAATGATTTTGATACACAAAATTTTGATTTCTCCAATCAATTTCAGGTCCCCATCCTTCAAGGAGCATTCCTTTAAAACCTAAATTTGCAATATGATTGGAAATATCATTAGAATAAATTAACTCTGTATTTCTAAACACAAGCGGTTCAACTCCAAAGTGATGTTTTATGATTTTTTGGTGTTGAGAAATTTGTTCGTAGAACTCTTCTTTTGAATACAAAGCACTTAGGGAGTGATAGTAAGTCTCACTCAGCAACTCCACTTGATCTGTTTTAACAAGCTCTTTGAAACTCTCTAATACTTCTGGAATATATTTTTCCATTTGTTCTAACGCTACTCCAGAAATTGAAAATGAAACTTTCAACTCAGGGTGTTTTTTAAGAAGTTTTAATAATAATTGATTCATAGGAAGATAACATTTGTATGAGACTTTTAAAAATTCCTCATAATTGAGTCTGTCATCAAAATAATCATGGTTGTGTTCAATATCATATATTCGATATTGGCGAATTCTAAACGGTTGATGCACTTGAAAATACCAGCAAATATTTGTCATATATAATTTATGAGTTTGTCTATTTAAAAATTCTTTTAGTATCTTTATGTTTAGACACTTTAAAATTAAGAATAATATTATAATGTACTATTTATTTTGAAATTGTTAATTAGAATTTTACTAATTTACAGTAGCTTTATAAATATATAAATAATCTGAAAATATGTAAAAATATACTGAAAAATAATAATATACTATTTTATTCTTCCTTTTTCTTCTTCTCAAATTTTGGAAGAGGAATAGGAGCTGGTAAATTTAATAAATCTGACATGTTCACAGCTTGCATTAATGATTTGTTATAAATGAATTTTCTTATATTTAAATCAATCATCTCAGGTAATTTTTTTGAACTTTCAAACTCTTTTGCACTCTCTTCAATAATCTCTTTAGTGTCACTATACAAAGCGTCTCCTGAGAGTTTAATTACTCCAAGAGATTTGTATATCACAGAGAAATCAAATTCAACTCGTAATACTTCACTTTGGTTTTCATTCATATTCAATGGAACTTTTGTTACATTTGAAATTGAAATACTGTGATTTACTTGCATCCCTTTTTGTGCAACTGCTTTGGATGATTCTTTCTTTGCTTCTATTGATGTAAAATTAAATCCTATTACTGACATTTTATACTCTCATTCCCTCCAATTCTTTTTTTACTGCTTTGAGTGCTTTAGAAAATGTATCTTTTGCACTTCCACTATCAACTCTTAGAAAAAACTCAGTTTCATCTAAAAGATGATGATCTCGATTAACTCCAACAATATCAACTCCAGATGTATCTTCTAAATAACTTTTTAAGAGCATAAGAATTGATTCTTCGTTTGAATTAAATTTTATTCTCAATTCACTATCTTGCGCATTAATTGATTCAATTTTCATTTTTTATTTATGATGATAGCACCTCAATTTTTTTGAATTCAAATACTTTCAATGGTGTAATTTTCTTCAACTCATTTCTGAGACCTTGTTGAATTTTACTATATACAACATTTGAAATAAAGTTATCATATGAAATATTGGAGCATTCTTTTTTAATTAACTCTCTTGCTTTTTCTCTAATTTGAGTAAGTACTAATTGTGAAACACATGATTTTGTTACAATAAACATCTTTACAACGAGTTTAACGCCATCTTTAGTCACAACATCTTCGTTAACTTCTACTAAATCTGAATCCTTTTTAATAAATCGTGATAAGTAATATGGAACTTGCTCATATTTTTGAACAAATGTTTGAGCTTTTCCTGAATCAACTGTCATTACTTTAAATGTAAGTCTAATATTTTGAAATTTAACGCTATCTGCAACATACATCATATTCATCACAATTGTTTTTCCAACAATATTTCCTAAATCACTCACTTGAGTTTGACCTAAAGATTTGGAATTAAATATTTCAGGAGCTATAAACTCAACTGGAAATTTCTTTTTAACTTTTTTAGTTTTTTGTTTAACTACTACTTTTGCCATTTTTAGTCATACCTCCAGTTTTGAGCAATTACTCCTTTATTTTTATAATATTTAGTTAATCTTCTAATTTTAGACTCTACTAACAATAAACTTCTTTTGTTGTGTACATCTTTTGGATTATTTTGTAGATGTTTTTTCAACGAGTATACTTTATTTACAAGAGCTTGTAAATCTTCAGGAACTGATGATTCAATTCCATTTTCTTTTAAAATATCTCTAATACTTTTTCCACATACTACTTTTACACTAGGTACAGCATATGTGTCTCTAAGTCTAATTCCAATTTCAGAAGAAGACAAATTATCCTCTTTAGAAAATTGTACAATTAGTTTTTCAATTTCTTTTGCTTTAATATTTACAAAAGAAACATCTGGATTTGCAGGTTTTTTTGAACCTGATTTTCCTTTAGTTCTTGCGTGTATTCTTGCCATTTTTGGTATACGATTGCAAATTGTTACAATTAACAAATGTATCCTAATACTAGAATCTCTAGTTTAGATTATAATTTGCTATGTAAAACAAACATAGTTGAGTTTATAAAAGATGTGGTTTGAGTCATTAATGTATAATTGAAAACAATTGAAATAAGTAATTTGATATTAAAAATTTTAAGATTAAAAAAATAATTTAAATAAATTTAAGTTTTTTTGAGAAAAACTTAAAACTAAATAAATACTCCGTATAAAACTCCGTTTTGCCCAGGTCTTGATGTAATTTTTACATCTCCTTTTTGAGTTTTGACAACAGCTCCTTTTGTAATAATGTTACGACGAGTATAGTGAATATTTGCAGGGTTTTTACTTACACCATCAATTAATAGTTTTTCAACTTTATCTTTATTATTAACATATACATATTGACTTCTCAAAACTGCTTGTTTAACATTTCCTCCTCTCACTCTTTTTATTTTAATCTTTTCACTTCCTAGTTGAGTTAATGCAGAAGTTCCTCCTAATTCTAAAGTTCTCTTCTTTCTAAAGTCTTTATATCTACTCCCACTAACTTTTCTATTTGATCTATATTGTGATTTTGCCATTTTTAATTATTTATCTTAACCTCCTTGAGTGAGCTCTTAATCCAGGGCGAACTTTTTCAGCTCCTAAACCTTTATTTCGCAGACCTCTTGATTTTTTACCAGCAGATGTCAAACCTCTGTGAACTCTTCTAGTGTGTGAATTTGATACAATCCAATTAATATTTGAATCATTAACAATTTGGGGATGATACACATCAACAAGGATTACTTCGTGCCACATAGATTTTTCATCTTGTCCAACCCAGTAGGAATTTAATACTTCCATATTTGGAAATCGTCTTTGGCATCTCTCTTCTGCAATACCTTTATAGCTCTTAGCATTAGGAATACGAGTTGTCATATTTCCACCATCTCTACCTTTTTTCAAAGATGCATTATTTTTACTTCCCCTCTTAACCCTCACACGAGCAACAACAAATCCTTGCTTTGCTCTATATCCGAGTCTTCTTGCTCTATCAATTCGAGTAGGATACTCTAATCTCTCAACTGAGTTCTCCTTTCTCCATTGAACCAATTTATTTTTATACTCTTGGTCTAGGTTTTTTCTTGGTTGTTTCCACAACGCTTGTACATATTTTTGATATCCCATTTTTGTTTACAAAAAGGATTCCAAGAATCTAAAAGATTGTTGATATCCCATTTTTATGAAGTATGAATAAAAAGGGGGCTAAGAAACTTTTCAATTTCTGCTTGTCCCATTTTTGTTTACAAAAAGGATTCCAAGAATCTAAAAGATTGTTGATATCCTATTTTTATGAAGTATGAATAAAAGGGGGCTAAGAAACTTTTCAATTTCTGCTTGTCCCATTTTTATGAATTCTTTCGAAAATCATAACAAAATCGTTCCTAAATCCGCATCAACACTGAAGTATCATCGCCAACTTATGATTATGTTATACATTAAATAAATAAATATTGATTTATAAATATTGAGGGTTAGGTAATAAAGAATTATCTTCTATGGACTTGATTTTTAACTTCTGCAATTAATTTGCCCATCTCAATTACAGTATTCATTATAACTCTTCCTTTTTCATCTCTGTCAATTAGTTTATCATAACACACTGTTAAAAATTTTGATACAACATTTGGATTTTTCTCATGAAGTAGCGAGTGTTGTTGTATGAATCCATTTACGTGGAGTACTAAACTACCATTTACTTTTTGAGTTGAATTATCAATAATTTTTCCACCCATATTTATACTAAATGCAAGTTTCAGATAATATCGTCTTGTAAATTCCCACTCTGCTAGAAGATGTGTGAAAATTTTAATTTCTCCATCCATCACTTTCATCTCAATTTCACTCTCATCTACTTCATACTGTTTATCTTCAAGATATTTTTTGATATTCTCATATAAATCAATAGGGTAGAACTCTCCTTCAAATGAATATTTTTTTTGGGTAATTTTTGTCCATGAAGGTTTGCTTCCCATTTTTCTATTATATTATAGTATGTATTGTTTTAATAATATTATGTTGTAACTCTTCTAGAGAATAAGTAAAATCATGAAAGAACTTTTTAATTAATACATATAAAAATAATTATTTATTTTATGAATTCCCCATGATTTTCATCACTTCAACCATTCTATTTGAAAATCCCCATTCATTATCATACCAAACGACAAGTTTTGCTAAATTTCCATTTATGACTTGAGTCATTTTGCTATCAACAATTCCGGAGTGAGGATTGTGAATAATATCAGTTGAGACTAACTCATCCTCACTATATTCTAAAACACCTACCAAATCAGTACTTGAAATGTGTTTAATAAACTCGTTTAATTCTTCAGTTGAGACTTCTTGATTCAATTCAATATTTAAATCAGTCACACTTCCTGTTGGAGTTGGAACTCTATAAGCTACTCCGTGCAATTTTCCATCAAGCTCAGGTATTAATTTTACAACTGCCTTTGCAGCACCTGTTGTTGTTGGAATAATATTAAATGGTCCTGCTCGTCCTCTTCTAAAATCTTTGTGCTCAGCGTCTAAAATTCTTTGATCTCCTGTGACACTATGAACAGTTGAAAATAATCCTTGTTTCACACCATATTTTTTATGAATTGCGTATAACAATGCACTCATTGAATTTGTAGTACATGACCCATTTGATACCACATCTTGTCCATGATATTCATAATCATTAACACCTCTGACAAAATAAAAACAGTCTCCTTTACCTGGGGCCGAGATGAGCACTTTTTTTGCACCTTTCTCAATATGAATTCGTGCCTTATCAACATCACTAAATACACCTGTACACTCAGCTACAACATCAATATTATCCTCTTTCCACGGAAGCTCGTGAATATCTCTTTGAGAAATCACTTTAATTCGTTTATCTCCAATAACTAAATAATCTCCATCAATTTCAACAGTTTTATGAAAATTTCCTTGAGATGAATCGTGTTGTAGGTAATACCTCGCTGATTCAACTCCTCCCAAATCGTTAATTGTGACAAATTCAACATTTGAATCTTCAAATCCTGCTCGAAAAATCATTCGTCCAATTCGTCCAAATCCATTAATTGCAATTCTCACCTTCTTATTATTTTGATGAATTTCATCTTTTACATTATTTAATAGTTCTTCACTCATATATATCAATTAAAATTTGAGTATTATAATTAAATTTGTAATTATTATTTAGGGAGGAAGAAGAATGGTTGATATAAAAGTCTATAAATCGTAAGAAAATCTTCTCCATCCTCTTAAAAATCAAAGTATGACCTGAATGTATATCTATCTTTTTTTGAATGCTTGTTGCTGTGATTTTTTAAAATTCAATAACTCTACAATACTTAAAGATAAATTCTACTACATTTTATCCATTACCCTTTTTGCTATCATAAATCTCTAGATTTCCTATAAATACTACTTTCATTAAATTATATTGTTAAATCCATTTTAGATGAAGTGAAAAAAAATTAAAATAAGAGCAGTAGTTGTGAAAATATAGAGAGTACTATTATAACAATAGCTGAATAAAATATTGAAGTAATTATTAAATCTAATACTGAATACTCCTCAAGCTCTTTAATTTCTAAGGCAAATTTTTCAATACAAAAATAACTTAAAATTAAAATGAATGGAATAAACCCTACAATAACTACTGTAAATAATGTACTTACGAATAAAATAAGAATGAGTGAGAATAGAAATCGAAACTTAAATACAGTCGCTTTAAAATCAGATGTGTGAAATTTTAACATTTTACTCTACTCTCCAAAATTGGTTTAATTATTACTGAAAATTCTGAATTTTTTGAAGAAGGAATTTCGTTGAAATTAATTGGCTTTTGAGGCATTGGAAGATGTGTTATGGGTTCAATACAAACCATGTGCTCGCTTGGCGCCCATAACATTAGATTATCAAATCCTTGAGTTGATACTTCAACATCAACATTTTTTTCATCTCTTGTTCTTAAAATTGCATTTCTACAATTTTCAATTTTATACGCTTCATTGCCTGTTTCCATTATATCTCTGAGAGGCACATTTTTGTTATTAATTTCAATATATTCTTGCATTGTGTCTGAGAGCTTAAACGCAGGGTGATATCCAAACATAAATGGCATTAAGTCATCTCTAGTAATTTGAAAATTGATTTGTAAACTCTTATTTGTCAAATTGAATGTTTTTGTTAATTTAAATGAATATGGCCAGAACATATTTTCAGGTCTTGTTGAATCATTATTATGTTTTGGGTTTTTATATTGAGAATTTTTTTCATATTTCATCACATATGTTGCTGAAGTTTGACTAGAAAACGTATTTTGATAATTCAATACTCGTGCAATCCCATGTTGATCAAGTGTTGCTTCTCCTTCTTGAGTTTGAACGCTATAATTATTTGCTGGTCCAATGATTGGAAACATCTCTAAATCAGCGTTACCCCATCCTTTTTCTTTATCTCTATCATGAATGAGTTCAATAAAATTATCTTTTTCATTTTTTTATATCCAAATCTGATTAATTGTCCATTTTCAATTTCAACGACTAATTGTTGATTAGGACTTATCAGTGTCTTTACATCATTTTGACTCATATGAGTTTTAGAAAAATATTGTTTTTAAACTTTTCTCATTTAGAAATAATTTTATTATTTGAAAAATCTCAAAAAGTTAAGCTTTTGAGAATCCACATGTCCTGAAACACTCTCTTAACTACCTTTTGAAAAAAGGTAGAGCCAAAAAAGCTACGCTTCTTCACTATCTACATATCCAGACACACTATCTAAATCTAGACTGACAACTCCACTCACTTTATTACTATCCATTGTTACACCATAGATATATTGTGCTGATTGAATAAGATACTCACTGTGACTCACAACAATATATTGCGCTTTTGATGCGTTTTGAGAGATAAGTTTTCCAAGCTTTTCACAATTGACAATATCAAGTGCAGCGTCAATTTCATCAAAGATATAAAAACTTGCAGGATTAAATTCTTGCACTGCAAAAATAAACGCAACAGCTGTAATTGTTTTCTCTCCTCCACTTAATGATTTAATATCTAAAAAATTCTTCTTTGAGAGCTTCACTTTAATCTCAATTCCTGTATTAAATAAATCTTTTTCATTTTCAATGAGTAATTCAGCAGTTCCTTTAGATGAGAGTTGGGAATATGTTTGGGAGAATTTTTCTTTGAGTACCATAAATGTTTGTAAGAATTTTTGTTTCTTTTTCTCATCCATTTGCGAAATAAAATTCATGATATCCTCTTCTTCTAAATTTAATCTCTCTCGTCTTTCAAGCAAATCATCAAACTCTTCTTTAATTTGATCATACACAGCAACTGCTTTGAGATTAATGGACCCAAAACTTGAAATTTTTGTCTTAAGTGAATTGACATTTTCTTGCAATTTTTTGATATCATACTCTTTTTCAAGCACACGGTTGACATGTTCAACTAATTCATCAAATGTAGAAGCGTGTTCGTGTTCAACAAAATCATTTTTAATTTCTTGGAGTAATAATTCTTCTTCTTCACTATATACGTTAAGCGTACTTTTTAATTCCTCTAAATTATATAGCACTCTGTTGTAATTTTCTTTGACTTTCTCAAATTTTTCGTATTCATTAGAGTAGCGTTTTTCTTGATACGCTCTTTTCTCCTTCAACTCATTTCTCTTGTTAATGATTTCTTCATATTCACTAGACAATTCTTTCTCTTTTGATTTCTTTTCCTTCAACTCAGTATTCATCTGAGCAATTTCATCTTTAACAGATTTAATTTGTTCTTCAAGTCGTTTTTGAGCGTCTTGTGAGTCTTGAATAATTTTATTTGAGTTTTTAATCTCAGGCTCTAATACATTGTTAATTTGAATTGTGTAACTCTCTTTTTCTCGGTTTAAGTCGAACAATTCTTGTTGAATGTTCTCTTTTTGTATATCTAATTGCTCTAATTTTGAAATTTGAGAAGATGAGTCCATTGATTGTCGAATCTCTTTTCTTAAATGCTCTAATTTGTAAAGTTTGTCTTTCAACTCATCACTTTTTTTTGTAATTTTATTAAGTTGAGAAGTTACAATTTGTTTATCTCCTTGAATTTGCTCAAGCTCTTTTTTAATGGAATCAGAATCCTTTGAATCAATTGAGAGTACTTTTTCAAGCTTTCCGATTTCTCCTTCTAAATATGCCTTCTTTTCTCTTAACGAGTAGAGCTGAGTTTCGCTCTCATCACGCATCCTCTTTACTTCTTCAAGTGACCCTTCAACTGTTAAAATTCTATTTTGCAGAGTTGATAGTTCTTCTTTTGTTTTTTGATCATTAAACCCCCCTCCACTTTGCGATTTTTTTGGTTTAAATCCACCACTCATTGCACCAGTTTTTGCAACAATATCACCATCAAGAGTAACCATTTTGTAACTCCCTATTCCAATACTTTTTGCATAATCAATGTGCTCAATCACTAATGTATCAGTAAATAATAATTCAAATACTCTCAAGTATTGTTTATCAAATTCAACAATATTGAGTGCATAATCAATCACTCCTTTTTTGGACAATACTTCTTTGTTAAGCTGCACTCTCACATTCAATTTATTGAGCGGGAAAAATGTTACACTTCCAACCTTTTTTTCTTTTAAATAATTAATATATTTTGTCGCAGTTGTATCATTTTTAACAACAATATTTGAAAGGGCTCTTCCTGCAATTGTCTCAAGTGCTTTTGAATATTTAGAATCAACAGTTGCTAAATCACTTACAGTTCCAATAATATTTTCATCTTTAGATTTAAACCTCAACACTTCTTCAACTGCGCGATTTGCAGAAATGTGCGCAGAGTTTTGTTGAATTTTAGCGTTTAATTTATGTTCTTTTTCTCGAAGTGTCTCTAATTCTTGGCGCAAATTTCCCCAACGAGAACTATATTCACTATTTGAATTTGCAGTTTTTGAGACTTCAAGAATAATGGTTTTAAGTCTCTTTCGCATTTCATCAAGTTGTTTAAATTGTTCTTTATTATCACTTGATTTTTGCTCTTCTTCTCGTTGTTGTGATTCTACATATTCAATTTTAGTATCAATTCTCTCACTTTGAACGAGTAAATTTTGTTTTTGCGTTTCAATTTCTTGAATTTCTTCTCGAAGTGAGTCAATTTCTTCTTCAATTTGTGTGAGTTTTTGCGTATATTGAGCTCCACTTGAGCTACGTGAGTTTTGGATTTGTTTTTGAATCTCATTTAAATCTTTTTCTTTTTGCTGAACTTTTTGACTTATGTCTTTTTTTTGTCCCTCTAGTTCTTGAATTTTTTGCTTACTTCTAGTTATTGATTCTTGCAGTCCTTTAATTCTTGAGACAACATCTTCTTTTTGTTTTTGTAAATCTGATTGTTTTTGGTTTGAATTAGTAATATTACTCTCAAGTCGAGCAATTGCATTTGTGATTTCTAAAAAGTCTCCATGAGATGTAATCTCAATTGTTTTCTCAATTTTTAAGAGTTCATCATCAATTTCTTGAATTTTCTTCTCAAACACTTGAAATTTTTCCTGTTGTTCTTTCAATTCTTTATCTTTTACAACTTTTTCTTCTTCTCTTGTTTGAATTTGTGTGTGAGTTCTGTGTTGTTTTGCTTTAATGAGGAGAAGTGAGGATTCTTGAAGTTGAGATTTTGCTAGATAAAATGCTTGCGCGTTGTCTTTTTCAGATTTTAACTCTTTTAAATATCGAGTTTTTTCGTTTAATAACAAATCTGCATTCTTCAAATCTTGTTGGACTCCTTCTAATTTTTTTAACGAGTCTTGTCGTTTATCTTCATATTCATCAACTTGAGAAATTTCTTCAATGAGTTGCCTTCTCTCAATTGATGACATACTCACAATTCGCGTAATATCTCCTTGCAAAATAATATTATATCCATCTGGATCAATATGAGCGCGCTTTAATACTTCAACAATTTCAGTTCTTGTGACTTTCTCATTATTCAATAAATATTTAGAAGCCCCAGTTTTACTCACAATTCTTGTAATTTTCACTTCATCAATGTCAGCTGGCAATAATTCTCGCTCATTATTTTCAAGTTTATCGTTTGATAAAAAAATACTCACTTCAGCGTCTTTACTCGCATTTTGATGCGTCCCTCCATTAAATACTAAATTTCCCAGTTTATCTGCACGAAGCCCTTTTGAAGACATTCTACCTAACACAAAACACAGTGCATCAAACACATTACTTTTCCCTGATCCATTAGCACCAACAATCGTATTAAATCCATTTTCAAAATGCAAAACGGTAGGATTTGCAAACGATTTGAAACCTTGGAGCTTTAATCTCTTAATAATACTCATTTTAGATTTACCTCCTTTAAAGCGACAAGGTCAACGAACGAAATGGAATGAGTGACCTTACCCTGAAGTTTCAGACGTTTTATTATACTCATTCTTTATACCTCCTACATCTTGAAACTTCAAGATAACGAACGAAACGTAGTTGAGTGACCTTACCTTGAAGTTTTAATCTTTTAATAATACTCATTTTAAATTACCTCTTATAGAAAAATTAGAAAAAAAATGACCTACTATGTTTAAACTGGTGTTGTCTAATTGCATAATTATATTTTAAAAAATCAAATTATAAAAATTAGTTATGACTGAGTAGGAGTATGATACAAGAATTTACGTTTATTTCCATCTACTTTGTTCAATATAATTAATTGATAATTCATAATCAACAAATGCAAGGAGAATTTTTTTTCGAGTTGAGTGAGCAATACGCATATTTGCAAATAACTCTTGAGGGTCAATTTTTCTCTTTTGTTCTATAATAAATACTAAATGAGTTGCATGTTCATCTTGAGAAGATTTATCATAAATTCTAAAATGTGCTCCAAATTTTAACGCTTGTTTGACAATATATCCTTTACGAATTAAATCGCAAAATACCCTATATTCATTGTGTGAAATATGATGCTTTTTCAAAAATCGCTCAGGAGAAGTAATTGTGAAATTGTGAAGAGTAACATTCTGTTTATTTTCATAAATATATAAAACTTCAAGTGGTGTGAGAACAAAACCTCCTTCATTTTCGAATAATTGTTTTGAAAATGTTGCAAAGCCTTTAGAGTGGAGATGATTACCACTATTTGCATTCACAATAAATTCAGATGCAATGTAGTTGATTTGAATATGTTGGTGTTTCATTTGTATGTATATGTTAACTATTTAATTATGAGATTATAACTCTATGTTGATTAATGAGTATTATTTTTTAATCATCTATTTAGTATCACTCCTTTAATTTTCTCTTTTTGAACTCTCTCAAGTATATTATTTCCATTTTCATCTGTAATTGATGAGAGAACTACGTATTCACTAAATCCATCATTATTATTTCTCTCATCAATAATAATTCCTCTATGGTAATTAGATGAAGTGCTTGACTGATATACAATTTCTTCATTTTGAATTGGCTCTATTGAGTTGACTATTATTACATCATTCCATTCTTCAAATGAGTTGTTTTTGAAACGAAACGTGATATATGATGTATGGGTTGAACTTGATGCAAGAAGAGAAGTGTCATCTATGCTTAATCTAGAGAGAGGAGAAGTTGTTTCATAGCTAGAATAATTAAGACTAACGTTGGCATATATAGAGCTTAATCTTGCTTGTTGTGATTGTTCAACTTGATTAAGTTCTTCAAGCAAGGATTTTGTATTTAAAACGTGATTTTCAACATCAGCATCAGAGAGTGCATATCGACTTAAAGATATTAAAAATACAATTGAGAGCATAAGTATAAAAATGAATGAGACAGTTAGAAGATAGTGAATCATTGTTCTATATTCAAATATTGACTCAAATATTTTTTTTTGAGAATTTATTGAAGATTTGCGTTCCATAATTGTTATAACACTGAAAAATATTTAAAGTTATGTGTAGTTGTTCAAGTTTTTGATATTAAAATGAACTTTAACTATTCATCTCTTGGGCATATTTATGAGATGAGGAGCGAACTCTTCCTTCTTCAATATCTTTCATCTTATTTCTACAAAATTTAGAGCAACAATCATTCATTAACGGCATACAACTAGAACACATCGTAAATTCTTTTCTACATTGTGGGCAAGTATGTGTTTGTTCACATGGAATATAGCAAATATTACATTTTGTTATATTTTTTTGTAAAAATTCTTCTTGTTCTTGAATATCAATAGGGATTGCTCCCCTATCATCAAATACAAAACACAATCCTTCCCAGTTACTTTGTCCACGCTCAATACCATAATTAATAATTCCTCCATTGATTTGGTATACATCTTCAAACCCATTATCTCTCATCCATGCTGTCGCTTTTTCGCATCGAATTCCTCCAGTGCAGTAGGTTACAATTTTTTTGTTCTTAATTTTATCTTTTATTTTTTTAATTTCTTTAGGAAATTGAGTAAATTCTTTGAGTGGAAGTTGTAGTGCATTTTTGAAATGTCCAAGTTCATACTCGTATTCGTTTCGTGTGTCAATTATTACAAAATCTTCATTATTCTCATACCAGTTATCCAATTCTTCAGGTTCTAGATATTTTCCTGTATTTGAATAATCATAATGTTGTTTCATTGTAATAGTTTCTTTTCGAATTTTTACATTCATTCTCTTTGAGTTGAATTTGTTTGTAGGATTGTGTTTAAACCATATATCTTCAAATTTGGAGTATGTTGTTAGAAATTGCTTAAATTCTTCAATATCTTTAACAACTCCAGACATATATGCAGAGATTCCCTCACTTGCGAGGAGAATTTTTCCTCGAATTTGTTTTGAATCACAGTATGTTTGTAATTCATCTCTGAGTTGTTTTAAATTATCAAGTTCAATAAATTTGTAAAAAGAGATGTTAGTGTATTGTTCCATTTTAATAGATAATAATAATTATGTATTTTTAAAATTAGTTATTATGTAGAGTAACAAGATAGTTCTATAAATTAAGTCTATATTCATACAATTATTAGCCAGAATTTATCTTTATTATATCTAAAACATTTGTATTTAGAACAAGAATTAATAAGAATATTAACTCAAATTCTCAATAATTTTTTGAAGCAAAATTAGAGAATTATTATAGTCATGAATTAAAAGAGATTATTAAAAAAAAGAATAAAACACAATTTAAAATTGAAATTCAGTATAAAGATAAAGTTTAAATATTTTAATGTCCAATTCTAATATCATCTGAACAAGTACTATCAATTAATTTAAGAGAATTTATTACCTTATGATATTTTTCAACTCTTTATATCTTCTTTGATGTTCTAAGTTAGCTTTTGAGACAAAACATAAAAATATTCCAAAATTAGTTCCATTAGGAGGAGAGTGATTTCTTCTACCAAAAGAGCCTTCTTCTACAACTTCTAAAATAACTTGTTGAGGTAAATACAATTTAAAACATTGAGTTTTTTGATTTGAATCAAGTTTTCGAATGATTTTAATTTTATCTTCAGTGTTTCCAACAACATATAGATTAACTGTTCTAAATTCTTCATTTTCTCTCATCATAACTTTTCCCACAAGAGGTTTTTGTTCATCATATGAAAACTCATCTCCTTTTTCAATAAAAATCCAAAAATCATCTACATGATCTAAATCTGCTATCATCTCTCAACTCCCCATTTTCTAATTCCAAGTTTTAAAAATATAAATGAGAAGATGAGTAATACTACAATATAGAGTGTGTAGAACAATATTGAGTTGAGAAGTAAAAATATTAAAATAGTTGAGAGTAATACTGGGAAGAAGAATAAAAAGTAGAGCAAAAAAACAGATGTTTGCATGAGTCGCTCATTTGGCTCAAGTCCTGTGAGGTAAAAACTCAAATTAAAATTATAAATTAATAAACTAAATAAAATAATAAGTCCTTGAGCGAGTAAATCAAATTGATTTGTATGTAAACAATAGCAGAGTAATACTAGACTTCCGATGAGAAAACAAATGATGAATGAGAGTTTCATTTTTGAGCGAATATACTCTCCTAGTTGTACTGGCAAAAATCGATAATATCTAAAATCATCGCTCACAATTAATGAATTTAATAATTGAGTACTCAATGTTGCTAATATAATTGAAAAAAATAACACATTAACACCAAGTTGCGCCAAGAACTCAATTGTTGAAAACACATATAATAGTAAAACTGATGGTATGAGAACAGTAAAGAGAGGTTTTCCAAGCAATCCTCCTGTTCGTTTTAGATCAATATAATCTTTAAATATATGGGGATTAAATGATTGGGGAAATTGATACGAACTCACACTTCGAGTTGAGGAGGTATTTGTCACAAGTGAGTCTCCAACACTATAATAACTGATAATGATGAGAATAATTAATAATAAAAGTGTTGTAATAAGTCCAAACACATCTCCTCTCAAATAATACGCCTCAATAAAAAATTGCTGAGAATATATAAGAAATATTGAGAGCACAAGACCTAGAATAAATCCATACAGCATAAATAATTGTTTACTTCTCTCATAGAGAATGGAGATAAAAAACATTGAGAAAAGACCTAGAAGAAATAACATGAGTGAGCTAATAATTAAACGAATTCCGAAGAGAATTGAAAATCCTTGAGTAGAGACTCCAATTAAAAATCCAAGTAGAGATGGGATAATGAACCAAAATGTGTAAAAAATTGAATCTGATATTGCAAATACTAAAAATGTTTTTTTGAGAGGAATTGGCATAATTTGTGTGTTTGAAAAGAGACGATTAAAATCTCCAAATTTTCGCTCTAAATAATCTTTAGCATACAGACCAAACGCACCACTCATTAAACCCGCTGCGAAGAATAAATAAATAAGAGTATTTCCAATAACAACAGGATAGTATGTATCGTATAACAATATACTTGAAATCGTAAGCCCTAAAAAAAACAAAAATAAAACTATTGGGTAGGTGAAAAAGGAGTGTGATTTATATAAATTAGTATGTAAACGCAACTCTTCTATGAGAAAATATTTGAGTAATTTTGTAATAATCATTTTTCACTTTTAGAGTTGGATTTCTTCTTTTTTTCAATTCCCTGCTTATTACTTTTGTTATCACTTTTTTCAATAATGTTCATAAAATAATCTTCAAGTGTTGTTTTTTTAGTTACAATATCTCTCATATTTCCTTGATAGAGCGTTTTACCATAGCGTAGAATACAAATATGTGTGCAAATTTCTTGAGCTATTGATAAAATATGAGTAGAGAGTAAAATCGAATTACCTTTTTTAACGTAATTGACTAAAAATTGCTTCATTTTCTTTTGCATAATCGGATCAAGATTAATTAATGGCTCATCAATTAAGACAACTTTTGGAGAATGAATAAATGCTTGTGAGAATAATACTTTTTGCTTATTACCTCGTGAGAGATTTTTTATTAAAGAATGCTCATATTCTTTAAGTTCAAATTCTTTAAGAAAAAAATCAATTTGAGAAACATCTACTTCTCTCACACTACACACAAATTCTAAATATTCTCGAATTGTTAAAAATGAAGGAGGTGTTTCTTGCTCAGGAATTATTCCAATCACTTCTTTTGTTGCATTTGAATTAGTAATTGGATTTGTATTTAAAATTGAAATCTTACCTGAATTGGGCTTTAATTGCCCACTTAGCAGATTAATTATTGTACTCTTCCCCGATCCATTAGGTCCCAATATTCCATACAACTGTCCTTTCTCAACATTTAATGAGAAATGATGTAGAGTAAATGATTCATAGGTTTTTGTAATATTTGAGACATCAATACTATTCATATAATTAATGGCATTAAAACTTTTAAATAATTTCGTTACTTTAAAAGAAAAATAGAATCATCGTTGTGATAAGTGTAATATAACTTACTAAAATGATGAAAAAATAAATACTCACAGTTTTGAGTAGTTCTATTCCTCCAAACAAATAAGCAATGATGAGTTTTACAAATGTATTTGAAAATACTCCAAGACTAATTGCAATAATTGCAACATATTCACTAATTTGATTATTTTTATACAATTGAGAAACAGTAAGGGTAATAGCATCAGCATCCACAAGACCACTAATGATTGCGGTGAGATATAATCCTGTGTTAGAAAAAAAATACAAACTCATTGAAGAGAGTATAATTACAATAGTAAATACAAACCCAAAAAATAATGCAGGAGCGATTCTAAATGGAGATTTTAATGTGGTTTGGTGTTTGAGAGGAATTGTTGAGTGAGGACCTTTTTTTAGTTTTGAAAAAACATAAATACTTCCAATTCCAATAAGTGCAGTGAGTGAGAATGGAAGGGCTAAATACAAAGCAAGTTTGGGAGAGATTATAATAATTTCAAAGAGAATACGAATGAGCATAATTGATGAGGCGGTGACAATTCCTCCTGCAAAAAATAAATTTAAATGTTTGTTTTGTTTAGAAAATATTGAAAATGATGTTGTCAAAGCAGTTGATGAGACAAATCCTCCTAAAATTCCTGTTAAAAAAATTCCTTTTTTCTCTCCAAGTAATTTCATAGCAATATAACTACAAAAACTTAGCCCAGAGATAATAACAACGAGTGACCAGATAATAAATAAATTCAAACTTGTAACAGATTCAAGTGCTAATAGGATTGATTGAGGAAGTGTTGTTTGAAGAAATTCAATTGATGAGAGATTAATTGAAGTATTTGGTAGAAGTGGAAGAATAATTGCACTAATTGAGATGAACAACAGTGAGGAGTGAATTTCTTCTTTTGTTAAACTATGAGAGAATTTGTGCAACTGAGGTGTTGTATAGAGTAAAATTGAGATGATAAATGTAATAAACATTGCAATGTAAATTGAATTTGTTGCAACTAATATTCCATTCACAAATGAGACGACAATGAGTAATTCATATAACAAAGAATTTTCAAATACTCGATTTGCTTGTTTTTGAGTTTTAATTTTATTTTGAGTGATGATAAAGAGAATGATTGAGAAGAATATAATATAGACAATATATTCTAAATTGAGTTGATGATAGAGCAGATAAGAGAGCGTTCCAAGTACTGTAACAATAATATGTGTTCGAATTCCTGGAAGAAAACTCCTCTTCACATTCCTCTCAATTTGAATACCAATAAGTCCTCCAAGACCCGCTGAGATAATAAAGAGAAGAATAATTTCCAAATTTTGCATAGCAAGAGTAGAGATTTTTATTTTAAATAAAAATGTAATTTCAAAGGAGGAGTTAAGATAGTTGTATTTGAAAATACAAAGTATTTTAAAATGATTATTTAAGAGATAATGTAGAAGATGTCTATATTTAATTTTAGAAGAAAAGCAGATGAGCCCTATGAATTAGGAGAGAGAATAGGAAAAGGTTCAACTTATGATTTTTATCATATTAAAGGAAGGAAAAGATTAGGAGTTAAAATATGTAATGGAGATTATTCTAGACCTCCTACTGATGATATAATTTTAGAAGAATTTGAAAAAGAAATTGAAATTGTAAAACTATTAAGAAGAAATAACATACCTGTTCCTCGATATGTTGGAATTATTGATGTATTTAATTCTGAAAAAAAGGAATTTGTTAAAGGTTTAGTTATTGAAATAATAGGGGACGAAACTCAAATAATTATTTTTTTTGATATAGAAGCGATAGATTCTTCTAATAATACTAATTTTTCTATTGATGAATTTACAATAGCAATTGACAATGGAAAAAAACGAATTATTGAAAAAGAAATAGAGCATAAAATATGCGAAAAATATAAAAATGGTGTTTGTAATACTTTAAATTTAATTATTAATAACTTTAAAATTTCAAAAAAAGAACTTTCAAGGAGATTAGATGATTGGGATTTTCAAGGTTTGTACTCAAGTAAGAGTGAAGTTTTTTATGTGATTGATTTTGAACTTTGGGAGCTTGACAAAATTAAAAAAATACTCCACTAGATTTAAATATCAAATTCTATTTTTAAGGTTATGTCACAAGATGTTGTTGAAACACATAAACAAATTATCTATAATTCAAATACTCCTTCAGCTGTACTCATGGAGAGTATATTTGAGTTGATGAATGAAGGTTCACTTGAGAGCAAAGAGATATTATTTGATATTGCAAGAAATCACAACTGCGAGTTAATTCGCCACGAGACAATTTTTGCAATAGGAGAAATTGGGCCTGATTTAGATATTCGAAATTTTTTAAAACAAACGCTAAGTGTTGATAGCTCCATTGTTGTTCAACATGAAGCATTAGTTGTATTGGGACTTTTAGGTATTGAAGAGGATAGATCATTTTTAGAACAATTTTTAGACGATGAGAAAATTGAAATTTCACAAAGTGCAAAAGTTGGTATTCAACGAATTGAGCAAGAGTTTGATTTTTACGCAGAAGTTCTCAAAAGTGAGGAGAGTGAGATCAAGTTTAGAAATCAACTTAAAGATACTCAAAGAGTGTGTGAGAATGATAGAATTCAAATTATGTTTCAATTAATGAAGCATGATACTTCTGAGAATGCAAGAGCAATTTATCAAAGGTTTACTCAAGATCCCTGTCCAATTGTGAGGCACGAAGCTGCGTTTTGTTTGGGAGAGATGAGTAGTGATGAGGCATATTCATATTTATCAAAAGGAATATTTGAGCAAGAGTATCCAATTGCAATTCACGAAGCATTATTTGCTTTGGGAACAACAGGGCGAGAAGAAGCACTTGATGTATTAAATGAATTTGTTAATGATGAGAATTACATCATCTCACAGAGCGCAGTGATAGGAAAAGAGAAAATTGAACTTGTGAAGAACCCATACAGAGGTGTCTAAGTTGCGTAGCAACTTGAGTGATTATTAGCAACTGCGTTGCTAGAATTTGGGAGAAGTGAATGCAGTGAACTTCCTTTTTTGCATAAATATTCATCTTAGATGAATGTAACGAAATAATGAAATGAGTGAGTTTATTTTTTTATGAAAAAAGATGTTATAATTTTTCTTATAATACTCCTACAAATTTTTTAATTGTATTTATATACAAAATTTAATATATATAGATATGTTACAACAAACACCTTCAAATTTAAATCCAAATTTAAGTTTTGGAACTGATGGAATGAGAGGAAGAGCGCAAGATTTCTCTCAAGAAGGGCTCAAACGCTTAGGATATCAACTTGCTCAAAAATCCCAAGGAGGAGTGGTACTCATTGGAGATGATGGAAGAGAATCTGCTCCGTGGATGAGAGAAGCTATTAAAGGAGGAGTTGAAGCATATGGGGGAAGAGCAGAGTATATGGGACTTACACCAACTCCATTACTCTCAAGAATAACACAAGAAGGAGATGAATATCAAGCAGGAGTGATGATAACTGCTTCACATAATCCTTGGAGTGATAATGGAGTGAAAATATTTAACCAAGATGGGCAAAAAATTTCAAGTGAATTAGAACAAACACTTGAACAAGCATATCATAATGGAAGTGTAACAATTCATCCTAAGAGTAGAAGAGATAATATAAATGTATCACAATTATCATCAACTCGAACTCAACAAGAATATATTACACTGATTCAGCAAAATATGAAACAATCAGGACTTGAAGGAAGAATTGCTATTGATTGTGCAAATGGAGCAACAAGTGAAATTATTAAAGAAATTTTTAATGGAGCTCATGGATTGGAGGCTGATATTATTTGCAACTCTCCCAACGGGATAAATATTAATGAGAATTGTGGAGTATTACATCCAAATACACTTAGTAATTATATGCAAACTTCGGATAAAGATTATCTATTAGGAATAAGTTTTGATGGAGATGGAGATAGAATGGGATTACATAATGAGAGAGGAGATGTAATTTTAGGAGATTATATCATTGGATTTCTAGCGCAGCAGTATAAAAAACAAGGCAAATTACGAAATAATGGAGTTGTGGCGACAAAGTATACAAATAGGAAAGCAGTTGAATTTTTAGAAAATCAAGAGATTGATGTGCATGAAGTAGTCAATGGAGATAAAGCAGTAATGGAGAAAATGAGGGAAGAAGAGTTGTCATTTGGAGGAGAACAAAGTGGACATATTATTTGTGACCCAAATTTGGGTTGTGGAGATGCAATACTTGCAATGAGTGAGATGATACAATATATAGATTCTACAATTCCAATTTCACAACAAATTGGAGATTTATTTGTTCCAAATCCTCAAATTTTAGAAAGTTTGAGATTAGAAGAAGGAGTTGATGCAAAGCATAAAGTTGCAAAATTTAAAAACGTAATTGAGAGTTTTAACAAAGAATTTGAGCGAAAATGCAGAGGAAGAGTATTTGTTCGAGCATCAGGAACAGAACCAGTTATACGAGTACTCACAGAAGGAGAAAATGAACAATTAGTAAAAGAGATTAACAAAGAAGTAAGAGAAGTTTTATCATAAATGATAATAAAATAAAACAAAATTATTCTTCATAATAATTTTTAACGTAGTGAATAAGTGTTTTCACTCCTGCTCCAGTAGCTCCTGATTTTGAATTAAAACTTGCTCCTGCAATATCTAAATGAACCCATTTAACGCCTTCTTTTACAAATTTTTCTAAAAATGCAGCCGCTGAACTAGCACCTCCAAGTCGTCTTTGAGCGCCACTTCCAACATTAGAACAATTAGCAATATTTGATTTCAATACTTCTCTGTGCTCTTCAAAAATTGGAAGTCTCCACGCAAGTTCTTGAGACATTGTTGAAGATGAATATACCTTTCGCGCAAACACATTATCGTTAGAAAATATTGCAAATGCTTCCTTTCCAAGAGCAACCATACACGCACCTGTGAGTGTTGCACAATCAATAATATGCGTTGGTTGGTATTTTTCTTGTATAAAATCAATACAATCAGCAAGAACTAATCGACCTTCTCCATCAGTATTTGTAATCTCAACACTGAGTCCATTTCTTGAAAAAAATACATCTCCTGGTTTGTAGGATAGAGAGTCAATTGAATTTTCACAACATCCTAAAATAAGCACAATATTTTTCTTCACTTTCATTTCAACTAATGCTCTAAATGCACTTAGTGTAGTAGCAGCTCCTCCCATATCAAGTTTCATATCCTCAATTCCCCCAGTTGGCTTTAAATTTAATCCACCTGTGTCGTATGTTAATCCTTTTCCAACAAGTGAAATATAAGAATTCGAGTTAGGATTTCCTCTATATTCACAATAGATAACACGAGGAGGGATTTGAGCGCTCTTTCCCACTTGATATACTAAATTCATCCTTTCATCTAAGAGTTCATCTCCAACAATAGATGAAAATGGCAGCGAGTGTTGTTTACAAAACTCTTCTAATTCATTGTGTAAATATTCACTCGTAATCTCATCTGCGTTTGAATTCACTAAATCTCTACAATATTTCATATTTGAAGCAGAAATTTCAATATGCTTAATTGTGTCTTCATCTAAAGAATGAATGAATGTTAAAGCTGCAGTTATAGAAGAACTATTTGCATCTTCTTCATTATTTGAAGAATCATCTTTTTTCTCAACAATATATTTATCAAACGTATAATTATTTTCATTAAACGAGTTAAGCAGTAATATTTGATTCTCTTTAGAATATTCAGAGATATCACACACAAACTCATCAGCAGTTTTGAGCTGTTGAATACTTGAGATAATGCTTGAGCACATTTTCTTTAAATTTCTATAATTGATTTCTTCTTCAATAATAGATTTAATAGCAAATGAATTGTTTTCAAAAAATATGTGAGAAGAGTAATTTTCTAAACGCAATTTATCAACATCATCTTTATCATATTTAGTATGAGAGTCAATTAATAACTCACCTAATTCATTTTTTTGAAGTATTACTAGTCGATTTTTATTTTGAACAGATTCAAGTCCTTTTTGTTTCAAATGATATATTGTTATCATACTCAAATATAATTGAGCGCATTTAAATATATTTCGTGTTATAATATGTAATGATTTACTACTTATACAAACAACATATCTTTAAATTTGACATTTATAAAGTGTAAATATGGTTATGTCAATTCTCACATCAATTAATATTTCTTCATTATTGTTAGTTGGTGCGTTATTTTCAGCTATTTCATTTGTTTTAGGTTTATTGATATTGAGAAAAGTATTTGAAGAAAAATACAGAAGACCTTGGTTATTTATTTCTTTAAGTGTTATTTTATTCACTCCTGCACAAATTCTGCGTTTTTTTGAGACGCAAGATATGTTAATTTCAGAAGCAATATTTGTAATTTATGGACTTGAATTTGTTGCTCAAGCATTTTTAATGTACGCACTACTTCTAGAATTTTTTATACTTAAATTTGTAAAAGGAAAATTTGTGAAAATGCGTTTTATTCCTGTTCAAGAGGGAAGTGTGGATGGAATACTATCATTTGATGTAACAAAAGGAGAAGGATACTTAGCGCATAAAAAAGATAGAGATTATTTGTTCAGATGTTTTAAAGAAGCAACAACGAAAGGATATGAAGGATTTATGCTCACAACAAAATTCCCCTATGATGTGAGAAAAGAATATGGTCTTGTAAAAACACCAATTTTAATGATAACAGATCCACAATCTGATGAGACAATTTCAGATGTTGGGGCAAATGCACAAGTGGCAGACGCTCTACATTTTAGTGAAATGATTCGAGATATTGACTATTTTTATTCGCAATCTCAAAATCCATTTATTTTTATAGAAATTGATGAGATTTTAAAGTATTCTCCATTTGACATTGTGTTTGAATTATTACAATATTTGAAAGCTAAAAACAGTAAATCTAATGGGATACTCATTATTTCCATTTATCAAGATTCACTTAATTATTTCAATTTAACTCGGATTAAACAACTGCTACATGAACTTGAATAATACAAATTTTTTTAAACATTCAAGATATTGAATACATATGGTTTCAAAACAAGTTACTCCGTGGGACGTTGAAGATGTTGTTGATTATACGAAGTTAATTAGAGAATTTGGAGTTCAAAACATAGATGTTGAGGATAGAGAATATTTGAAACAACTTGCTCACAACAAAGGACTTAAAGAACACATATTTTTGAGAAGAGGATTATATTTTGCTCATATGGATTTAAAAAAAGTAATTAAGGAGCATAAACAAGGAAAACCTATTTTTCTCTACACTGGAAGAGCTTCAGGAAGTGGTGAGATGCATCTAGGTCATTTAATTCCATTTCAATTTACAAGATATTTGCAAGATTTGTTTGATTGTAATTTATATATCGAGATTCCTGATGATGAAAAATTTTTATTTAAAAAACAAATCACATCTATTAGTGATGTTGAAGAATATGTTTTAAGAGATTTAGAACATATTGCAGCAGTTGGATTTAATGTTGATAAAACGTTTATCTTTCGAACAAGTGAGTATATTGGAAAGATGTATCCGTTAGTTTTGGAAACTGCAAAAAAGATAACATTCTCACAAGCACGAAATACATTTGGATTTCAAGGTGAGAGTAATATTGGACAAATTTTTTACCCCTCAATTCAAATTGTTCCTACTTTTTTTGAGAAAGCTCAGTGTTTAATTCCCTGCGCTATTGATCAAAATCCCTATTTTTTACTCCAACGAGATTTTGCTCAAAAACTTGGATTTTATAAAAATGCAACAATCCTCTCAAAATTCTTGCCAGCTCTAACTGGATCACTTGGGAAAATGTCTGCGAGCTCTGAAGAGAGTGCAATTTTACTTGAAGACTCTGCAAATTCAATTAAGAAAAAGATTAATAAACACGCATTCTCAGGAGGAAGAGAGAGTATTGAAGAACATAGAACACATGGAGGTAATTGTGAAATTGATGTGAGCTTTCAATGGCTCTATATGTTTTTAGAAGAAGATGATGAGAAAATTGAGCAGATTCGAAGAGATTATGAATCAGGAGCATTACTCAGCGGAGAATTGAAGAAAATTTGTATTGAAAAAGTGCAGGAGATGATTCAGAAGCATCAAGAAGATAAAACTACTGCGTTGAACAATAATGTTTTGGAAAAGTATATGTATGGAGGTAATTTAGCAAAGAAGATGTGGAAGAGAGATTTTTTCAAAGAGCAAGGAGAATAACAAGATAATGAAAAAAATTTCTACTTATTTCATTATTTTTTCAATAATTTCATAGGTTTTAGGAAAATCACTTTTATGTATTAGAAGATAAGTTGTATCATAACAAGATACAAATTCATAAATATTTATTTTTTGTTCTGTTAATAATCCCATCAAATACCCAACTACTCCGGGAGTTTTTTCAATATTTTTAGAAGTCTTTAATAATAAAAAGACCATATCACTATTGATATAATCACATTTACCAATCTCTATGAGAGAATCTATGTCCTCTCTATTAGATTCTTCAAAGATTATTAGGTAATGATTTTTTGTTTGGGTTAGATACACAAATTCAAATTTTTTAATCTCTTCGATAATATTAGTTTTGAGTAACCCTTTTTTAACTAAAATATAAGCTATGTTAGTTTTAATATCTAATGTTGATTGTTTGAATATTTGTTTAATTTTAATTTCATCATTGATATTATTTTTTATTTCTTTTTCATATCGAATTGAAGCAATTGAGATCGCTTCTAATGAGGATTTTTTTTCAGTATTTAATTCTTTAGCTATAAATTTTGACAATTTAGCATAACTGAGAATTTCTTTTTTTAGGCAATATGAAATTGCAGGATTTTGTTTTATGTAATCTTGAGTTAATTGTGCTATTGAAGTTTTTCCTTTCATGTAAGTATAAATATTTCCAACTTTTTAAAAATTACTACATAAATGTTTCATTTCAAACAAATTATTCAGTATTGTATGTATTAAGACTATATATTAATCAATTTATAGATATATACATTAGTACAATGAAACATTCAATTATTGATATAATACATCCTTCAATATCTGATTTAAGTGTAGCATTAGATATTGAAAAGAAAGCATGGGGTGCTTTAGAAGGTCAAAATATGACTGCTCAAGAAGATGCATTTGCATATCGTTTGAGTAATCAAATGTGTTCACTAGCACTAGTTAATGGGAATCCCGCAGGTTTAATAACTGCATATTCACCAGATTGGCTAAAAGAAGTAGATTTTGATTTTTTAACATCAAATCAAACACATACTTGGGAGTATATTTCAGAACATGCTAATTTGCCCAATAATTGGGATGAAGCAACTGTTGAAGGTAATCTAACAAATTATGATCCTAATGTAACTGATGCTCTTTTTTTGGTAGGTGTTGGTGTAGATCCTAACTATCGTGGAAATAAATTAGTTGATAAGTTAATTCAACATACAATTATGAAAAATACTGATAAAAATATATTAGGTTATGGAAGACTTCCTAGTTTAGGTGGATCATTTTCTCAGTATCCGTGTGAAGAAAATGTGAATAATTATTTATGTTCAAAAAGAGCTGATGGTTTACCTGTTGATTATGGTCAGCGGTTCCATGTGAGAAACGGAGCAAATGCTATTTGTTCAATTCCAAATGCTATGCAAGGGGATAGTGAGTGTTATGATTATGGATTCTTAGCACATTATCCACAAATGAAAAAATGAATATACATATAGAGAAAATCAATAAATATATTACTTTTGTGAAAGAAGTTTTTTATGAAGAGCATTGTAATTGTTATATTGTAGAAGATAATGATGAAGTTATCATTATTGATTTTGGAATAGGAGGGATTGATTTTTCAAAAATAATAAATAAATACTACAAAAAAAAAATTATGCCTATTCTAACTCATTATCATTTTGACCACTTTTTGGGATCTACTCAATTCAGAGAAATTTATTCTGGCACAGTCTCCCCCATAGATTTTGGTTTGAAATATTTGAATTATAAAGATTTTAATAGCAATAGTTTCAATATATTAGACTTAGATTCTTTAAGTATTTCAAAAATAGAAGAATTGTATAGAGATATATCAAAAAAATACTTAAAAGAAGGAGATAAGTTATACACAAAAAATTTAGAATTTTATGTAATAGATACACCTGGACATGATTCAACTTCAATATCATTATATGAAAAGAATAAGCAATGGTTATTTTGTGGAGATATTATTTATAATGGTGAATTATTGTATGATTTAAAAGACTCAAATCTAGAGGATTATATGACATCTTTATATAAATTAAAAAATTTAAATATTAAACATCTCTATGCTGGTCATAATGATATAATAGAGGGAAGAGATATTGACAAATTAATTGATAATAAGATTGTGAGTCTATCAAAATTAGACTAATTATTCTTGTATTCTCCTTCTCGATTCATCTAAAAATATATAAAAGCAAAAGAGGACTAAATATTTATGACAAAGTTATCCTATATTCATAGCTATGATATTCGAGGAGTTGTTGGAGATGATTTGACTGCGCAAGAGATAAGAAATATTGCAAAAGCAATTGCAAGTGTATATGATTTGAATAAGATTATCATTGGATTTGATATGAGAGAGAGCTCACAAGGTTTTTGTGAAGCAATGCAAGAAGAGTTTACACAATATGGAATTGATGTTTTGAGTATTGGTTTAAGCTCAACTCCTCAACTCTATTTTGCAACTGCAAAGCATGATTGTGATTTTGGAATTATTATTACAGCCTCACATAATCCTTCAAAATATAATGGGATGAAACTGTGCAGAGAAAATTCTGTTCCTATTGCATACGGAACAGGTCTTGAATCAATTGAAGAGTGTATTGTAAATAGCAACTATAAAGAGTATTCTAATTTAAAAAAAGGAAGTGTTGAGAGTATTTCAATTCAAGAAGAGTATGAAGAAGAATTACAACACGCTCTGGAAGGGTTTAATCCAAACACTGCTCAACGGCTAAAAGTTGTGGTAGATTATGGAAATGGAATTACTGGACACTCCAATAAACAATTTATCGATATGTTAGAAAAAAATAATTATATTACAGCGCATCATTTGTTTGTTGAGCCAGATGGGAGTTTTCCAAATCATGAGGCAAACCCAATTAAAGAAGAAAATTTAAAACAACTTCAAGAAGCAGTTACCCAAAAACAATTTGATTTGGGAATTAGTTTTGATGGGGATGGTGATCGAGTTGGATTTGTAGATGAGAGAGGAAAATATGTTGCAGCTGATGTAATAGGAGCATTTTTAGTTGAGCATTTATCAAAACACAGAGGAGAAGATTTCAAATCATTTTGTTATGATTTACGCTCGACTCGAAAAATTGTTGAAATTGGAGATGCGTATAATAAACCACATAGTATGACGCGAGTTGGACATTCACATATTAAGCAAACAATGATTGAACAAGACGCACAATTTGCTTGCGAATTATCAGGTCATTTTTATTTTGAATCTTTCAATGATTCCAAATTTGATGATGCGCTTCGAGCATTTATTGAAGTGATTTGTGCAGCTTCATATTATGAGAAATCGTTTAGTGAAATTATGAGTGATTTTTATAATCCTCTCAAGAGCTCAGAGATAAATTTTACAGTTGATGATGCAGATGAGAAAATGGAAGAGAGTAAGAGTTGGTTTAATGAGTTGGGAGAGTTTACAACAACAAATGTAGATGGTGTATTATATGAAAATGAAGATTTTTGGGTCAATATTCGAAAATCAAATACAGAGCCACTGTTGCGAGTGAATTATGAAGTAAAAAGTGAAGATGAAGAGTTGTACAACAAAATTATTCAAATTGTAAAGGAAAAGTTGAAGGAGTAAGTAATTTTTATTCAAATGTTAATTTTTCATATTTTTCAAAAATATGTTTATCATATTTGTAAATGACATCATGATGATTATAGTCTACAAAATACACAGTATTATCATCTCCAAAAAACAATATAACATATGAATCATTCACATGGACTCGTTTGTATTTCTTCAAATCATATTTTAAGTTTTTATAATGATTGATATCAATACAGTTGAGGATTTCACCAATTTTATTTAGAATATTCTTAAGCTCTTTTCCTTTAATTTTTTTAAGTTGTTTTTGAAATAAAACACTAGCTCTGAATGCTCTTTTCATTTTTATGAATTCGATTTTTGTTTTAATTCTTCCAAGAATGTTTCAGAATCTTCTTCACTTAAAAAAGTCGTTGCATCGTTGCTCTCTAAAGACTCTCTATACTCTTTTCTCACATCCATATCTTCAAAAATTTTATCTCTTAAGGCTTCTCTTACTAATTCTTGAACACTCATATATCCTTTTGACTCAGCATATTGTTCAGTTAGTTTGTAAAAATTATCTTGAAATTTCAAATTTATTTGAGTTGTCATATTAAAATAGATATCTCAAGATATATAAATGTTATGTTCTCATTTAATATATTTCAATTTTTCTTCAACTCCTTAATGAATATGAACCATTAAAAAAGTTCTTATATATCAAAAATTATGTTAGAAAAAGGAACAATAGCACCACAATTTACAGCTCAAGCTGTACGACTTGGAGAAGAGCCAAAAGGATTATCTTTGAGTGATTATAAAGGTAAGAAGACAATTGTATATTTTTATCCAAAAGATATGACACCAGGATGCACAAATCAAGCGCAAAATTTGAGAGATAATTATGAAATGCTTCAAAAAAAAGGAATTGAAGTGATAGGTATTTCTTGTGATTCAATTAATTCACATAAAAAATTTGTTGAAAAAGAAAATATTCCTTTTTTTTTGGTGAGTGATAAAGACAAAGAAATTGTTAAAGCATACGATGTTTATGGAGATAAGAGCTTCATGGGCAAAATATTTCAAGGAATTAGTCGAGTAACATATTTACTTGATGAAGAACAAAATATTATTGGTGTTATTGAAAAACCAAAAGTGAAAGAACATGCAGAAGAAATTGTAGAAGCTTATGGCTTGAAATAATATATGATATTTGTTAGGTGTTTCACATTTTATTATCCTTAATTAAATATATTTTCTAATCCATTTATACCAATTGTAAATATAAAAAATAGTATAGCAGGAGTAAACCAGAAATTTCGAAAATTCAACACTCCATAACCTCTCACAATACTTGATATAAATCCAATAATTGAGAGAATCATACAAATCCACAAGCTAAATGCAAAAACTCCAAGACCAACCCAACCTGAGAGAACCTTAAGTAAGTTTAACATATATATGATTATAAATGTGAAAATAGGAACAACTCCTCCTATAATCACGTCCCAATCATTTTTGATATTTTTCATATATTTCATATAGATTCATTATGATTTCTAATTATAAAAATGTTATGAATAAAATTATACTAATTATTTGATATTTTTCAGTTTATTTACAATAAAATTTATAAGAATGTAACTCATAATAGATATAAAATGCCATATAAAAATATTCAAGATTTACCAAAACAAGTTAAAGATAATTTACCAAAACATGCACAAGAAATATACTTAGCTGCATATAACTCCGCGTGGGATGAATATAAAAATCCTGAGGATAGAGAAAGAAGTTCTGATTCTAGAGAAGAGGTCTCCCATAAAGTTGCATGGGCTGCTGTTAAAGAAAAGTATGAAAAACAAAATGATAGGTGGGTAGAGAAATAAAGAAAAACATTCTATCTATTCTAGAAACGAAGTTTCTAATTCTTCTTCCAGCATCCTTGAAAATGATCATCTATTACTCCGACTGCTTGCAAATAAGAATATACTATAACTGAGCCTACAAATTTCATGCCTCTTCTCTTTAAATCTTTTGAAACTCTATCAGACAATTCACTTCGTGAAGGAATTTCATCTACAAATTTCCAATTATTTACAATTTGTTCATTATCAACAAAGCCCCACAAATACGTAGAAAAACTTCCAAATTCTTGTCGTATGTTAATAAATATTTGAGCATTTGTAATTGCATATTTTATTTTCAATCTATTCTTAACAATTCGTGAATCTTGACATAATTCTTCAAATTTGTTCATATCATATTGAGCAATTTTTGTGTAATCAAAATGATCGTAAGCTTCTCTATATCCTTCTCGCTTATTCAAAATGAGTTCCCAATTTAGTCCTGCATGAGCTGATTCTAAAAGGAGCATTTCAAAGAGTTTTGTATCATCATCTTTAACTGCAACTCCCCATTCTTCATCATGATACGCAGAATATATTTCACTGTGTGAGCCAAAGCATCTGATTTTATCATCCATATTTTTCATTTTAAATATATTTCATCTCCTCCAACTTCTTCTTAATCTGTTTATACATTAACTCATATCCCTTTGCATTTGGATGAATTCCATCAACATATAATTCTTCCAACTTCTTTCCCTCAAAAATATCATTTTTAGGGTCAAGATATGGTAATTTATACTCCTCACACATCTGTTTCAATCCCTTTCGTGTTGATTCAATATGATGTTCATACAATTCAACATCTCTCCAACGTTTGAGTCTTTTAAAATATCTTTAGATAATCTTCCAACCCAACCTTTTTGACCTTTTTCATCTCCTTCACCCTCAACAATACTATCATCAATACACACAATGGTTACCATATATATTATTTAATATTGATATTTAAAAACATATTGAATATGGATTTTACTTGTATAGCAACTAAGATTTAAAAAGAATCCTTCCTTAACTATATTATATTTGTAAAATAATAATTTTACTACATTTTTAAAATGGCAGATGAAGCATTGCAAGCAAGAATTGAAGAATTAGAGACTGAGCTGAAAAATACAAAAGTCAATAAACGAACTGAAGCTGCTGTTGGTCAATTAAAGGGTAAAATTGCAAAACTCAAAGCTGAATTAGAAGCAAAATCAGGGGGAGGCTCACGAGGAGAAGGATTTGCAGTTAAAAAAGAAGGAGACGCCACAGTTGGACTTTTGGGAAAACCAAGTGTTGGAAAATCAACACTACTTGGAAAAGTGACGAATAAAGACTCAAAAATTGGAGCCTATGAATTTACAACTTTGGATTGTGTACCAGGACTATTACACCATAAGCATACAAATTTACAAATTCTAGATCTGCCTGGAATTATTGATAAGGCAAGTGATAATCGAGGATTTGGACGAAAAGTATTAAGTGTTGTTCGAGCATGTGATTTAGTAGTACTTGTAGTTGATTCCAAATGTCCATTTAAAGATTTAGATATGCTTTTTAATGAAACACTGAGATCAAATATTAAATTTAATCAAGAACCTCCAAATATCTCAGTTGTAAAAAAATCTCACGGTTCAATTTCAATTCCTTTAAACAACTCTCAAGAAACACTTCCTGATAATTTAATTGAAGCAATGCTCAAAGATATGGGTTATACAAACGCAGAAGTCATTATTCATGAAAAAGATGCAACTATAGATGATTTAGTCGATGCATGTTATGCAAATGTTGTGTATAAAAAAGCAGTGATTTGTTTTAATAAAATTGATTTATTCTCAGTAGAAGAAATGGCTCTAATAAAAAAAGAAGTTCAAGAAAAGTATCCTCAATTTGATATCTTTGGAATATCAGCTGATAAAGATGTCAATATTGACAAATTTAAAGATTTTATATGGGATGAGTTAGGGTTTATTTGGGTATATTTGAAAGAGCAGCGAAAAGAACCTGATTTAGAAAAACCACTTGTTGTCAGAAAAGGAGATACTGTTCGTGATGTGTGTGAGAAAATTCACAAAGATATGCTCACAAAATTTAGATATGCAAAATTGAAAGGGGAGAGTGCGAAATTTGATTGGCAACGAGTTGGACTTGATCATATCGTTAAAGACAAAGATATAGTCGAGATTTACGTAAGGTAAATTCGACAGATAAGAACGCACGAAGTAAGTGTCTCATATCGTAGAAATATATGTTCGCTAACATATGCTCAAAAATTTATAATTTTTCTTGTCTACGTAAGGTAGATTTTTGAGATGTAAAAACGACTTTTGGAGTGTCTCACATAGTCGAAATATATGTTCGCTCAACATATGCTCAAAAATCTTTGATTTTTGTTGTTTACGTAAGGTAAATTCGACAGATAAGAACGCACAAAGTAAGTATATCGTATCTGCAGATTTTCTGTATAAATTCCACTCTTGAGGTTTTTTGTTTCACTAAATCTCAATATAAGAATTTTTATTATTACACCTTCATTTTATTAAATTATATAATGAAATATTTTGTATATCTAAAAATTTCAAGTTAGTAAAAAAAATAAAATTACATTTTTTTTTTGAAAGAGTTGTATTTACATCATCATTGGAGGCATTGAAGGAGTATCATCTCCAGATTTATCTTCTCTTTGCTCTACGATGAGTGCTTGTGTTGTGAGTACCATTGATGAAATACTTGATGCGTTTTGTAATCCTAGTCGAGTTACTTTCAATGGATCAATCACTCCTGATTTTACTAAATCCTCATACTGGTCTGTTTTTGCATTATACCCAAAATTAAATTCTTTATTTTCTAATATTTTATATTTGATAACAGATGAATCTAACCCTCCATTCTCTAAAATATATTTAAGTGGGTATTTTAGTGCGTGTTTGATAATACTTGCTCCCAACTTCTCATCTCTTTGATATGAATTCTCATCAATGACTTGAGAAGCTCTTAAAAGAGCAGTTCCTCCTCCTACAATAATCCCCTCCTCAACTGCTGCTCGTGTTGCATTAAGTGCATCATCTACTCTGTGCTTTTTATCTTTCATCTCAGTCTCAGTTGAAGCTCCAATTTTCAAAACAGCTACTCCTCCTGTGAGTGAAGCTAATCGTTTGAGTAAAGATTTTTTCTCACTCTCCTTTTGAGTATTATTGAGTTGTTTTTTTATCAAATCAACTCGTGATGTTAAATTAGTTTGTGATTTACCTTCAATAATTGTAGTTGAATCTTTAGTTACTTTAATTTTTTGAGCAGTTCCTAAATCTTGAACAGATAATTCCTTTAAATCACTCTTCTCATCTTTTATAATTGCGCGAGCCCCTGTGAGTGCTGCGATATCTTTTAAGAGTTCCTTTTTTTCATCTCCATATCCTGGAGCTTTCACACCTGCAAATTTAATCGTTCCTCTCATTAAATTGAGAACTAATCCCCCAAGAGCTTCTCCTTCAATATCTTCACTAATGACAAGAAGTGGTCGTGATTCTTCACCTGCTGTTTGTAAAATAGGTAAAATATCTTTCAAATTTGAAATTGTGTAATCAGTTACTAAAATGTAGGGATTTTCAAAATTCACCTCCTTCTTCTCTTGATCAGTCACCATATATGGACTCAAATACCCTTTATTAAATTCCATTCCACTCTTCACATCAACTGAAGTCTCCATTGCTGAGGCCTCTTCAACTGAAATGACACCATCATTTCCAACTTTCTCCATTGCTTCAGCTATTAATTTACCAATTTCTTCATCATTATTTGATGAAATTGTTGCAACTGATGCAATTTGTTCTTTATTTGTAATTTGAATAACATTATTTTGAAGTTCTCTAATTACTTTTTGAGTTGCTTTTTCAATTCCTCGTTTAATCTCAATTGGATTTGCACCTGAATTTATATATTTTAAACCCTCTTTTAATATCGCCTGCATCAATATAGTTGCAGTGGTTGTTCCATCTCCTGCTAAATCCTGTGTTTTAGATGCTACTTCTTTGACAAGTTTTGCCCCAGCTTCTTCTTTTGGAGACAATAATTCAATTGATTTAGCAACACTTACTCCATCATTAATAATCTCAGTACTTCCTCCTTTATTAATTGCCACGTATCTTCCTCTTGGACCAAGAGTAACTTTAACAGCATTTGCTACTTTATCAATTCCTCTCACTAATTCTTCTCTTGCAATTTCATTAAAATACAGTTCATTTGCCATTGTTATATCACCTCATATCTTCTGAATAATTTAATTATCAAATGTGATAATTCCTGAAATGTCTTTGTATGGAAGTAAAACATATTCTTCATTATCAATTAAAATTTTCTTTCCTCCATACTCTGAGAATAACACGTTATCCCCTTTTTGTAACTCACAATTTGTGAGTTGTTTAGAAATATTTATAATTTCACCATATGTAATTGGTTTCTCTTCATTTGGAACAATAATTCCACCTTGAACTTTCTCTTCTTGAGAAGGTTGTGACTCTACTTTTTTCAACAATACGTTATCTTGCAGTGGTTGTATGTTTGTCATAGAATATCACCTCTGTGATAAATTTATATAATGAAGTATGATTTATAAAATTTTCTCAAATCCTAAAAATAGTAATAAATTTACTATTTAAAAAAAGTTTTTCTGATAAAATTTAATATTTAATATGTTGATATGTTGGTAAATATATTTTTAGAAAATCAACGAACGAAACAAAGTGGAGTGACCTTGCAAATTCTGCTCTTTGCACTCAATTATCAAATAAAAATTTTATGTCGTAGTTTTGTGATTTGAAACTATGTGTTAGTAAAGTACAAGAACGAAGTAAGTGAGAATCTCAAATTTAGTTCTTTTAATGCAAAAAGATAATCAAAATTTTATTTTAACAATAACAACGCATAAAGTTAATGTTTCATATTGAAGAAATATTGGTTTGCTAATATATGCTCAAAAATAATTAGAAATCATTTATATGTAAATAAAATCATTTAAAATTATTGTTCTTGATCTGCAAGAAGTCTTTCATATTCTTCTTCTACAATATTTGCCATTTGAAGCCCTGTTGAACTCGCATCTCCATATCCTATTAAATAATTATCTCCAACAATTGTCACAGGTGTCCCAATTCTCTCATTACTTAGGCCTGGTGTGTTTTCAATATATTCTTGAAGCATTTCTTGACCTTCTTGAGTTCGAATATTAATAATTGTTAAATTCAAATATTCGTATTGAGATGCAAATTGAGGGTTAAACTCTTTTTGTCTCGCACAGTGCTGGCAAGATGGATCGTGAAATTGAAGCATATCAACAACAGGCCCTTCATAATCTGGATTAGGAGAATATTTATCTAGTTGATTTTTATTAGGATTAGTCTCTTGCATTAATACAAGTGCAATAATTCCAACTAAAATTGCTCCAATAACAATAAGCGGAAGATTATTTTTGAGTGTTTTCCCAATTCCTCCTGATTTTTTAATCTCTTCTCTTCTTTCTTTTTTAGACGGTTTGTGAGAAGATTCGTTTTTTTTATGATGATGTGAATCATGATTTTTGGTATTAGTTTTCACTTTAGATTTGACCATATAAATATCTAGAACGCACTATTTAAAAAATTATTGTATAAACTCATTAAGTGAATCTTTGTTCACAACGTGGTGTTTAAAACATCGACATGAATATCCTTCTTCCTCATCTCCAACTAAAATAATTGGAGAGTTATAATGTGCAGGTTTTCCATTAATTTCTCGCTGGGTTCGTGTTGCGGGGTTATTACACTCCTCATATTCACAAATTCCTGAGAGTTTAGATACATGTTGGGCTCTTGCAAGTAAATCTCCCATCGGTCCAAATGTCTCACCTCTAAAATCTAAATCAAGTCCTGAGCAAATTACATATACACCCTTACTCATTAATTCATCAATTTGAGCAACAATATTGTGAGAGAAAAACTGACACTCATCTAATATAACAATGTCATAAAACGACTCTTTAAAATATGAATTGAGAATTTGAGGATTTGCAGCAGAAATTGTTGTAAATGATACACCTATAAGTTCTTCATTACTAGAAGCTCGAGCTTCAAATTTTCTCGTATCAATATCTGGTTTGAGGGCAAGAATTGACATATTTGTCAAATATGAAAATCTATCTAATAAGCGAAATAACTCCTTACTCTTTCCAGATTTCATAGGTCCTGTAATGACATACAATTCATACGGATGAATTTGTGTGTTAAGATGATTCATATATATTTGTATAAGTAATTGTTTAAAAAAGATTTGTTTTATATATAAAAGTTGAGCGCCAAGAGTGGGATTTGAAGTATTTAGCTTTGCTAAATGAAAAGAAATTTGCAATTTCTGCTTTTCTTAGAAAATTGAAAATTTTCGGATGTGTGAACGAAGAATGAGTGACCACACAATGGTGAAAATAACGCTCTTAAGCGAATGAAATGAGCGCCAAGAGTGGGATTTGAACCCACAATTCCAAAAGGAACCAGATTTCAAGGCTCCTTCAACAAGTGAATTGTTGTTCTCTCTTTTGATAATTTTCTCATCTACATAGTCACTCAATAATTGATTTACAAGCGTTGAAACCTTAATATTCGATTTTTTTAAGATGTATACAATATGGTCATCTAATGATACGAGTACTCTTGATTTATGAATTTTTTTTGTTGCCATATTAAAATATATGATTTTGTTTCTTATATATTTACTAAAAATTCTTTATTTATAAATATAACTTACGTATTTTTATCTTAAAATTTGTATTGTTTGTTAGAAAAAAGTAACGGCAAGACTGGGATTTGAACCCAGAACTCCAATAGGAAATAGATTTCAAGTCTATCGCAATACCAGGTTATGCGACCTTGCCATGAATTTAATGTAACAATGCCTAATTTAGTGTAGTGCAATTGTTCTAATGTAAAAAAACTTGATTTGATTTATATAACTAACGGTTAAATTTAGTCTTGTTTGATAGATTTCAATATTTGGTATGGACAAATAACCAATGAACATCAATTGGAATACCTTATAAATATGTATTGACTATAGAAAAATATGGAAGAGGTAAGTCTTAAAGAAATTGTGGATAATATGAATGACCTACCAGCAGATGAGCAAAATGAATATAGCGAGATCACTTTTTTGAAGATGATTTCAAATATTTTGGTTGATGCTTTGTATGATGAACCTAATATAAATACACTTGAAGAATTTCTCAACAGAGGAAAACTTCTCTTCAATAATCTTAAAGCATCATCAATTTATGAGTCAATGCCTAAAAGTAGTCAACGCTTAATTAATCAAGAGATGAATCACTTCTTTGAAAAGTTTGAGAAAGAACTTCAACATAAAAGTGAAATAGATAATTTGAATAAAAATATTGTTCACAAGGAAGAAATGATATCTTATTTTCAGCAACAGCTAGAGAATACGACTCAAGCATTAAAAAGTCTCTCATATCGTGGTCTAGAGTCCTCAAATAGAGATGTTATAGATACTCCTACCCCTTCAAAAGAAATTGAAGCAGAGGATATAGATTTGAGTGATTTTTATACTAAGTATAATAAAGAGTATGTGGAGTGGATTAATAATAGAGAAGATTTAGGAAGTCGTGAATCGAAAAGAAATCATATTGCTGGATGTAAAAAGATATTTGAAGAAGAAAACATAAAAACAGCAAGGGAGTTTGATGAATACTTTGAAAGATTACCTAAAAAGAATAGAACAAATACTGCGTTTAGAGGCTTTATTATGTTTTGTAGTAAAAGGATGTACTCACAAACTAGTGAGAGTTTATTGAGTGCTTCACAAGTAAATACTATTAATAATTTAATAAAAGGTGGTAATAAAGATAAAGGTAATAATCCTGATGCACAAAGAACTTTTAGACCTAAAGATAAAGATATTACTGGCTCACTCAACTCAATTTTAGAATTAATTAACAATACACCAAGTGATATTAGAAAAAATCCTCCAACTACGGTTCATTACTATTTGTATTTGTTTTCAATTGAATCAGGAGGAAGATTTGCTCAAATAGAGCGAGATTTCTTTAAGACTTTTGATATGAATAAGGTTGCATACAAAGATGATGAAATTGTTGTCTATAACATTGGTGTTAAAAATCATAAGAAATTTGGTTTTTATTTGTTTTGTAGAAGAAAAACCTTTGATAAAATTATATCTTTTATGGAAAAAGGATTAATTGACAATGATTTTCTAAAAACATATCGTGAAAACATTAGGAGATGGACTGAGAAATATTCTTCTTTAAGAGCAGTTGATTTAGTGTATCATAGAAAATACATTAACTTTTTGTTTGATAAAGAGCAAGTACCTTCTAAATATCAAAATTTTATTGCTTCAAGAGTTGAAGATAATGTTAATGCACAAAATTATACTGATTATGACATTGAAGAATTCTTAATTCCATATTATAAAAAGATACTTCCTTATTTCAATAACTTACATAAATAATATTTTTGTAATACTTTTTAATAATGTATATTCAAGAGAATAGAATTATTATAAATTTCTACAATTGGTAGCCTTAGTTATTATAAACAGATATCAAAATTATTTATTATGCCACTTGCAAAAATCAATAACAAACTTGTTTCAATCTTTATTGTGAGCGAGTGTAAGTATTCTGGTGTATATTTGTGTAAGTATATGCATAAACAGGGTCTTATATCAATTCACAGAAGCGATATAATTTATGTAGACGTCACAAAAATGTATTGAATATTTTTTTTAAAAAACCTTGTTATGTTTTGAGAAAATCATTCTCCCAAAAAATAGTTCTTTTTTGAGAGGGTGTTTTTAGACACTTCTGACATAAATAAAAGTAGCATATATACAGAAGTTTATGATATTTACGACATAAACAAAAGTTCAGTTTTTAATGTTTAGAAGGCTAATTTTTCTTCTATGAGTGATTTTCGAACTTTAGCTCTACTAAAATTACAAAAAAGTAGTTTTCTATTGATTCTAATGATTTTATACTTATTTTTTTATGTAACCTGGGAGAAATCACAGAATATGTTCAAAATATGAAATACAATTAATTATGTTCTCTGCTGATATAGTTCTTTATTGTATTTTGATTAAAAAATAAATATGAACCAAGTAGTATGTATATAATAATAACTGCAATTAAAGTATTTGAAGCAATTTTTTTAAAAGACATAATTATATACTAAAACTACTTGATTATAAAATTTTGTTAAAGAAAAATAAACTCTTAATAGTCTTCTGGTTTTTCCAAAAGCCATTTCCAAATAGGCTTTACAATTATTCTATAACCTTCAAACATAAATTCCTCAGACTCATCTTCAGTTAAAATCAATCCAAGAGATAAATTGTGTTTTTCCATTGCATCCTTTATTCCATTTAATTCCCTTTTTCTTGTATCAGGATTACTTAAAGATTTTGTCACCTGAATTGCATGAGTTATATTTAATCCTTCTTTTATTATGAAATCACATTCATGATTCTCATTGTGGTAATATATCTCATTGAATCTTTTTATTAATTCTAGAAAAACTAAATTTTCATATACTCTTCCAATATTTTCACTAAAACTAAAACCAATTTCCTTTGCAAAGCTTATATCACTGACATAAACTTTTTTATTTGATGAATATTGTTTTTTTAGAGAAGTATCATACTTATTCAATTCATATACTAAATATGTCTCTCTTAAGTATTCAAAATACTTATCAATTAACTCATAAGATATATTCAAAGATGTTTTAACTTTATTTAAATTAGTTATTTTTGAAATATTAGAAATTAAATATATTGCAACTTTTCTAACATTATCGTAATTCTTAAGATTATATCTTGCGACTATGTCTTTTAATATAATTGTTTCAAAGTAATTTAAAATTTCTTTTTTTCTCAAAAACTCTTCTTTAGTTAGAATTATTTTAGGAAATCCACCAATCTCTAAATATTGATTAAAATATTTTTTATATTTTATTTTCTCAGTAACTAGTTTTTGCTTAGTAATATTATTCTCACCATTAAATTCTAAGAATTCTAAAAATGAGGCTGGATAAATATTTAAATCTAAATATCTCCCAGAAAGAGCAGTTCCAAATTCACGACTGAGTAATTTTGAAGATGATCCTGTAATATATATTTTTTTAACTTTCTTTAATTCATATACAGTTCTAACCCATTTTTCCCACCCTGTTACATTTTGAATTTCATCTAAAAATATATATATATTAGCACTATTATTTACATATTCCTTATACACTTCAAGAATTTGTTCAAAAATATTAGTATCTAAATCAGTTCCAAGCCTAGGGTCTTCAAAATTAATAAATAATATATCTCTAACATCAATTCCTTTTTTTAATAATTCTTTAATATGATTGACCAGTAAAGTAGATTTTCCACATCTCCTAATACCTTTTAATACTGTTATTTCATCAGTTAGATCATATTTTAAAATATCATTCTCATATAATTTTCTAGAATAATACTCGGGTAATTCTTTATTCCAATAATTCCAATCATTTAAAACTTCAAATAATTTTTCTTTATCCATAAAATTTAGTATATTTCCTAACTTATAAAAGTTTCTGTCTACAGAAATTTTTAATGTACTATTTATTCTGTTAACAGAAACTTTTTGAACAGTACAAAAGAGTTATAACTAGTGAAAATACTTTTTCTCCTAACTGTTGTTTTAATTTCTCTGCTGCATAATTTGAATCTTCTAGTTAATCATGTAATATATCTGCTACAATAGTGTCTTCATTTACGTTTTCATATAATAAATATTTTGCTACATTAAGAATATGAACATAATATTATGATGTACTTCCTTCTTTATGAGTTTGTTTATAATGTGAATCATACGCTAAGTTTAATGCTGTTTTTATTGTTTCCATATTTGTATCATAAATTATAGATTTATACTTCTACATGAAATCTTCTTAGTTATTCTGCTACTAATCCTTGTAGTTGTTTTTCAAGTTGAAGTAATTCTTCTTGTGAATGTGCTCTTAAAATTTTAAGTTTTAAATTAAGTATTTCATCTACTTTGACTCCTCCATATGTTTTCCACCAATTCATCTCTTCAACACTTTGTTGTGGAGTTACTTCACTCTCTTGTTGAGTTTGTTCAAGTTCTTCTTCGTATGCTTGCGGTTGTAATTCTTGTAAGATGTGTAGATAATCTTGATGATACTGAGCCTTGAGCTGTAAATAACTTTGAATTTGTGAATGTGTGACAGGAGGAGTTATAATATACTCTTCTAATGTGCATATGTCTTTGATAGTTTGCACTAATTCTTTGTCTGTATAGTCAGACCCTTGAATCTTTTCTTTAATGTATTGTGATTGAATCTCGTATTTCATCATACTAATAATGTGATTTTTAGATTTATAAATATGTCTATTGAGAGGAGTAGAAAAAAACAAATGGAAAAATAAATATATTGATATATGAAAATTAATTTGATACTTACTAAATCAACTCAATGATGATATTTTATGTTAAACCTTCATTTTACAGATTGTAAAGTCATATAATTATAGGTAAAAAGAAAGATTTACTTGAATCTGTAATGAAAAAAGTGTTGGGAAAGTGTATTTACTCAAATTATTAATATTAATTTGTTATTGTGATTAATTTATAATGATAAAGTAATTAAATAAAATGAGAAGTTTCAAATACAAAATTTAATAAATACTCCATTTATGTAATTGTTATGGTAAAACCATATAAAACAAATGGAAGTCAAATTGACTACGTTGGTAATAAGATATTTCAACCGATCTCTGATGTCTTAAGTCAGAGTGTACCAATTACGGAGTTTGAAGATAGAGTAAATATGTTTAATGACTTTTCTTATTGGACAAATATATCAAAAATCAACGATAGAATATTTCAATCTGTTGTTGAGTACTTTTCTAGTCTAAATGCACAATTCACAATTTTACCGATGACAACTAGAATGATCTCATCCCCTGGTGCAGTATATGGAAAAGAAGCAATTAGTTATACAACAGATACATCTCCTATAACACTTAAATGGTTTGATTATCAAGATATTGCATTTTTATCAGAATCTTCTCAAATTTATTTAGAGTTAGCTTTAGTTCAAAAAGATGTGAACCATGTATATTCAGTCTATAATTCTTTCAGAAAAGAAGAAGCTGATGCTACTCACCTATCTGAGTTTCACCATGTTGAATATGAAGGTAATATTGATCAAGTTAAAAATCAAAAAGTTGCATTTGAAATGATAAAGAAGATTATATCTGATTTAATGAAACATAATTATGCAGATTTAGAAGTGTTTTTAGATAAAAAAGATATTGAAGAATTAAATAGTATAGTCAATCAAGAAGAATTAAAGATAATCACTTTCAAGGAAGCTCTAGAAATTCTTTATAATGATACAAAAGATGAAAAGTATAAAGAATTTACTCTGGAAAATTTTGGTTCATGGGAAGAAGTTCGTTTAACAGAGATACTTAATAATATAGTAGGAATAAGAGAATTTCCTCTATTAGAAGTTCCATTTTATCATGCTCAAGTTGATGGTATTGAGCCTAAAATAGCAGATAATCTAGACATAATATGGCCTGGTTACAGAGAAATATTAGGTAGTGGACATCGAGTTAGGAGTATTAAAGAATTAGAAGAAAAAGCAGAGTTATTTAGTCTGCCAAAAGAAGATTACAATCCATATCTCCAATCCAGAAAGTTTTCAAATTATAAAGTATCATCAGGATTTGGAATGGGGTGGGAAAGATTAGTTCAGGGAATATTGAAGATGCCTTTTATATGGAGTGCGAGTCAATTCCCAAGAGTAGACAAAACATTAAAACCATAAATAATAAAAATGAAATTGTCAAATTATCCTAATCAAAGTCATTTATTATTGCCTGATAATTGGAAAGAACTCGAAACCTATAAATTAATTGAGGAGATGGGATGGTTTACATTTATAGATAGAGGATTACCTACATTAGACCCTATAGGAAAAAAAGTTAACTCTCAACTAGAAGACTTAGTAAGGCAAATTTCAGAAAATATGGGGTTTATGGAAGTTTCTTTTCCCAGAATTTATAGTGATTCAATTATAGAGAAAAGTGGAAAAATGGAAGCTTTCTCTGATGAAATAATTAGTTTAGATGGAGATATGAAAGGGTTCTCTCTTGCAGCAACAACAGAAGAAATATTTATTGAATTTTTGAAGAAAAGTACTTTATCACATCGTCAACTTCCAATCAAATTATTTAAAGTTCAGGATGCTTTTAGAAATATTAAAAGATCTAAAGGAATTGTGAAATCGATCCAATTTTCCGGGGCAGATTTTATGACTCTAAATAGGAACCACAATTGTTATAGAAATTCTCTTGATAATTTTTCTCAAATTTTTGATGAAATGGTAGAACAATTAGATATAGAAGTTTTATCAGATTTGTCGTTTGATGGACAAAAAGTTGAATTTTTTTTTGAAGATGAACAAGGTGAAAAAATCAAAAGATCTTCAATAGTGGGTAACGAATCTAAGTTAAAAGAAGGTGGAAAATTTTCTAGTTTAGGAATGGGCTATCCTGTTGTCCCGAACGAAGCCCAAGATATAAATTATGCCGATGAAAATGGAGGTTTGGCACAACCTATAGTTGGTACCTTCGGTATAGGTATGCAAAAAGTGTTTTACGCGTCTGTTTATCAGCATAGAGATGAACTAGGAATAAATTTCCCTTCACCTATTAGACCTTTTGATTTTTCAATCATTCCTATCAGTGATGATGAATCAATAATGAACTATGCGAATTTTATATATTCTAGAATTAAAAGTGGTAATTCTAGAACTTACTTAGATGATAGAAAAAAAATGTATAAAACTAAAGCTGCCTTTTCAGACTTTATGGGTGTTCCCAATAAGCTGATAATTGGAAATGATGAGGTTTTGAATAACAATATACTAGTTAAGACTCGTGCAGGAAGAAGTAGTTCAATGAGTTTAGAAGAATTAATAAAAAATGGAAGATAATTATATGACAAATAAAAATATGAAAGATTTAGATTATTCTAAATTAGTAGGGATTTTGAGAGAAAGAAATAAACCTTCAGGTGGTTTAAATTCAATTGTCGAGGTTCTTAAGAGTTGTAATCTACAAAAAGGTGCAAATATTTTAGAAATAGGTTCTAACACTGGATTCACATCAGTAAATCTTGCTTTGCTAAATAGAGAATTACTTATAAAAGGAATTGATATTAATAGAGATTCAATATTAGAAGCTAGAGATTTCGCCGAGAAAAATCTAGTATCAGATAGAGTAACGTTTGATATTCAAAATTCAGAAAAATTGAGTTTCTCAGATAATAGTTTTGAATTGGTCTGGTGTAGTAATGTGACATCTTTTATTAATAATAAAACTAATGCAATTAATGAATACTTGAGAGTCTTAAGCTATGAAGGATTTCTTGTTGTAATACCTATATACTATATTAATAGACCTTCAAAAGTATTATTAGATGATGTATCAAAAGCAATTAATACTAAAGTTGAATATAGATCTAAGAAAGATTGGTTGGATCTATTCTATCAAGTATCTGAAGATATTGAAAATTCATATTTACAAGTTATATATGAAAAAGATTTTGTATATGATACTCAAAGTGAAGAAAGGATAAATGAATACTGTGAAGAAGTATTAAAAAAATCTAAATTAAAAACAACTGATCAGGAAGAGAAACATATATTTGAAAAATATAAAGAATATATGAATTTATTTAATGAAAATTTGAAATATTGTGGATACTCTATAATCATATTTCAAAAAAGAAGAACTAAGGACGAGAGTGAACTATTTTTATCAAGAGAGGTAGTTTCAAAATGAGAGGTAAAGTATTTTTAGCAGGAGGAGGAAATGAAAACCAGTCTTTTCTAGTGGATAAAATATTTTCTGAATCAATATCTAATGTTTTATATATTCCTATTGCTTGGAATAATGTTAGAGAAAATGAAGATTTCAAACCCCAATTAAATTGGTTATCAACAACTTTGGGAAAGTTTGGTATTAAAAATATAACATTATTAACGGATTTAGAATCTAATGTTGATCTAGATTTATTTGATGCTATTTATATTGGAGGAGGGAATACATTTAAGCTTTTAAAATATATAAAAGAATCAAAATTTGATATCAAATTAAAGAATTTTATTAATCAAGGTGGCATTGTATACGGTGGAAGTGCTGGAGCTTTAATATTTGGTAATGATATTAATACCGCTTTATTATGTGAAGATAAAGATGAAAATAAAGTGAATTTAGAAAACTTAACAGGATTAAATATATTGAAAAATATTGATTTCCAAGTCCATTTTGATGAAGTACAAGTAAATACTCACAAAAATCATATCAAGAAAACTCGGAAGAATATTATTGCAATCCCTGAAGAATCTGCAGTAATAATAGAAGATAATAAATGTAGAGTGATAGGAACAAAAGGAGTTTACTTTATTTCTGAAACGAATACTATTTTTTTTGAAGTTGGTAGTGAATTCACATTAAATTACTAACCTTCAATAAAAACTTTTAAGTATATTTGAAACATTTAATGATAATGATGAACACAATAATTAAACCCGAACGATTACAAATGGGAGATACTATTGCATTTATAGCACCTGCTTCAGGTCTTGCTGCAATAGTCTCACACAGACTTGATAGAGCAAAACAATTTTTTGAAGAAAATGGATATAATGTTAAGATCTATCCAAGTGCAACCAAAAATAAAGGATTTAGTTCAGACACTCCACAAAACAGAGCAAAAGATATTAATGATGCATTTTCAGATTCTGATGTGAAAGCAATCATTTGTACAATAGGAGGCAACTCATCTCATCAAGTTTTAGAATATTTAGATTTTGAGATGATTAAAAAGAATCCCAAAATATTTTGTGGATATTCAGATATTACAACTCTCCATTTTGCTTTAAATACTCAATGTAACATGACTACATTTTATGGACCTAGCGCCATTTGTGAGTTTGGAGAAACTCTTAATTTAGAAGAATATACTATAGAGTATTTTTTTAAAGCAACATCCTCAGATAATAAAATTGGAAAAATTATACCTTCAGAAAAATGGACTGACTCAAAAAATGCAAATTGGCTGAATAAAGAAGATTTAACAATATCAAGAGAGTACAAGGATAATACAGGATATGAATGGATCAAAGAGGGAAGTGCAACAGGTAAAATATTGGGTGGTTGTATAACATCAATGACTCACACTAAAGGAACAAGATATTGGCCTGATTTTAAAGATTCAATATTACTACTTGAAACTCCCGAGGGTGATCAATTTGATAAAGGAGAATCAATTCAAAACGTTGATAGTTTATTAAGTGATTTGAGAATACTAGGTATGTTTGATGAAATTAAAGGAATCGTGTTTGGAAGAGGATTTGGATACACTGAAGAAGAGATTAAACAGCTAAAAGAATCAATACTATTCAACACAAGAGATTATGATTTCCCAATAGTATATGGGGTAGATATTGGACATAGCGATCCTATGCTCACTATTCCTCTTGGGGTAAAAGTGACAATTGATTCGGAAAAGAATTTATTCTCAATAAATGAGAAAGGAGTAAAATAGATAAATATAATCGTAAAGATACACTTTTATATGCTTTTTCTCTAAATAATTTCAGGTGCATTAAATGAATACAAAAAACAATATTAGGGTAGGAGTTATAATTATTGAAAATAATAAACTCCTCGTTACAAGAATCAATAAAAACAACAAATATACTTATGTTCTGCCAGGAGGAAGTCTTGAAGCAAGAGAAGATATGTTTCAAGCTGTAATAAGAGAAGTCAAAGAAGAGACACATCTTACTATTGATATTGAAAATTTGAAATTAAAATTTATTAAAGAGTTATATACTGATGAAGATGAACACGGAATTGAATTTATCTTTATAGCTAATACCTATGGAGGAGAATTGAAATTAGGACATGATCCAGAGTATATTGATAATCCTGTATTAGACGAAGTTAAATTTGTAGATCTTAATGAACTAGATACAATAAACTTTCATCCTAAACAAATAATTCCGTATCTTTTAAAGAATAACTTGGATAATTTAACTAAGGATATAATTCATTTAGGTTTATTTAAGTATCCCGAATAATAAATTTAAGTTTTTAGAAACATATTAACTTCGTCCATATTACTTTGTAATGAGTTATATTAATTTAAATATCTGTCTTCTCAACATCTAAAAAAGTATATAAAGAATTATATTTTGAATTATATATGGATTTAAATGCAAACATTGAATATATTATTCATTGTGAATAAGATGGACAAACATTAGGACCTATCTCTAGAAAACACGCACATATTCCAGAAGTTAGAAAAAGTTTATGTCATAAAGCTGTTGTAGCTATGCTATATTGTAAAAAAACTCATAAATGGGGTGTTCAAAAGAAATTTTCTAAGACCATTAATAAAGAAATTTGGGATTGTAGTATCGGGGGGCACTGTGTATATACTAAGCAAGTAGACTCTAAATATAATAGCGAATTTGAAGAAACACTGGTTAAAGAATCTTATGAAGAGCTAGGTTTAGACATTAAGATTTCTAAAAATTTTGAAAATAAAACAGGTTACATATTCAAGAATTATTTATACAAAAATCATTTCAATAATGAATATTTAGGAATCGGAATAATTTTTACTAATAGTGAAACAATTAGTCCAATAGATGGAGAAGTTGTAGATTTTAAATGGTTGTCTTTGAATGAACTAGAATCTTTATTGAAAGATAGAAATGTGTCTGATACTTTGAAAACGATATTTCCTTTTATTGAAGAGGAGTTTGAAACATCAATTCAAAACTTCATTAGTTTGTGAAGTTTAAATATAGATATGATTCATCTAGGTTTATTAAAGTATCTTGAATGATAAAAACAATTATAAGTTCTCATCTCCTACAATTATTATGGACAAAGAAGAGCTGTATTTGAAAAAGATTGAAAATGATGTCAATGAAAAGCTCTATGATTTACTTATTTTCCATTTACAAGATGTTCACAAGAAGTTTCCAAGAATACAAAATAATGTAGAACATCTCAAAACTCTTAACAAACACTTATTTAAAGCACTTGATGATCTAAGTAAAAGAAACAAGTATAATTATTTACAATATTATAGATATTCAATTCTCATTATAAACACTATCTTAAGTTATAAACCTAATGAGAAGTATTTGAAAAGCATGAAACTATCAATTTTAAACAAATTCTCCTCTGACAACATTTACGATAGAAAAGAAAAGATTCCTCTCAAATCTCAAATGACTGAGCTCAGAATTACGTATGATACATCGTATCTCATTTATTTAGTAAAAACTCAATTTATTCCTCAAAAACTCTGGGATAAAGCAATGTATTGCTTAATTGCAATTGAATTAGTTGAACCTGATTTTGAAGAGTTAGAATATTATAAGCAACACACATTAAAACACTTACACAAAGAAGAGTTAGAGTATAAAGAGCTTGAAGAACCAAAAGGATATACAATTCTTTTAGATACTAATATCATACTCAGTAAAGTATTATATGATGTAGGAGAATATAGAATTAGTCATATGAATTTAGATTATTATAATTCTCTTATTGAGAAGTGGGGAAATAACAATACACTCATTATTCCAAACTCAGTTGTATTAGAAATTAAAAAACATATTGATTATTCAATTGAGATAATCACCGATGTGTGTTCTAAATTTAAACACTTTGATAGAGAAGAAATAGTCTCAACAATTCAAAAACGATTCGATAAGATATTAAAAAAATATGCAGTAAAAGAGCAAGAAGACATTGAATATGATATTACAAGTATTGAAAAATTTTATATGAACTATTTAGGAAACTTGTATGAAATAACACTCGATAAAATACACAGCAAAAAACTCTCACAACAATTAAAAAAACTCTCTCACAGAGATGGACTGCTTCCAGAAGTTGGTGATATGCAACTTATCGCAGATGCAATAGAGCTTAGAAAAACACATGATAAAGTAGCTATTCTTTCAAATGATAAGGATTTATATTTGTTTAATACGCAATTGGAGAAGGAGTTTGATATTAGAGTGTATAAGTAAAATATTTTAGCTAATCATAATATCTATTTGAATCATAAGGCGAGATCCTACTAATATCTCTCTCACCAGTTTGAGTGTTAACCGCAATTTTATCTAAAAAATGATAGAGCATATCAAGTGCAATTTCTGCTTCTTCAATTCCAGCTTTCTCTTTTCCTTGAAACTTTGCAAGACTTTGACATAATTTAAATGTAGTCTCAACTTGTTGAGGAGATATTGTATGACATGATGCTTTAACTCCATCTTCATCATACGCTGAATTTCTCGTTGTCACATAATGGTGAGACACTTTTTCAAAAACTTCATCGTTTAATGTTACATTTAATTGCTTATTTGAAAATAATTGCTTTAATTCGTTATTCAAAATTATTTGTTTAGTATTTCCATTAATACTATTAAATTTACTCTTTGCGACAAGAAAATCTTTTTCAAGGTCTGGCTGATCTCTGAGTAAATATATTTTATCAAATTTGTAGAGAATATTTCTAGGGATTTGAGATTGCTCTACAATATCTTTGTAGGGATCTAAGAAATGAGAAATTGTTTTTACTCCTACTAACACATTAGAATTTGCATTTACTATTTTCTCCATCTCTTCAAATGATAACGTATTGAAATTAGAAGAGAAAATATATTCAGCATCTTTGCCCGTTTCTTGTTTATATAAAGTGGTAAGTTCTCGAATTTGTTTTAAGAAATATTCTTCAGATGAGAATTTCTCTCCTATAAATAATATTTTGAAGTTTTGAGATGATAAAAATTGCATGATCAATGATAGTTCAACATAAAACAAAGAATTTGCTTCATCAGGAAATATGTTTTTTCGATGAGTTGTAATGTCTTGTGATATATTTTTGTACAATTCCATAATAGTTAAATTTAAATGTAAATAGTTTATAAAGATAAGTATGAGAGGAGATAGAAAAATTAATTTTGAAATTCAAGTCTTTGATAAACTTGAAGAAGCACTAGAAGATATTTTCCCAAATACATTAAGAGTTGAAGAAAAAGAAGGTAAAGAAGTTAGTATTTTTGAATTTCAAAAATTAAAAGAGTATATTGATGAAGAGTTTCTAATTGCTCCAATTTCTCCAACTAGCGATGATGATTCAGGTTGTAGATTAATTCATAGTGAAAACATGGATACTTCAAGAGTTGAAAACATGACAATTGCTATGTCATCTATTGAGATTCTCTATGATTTAAAAAAAATGAATCCTACTTTGTTTAATAAAATTCTTGAAAATGGAGATATATACTTTTTGTATTGTTTTTTCTTTTTAGGAAATGTTGGAATGAGATTACATGATCTGTATGATCAGTTTGTACACTCAACTAATTACAAATTATTTAGAGATATTGATACTACATTTTATGATCCATTGATGAGAAAAGCGAATAGTATTTGTATGAATTTTTATTTAGATGAAGATACATATTTCAATAATTTTTCAAAATTGGTGAAAAAGTTTAGAAGTATTAGTAATGAAATTGATGATAATTGTATATCTGAATTACAAAAAACTAGAAATGTGTATGTGCGAGCAGATATTACTTGCAAAGAAGACTTATCAGTTCTCTCATTGGATGTATTAAAACCAAATTTGAATAAAGAGCATCAAATTGATTTTATGATGTTTTATTGAATGGAGGAAGATTAAAAACTTTTGAAAATTCAAATGCTCTGATATTTATATCTATATTATTCTTAGGATCAGATTTTAGTTTATCATCTAGGTATTCTTTAAAATCTTCACTGAGCAATTCTTTATATTTCAAATATTCAATAAAATAATTATGTTTAAGACCACCTTTTTTATACTTAAAATAGCCAAAATCACCTCCTGCTCCTGCAGCTCTTGAAAAAGAAGGAACTATTTTAATAGTGTTGTTTAAATCATCTAATTTATTTTTTTTAGTAAAAAATTCATCTTTTACAGTTTTAGACATTAATAGTTTCAGTTCTCCAGAATTATATTTTTTTAATTTTTTAAGTTGTTTCTTAATATCAGTTAATTCTACAGGAATTAATTCTGAATCACTACCTGATGAAATATTTTTTCTTTTTGTAGTTTCAACTATATCAATCATTCCAATATTCTTTGACAATAAAAATTCTTTCTTTGCTTCATAATTTCCACTTAAAGAATCTTTCAAGTTATATTTTTGTAAAACTTCTTTATACTTTTCATCATCTTTATATATTTCCTGAAATATTTTCCAGCATAAATTATCTCCACTATCGTAATAAGAAAAATTATTATCCCCATGATATGCACTTTTAGGGGGGAAAGTTCCTATAATTATATACTTCACATTTTCATCTAAAATAGGTTTTTCTACATTAGGATTAGTTTCTTCTTCACATGTAGTTTCATAGTTAGTTTCTGAATTGTTTTTTTTAGTTGAATCATTACTACTATTATTTACTGATTTTTTTGAATTTGAATTTGTAGTTGTTTTTGACTCCATAATTCTACTAATAGCAGGTTCACAAGAATCAGGATTTATATCTCCTTTTATGTCTAGTCCATATATTTCTATAATTTTTTTAACAATGTGAACTGACGAGTATAACTCATCTGTGTTTTCTAATAGCTTAATTCCTCTTATAATATCTCTACCTTTTGAATTTTTTAATACAAATATATTATTGCTATTTTTTTTCCATAGAGACTTATTTTTTACAACTTCTTTAATCATTTCTTTTGTTATGTTATCAAATCTAGTTACCATTTTATTTATCTATCTGCTTTATACATACTTGAATATTTAATTCTTCTCCTTCACTTCTAAATGTAGCTCTCCTGCTTCAATAATGTTCTTAAAAATTTAGTATTTAATGTTGACTCTTCTCCTGCTAATTCTTCATATACTTCTTGTGTTCTACACAATATGACTATTGGTCTTGATAGTATTGAATATTTATCTACATTGTGAATAAACTCTTTGTTTAATTCATCTACTGAATCAACATATAATACTTGAACTTCTTCTCTCACTTCATCTCGTTTAACATCTCTATTATTTTTCACAAACTTTGTTGTTAACTCAGGACTAATTACTTGTATTGAATCAACAGCATTATACATATAACTTTTTATACTCTTATTAGTTGAATAAATAAAGTGGAGTTTGATTGTAATGTCATCAATTCCACCTCTCTCACAAGTGTTAATAAGTGCAGGTCTATTAAGTAAAGGAGGATTTGAAATAATGATATCATCCCTTGCAACGATTAGATTTAATAATAATTGTTTTGAACTTGATTCAAGTTTTTCAAAATTTGTAGTAATTCCAGATATTGTTAGTAGCGTTCCTTGATAGAGATGTGAATTTCTAAAGAATGAAATGTGTTTTGTCATTGAATTCAAATACTCTTTCACATCATTACTTAATTTATCTTGAATGGTTTCTAAGTTTTCAGATTCAAGTATTTTATCGTTCATTTCTGATATTGTTTGCTCAGAGAGTATTTGAGTTATTTGTGAATAATCCAACTCAACAGTTTTAATCTCATATATTTTAGAGTTCAATGAGTCTATATCAATAAGATTTTCTTTGAGAGGATTATAGAGATCCCAAAATTTCTTTTTAGGTTCATATTTGTATAATTGCATAATATAAAAAGTAAATTTTAGTTTTATAAGTTTAGAGGTTTGGGGGAGTAGAAAAATAATTTCTATTAGCAGGAACTTTAGATATATCTAAATAATTAAAAAAATAGCCATTCTATTCTCATTAATAATTATATTTATAAAGAAATGAAAGTATTTTTTTATATGGAGTCAAAAAATATTAAAAGAACTAATATTATTGACAATCAAATTATTAAATTAGGAGATATAATTAAAAAAAATATTAAAAACTCAGTAGAAAATAAATTTGCAGTAGGTTATTTTTTTCTAAGCGGATGGAATATAGTTGAAAATGATTTTAGGGATGACTTAGATGGCAATATTCTTAAGCTAGTTATGGGTGACGAAACTAATAATCAAACTAAACAAGAAATTATTAAGGGTTTTTCTTTAAGAGAAAAGTATTTGAATAAGTTTGCTCAAGAACTAGAAACTGAAATATCAATAGATAAAGCGACTTTTATTAAATCTTTAAGTAATCTTATAGCAACTAAAAAAATTGACATTAGATTGTATGATAAAGAAAAATTACATGCTAAATTATACTTATTTATTCAAAATAAAGAATTTTTTGATGATTCTAGTTATACTCCAGGAAGTGCTATAGTTGGTTCTTCTAATTTCACTAAACCTGGTTTTATGGATAATAGAGAACTCAATGTGAATATAAATAATAAAGATGATATTATTTACTTAAATGAATGGTTTGAACAATTATGGAATGAATCAAATGAATTTAATCAAGAGCTTTTAAAGGTGATTGAAAATTCTAAAATATTGGAAAATATAGAAGATAATTTTAATTTTGGAGAATATTTGGATGTAAAAGATTATTTCAAATATATTTTATATAATGTTTTTGAAAAAAATACTAATTTTTTAAATGAAGAAAGTGATTACCTTGCAACATTTCAAGAAGTAGGTGTCTTAAATATTTTAGAGAAAATAAAACAATTTAATGGTGCATTAGTTGCAGATTCAGTTGGATTGGGAAAGAGTTATATTGCAGGAGAAGTCATAAAAAAATTTATAGAAGGTTTTGATTTTAACGAGAGTGATAAATTTAATCGAGTATATAATTTTGATTTTAATAGTAGCAGAAATGTATTAATGCTTTTACCACCCCATTTGATAAAGCAATGGAAAGAAGATGTCTTAAAAGACTTTTTTTTAAAAAAGTACCGAATTGAATTTGATATAGAATTAGAAAATGAGGTGCTTATTTCAGTTTATACAATTGATAATAGAATTATTTCAAAAATTAAACTATTGTCTATATCTAAGTTTACAAATTTGAGAGCTAGTGAAGTTGATAAATTAAGAGATGAATTTGATTTAATTTGTATTGATGAGGCTCATAGAATTAGAAATAATAAATCTATAGCATATAAGAAAGTATTAGGGGGAATATTGCCAACTAAAATTATTGTAAATGGAAAGAAAAGGATAATCAAAGAAAAATTTGAAGGATTGAAATTTAAATCAGATAGTTACGTTAAAAATATAAATTCTTTAAAAGATGATGAGTTTAAAAATAAAAGTATTAGAAATAGATTTTTACTGTTAACTGCAACACCTCTAAATAACACTATAGAGGATTTAGAAAATTTATTAAGAATTTTTTTAGATCCTGATAATAAAGATTTTGATGGTGAATTTGATCTTAATTTATTTAATCAATATTCAGCAAAGAGAAATTTATACAAGAAAGTTAAAGATAATAAAGCAGACGGAAATATAGAAGATTTGAAAAAGGAATCGAAAGAAATAGTTTTAAAATTAAAAAGAGCAGTTTTAGATAAAGTAATATTGCTTAGAACTAGAAAATATATTCAAAATAATGAAGAATTTAAAAACACCAAAATTAATGGTAAAGCTATTATTTTTAAAGATGCAAAACCAATTCAAAAAACTTATGAGGAATATTTAAAGTTAGAAAAATTTCAAAGATATAAAGAATTAGTTGATTATTTTAGTAAAGAAATTGAAGATATCCAGTTTTATCATATTACTCTTGGAGGTTCAGAGTATGTATTCTTGAGAAAATTCGAAAGTGGTGATTATGATATCAATTTAGGAAATGATGGTTCATATAAAGAAGATTTAGGAATTGTTAGAGTTCAAGCTTTAATGAAAATTCTTATGCTTAAAAGGTTAGAAAGTAGTATTTATAGTTTTAGTAAAACATTAAGCAAAATTATTGAAAAAGAGAAGTACCTTTACCATATATTAAGAGATGAGAAAAATTCTAAAAAAGCGTTAGAATCTTATTTAGATAAATTTGAAGATTCTTTTCAAGGGGGGTTTTTTGTTGAGAAAGATGATGAAACCGGTGAGATTGAAGAAGTAATTGATGACATCAATTCAGACGAATTAGAATATCAAACTAGAAGAGATAGATATTTTAAAAATGCTAAAAAAAATATGGATTCTTTAGGAAGAGATGAAGTTTTAAAAAAATTAAAAGAAGATATAGATAAATTGGAACGATTGCAGTTTTTTGTTACAGAGTTAAAAGAAAAAAAAGATTTGCAATTTAAAGATCCAAAAATTGAAGATATGAAAACTTTAATTAAAAAAATAAATAGCAAAAGTAGAAACAAGATTTTATTATTTACTCAATATAAAGATACTGCTTATTATTTATTTGAAAATTTAAAAGATTGGACTAAAAAAGAATTGAATATCAATTCTGATATAATTACAGGAGATACTGAAACTATTACTAAAAAAAATAAAATTGGAAGATTTGCACCTATTGCTAATCATAATACTTCTAAAAAAATTGAAGACATTGATTTACTAATTGCAACTGATGCATTAAGTGAGGGTGTAAATATGCAAGATGCTAGTGTTTTGATTAATTATGATTTGCCTTGGAATCCAATGATCATTGTTCAAAGAATTGGAAGAGTTAATAGAATTGGAAGTGAAAAAGATATTGAGTTTTACAATTATCTACCTGTTGAAGGAATTGAAGTGATTGTTGGGCTTAAGAAAAAAATTGAAGATAAAATAGAGTTGATTCAAGATATTTTAGAAAAAGAACAACAAATTTTAAAAGAAGATGAAGAAACTGGTTCAAATGCAATTGGAGAGTTATATAATAGTAGTGTAACAGATTTAGAAGAAAAAACAAAAAGTTCTGATTTTGAAGGTCTTGATGAGTTAGGAACAAAAAGTGGAGATGGTTTATTTAGCTTACTGACTTACTCAAAAGAATCTAAAAAAAAAGGACTCTTAGACTTTAACTTTAATAAAATTTCAAATTTAAATGAGGATTCATTATATTATACATTAATTAACAAGGATTCTAATAAAATTATTAGATTTTATAAAATTTTAAACAAGTATTCTCATCAAGTTAAAAAAAAGTATGTGCTGGTATATGATTTAAATACTAAAACAATCAATTTAGGTAATTATTCTGATTTAATAATTAATTTAGAAAGAGAAAGTATGAGAATTTCTTTTTCTCAAAATTCAGATGTAATTAAAAAAGCAATTAAAGAGATGGATTTAATATTTGAAAATGAATATTATAAATATTATAAGGAAAATTTTAAACCTTTGAAAATTGATAAATTAAGGGATAAATCTCCAAGGCAAATTGAAATTGAAGGAATTTTAAATCATAAAAGTTTAATAAGTAATAAAGATATAGTAAAAGTAAAGAAAAAGGCTTTAAAATTACTTAAAGAATTTACTCTTAATAGAAATGAAATTTCACAAATAAATAAAATAATTGAACACAAATATTCTAGTAATACAGAAGAGGATACTTTAAAAAGATTTGAAGCAGTATTATATCAAATTGAAGACTTTAAACTAGGAAGAAGTAAAGAAGGGTTTGAGAAAGCAAATGATATAATTTATAAATCAGTAAGCTGGGGAGGTGTTTAAGATGAAAGTTGTTGAATTTATGAAAAAATATTTTTCATCATTTAAATTTGATGGAGTAAATGAAGATGATGAAAATATTAGAAATTATATTATAGGTCTTGAGGATGATGAAGAAAGATACTTATTATTTTCTCATTCTACTAATTATGATGATTCTAAATATTTTAGAGATAAAAAGATATATACTTCTGCAGTGAAATATAGTTGTTTTTTAAAAACTGATTCTAATGAGAATATTTTAAAGATATACTTTTTTAGAATTATTGCCGATGACAATACATTTAAAACTAAAATTGATAAGATTGCAGTAGATGTTAATGATAAGATTTTTTTGAAAAAATTGGAGAAGATTTCTTTTTGTGATGATGAAAATTATCAATTATTTGATAATTTATTTGATAGAACCCATTTAGTTAATGAATTTAAAACTTTATATCGTAAAACTAAGGATTATTTATTTAACTCTAATTTAATTCAAGGTATTAATTGTGATGATGATAAAAAATATTATATTGATTTATTATTAACAAGATTTTTATTTTTATGGTTTTTACAAAAAAAAGAAGGAAAGTTATTAGATAATGATGAGAATTATTTAATAAATAAATTTCAAAATTATAAGAATAATTTTTATAAAAATTTTTTAGAAGAATTTTTCTTTACTTCTTTATGTTATGCAGATTCAAATAATAAAAAGCAAAATTTAGTTTCAAAAATAGGAAATGTTCCTTATCTTAATAGTGGTTTATTTTTAAAAAGTAAAATAGAAGAGAGTTATTTAATTGAAATTGATGATAATGCTTTTTATATTGATGAAAGTACAACTTATGGCTTAAAAAATATTCAAACATATTCTGGTGCATATCCAATATTTAATGTATTTGATAGTAGAGATTGGACAAATCTTACTGATAAGGTTTTAGGAGATATTTTTGAAGAGTTAATGAATACAGATGAGAGAAAAGGAACTGGTGCATATTATACACCTTCAATTATTACAAAATATATGAGTAAACATACGATAGAACCATTTTTATTAAATTCTTTGGAAGAAAGAGGCTTTAAAGTTGATTGTTTGAATCATTTTTTTGAAAATAATTATAATTCTAAAGCTGGAAATGAGTTGTTTTTAAGTTTAAAAGATATTTCTATTGTAGATAATGCTTGTGGTTCAGGTCATTATTTAGCAGATGCTAGTGAATATTTGGTTTCAATTTGGGAGAAATTGAAAGAGAAAGAGTTTGATGGAGAAATTAAAACTATATCAAGAGAAGGTTTGATTATAACTAAAAAAGTAAATGAATCATCATCTAAAGATTTTGCATATCATATCATTATTAATAATATTTATGGGGTTGATTTAAATAAAGAAGCTATTGAAATTGCAAAATTGAGAATGTTTTTATTTATGGCTGATAAATTTGAGAGTATTGAAGATGTTATCCCACTTCCAAACATTGCTTTTAATATTGAACATGGAAATGCGTTAATTGGATTTACAGAGATTAAGGATTTAACTTATGAACTTAAGGGATTTATTTTTGATGATAATTTAAGTAATGTTTTAAGTAAATATTTAGATAGAGTTCAAAAAATTGAAAACACTGAAAATTTAATTGACGAGTTACGATATTTCATGAGAGAGAGAAGATTTAAAGAAGGAGAAGTTGTAAAAAACTTTTTTAGAATAAGAAATTCTTTAATTGATATTTTTAAAAACCTTCATAATCCTCAAGAAGCTATTTTATTAAGAGATTTTATTATTGATTTGAGTAAGTATTTTGATAAAAAACTAAATCAATTCTTTTTATCAACTTATTTAGGGAAAACTAAAATAACACTTGAAGAGTTAGAAAGTAAAACTCCTTTTCATTGGCTTATGAGATTTAGTGATGTGTTTGAGAAAGGAGGATTTGACATCGTAATAGGAAACCCTCCATATGTAAGACAAGAACTGATTAAAGAAGATAAACCTTATTTAGAAAAAGTATTCAAAGAAGTCTATGATGGAACTGCTGATTTATCAACATATTTTGTTTATAATAGTTTAAATATTCTTAAAAAAAATGGAATACATAGTTATATCATTACAAATAAATGGATGAAAGCAAAATATGGAACCAACATTAGGAGTTTTTTAAAAGAAAATACAAAAATTTTAGAATTAGTTGATTTCAATGGAGTTAAAGTATTTGTTGGTGCAACGGTAGATGTAGTTATGTATATAGTATTAAAAAATAAACCTAATATTAATGATATAAAAGTTTGTAATAATTTTGAAAATTTAATAAATTTGTTTTGTATTCAAGATTTATATAATCTAGATAAAATCATTAAAAAAAATAATTTCTTAATGGAACAAGAGAGTCTAAACAACAGCATTTGGAATTTAATTGATAAAGTTAAAACTGAAACTTTAAAGATATTAAGTAGTAATAATAATAAACTTAAAAACTTTAATATCAAAATTAATAGAGGACTAACATTAGGATTTAATGAAGCATTTATTATCGATACTAATAAAAAAAAATCATTAATTCAAGCAGATAATAAAAATAAAGAAATTATAAAAAGAATTATGATGGGTAGAGATCTCGATAGATTTGTTTGTATTAATAATAAAAATTATATTATAAATTTCCATAACAACCCACCTTTAGAGATTAAAAACTATCCAGTAATAAAAAATCATTTGGACAACTATTATGATAACTTATCAAAAAGATTAGATAAAGGTAAAACACCATATAATTTAAGGAATTGTGCGTATTTAAAAGATTTTGACAAAAATAAGATAATATGGAATAGAATTACAGACAAAGTATACTTTAGTTATGATAATAACCAAAGTTTTGTTTTAGACAGTATGTTTTTTATAACTGGTGAAAAATTAAAATATTTAACTTTAATATTAAATTCTACAGTAAATTATTTTATCTTAAAAAATATTTCTGCATCATTAGGAAAAGGAATTTATGCAGCCAAAATATATGTAGAAAATGTTCCAATTGCAACAACTCCAAATACCAAACCATTTGAAATTATTTCTGATTACTTGCTTTTCTCTAATCAATGGCTTCAAGAAAATGATAAAAAACAAGATACTCAATACTTCAAAATTAGAGAAATTTCTCAATTTTTTGATAATTTAGCCAATGCGTTGGTATATGAATTATACTTAAAAGAAGAACTTGAAAAAGATGGATTGTATTATGATTTATTACAAGAAATTGAAGTAAATTTGAAAGATATTAATTTTGATGATTGGTCAAAAGAATTATTTAAAGATGAGGAAGAGCAAGATAAAAACAAATTGAAGGAAATTGAATCTAAAAATATTGAAATTCTTTTTGAAGTTTATGATAACTTAGATATTAAAAATATTCAAATTGATATTGAGGAGATGAAAACAAACGAATATATTAAAATTATAGAAGAAAGTGGAAATTAAGTTTAATAATAAAACATACAATTTAGAAGAAATTCAATTTGAAATAATTGAAAGAGATATTGAAAATATCTGGAAGAGTTATAAAAGTAAAACTTTAAAGGAATTCATTGAAATATATTCACAATTTAAGGTTAAAGTTGAAGAAGAGTACTCAGATTTTTTAAATTATAAATTAGGAGATTTTCTTATGTATCTTAAAAATAATGGAGATTCTTATTATAAATCATTTTTAGTTGAAGAGGAAGATTTAAAATTTTGTAAAATTAATATCAATGATCTAAATGACGTTAATTATAAATTTAATACATTTTTCATTATACAGGAGAACAATATAAAATTAATTTCTAGAAGTTTAGACTTTAAATTTGTTAGTCCAAGTTCTGCTATAAAAAAAGGAAATGACACTAATATTAGAAATAATAATTTTTTAAATGAAAAATTAAATTATATAAAAATTTATGGAACATATATCAAAAATAATATAGACAGAGAAAGTTTAATTAGTAATTATATAAATGAAGATGGAACTAAACCAATATTAAATATCAACAAGATTTCAACTGACAGAAAATCTAGAAGAAAAAATAGAGAAGAAAATCAAGTAAGAATTTCTAAAATTAGTATTAAGCATTTTAAAGGAATTCAAGACGAATTAATTATAGAAACTGATAATAAATCTTTACTTATTTTTGGAGAAAATGGAACTGGAAAGAGTTCAATTTATGAAGCAATAAATATAGGATTAGATCAAAATGATATTTATAATAAATCAAATAAAGGATATTTTAAAATTTATGAAAATATTTTTGCTGGAAAAGATTCAGAAGTATATTTAGAGCATAATGCTCAAAAAGATCCTATTTTTTTAAGTAATGCATTAGATTATAAGAAATTAGCATTAATTCATACAATCTCAATTGAAAATCAAGATGATTTTTATAATTTTTTACTATCTTATTTACATCATTTTAAAATGCCTTCTTTAAATAATAAATTTCTTGTAAAGAAAATAAATGAAATTAAAGAATTAGATAAATTAAAAAATAAATTATCTAATGATACAAAAAAATATTTATCAATTGAAAATCAGATTAAATATATATTAGATAATCTGAATAAAGATGTGAACCAGTTGATAATCCTCAATCTTTCAAAGATTAATGAAATTTTTAAAAGGTTGACAAGTAAAAACTTAGAAATTAATGAACTATCATTTAATATGATAAGTAAAAAAGTAAATCTTTCAATTAAATATTTCAATAAATTAGTTGAAAAAAATAAAATTCCTTATGTTTTAAATGAAGCTAAAATTTCAGCTCTTGCTTTATCTATTTATCTAACTTTAATCAAAGAGAATAAATTCTCAGTAAATAAATTTCTTATATTAGATGATTTACTAATAAGTTTAGATTATGAACACAGAATGCCATTAGTTGATATTTTATTAGATGAATTTAATGATTCTCAAATATTTCTTCTAACTCATGATAAAAAATGGTTTGAAATAATTGAGAAAAGAATACAAAATAAAAATAAATTTGAAGAATGGAAAACAATGGAACTTTTAAAAGTAAATGAAATAATAGAAATTAGAGACTCCAAAAATTTTACTGATAAGGCAAAACATTATTTAGAAATAGATAAAAGGATCTCGGGAGTTTATTGTAGATTAGAATTTGAAAGATTATTAGGTTCTTTATTTGAAAAGAATCAAATACCTATAAGTTGCTATAGGGATAGCAAATTTAAATTACCAACTTCAGGTGATTTTATTAATAGTCTTAATACTGATAAGTTCAAATTATTAGAATTTATTGAAAAAATTAATTTTGAGCATTGTGAAAATTTACAAAGTCAGATTAGATGTGAGAAATATTCAACTTCTCTTTCTCAATTTAAAAAAATAAGAAGTCATTTGGAAAGTTTAAAAGATGTTAAAATTATCATAGAGGAATTAGTATATTTCAAAGATATTATCTTAAATAATAGTTCTCATAATAATGAAGAGTGGTATTTTAAAGGAGATATTGAAAAAGTAATTCAAAAATTAGAAAAATTAGCATCAAATATCGAAAATAATTAGGACTTTATTTTTCTTTTTTTGATAATCATTCTTAATTCACTTTGATGAGAAATTATAATCGAGATAAGAAAAATCAGAAATATGAAAGATAATATTGAATAACATAATATGAATAATTGAAAATATAATATATAACTATTTTGTACAAATAATAGGATAATCAATAAAATAACACCTAAAAAATTAATTTTAAAATTATAAAATATATGCCATTTGTAGTTTTCAAATACATCAGCTCCTTTTAGAAACATTATCATTTCATCTTTAAAATTAAAAAATAGTAAGAAGAAACCTACAATTATGGTAATAATTAAACCATAATATCCAAAAATAAAACCTTTACTTTCTAAGATTATTTCTGTAAAATCTAAACCTAAAATATAAATTAAAAAAACACAAAGTAAAGCTCCAATTAAATCCCAATAAATAATTCTTTTAATTTTCTCTATTAATATCATTTTCCTCAATTTCAACTCTTATCTCTTCAATCAATCTATAATACTCTTCAATTCGTTCTTTTTTTTCATTATCTTGATAAATTTTAACTTTCTTTTTAACTAAGTTTTTTTCAGAATCAAATTCTTTTACAACTTTTCCATCTACATAAAATAATTTGTACTTACCATACGCTTTATGACACAATGCTAAAGTGTTTCTTAAAAAACTTCCAACAGAGAAATTCAGTCCTTGTTCTTTTTTTATAGAATTAACCTTTGGTTCTAATTTAACTCTTCCCGCATTTAAATCAAGCAAAAAGTCTTCAGCTTTTTTCGTATCTCCAAACGGATTTGGATTAGTTGGTTCAAAATTTAATCTAGCTTGATTTACTTTGTATGAATTTATAATCCTTAAAGCTTCATCATCTTTTTTAAATAAATCTATTCCTAATTCATTTTGAAATTGTCTTTTGTACTCTTGTTTAAATATATTTACTAAACCTCTTAAGTTTTGAAACTCTTCATAACCTAAAATTAGTGTTGGTATGTGAATAAAGAAATAACACTGTTCAACATCTCCAATCCCCTCTTTTTTAATTGTATCTTTTTTAACTTCATCCCAATCTAAATCGCTGTGTTTAATTCTAACAAATTTAGCAATTAGCACGTCCTCATTTTGAGTATATTCTAACCCTCCAATTTTATACTCAAATTTTTTCCCATAATTATCTCTCAAAAATCTAAAGTTCTCAAAAAATTCTTCTAATCTTTTTTTAATCCAATTTATCTTAATATTTTTATCTTGATGATAATCTAGTATAGATTTATCTTTAGAAAAATGAATTCTTCCAAAAAAATAAGTTACTTTCTTTTCCATTTGATTTTTATGTTGTTTAAATTTATAAATTATTGGTTATATTTTTTAAAATTAATTATTTCAAGTGAAGATAATAATTTAATTTTTGCTTCTGATTTTATTTTAATATTCTATGAAAAAATACTAATAAATTAGTTTATTTATTATTTTTTCATCTCACGCTCCTCCTCAACTCCTCCACACTCAAAACATCAACCTCCTCAGTTTCATTCAAA
>CAZULG010000003.1:105541-125621 GCA_964621065.1 uncultured Methanosarcinales archaeon | reverse complement strand
AAGCCACAGTTGATTTAGGCGATTATTCCACAACGTGGAGTGTAACAACAGAAGAGTCAAGTGTAGTTACTGAAGATCCAATGTGTTTTGATCCTGCAAATGTCAATTCTTTAGGAACTGCGTATCCTTGTGAAGATATGCTCATTGTTGATAGAGCAATGCTTGATTCTGCAGTTGAGATTAATGGAGGAGAAGATAAAGCAATAGAATACAGTGGAACAGATTATACATTTGGAAATTCTACGAATAATATATTTACGGGGCAAGTTACAGATATGAGTTATTTATTTCGATATACTTTCAATAGTCGTTATTTTAACGCTTCAATTGGATACTGGGATACGAGAAATGTCATAGATATGTCATACATGTTTGCATTTACCGATTCCTTCGACCAAGATATTGGCAATTGGGATGTGAGCCAAGTTACAGATATGTCAAAAATGTTTGCATTTAGCAATTCCTTCGACCAAGATATTGGCAATTGGGATGTGAGCCAAGTCACTAATATGACAGGAATGTTTGAATTTAGCGATTTTAACCAAGATATTGGCAATTGGGATGTGAGCCAAGTTACAGATATGTCAGAAATGTTTGATTTTGCTCTTTCCTTCGACCAAGATATTTCTTGTTGGAATGTTATTAATATTGGTTCAGAACCAACTGATTTTGATGACTTTTCAGGATTTTATGGAGAAACAAGCAAACAACCACAATGGGGAACTGAAAATTGTTGAAGTAGAAAGAAGGGGAAACTGTTGTATATGATCCTTCTTGCGCCTTTAAAGATGATAAGACTGGGTGTGAGTCTTATTATCTTACAGACACTGTTGATGGCATAAATGTAGTGCATGATACTATTTTAGGTCTCTATTGGGAACAAAGTCCAAGTACAACTGAAAGAACCTGGTCAAATTCAAAAACTCATTGTTCAAATTTAGGTTCAGGTTGGCGATTACCTACACTCGTTGAGTTGGAAGCATCACTTGTAGATGTTGGAAGAGCATCAGATCCATATATTGTTGGAGGAAGTGGCGGAAGTAACTTATTTGACAATGTACAATCAAGTGTTTACTGGGCTGACACACGATATGGTAGTTCCCCTGCGTACGCTGTCCGTTTCGACCGTGGTAGTTCCTATGCTCGTGGTGTTACTAGTATTTATTACGCGTTGTGTGTGAAGGAGGACTCAAATTACGATGTAATTTGGAATACAACCCAAAAATATCCTTATGAGGGAGGGTTAGGTCAAGAACGAGTTGGAGGAGAATTTATAGAAGACGCGAGTGAGTGTGGTGGAAGTGGCACTATGTATGATACTATAACTAACTTATGCTGGGAAAAAAGCCCGAGTACAAGCAGTTATGAACATAGTAATGCTCAAAGTCATTGTAGTGGTGTAGCTACTGCAGGAGGAGGGTGGCGATTACCTGAAAAAGCAGAGTTGATGACTTTGTTGTATCACGATGGGACTGGTTCAACTGAAACTCGTTTAAACTCCATAGGATTTAGTGGAATTCAAAATGATTATTATTGGTCTAATACATTGGATGCATTTTCAAGTTCCTTTGTGTACGCTGTCGGTTTCTACCATGGTTATTCCTCTGCTGGTTATGTTACTCATAGTCTTTCCGCGTTGTGTGTGAAGACTGCTCCTTGATGCTTTGAAAATTTGGTGATTTGAATATTTGATGAGCAAAATAAGATTTTTGCGAATTGATTTTTTAAGGTCTTTATGTTTGTATAAATATGATACTAATAAAGTCATTTGTTTTAGTAAAATCAAATGGGTAAAAAAACTCACACAAAGTGTTTATGTATTAACTTAAGTGATGTTGTATTAAATAGTAATTTAAAAATATTAACACAATAGAGATTAATTACAATGAGTTAATTATTTAAATTCTCCTCCACCTTAATTATTATGAAAAAGAATTCACAAGATACATTTAATATTACAACTGCAATTGATTATTACAATTAGAGGTCATATAAATATATCTAAAATCTTCTATATTAAATTAAATATGAACAATATTTTTTATTAAAGACTGTTTGGAAATAATATAAGATGAAGAAGATGAATTTGTTAAAGAAAATATAATAATTCAAGTCCTACCTATTTAGAAATGGTTATTAAGCACAGCTTAATAAACGACAAAAAAATCTTTAATTTCTTCAATTTATTTAAAGGTTCAAAAAAACTTTTTAAAATTGTTGATGTTTACGTATTCAATTTCCAAAATACTCCTTCAACTTTTTTGCAACATCTTCTTCACGCTGCCTCTTTTCAACACGAATCTGTTCATTCAAAAATAATGAGCGCAATGTCTCTTAACGTTTCTTAAAAAATATCAAATAAATTGTCATCTCTATTAACTAATAGGTATTTTGACATACTTATCTATAACTGCTACACTAAACAATGGCAATATTTATAAAAACTGCTATAGTATAGTATATATGAGGGAAGATATTATAAAAACAATATTGGATTGGAATCCTTGGTTTGAAGGTGAATTTCCAGAAGAATTAACAGGATTTAAGCGAGATATTGATATTTTAGAACAATTACATACTCCTGAAATAAAAATATTGGAAGGTTCTAGAAGAGTTGGAAAATCAACTCTAATGTATCAAGTAATGTTTGAATTATATTCTCAAAATAAAAAATTTTTATATATAAATTTTGATGATGAAATTTTAAAACAATATTCTCTAAGTGAAATTTATGAAACATTTTTAGAAAAAAAAGAAATTGAATTCTTATTCATAGATGAAATTCAAAACTGTAACAATTGGGTTCACTACATTAGAAAACTCTATGATTTAAAAAAAATAAAACAAATTTGGATAACAGGCTCAAACTCAACTATAATTAAACAAGAGTACTCATCATTATTAACTGGAAGAAATATTACTCTACAAATACACTCATTAAATTTCAACGAATTTTTAACATTTAAACAATTCAAATACGATTTAAATCTATTATCAACACACAAAACAATACAAATTAAAAAATACTTCAAAGAATATCTTGAATTTGGATCATTCCCTCAAGTTGCTCTAAGAAACGCTAATAAAAAAGAACTACTCATAAATTATTATGAAGATTTCCTCTACAAAGATATTGTCTCAAGATACAATGTCAATTCAGTAAAATTGAAAGAATTAAGCCTATATTTAAACTCCAATAGTTCAAAATTCATAAGTTACAGAAACCTTGCAAAGACACTAGAATTAAACTACAACTCTGTTGTTGATTATATCTCCTACTACCTAGAAGTGTATTTATTTGATTTTTTATACAAATATGATACGTCAATAAAAAAACAGATTTCAAATGAGAGAAAAATCTATGCACTTGATGTTGGAATTGCAAATACTACCTCATTTAAATTTAGCGAAGATATTGGTAGAATTTTAGAAAATATTGTATTTGTAGAATTGAAGAGAAGAAATTATGAAGTATACTATCACAAAAATCTCAAAGAATGTGATTTTCTCATTAAAGAAGAGTTGAACATAACTAAAGCAATTCAAGTAACAAAAACTCTCAAAGACACTGACACAAGAAAACGAGAAGTTGCAGGATTACTTGATGCATGTCATACATATAATTTGAAAGAGGGTCTCGTTCTCACGCAAGATGAAGAAGATGAATTTGTTGAAGAAAATATAATAATTCAAGTCCTACCTATTTGGAAATGGTTATTAAGCACAGCTTAATAAACGACAAAAAAATCTTTAATTTCTTCAATTTATTTAAAGGTTCAAAAAAACTTTTTAAAATTGTTGATGTTTACGTATTCAATTTCCAAAATACTCCTTCAACTTTTTTGCAACATCTTCTTCACGCTGCCTCTTTTCAACACTAATGCGTTGATTTAAAAATAATGAGCGCAATATCTTTTGACGCTCCTTTAAAGGTTTCAAATACACTAACTCATCATTGAATTTTAAAATATCAAATAGACGAAGACCAATAGTAATATTTACCTTCAAATTGTGTGATTTTGTCATAATTCTCTTAGAGAGTTCTTGAAACTCAACTTGCTCAGATGTATTTTTATGAAATCCAATACACTCACCATCTAATACACAAGAAAGATGAGAAAAATTATCTTGAACAAATTGAACAACTTCTTGAAATTGGCTCGTTAAATCTTCTAAATTTCGTGAAAACAATTTCACTTTACCATATTCATTTTGAATAATTAATCGCAGTCCATCATACTTATAATCGCAAAACACAGGAAAATTCACTCGCTCTTGTGCTTCTTCAAATGAGTATAAACGAGGCCCCAACATCACTTGCAGCGCTTTACCAAACACAATTGGAGGAGTTAAGAATGTAGAAGCGTTGTGAGTGAGTTGTTTATAAACCTCACGATATGATACAATAAATGAATACATGCGCTCAAAATACATCTTCAATTGCTCATATATCTCCTTTCCACTCAACATATCACTCCTCACCAAATAAGCAGAATATGGGAAACTATAATGCATTAATTGCTCAATTGAATCAATTGAAACTACTTCGAGCTCTTGTGCACTGTTGCTCTCACTCAAATCCAAACCATTCAAACTACGCTTAAATTTTAAATATTCGCTCTCAATTGAAGAGGAATACAGCCAACAATCATTAACTTGAGAATAATAGTGAAAGTCTTCAATCTTTGGAAAATAGGAAAATACAAAAGCTTCATGTAACACTCCTTCATTAGTTCCAATTTTTAATAAATCACTCAATATTGCACTCAGTACCTGGCGCTCTTCAAGTAAATATGTTTTTGAAAAAAGCGATAATAATTTTTGCTTCTTATAACTCATAGCACTACTACCTGAAATATTAGAAATTTGAACCATCACATCCATGAACTCTTCCACACTTAACTTAGAAGAATCAATAAGTGAAGATTTCTGTGTATTAAATTCATCAATTAATTTAAACATATCACCATGTCGTTGAAAATGAGAATGTAGAGTCTTTGAATTCATTTGATACATCTCACCCAAAACATCAATAATTGTTCTAAACGAAATACCAACTTCCTTTTTTGAAATTTCTCGAAAAAAATTTCCACTGAGTACATCATACACTCTCATCATCTCCTCACCTGAAAATTTTAATGAGTATTCATAGAGCAATTGAATTTTGAATAATTTTTTGGAAGTTGATTTTAACCCAACACATAACAAAGCAAACTCTTTAAATTTCATAATAATACTAAAGCGTCTAAATTTATAAGAATATCTCAAAAACTCAACCCTGTACATCAAACACAACCTTTAAATAGTTTATTTGACACGTGTACATATGGATGCATATTATCTCATCATATTGAGTGTGTTTGCTCTGCTTCTCTCAAGCTTCTTTTTGGCTCAATCATACGTGCTCATTTTTTGGTATAAAAAATACTTTGGCTACTCACAACTATTCAAAGAACTCTCAACACAGCTTAATGGAACAATGATAAAATCAGGATATTACGCACAATCTCATCATGTAATAACTCCACAAGCATTTAAAAATCTAAGAAATTCTGAGAAAGTTAAATTTTCACAATGTTACAATATCATTAAATTTAAGACCAAATCCTCCAGATGGGAGATTTTTCTCTATTTAGTAAAAGAAGGATTTACATATAATGAGATTATTATCATTCGCTGCTTTCCCAATCACAAAATTTTATCAAATGAGGCAAACATTGAGCGAGTAAGGGGACATATATCAATTTTTTCATCAAATCGATATTTAGCAGAAGTACTCCAACAACAACAAGTCACCTCAGCATTTGAGTGGCTTATTAGATATGACACAGACTCCTTTTTAATTCAACACAATAATTTAATGTTTAAAGGATTTTGTCAACCCAAACTAATGAGGAGTGATCAGATTTTAAAATTTTTAAAAGTAGTTGAGAGTATAAAAAAAGAAGTCTATGATAAATCAACTATAAAGTATTAGTTTGGGTTTATATCAAAATTAAAAATTATTAAATAATATTAAATACTAAGTAAAACAAGTATATAAAAACAAAACTATAATAAATGTATTGATATTTTTATAAGTAGATGTATCCTCGAAAACTAATTGAATTTGGACCTTCATCATATGGGATTACTCTTCCAATTGAGTGGTTGAATTCACACAAACTTAATGTGGATGATAATATATATGTAAAAACCACTACTAATTCTATTACCCTCTATCCTCAAAATCACTCCCCAAGTCTTTCTAAAACAATAACTATTGATTTTGACTCTCTCTCGCTAAAAATTTTTAACAAAGTCCTTATTTCATATTATCTTAAAAATTATAAAACAATAAACATTAAAGGAGAAGATGTAGCTGAGCGTTTTGAACAAATCAAATCCTACATAAATAAACTCCCCCATCTTGAAATAATATCAATTGAAGACAACAATATTAGCTTAGATAATACTTTTAAATTTGAAGGAGTGGGTATTGATGAACAAGTAACTCATATGAGTCAGTGCATCTGCTCTATGTATGACTCATTATGTGTTAAAAATATACACACCTCATTTGAAAAAATTCAAACACTTGACACCAGTATTAATACAATTTATTTTCTAGCTACAAAAATATTAAATTACTCAATTGAAGTGGAAGAAGATTTCAAAATTATTATGAGTACAACCTATTATTCAAAAATATTATCTCAATATGAAAAAATTGGTGATAATATGAAGAGGATTTCTAGATATCTTAAACAGTATAGCCAAGAACTCTCTGATTTGAATTCTCATCCACTTACTCAATTATTTCAAGAATTAAAACAATTTCATTTAATGATTTCAAATTATAGTCATTCCCAACAAGAAAATAACTATCAAAGTTTGAATTCAATAAACGATAAGAAAAATTCAATTCTTCGAGAACTTGAAGAAATAGTGACAAAAAGTTCTCATTTTTATGAACTTGAGCTTGTTATCTCGCAACTTATTAAAGACATACTTGGGCTCTATGATGAAATTTTAGTCATCACAATTGACAAATATGCTCAGTAATTATTGTTTTTAACCACTTTAAAATGAGTGTAAAGTTCTAAATTTTCAAAATTCAAACCATTAATATGGATAATCCAACTTTACTTACACCTATTGATGAGCTCGTAACATATGTGAAAAACAGACCAGGTATTAGTTTAAAAGAACTATCTACTGTGTTTAAAGTAAGTGAAACGATTATGGATCGATGGATTTCTGTACTTGAAGAGGAAGGAATATTGAGAGTAGAAATACATAAATTAGAATCTTTGGTGTATTTCAAAGAGAGAGAAAAAAGAACTAAACAGATTAAAGTTGAAAATATAAAAGAAAAATTCGTCCAAGCATGTTATCGAAAAAAAATATCAACTGAGAAAACAAAAGAATTATGGAAATTATTTTTCAACGAGTTTGAAAATGACATTAAAGAACAATTTGAAAAAGAGAGTCGTGAGAAAAAATTTGAAATAAAAAAAATACCACTTGCTTGGAAGAAATTTAGAGAGTCAATGCAAGAACTATAATAACAAAATAAACACATAAATATAATTAAAAAATGGCAATAAACTTTGAAGAATTTTTAAATAAGGCTCTAGAACAACACGAAGAAGATGATATTTTAGATCTAAATGAAGAAAATGAAGATGGAAATACTCTTGATGAAGTTAAACCTATCTCAATTGAACCATTACTTGAACAAATCCAATATCTAAAAGAAAAAGCCATTTCAACTCCTGAGCAATTTAAAGAAGTCTACAAAGAATTTGAAGCATTTGAAAAAAACTATCCTCGATATTTTTTAGATATACAAACTCAATTTCACGAGCAACAGACAATTCTCAAATCTCAATATTTGCAAGATTTATTAAGTAGAGAAAACTCTAAAATAGAGCATGTAACTCAAACACTCTACGCACTCACTCAAACAATTGATGAGTTAATCATGAAACAAAAATTTGCGCAAGCATTTTCTAAACTCTCATTATTAAATTACGAAATTCTACAAATTCCTCAGTCAAGGACCCAACTCAAATTTGACTTATTAAATCGATATCAACAATCCCTTCAACTCTATTACAAAGAATTAGACGCTCATAAAGTAAATTTATCAGTTGAAATTGTATCCTCAATTAAAAAAATTTTTAATGAAAAGCACAATATTTTCTCAACGATTAATAGAACAGAACTTGACCAATTAATTAGTGATATTCAAGTACTCTATTTACATAATAGAATTGAACTCGACACACGTTTAAGCCCATATATCGTAAAACTCATCTCATTTAATTCAAAATTACTTGAATATAGAGAAACTATTGAAAAAAAATGTGAAGAAGCATTTAAACACCACTTTGAAAATATAGTGAGTGAATTCTATAAAAAAATTGAAGAAGATAATTTTTACTATTCACTTGTCATTATTGAAATGGCACATATTTTACTCAAAAAAGAAACAAAATATAATCAAAATCTCAAAATTGAAACATTCTTAAAGCTTCTTGAATGTAGAAAAGCTATAAATTCAATGTCATTTAAAAACAAAAAATCGTTTAGTCAAAGTGAATTAGAACTCAGCTTTGCATATTCTCAACTTAATCTTATTAAACTATTACGTAAAACAATATTAAGATACTCTAATAAAGAGATTGAAAACGTAATAACTCAAATTAGTAATTTAAAGCATCTAAGTAATCATCACAAAGAAATAATTAATACTAAACTTCAATTATTACTAAAAATGAACTATTATAGCATTTCAACTAAGAAACTAAAAGGTGATACAAAATGAAACATATAATTGACCGTTATGATGTTTTTTTTGAAGGAGTTGCAATTCCTATTTCAATCTATAATAAAAAAGATGCATTTATTCCAACATATGATGTAGGAGTTTTAGAACTTGGTGAATATAGTCAAGTTATTGTTAAAAAAATAAAAGAAGATCTACTACGTGAAGGAGTTCTTGACTCATTCTCTAAAAAAGATAGTGCAACATATGAAGAAATTAAAGAAGCATACATGGACAAAATTAAAGAATTGCTTCACTACTACTTACCAAACATCACATTTGATGAGAGATCAAAAATTTTAACAATTATTCTGCAAACAAGTTTTGATTTAGGATATGTTGATATTTTAATTAATGATCCAAATATTGAAGAGATTACTGTAAATGGATCCCAAAGTGATGTAATGATTTATCATCGAAAGTATGGATGGCTTCACACTAATTTAAATTTCAATGATGATTCTGAGATAAGAAATATTAGCAGTAGAATAGCAATGGAGAATAAGAAATTTTTTTCAAATCTCAATCCTCTACTTGACGCTCATCTTATTGGAGGTCATCGTGTAAATGCAACACTCTCACCAATTTCAACAAAAGGAACAACACTTACAATTAGACGATTCTCAGACACTCCTTGGACGGTTTGTGATTTAATTCGCTCAGGAACTTCTACTCCTATTGGACTCGCACTTATATGGCTTGCAATTGAAAATGAATTCTCAATTATTGTAGTAGGAGGAACAGGATCTGGTAAAACTTCATTTTTAAACGCAATCTCGGGATTTATTCCTGCGAGTCAACGTATAATCTCAGTTGAAGATACACGTGAGATTCGTCTTCCTGAATATGCACATTGGGTTCCAATGGAGTCGCGTTCAGCAAATCAAGAGGGTAGGGGTCAAATTTCAATGCTTGATTTAATCGTGAATAGTTTGCGTATGAGACCTGATAGGATAATTATTGGAGAAATTCGTAAAAAGGAAGAAGCAGAAGTTTTGTTTGAAGCAATGAGAACAGGTCACAGTGTGTATGGAACATTTCACGCAAACACTGCTGAAGAAGCAATGATAAGACTGACCAGTTCTCCAATTGAAATTCCTAAAATCTCACTCAACTCACTTGGATTAATTGTCGTTCAACACAGAGACAGAAAAAGTGGAAGAAGGATTACTTTGCAAATTGCAGAGATGGATGATGAGGGAAATAGTAGAGTTATCTTTCAATTCAATCACAAAACAAATCAGCTAGAAATGAAACAAAAACCAGTTTATCTACTAAAACGTTTAGATGAATTTCAAGGAATTGATTCTCAAGAATTTCTAGAAGAGATGAAACATCGTGCATGGGTTCTCAATGCACTAACAGAACTTGGGGCAAAGAACATTACACAAGTTGGAAAGTATGTAAACAAATATCAAACTCAAAAAGAATTATTACTTAAAAAAATCAATTCAGTATTACTCAAAAAAGTGGCTCATAAAAAAAATTCACAAACGAGAGAAGTGACTACAAAAACTGCATAAAATGATATTTAAAGAGATTATACGAAAAATTGCCTCTAAATACCCTACTTTAAAAAAAGATTTGAAAATGGCAGGATCTGATCAAAGTCCATTTCAATACATATTTCAAACAATCTATTTAACAGGTCTTTTGGTAGTAGGAATGCTTGTGTTTTTTATCATTTTGTTTGCAGATAGTGATGTACTAATTTGGCTCATTATTGGAACGTTCGTATTAGCACCATTTATCTATAAGTTTATATTTGAAATTGTATATGTTAAAGCTAAAAAATTGGGACGTGAATTAGATGGAGATTTATTATTTATATCAGAATACTTACTTGTATTACTAGAATCTGGATTTCCCCTTCCTAACGCACTTGAGCAATTATCTAAAAATAAAAGACCAGGTGGAAAATTTATGGAGAGGACATTGAGAGATTTTAAAATGGGAAAAGATTTGGAAGATACATTAGAAGAAGCTATTTTGTATTGCCCAAGTGATGATTTGAGAACATTAATTAAGCGATTAAAAGATAGTCTCTCAATTGGTGTTAATTTAGAAACTGTTCTTGTCAATTTTGTAGAGGAGAGTTCTGAGAAAAAGCTCATAGATATTAAAGGATATTCAAAAAAACTCAATCCTATTGTTATGATGTATTTAGTGTTTGGAATTGTAATTCCATCATTAGGAGTTACGTTTTTTATACTCTTTGCTGCAATTAGTGATATGAATCCTCCAATATTAGGATTAATCCTTATATTTTTGTTCCTTTTTTTATTTATGTTCCAATACTTTTCATATGCAACATTAAAATTCAGCAAATCCACAATTTAATAGGTACATGGTAAAATGAGCAAAGATATATTAAGCACAAAATCACTTGGAAAATTATTACTTCCTGATTATATTTTTTCTCTTCCATACAAAAAACGATTAGGAATTGTCTACGAGAGAGTAAAAAGCGAACGAGTTAATGAGAATATGATATTTTTCATATTTTTAACTTCTTTTTTAATTTCCTTTTCTCTCTATCTTCTCCTCTTTGATAGAATTTATTTTCTATTCTCTGATTATATGGAATCAATTTCGTATCAGTTTCTCATTTTTACACTCTTTGCCTTAATTATTAACATTTGCGTATATTTTGCATCACTCATAGCACTTTTAATTTATTACGATTCAACTCTCAAGCGTTATGAAGAAGAAATTGAAAAAAATCTACCTGATTTTTTAGATAATCTTGTCTCAAATTTAAAAGGTGGATATGGACTTGAAAAAGCAATGACTAAATCTGTTCGAGAAGATCAAAAAGCACTTCAAAGAGAAGTTCAACTCATTAATGAGAAAGTATTATCTGGTACTTCAGTGGCTGATGCGCTTAGTGATTTAAGAGATAGGTTCAACTCTGCAATAATTTCAAGAACATTTTTTTTAATTGTTGAGGGTTTGAGAGGTGGTGGAAATATGACAAAACCACTAGAGAGAATATCTGCAAATTTAAAAAAAATTTATTTGCTCAATGATGAAGTGAAATCAAGTGTTGGAGGGTTTACTGTTATTATTAAAGCAATAGGAGGATATCTCTCACCAGCATTATTTGCACTTGCAATCACATTATTAATATTTATTGGAGACTTGCTTGTATTGCTCTCAGAGAGTGAGGCTCAAGCAGTAAGTATGTCTGAGATTCCTCAAGAATTTGTTGATTATCTTGTATGGTTTTCATATTCAATAATCATTTTGGTATCAATTTTTTCAAATTTAATTATTACTCATCTCAATAATGAACAAACTTATCGTGCATTTAAATCAATACCAATTACAATTCTCATATCTTGTCTCATTTACTACTTCTTATCTAATTTCTTAATATCATACTTTTCAAATATCATTTAATTATACCATATAGATACACATTCTCTGAATTAATTAATACTACAGATAAATATATTTTTAAATTAATAAAGTTTTAAATGAATATGAATGAGTGGAATGTTGTCAAAAAAATAGAATTTGATGTGAATGACAAGGGAGATTTTGTAGAGGTGAGTTCAAAAGAGCATCCTTCAACTGGAGAAATTGTATATGGAATTTCAAAAGGATGGAAGAATTTGAAAGGATTTAAAAAATATAAAAGTAATATTATTCTCTCAAAAAATGGAAAAGATGAGTTAATCAGTCATCTTCAAAGTTTATAAATATATTACAAGTTCTTGTTTCTATAAAAAAGTTAAACTAAAGGTATATATATATTTAAAAATCAAAACCAATATGAAAATACTTCACATCAATGCAATTGAAATATTAGATTCTCGAGGGAATCCAACACTTAAAGCGACAATTATGTTAGAAGATGGATCCTCAGGGGAATTTAGTGTCCCTTCAGGTGCTTCAACAGGAATTCATGAAGCTCACGAACTTCGTGATAATGATGAACACAGATATCATAAAAAAGGCGTTCTTCAAGCAGTTGAAAATATCAAAAATTTGCGAGAAGAGTTATATAAACGCTCATTTACACAGCATTCACTCGATGAATTTTTAATTAGTAGAGATGGAACTCCTAATAAAAATGCTCTAGGTGCAAACGCCATACTTGCAATTAGTGTTGCATTCGCTAAAGCATGCGCTCAATATCATAATTTAGAATTATTTGAATATTTACACCGATTATATCATAATCTCTCTTTGAAAACTAAAACTCAAAAATGTTCTCATACTCCTCTTCTTTTTTCAAATATTATCAATGGAGGAGAACACGCCGATAATGATTTAATGATTCAAGAATGTATGATTATTTGTTCATCAAGAAATATTCAAGAGAGTGTGAGAAAAACAAGTGAAGTGTATCATACCTTAAAATCTTTAATTAAAGAACAATATGGAGCGGGTAGCACAGGTCTTGGTGATGAAGGAGGATTTGCACCAAATGTGAAAAATCCAAGTGATGCGTTTAAAATTATAACACAAGCCCTTGAAAAACACAACTATACTAATGATTTCGTATTTGCAATTGATGCTGCTGCGAGTGAATTTTATGATAAAATATCTAATAGTTATGAAATAGAAAAAGGTAAAAAAATTAAATCAAAGGAGTTCATAGAATATTATAAAACTCTCATTAATGAGTATCCACTTGTTTCAATTGAAGATGCGTTCTCAGAAGATGATTTTACAGGATTCTCACAATTTCAAAAAATGATTTCAAGCATAAAACCCCAATCAAATATATTCTCAACAATGCTTGGAGTTGGAGATGATTTATTAGTCACAAACCCTCAGCGTATTCAAATGGCAATTGATAAAAAATTATGTAACGCGTTATTATTAAAAATTAATCAAATTGGAACACTTACAGAGAGCTTTCAAGCAGCTAAAATGGCTCAAGAGCAAGAATGGAGTGTTATTGTTTCACACCGTTCGGGAGAAACTCCTGATTCATTCATCTCAGATTTAGCAGTTGCAATTGGTGCAGAAATTAAACTTGGAGCCCCCGCTCGAGGAGAGCGAGTTGCAAAATATAATCGATTACTTGAAATTTGTACACGAATTGAAGAGATGTAATAATTAAAAATAATAATAATAACATTTTTAAAGTAAAATGGGTTTTTTTATATTAATGCGTCTATAGCTCAGGGGTAGAGCGGCTGCCTTGTAAGCAGCAGGCCGTGGGTTCAAATCCCACTAGGCGCTTGTAATTCTAAAGTAGATAATGAAACAACTTCTTCTAAAACTTCATTTAGATTATGAAACTGAAATAAATCGTTATTTTGTAAGGTATTGTATAAACATTGATTTTTAACTAATTCATTTTGAAAGAATAGTTTTATATCTTCCTTTGCTCTTGTAACACCAGTATAAAGTTTATTTATATGATTTAATCTTTCTGAATAATCATCAAACATAACTGCGACATTTTCAAACTCATTACCTTGTGATTTATCAATTGTCATAGCAAAACCATCAATTGTATATTTTTTATAATATCTGTAAGGAATTGTTTTAAATTCTTTAGTTTCTAAAGATTGTAAAACTGCTCTCTTTTTTTCATCATATTTAATGAATTCGTAAAAATCTCCATTTACTAAACCATAAGGTCTATAATTAGAATTTACTAGTTTTATTTTTCTTTTAGAAATACTAAAACATAATTGGTTTATGTAATCCCTCAGTTTTAAAGAAGAAACTAAAATGATATAGTTGTTGTTTAATAAATAAGTTAATTTTTCTCTCAACTTTTCTTCTTCATCGTAATAATTAATTAATTCATAATCATTTACTACTTGATGATTTAATATATTGCTTGAAATTGCTTTAATTTTTGTATTACTCCTAAAATTCTTTTTTAAAATAGTAGTTTGAGTATATTGTAACTCTTGTAAATCATTAATTAAAGAATTACCATAAAATGGCTTATCTTGTTGTATATCTCCCGCAAAAACAATTTTTTTAATTTTTGTTAAATCAATTGAAGCAAATAAAGAAGCTAGTTCATCATAGTTAATCTGTCCTATCTCATCAATTATTAAAATTAAGTCCTTCTCTGAAGTTAGACAATTAGTTTTATTTTTTAAATAAAATGAATTATCATTATAATTAGGTCTTTTAAGCATAAAATTATCTATATTATAAGTTTCAAATGAATCAAAACTTTTTTTTAATCCTTTATTTAATCTGCTCAAAGCACCTTTTTTTTTAGTAAAATATATAACTCGGTTATTTTCATCGTTGAAATGATTTAATTGCTCTAAAGCGTAAGTTTTACCATTACCTGCACCGCCAGAGAGAATAGAAAAACAATTATTAATGAAATTATTTAAAAATTCAATTTTATGTTCATCATCATTAAATTTTTGTTGAATTTGTAAAGTTTTAGTTAAGTTTAAATTATGAGGAATTTGAGAAACATTTTCTCTTATGTCTACTAGACAAAAATACGATAATAATTTAGATTTTATTTGAGAATATAAATTTAGATTTGGATCTAAATTGAAATCTTCAAATATCTCTTTAGTTTGAGTTTTATTATACTCAATTGAATCTAATTTGTCTAACTGATATTGATTGATATGATTTTCAATTAAGTTAAATCTCTCATTAAAAGATTTATGAAATAATCCTTGTTCGTGTAAAAAATTCTCAAAATTTGAATCATCAATTGAACTACCAAGAGGAATTTCTATTTGGGAAGTTTTAAGAACTTGAGAATAAAGAAATTTACCTACTTTTTTATACCCTGAAAGGTCTTTTTTCATTATGTGAGAAAATTTCTTTGAAATAGTCTTTGAAAATTCACTAACATGAGTTTTTTTTAAATTTCTCTTTAACAATTGTTCATAAGTTTTATGAGGTTGCTTAGTTAAATATTTAGTTACATAATATAAACAAGATTGAATAAAAGATTGTTTTTGAATTTCATCTTCTGAATGTAGTAAATCATTACAAACTTGATATTTTTGCAATTGAGAGGAACAATTTTTAAATAAATGTTCTCTTTTTCTTGATTTAATCCAATTATCGAAAATAAAAGTATTATCAAAAATATAATTATTCTCATCTAAACATTCTTCAATTAAATGTGAAAAAATATGTTTGTTCGTTAGTATGTGAAAATGAGGATTTCCCGAGTTATCTTGAAACTCTAAAACTTTAAAATACATTAATTCTTGATTTGAATTAAATTCAAACCTAAATTGTATAATTTCTCTTAAATTCTGTACTGCCTTTGAATCTGATAAACGCTTTTTTAATTCTTTATCTTTAATAGAATTATACTTTTCTAAAATTTCAGATTTATATCTTTGTTTAAATAAATCTTGTTGTTCTTTTCTCTCTTCGTGAAAATGGTATTGTTTTTCAAAATGTATTCCTTTACTCGTTGCTAAATCGTAAAATGCCTTATTATATATTCTTTTTAATAAAATATACTTGATTTCTTTTTGAATAGAAATTTCAATATTATTTTGCTGTTTTTTTAGTGCTTCTTCATAACTACATTTATTTTTAGATTTTATTCTATCTATATTAAATCTATCATTGATTTTTCTAATTTTAGTAAATATTCTTTTTAATGATTCTAATGAGTATTTATCTGTTATAGTCAAAAAAGAACAAAAATTAATCTCTTGTGCAACTTCAAATAATTTATCTTGAATTTCATTTCCTCTTTGTTGATAGTAATAGGGATTCAATAAGTTTTTAGATTTGTTAATATACTGCTTTGGAACATTAAACGCTTTTATCTTACCTGTTTCTTTATTTTGAGCAATCATACAACCTGAAAAGTAAGTATGTAAGTTTTTCATGATAAAAGGAAATTCCTTAAAGAAGTCATCTAATGTTTCATAAGTGAGAGAAATCATTTTTTATCACCCTCTGAAATGCAATATTTAAAGAATAGAATACTTCGCGACAATAATAAATATAATATAATCAAGTAAGGGAGAAAAATTACACTTCGTAGTAATCTCTTTAAACAGAAATATTTATAAATTTTAAAGTTGCTTATAGTATTAGTTCTCATTTGCTATCATTGTTGAGAACACCTCTGAAGAAAGTTGGCGCTTTCTTATTTTTTATTTTTGATTAAATATTTTAATCAATTTACTTTAAGATGTTCTTTTTATATATTATATAATCTAGAATTATTTAAATGTTTGTTTCAAAATCTTAAAATTAGTTTCTACATCTAAGAATTAATGAAATTATTTATTCTTCTTCTCTAGAAGTTTCATAATCATTGAAAAATATAAATTCAGCATTACAATAATATTTATCCTTTTCTTCATCATAATTAAATTGTATTTCTGCAACATCTATTAAGTAATTATCAGCCATAAACTGCTTATATGCTAATAATTGATTTTCAAAATCATTTTTCATTTGCCTTATTTCATTTATTGATAAATTGTTTTTATCTTCTAGTTTAACTGTTTCTATAATTGGAGAGTTCATTTTTTAGTGAGCGAGCTTTTTTATCGGCGATACTAAAAAAGCAATCGAGGTTTTTTTGAGTGGTTTATTTAACTGATAATTTTTTTAATGATCGTTTGAGTGTGTCACGGAATGGGTTTAATTCTCCCTTCGGTCTATTATAAGGCTTTTGGCTACGCCAAAACCCATATAAAACCTACGGTCGCGGGTCATTTAACCCCTTCCTTAAACTTCGACACCTCAAACGGCATGTTTAAAAAAATTTAGTGGTTTGAGTGCGTGAGCCTGTCGCTTCGCGTTGTATAACCCCTAACCTTTCCTTCGTTCCTAAAGGGCATATTTATTTTCTATGGAGAGGTATGGGTTTAAGAGCTGGATTTATTATAAGAAGTTAATTTCTTATAATGCTTGTATTTTAATAATGCAAGTTCATAAATAAATGTTGAGAGATATACAAAATCTTCTCTATTATTCTTTTTTCCGAAAGTGTAAACTTCTATGGATAATTTAAAAGTATTTTGAATATGCTCATAAAGAGGCTTTATTTTGCTATCTCCTTCATTTAAAGATATTTTTTCTTTATCTTTCCTTTTCTGGAGTTCTTTTTTTAATAATTCTAAATTTTGAATTTGTTCTTTTGAATAAATGTCTGAAAATTCTTTTTTAGGTTTAGAATCTGTTTGTTTAGAATTATATTTTTCGTCTTCTTTTCGCTCAATATAGGAAGGTCTATAACGAGGAAAATTTGCGTCAATTTTTGAATAAGTTTTATTTTGAATGTTCATTCTTCATTAAAACCCCTTCCCAAGAGTATTAATGAATATCGTAATATGAAAACGTAGTTTTTCAACTACTACTTTATATATAAACTTGAATTATTTAAACTTTTCTATTAAACTACTACTTTAAATTTAATTCTTCGGTTTCTAAATCATTAGGAGATTTTTTATTTTTATGAGGATTTTTAATAATTTCTTGATAATCATTAAAAAGTTCTTGATTTGCATTTCTATATATATCGTATAATTTAAGTTTGTCAATAGAAGGATTTAAGTTATAATGAAGTATTAAAACGTTTAAATCAAAATCAGTTGTATCTAATTTTTTGTTAATATAATTAAATAACTTTTATTCATCTTCAAATTCTACTTCCTCAAATTCTAGTGTGTCGGATAAAATTTTTTGTGTTCTTTTATAATAATCAGTTTTATAGTAATATTCTTTACATTCTTGTAGAAACTTGATTTTATCTATATTAGGGTTTAAAGGGACAACATCGATAAAGTAATCAGGTTGTTTATATATAAATTCTTTTAAATATTTTTTAGGTTTGTTAACAAAACTCAATATATCTGTATGTGATTTAAAAACAAATGAAAAAGAGGTTTTAGGAACAAAGAAACAAAATTGAGGAAAATAATTCGGCAGATTATCAATGTATTTGATTAAATCTCTATTATCTTTAATTAAATAAATGTCCAACAAATTTAAGCCATTGAAAGGAGTATATTTTAATTGTTCATGTACATCAATGAACTCTTTTAATTTAACATGTTTGTCTGGAATATACGTTTCTTTTAACAATTCTATTTGAGATGCTAAATATTGATAATTTTGATGCAATTCTTGATTTTCTTTTTTTAATTCCTTAAATTCATTTTCTAATCTTTTAGTATTTAAAGAAGAATTTACTTCTCTTATAACTTCATCATCTTCATCTAAATTAGCAGTTGATAACTGAATATATTCTGATGCTTCTGAACTTCCTTCAATCCAACCAAAACGAGCATAAATTTTCATAGGATTTTTAGCAACATGTAAAGCATAATAAGTTGCTGAACTTCTTCTTAATGAATAAGAACTAAAATCTTTATAATTTTCTAGTTCTAAATAATCTCTTAAACAATTTTTAGTGACTCTATTTAAATATTGTTCTGAATAGTCAAATAATTTCATATTTTCTGAAAAATTAGAATTTTTTTTTAATAATTCTAAATAAGAACTAATAATATCAGGGAACATAACTAAAGAAACTGTCCTGGGCTTTCCATTCTTAGACTCTCTAACATGAAAGATATATTTTTTTTTATCGTCTTCATCTTGAAAAACTAAATCAGAAACTTTAGCCTCAAACAATTCAATTGGTCGAAAACCACCATCAAACATTATTGAAAACCAAAAAGCCCACCTAATATCTAAATTTTTATTTTCTACTAGTTTGTGAACTTGTTCATAACTTAATATTTTTTTATCTTTTCTTTTTTCGTAAGTTGTATTTAATATTTTTTTACCAAAATCATTTATAAATAAATCATCATATTTTTGTCTTTCTTTAGGATTATTAAATTTGAAACTATCAATTAAATGTTTTGAAATTTTGGCTTTGTATGTAGTAGAATAATTATTTCCGTTATTTTTTTTTATTAAATCTTCTTCTAATTTATCTGATAAGTCAGAAATATCCTCTTGTGTTAGAGTCATTAAGTCTCTATTGGGGAATATTTTAAGACAAATTAACTTCATTATGTTATAAGAAGTTCTATAATGCATCCAACCTTTACGGTTTCTATCTTTCTTATTTTTTCTTGCATTCTTAATATATGTATTTACAAACTCTTTATTGTTGTCTGAAATTAAAGGATGATTATTAAATAAATCTCTTGCTCTTTCATATTGTTTTTTCTCGGATTCTGTTCTAGATTCTGAAACCATAGACTAGACTATGAAACTATTTATTATAAATGTTTCGTGTCCTTTCTATAAAAGTTCGTAGTCCACTAGGCGCTTTATGAGTATCAATTAATTTTTACTTAGGGATTTGAACAAAGT